>CAKZMU010000078.1 GCA_937129145.1 uncultured Lacinutrix sp. | reverse complement strand
TGTTTGTTATTTTCAATTTGCTTCTTGCGGATTTCTCTTTCGTTGATTTTTACGATTTGTTCTTCAGGGGAACAATCAGCCATTTTTCTGTTGGCCAATGGTTCTGAATATGTTGAATTTTCCGTTTCAGATTTCTCAATGACCTTCACAAACACTTCTTTGTGTTGGTATGTTTCTGGATGGAACACGATACCGTTTACAAATCCATTTTCTTGAGCTGAAAAATATACTTCTAGTTCTTCTTCATAATCCTGTAAAGCTTCCGTCAATTTTCTTTTTAATTCATCATCCGAAAGTTCGTAGTGTTGATATTCCGTTTTGATGTCCTCAATTGTTGGCTCAATCGGATTCTCAATGATTTCAACATCATCCAGCAAATAGACCTTCAATCCATTTTTTTCCAGTTGGGATATGATGAGCTGATTATTTTCGTCATCTGCCCAATACTTCTGTATTTCCGGAATCAATAGAATGTTCTCTTTCTTCGACTTTTCAATCAGGTTCAAGAAAGATTTCGTTTTCTTGGTCTCAAAACAAGCTGACTTTATACAGACCATTTTTCCTTCGCCAAATAGATTTCCTTGATTTGCTGCATTAAATGGACATTCTACACAGGACCCAGCTTTCGGTACTAACTTTTTGTTGGCTACATCAAAAGACGCTTTTTCCAAATCATAGGTCTGGTCTTTAATCATCCTGTTAATTTGGTGAGCATTAAAATCTTCGCCCATCGTTTCCAACATCATTTGCTGTTCTTCCGGCTCAAAAAGGGCTACACCGACACCCAATGAAATGGTCATTTCTCCATTACGGACGAAAACCTTAAATCCTTCAATAAGTCCAGCCAGTTTTAAGCGTTGTCTTATAAAGTTGTCGCTTCTGCCTAATCGTTTTGAAATTTCTGTAGCCGAATACTTTTCACTTAGATAAGCTATTGCATCTGCCTCCTCTGTCGGCTCAACATCCTGTCGTTGTAAATTTTCGATAATTTGAACTTCCAGAACATCATTGTTCTCGTAGTTTTTGACAATACACGGTATGGTTTTCTTGGAAGCTAATTTGCTTGAACGATACCGACGCTCGCCCATAACGATGACGTAATGACCATTCATTTGTCTTACGGTAATGGGTTGCAGTACACCATACGTTTTGATACTTTCTGAAAGCTGAACTAACTGTTTTTCATCAAAAGTCTTTCTTGGCTGTTTTGGGTCAGGCTTAATTTTGCCAATTGGCAGATTCTGAATTTGAAGTGCTAAGGTTTTCTTTCCATTCACTACTTCTTTGGCAGCTACTTTTATTTTGCTGCGCTTCTTTGCGGTACTCACTTTTGTTGTCATAATACTCAAATTTTTGATTAAACAATATTTGAGCAGAAACCAAACGGAAGATAAAATCTTGGCTCAAAAGGAAACGGAATAAATAAGCAAAGGAAAGAGCGTTGGCTTTATGCCGTAGTCTTTTGATGGAAGTATTTTACGAGTTTAAATTGCAGTGATATTGTATGATAATAAACCCCTCTAACGAAGAAAAAACTTTGAGATATTGCAAAAAAAATATTATTTCCAAATACAAGAAATTGGGTTTAATATCGAATACAGGAATCTAATGTCAAACTATATTAAGAGAAGACAAACAACGACTAATAAATTATCTAGAGGTTAAGTATTAAATATTTAAAAGAGTTATAGCAATAGTCGATATCAACCCCAACATAAATATAATTACTGAGAACAATAAAATTCTTTGTTTTATAGTAATGGTCTTTCCTAAAAAATAAAGGTCCGTAATCAATTCGTCATATACTGTCTTGCCAGTACTCATAATTCTATCAAATTCCTCTTTAAACTCTGTTAGAGTTTGATTGGAAAAATTTTCAGCATAAAGGGTTCCTTTATATCCACTTTTCCTAAAACTCTTCCCTATGTACCTGTGAGGCAACATACTGGCAATAGCAAAAACCATAGATAGCATACTGCATATTACCAAAATTTTTAGGGAAATACTGTGTTCGGTTATTTGAGCTTCCCAGTTTAAGATTTGTATTCCGAAAAGTAAAGAAGTAATTATGGAATTTACCGTAAGTACAATCCTTGCTTTATTATCAACCATTTTTAATAGGTTATAATGATTTTTACTAACCGTTCTAAATAGCGTTTGTATTCCACGAGTGTCGTACTTATGCAGTTTTTCGTTAATAAGCTTATCTTGTTTCATTGGTAAAATTGTCATAATGTAACAGCTTATCGATTTCGTTCTTGGTTTGCTGTATCCTATTTGTTGAAATATGCATTTTTTGTAAAATACCGAGATTGGAATATAGTTCTTTGATGAGAATAAAATCTGTTGCTATAAGCTGTTGTTTCTCTTTTTTGGTTAAGGTGGTAAGGGCCGTTACGGGATATAGGCCATAGCTATCAATGTTGATTTTCATCCCATTTCCTTTGGGATAATCCCAACTTAAAAGAGTTAGTCCAATACACTTTCCATAATCTATAGCATCTTTTGTAAAACGCGTATTGGTGACCAACCAACCCTGTTTTAAGTTTGTATCGTTTTTAGGACTGGCATTCCAGAACTTTTGAACATCTAAAAATCTTGAGTTTATGTATAAAGGTACTTTTACATTGCTTGTGGCTTTTGAATCTGAATGAAACTTACATTCTATGGCATATACACTACCATCTTTTTCCGCCAACACATCTATTTCGTGGGTAACACAATGGCCTTGTAAAATAACACCAACTTTAGTATCATAGCCTTTTTCTTTTAATAAAGCACCTATTAAGCGTTCAAACGGATAACCGGTTGGTCCCAATTCAAAAAGAGCCCGTTTTAGACTATATCTGGAAGCAAAAGCACGGTCAAACTTCTTTAAAATCGAAAAAGCCTTTTTATATATTTCGTTGGTTGAAATGCCATTATAAATTTGATGGTTTACTTGATTGATAATGACATCAACCTGGTTGCTGGTTGCACCGCAAGAACGTAATGAATATCTTAATTTGTCTTCAGAATAAAACTCCTTTTCTTCTGAATTTTTGGTAACTATAATTTGGTCCTTGTTCATAGTTCAAGTATTTTAAAATCGTAAAATTTCAGTCATAATTCCAAACCGTATCACGTCCAATTGATGTTGAAAATAGATATTGTAGTAATCCATACCGTGATAGAATTGCACAAAAAACCCAATATCCTCTAAAAATTGTGGGTGGTAATAAAAGGTCACTCCCGCATTAATACGGTCTACATCAAAAAAATCAAGTTCATTGTATTGGTCCAACATTAAATTGGTTTCCAATTTCAGTGAAAAATGTGGTCTTTGGCTGCTTTTGCTATTGCCAAAGGGTATCTTAAAAGCTGTAAATGAATTATGCCATCGCAAACCGCTATATGAACCCTCAAGTTCTTCTAGCATCCAACTTTTTGGGTGTACTTCAATTGAGCTTTTAAGTACTTTTATTGCATTGAGTCGAGAACTGTATGAAGATTTTAAAATACCCAATTCAAAATAGTTTGTTGCAAAATTTCCTGTAAGTAAATTTATGGAACCATCCTCATTATAAAACGAACCATCTTGACCGTTTGAGTGATGGGCTATTTTACCAAATATTGATAAGGTATTATTGATATTATTTTGTTTGGCTAAATAATAAAAAGAAACTTGCGGTATGTAGCTTGGTGTTCTGACAGGATATGATTCTTCATTATACATTCTTATAACAATCTGTGGGGTCAAAACGGCCATCAGCTTAGAATCCTGTCGTTCTCTTATAATGAATGAAGGATTTACGTTGGCTTCAAACATTAATGGTTCTATATTACCTATATCCAACGGGAAAGTGATATAGCTATCTGTTTGATTAATAAGTGCAATTTTAGATAAAGTCAGCTCTGGTAAAATAGAATCTACTTCTTGCGCAAATGCAAAAAAATTGCAATTAATTAACAATAATAATATGTATACCCTGTATTTCATTGCTACTTATAAATCACTTTAACAGTGATAGTTTTGTCACTATTTAAGTTAAAGCTGGCATCTTTAAAATTTGGACGGTTGGACAATCCAAAATCAATATAATTTGAAAACCCTACACCTTCTTTAGGTAAGGGCAGCATAAATTTTTTGTCGATTTTACCATTATTATTTTCGTCGTGCAACACGGTAACAGCATAGCTTCCTTCTGGCAGGTTATTGAATACGACCTTGGCATTTCTATTTTCGATTTCCGTATTTTTCATTTTATAGTAACGCTTAAATTTTTCATCAGGCAAACTGCCTTTCGAATTGTAAAGCGTTATAATTGCTTTTCCATTAGAATTCTTTAAGTTTTCAATTGAAACAGTAAGGGTATGTCCTTTTAACGTTGCGTTGTTGTGTGGTATAAATACCCAACAACTTAATAGTATGTATAATAATGCTTTCATTTTTTTAATAATTTTTTAGTGATTCTTATAAATCCAATGGTGAGCACAATTCTAAAAATCATTGCACCAACAGTTTTAGTTTCATAAAGACCTCCCATACTTATATGAACAAGCAAACCTATAAAGCCAATAGATAAAAGGATTAAGGCCGTCAATAACAGTTTAAAAGTCCATTCTTTACTTTTATAGAGCCCATATGCTGCTGTTAAATACAGGATAGAGCACAAAAAATTTGTACCCACTATAAAAAGCACATAATTTCCTTGTTTCGCTCTTACACCAAACCAATCAAACAGTATCGAACTACTTAAATACAAAGTCAATAACCCAAAGGCTGTCAAAATTATGGCAGCAATGATGCTAATTATTTTATTCTTTTTCATTTGGCTTTAGTTTTTCCCCGTACCACCATTTTGGTTTGGAAGCTTTTTTGGTTAGTCCAAATTCTTTTATGGCATAAGTATCTATATGTTTAATGAGGTCATGAACAGAGTCGGTTACAAACAATAATTCCATATCAGCTTCGCTAATACTTTCCCGCTCTGCCATTAAATGGATGTGCTCACATAGTTCTTTATGGTATTCTGAACCAAAAATGACCACAGGAAAGTTTTTGATGATTTTGGTCTGAATCAGGGTAAGTGCTTCAAACAACTCATCAAGAGTTCCAATACCTCCAGGCATCACCACAAATGCGTAGGAATACTTTACCAGTATGACTTTTCGTAAGAAAAAGTATGGGATATCAATCCATTTGTGCAAAAAAGGATTTGGTTTTTGTTCAAAAGGCAATACAATATTACAGCCAACGGAATACCCACCTGTTTCATACGCACCTTTATTGGCAGCTTCCATAATCCCTGGACCACCACCAGTCATTATCGTGAACCCCATTTTGGATAGTTCAGCACCAATTTTTTCAGCATATACGTAATATTCGGATTCCTGTGTAAAACGTGCTGAACCAAATACGGTAACACAAGGGCCAACAAAGTGCATTATCCTAAAAGCCCTGATAAAATTGAAAAACACCTTAAAGGCAAAACCCAATTCTTTTAATCGGGACAAAGGACCTCTTATAAATAGTGATTCATTGGTAACCAATTTGTTTTTATGTCTGATACGATGATTCATTTTAGGTTGTTTTTTTATAGCTCCAAACAGCCAAACCGTTCATTACAATAGCGTAGGCCAAAGTTTTTATGGCCAATGGGAAAATATCAACAAATCCAGAGCCTTTGAGCATTACCATTCTTATGATTTCCACAAAATATTTAATGGGATTGAACTCGGTAAGTATTTGTGCCCATTTTGGCATACTTTCTATGGGGGTAAACAAGCCACTCATTAGTATAAATATCACTATAAAGAACCACGCAATAAACATCGCTTGCTGTTGTGTATCAGTGAAGTTTGAAATAAAAAGCCCCATTCCTAAAATCACCAAGATATAAACAGAGGTATAAGCATAGAGCAGTCCTAAATTACCTAGCATCGGCGTATTAAAAATAACTTTGGCGAGTATTAAACCTATGGTCAACAGCCCTATACCTATTATCCAAAAAGGGAAGAGTTTACCTATGATAAAATGGCTTTTTCGTATGGGCGTAACATTTATCTGTTCTAGCGTACCAATTTCTTTTTCCCTAACAATGTTCATTCCTGATAAAAACAGGGTAATCATTGTTACAAGCAAAACCAAAATACCAGGCACCATAAATGTTTTATAGTTCAAGGTCTGGTTATACCAAAACAAGGGAATGCTTTCTATACTGTTCGGTTTTTGAACGGTATCTGAAATCTGTATCAAATCCGCTACAATATTTTTGTTGTAGTTCTGTATAATTTGGGTTATATAAACATTGATAACTCCCGCTGCCGAACCATCAATGGCATCAATAAATACGCCTATGCCTTTTGTTTTGTCTTTTTGTAAATCCCGTTCAAAATGGGTAGGTATATTTAAATACGCATCAATCGTGCCTTCCTGCATTGCTTGGGAAGCCTCCTTTTCAGAAGGAAACTTTTCTGAAACATTGAAATAAGTTGAAGCTTCAAATTGTTCTATCAACTCTCTGGACGTGCTACTGTTATCAGCATCAACATATCCAAATTGTATATTTTTTATTTCGTAGGTAGCCGCATTGGATAAAATGACCAATTGTAGCAGAGGTAAAATAAATATGATGGGTAGCATTCCTTTATTTCTAAAGATTTGCTTAAACTCCTTTTTTATAATGTATAGTATTATTTTCATCTTACTCCAGTCTAATTTTATATTTCTTCACACTTACACCAATGAACAATAATGTCATTAAAAGAAGAATCAAGGTTTCCTTTAAAACAAAACCAATTCCAATACCTTTTAACATTATGCCTTTTACAATGATTATAAACCATTTTGCGGGTATGATGTTGCTAATAACCTGAAGCGGTAATGGCATACTGCTAATAGGGAAAATAAACCCGGATAGTAATATGGTGGGTAACATTAAGCCCATAAGGGAAATCATCATAGCTGTTTGCTGTGTTGCCGATATGGTAGAAATTAAAATACCCAAAGCAAGTGATGTGATGATAAACAGGACACTTTCAATCCCTAATAAGAATAAGCTGCCATTAACAGGCACATTAAACACGAAAATGCTCAACAAGACGATGACTACGGCATTGATAACAGATAGGAAAATGTATGGAAACACTTTACCTATAATTACCTGAAATGGTTTTAAAGGGGAAACCAATAAAATTTCCATTGTACCTTGTTCTTTTTCACGGGTGATGGAAATAGAAGTCATCATTGCTGAAACCAACATCAGAATAACAGTCATAACCCCTGGAACAAACATATAAACACTTTTCAATTCGGCGTTATAAACCATCCTGCTTTGCGGTATAATCTGGTAATCAATGGAAATATTTTCGTTTAATTCTTGCTGATACTTTTTAAGTATTGACGAAATGTAATTACTTATGGTACTGGCCATATTTGGATCCGTGGCATCTGTAAGTACTTGTACGTTGGCCTGTTTTTCTTTAATGAGATTATTTCCAAAGTTATTTTCAAATTGAAGTACCGCTTTTACTTTGCCTTTTTTGAATATGGATTCTATGGATGACTCTTGTTGAATAATATCAACAATGCTAAAGTGTTTTGAAGCGGCTATTTTATTGATGATTTCTTTAGATGCTACATCATTGGCCTGGTCTAAAATGGCAATATCTACATTATTGATTTCATTGGTAATGGCGAAACCAAACAATAATATTTGGGCTATGGGCATCCCGAATAATATAAATAGGGAACGTTTATCACGGAATATGTGATAAAACTCTTTTCTTACAAAACCTATAAATCGTTTCATCCTCTGGCCAGTTTTAAAAACACATCGTTCATTGTGTCAGTTTTATAATGTTCTTTTAGCTTTTTTGGGGTGTCCAGAGCTTCAATTTTACCATTGACCATAATAGAAACCCTATCACAATATTCTGCTTCGTCCATATAATGAGTAGTTACAAAAATGGTGGTACCATTATGGGCAGCTTTATAGATCATTTCCCAAAATTGACGTCTGGTAATAGGGTCTACACCACCAGTAGGCTCATCTAAAAAAACGATTTTAGGCTCGTGCAATAGAGAAACCGAAAACGCTAACTTCTGTTTCCAGCCCAAGGGCAGTGAAGCCACAAGACTGTTCGTAACTTCTTGAAGCCCCAATTCCTCAACCAGTTCGCATCGTTTTTGGTCTATTTGTTTTTTGGACAATCCGTAAATACCACCAAAAAATGTGATGTTCTCTTTTACTGTCAAGTCATCATACAAGGCAAATTTTTGACTCATATACCCAATATTTTTTTTGATAGATTCAGTTTCCTTATAAACATCAAAACCGGCAACCGTCGCCTTCCCCGAAGTAGGGGAAGAAATCCCGATGAGCATTTTCATCGCTGTGGTTTTACCAGCCCCATTTGCTCCCAAAAAGCCAAATATTTCCCCTGCCTTTACCTGAAAACTTATTTGGTTTACCGCTGCAAAGTCTCCAAATAACTTGGATAGATTTTCTACTTGTATAACGTTATTATCTTTCATCATTTGGCTAATTCCATAAAAGTGTCCTCTATGGTAGGTTGGGTTTTTTCAATTTTAATATCTGTAAGACCTTGAAATTCCAGATAGGTTTTCAAACTTGCCTTATCTATAGGGTCACGCTTGTCGGTATAGTGTACGAACTCCCCAAAAGGAAAAATACTGTAGGTGTGCTCGTAATTAGTTAAACTCTCAATGAGGTTGTACATATTGTGGGCACTGATGTTGTATAACGGTTTTGGAAAGTGGCTAACAATTGCGTTTGGCGTATCTATTTCAAGGATGTTACCATCTTGAATTAATGCGATGCGGTCACATAAGGCAGCTTCATCCATATACGGTGTTGATACTAAAATGGTTATTCCTTTTTTCTGTAACCGTTTGAGCATTTCCCAAAATTCCTTTCTCGATACGGGGTCCACTCCAGTTGTAGGCTCATCCAGAAAAAGGACTTTCGGCTTGTGTATCAACGCACAGCTTAAGGCAAGCTTTTGTTTCATACCACCTGATAGTTTGCCTGCTCTACGATTCTTAAAAGGTTCTATTTGTACATAGATGTCTTTTACCAAATCATAGTTCTCTTCTATGGTCGTACCGAAAATTGTAGCGAAAAAATTCAAATTTTCCTCTACGGTCAAATCTTGATAAAGTGAAAAACGCCCAGGCATATACCCAACACTATTTCTAATGGATTTATAATCGTTAAGCACATCATAACCTGCTACGGTAGCTTGCCCATTATCTGCTATCAACAGCGTGGTAAGTATGCGGAACAAGGTGGTTTTTCCTGCACCATCGGGACCTATTAGTCCAAAAAGCTCACCAGGTTTTACATCAAAAGAAATATCTGATAATGCGGTTATTTCACCATAAGATTTTGATATGTTGGATATTGTGATGCCCATAATTATTCAAAATAATCGTCATAAGCATTTACGTTTTGCTCAATGCTCTTATAAATATGTTGTGCTTCAGCCAAGGTGTTAGCTTCTTTTAAAGCATCAATTTTTTCTATTAACGGAAGCAGCCATACGTGTAAATTATCGTGTGAAGGCCCTTTCATAGTACACTCTTTAATGACATAGTTTTTTTCTTTGTTAAGTGCATCGGCGATGGTGTGATAATCATTCAAATCTTTTGGGTTACTTGTTGTTAAAACGGATTGCATTCTAACTACACCTTCATTTGTTTCAGGATTCGCAGTCCATTTAGCCCCATTATTCATTTTTATTTCTTGCATCCAGTCATTACCAACTGCATTGCTTTCAGTATGCTGTTCCGTATGTTCTGTTTCATTTTTCTTTGTTGCATTACTTTCTTTGGGTTGGTCTTTACAACCTGTAAAAAGTAGTGATACTGCAATGAGTGTGATTATTATTTTATTCATAATTTCAAGTTTAATATTTATTGATTTGATTCTGTGTTTAACCACATTTCAGCCGGCATTCCAATTTTTAAACTGCCATCGTTTTTTACCTGCACTTTCACCGCATAGACCAGGGCAACTCGTTCTTCTTTGGTTTGAATGATTTTAGGGGTAAACTCCGCTTCCGAAGCTATCCAGCTAATTTTGCCGTCATACGTTTTCATTCCATCTTGGTCATCGATTTTGACGGTTACGGCTTCACCTATCTTTACTTTGGCCAATTGGGTTTCGCTGACATAAACCCGTAGTTCCATAGTCGATAAATCCGCAATTTTATACAGTGGTTTTCCAAAGGATACAATTTCACCTGGTTCAACGTATTTTGACAACACAGTGCCCTTTATTGGATTTTGTATTCTACTCTTTTTTATTTGGTCGTTGAGTTGTTGAAGCTGTACATCTACGCTTTTAAGTTCGTTTACCACTGGTGCATTTTGAATTTCAACACTGCGAATACTGTTTTTTAAAACCGCTATTTCACCATCAATATCATCCAACTGCTTTTGGGTTCCAGCATTGTCTTTAATTAAATTCTCAATTCTTGTTTTATTGGTATTGGCGGTTTTTAATTTAGCTTGTAATACATTTATCTGTGACAAAACACCTTTAGACTTTGCTTTAATCACATCTTTTTGTACCAAAAGTTGCTCTTTCTTTAAGTGTAGAGGAATCGTATCTATATGACCAATAAGTTCATTGTATTCTACAATAGTGCCTTCATCAATAGTAAAGGTCATTAGTTTTCCAGTGTTTTCAGCAGATACGGTTATTTCGGTAGCTTCAAAATTCCCATAGCCATCTGCTTTATCTCCGTTATTATTACATGCTGTTAATACAGTTATAGCAGTTAGAGCAATTAGTATTTTCTTTATGTTTTTCATCATTTTTCTATTTAGTATCTCCCTTAAGGGTATTGTAATTGGCTTTGGCTAATTCCAATTGTGTTTTATGTTGATTGAACAAATTTTCTGTTTCGTAAAGTTTGGTAAGCTCTGTAATGTATTCAGAGGTGGTGATAACACCATTCCTCAATTGAGATTCGGAAGTATTAACTACTTCTTGTTGTAAAGAAATTAATTGCTGGTCAATAGTAATAGTGCTTTCAAGGGTTTCAATTTCTTTTTGTTGTTCATTTAAAGCGGTGTTGGTGTTCAGTCTAAAAACTTCTTCTTGATTGCTAATCAATTCTTTTGAATAATCTAATGCTTGCCTCTCTTTCTTATTTCCATTCCAGTCAAACACGTTCCAGTTTAGCTTTAAACCAACGATGTAGTAAGATGTAAAGTCATTTTCCAACATATTCAATCCTGGATTACCATAACCGCCAGTTGCAAAACCTTTAAGTTCGGGAACCAATGATTTGGATAGTATATTTTGTTGTTGTCCTATCTCTTGTTTCTGCAAGTTGAACAATCCTAATTCCGGTCTATTCAAATCTGAACTTGCATTCATTGAGAGCAAAGGCTTTTGAAATTCTGTTTCAACAGGAATAGGAACTCCAATTAATGAAGATAAAGATGCAATCAACTTTGACTTATTGTTGGTTGCCTCTTTTGTTTGCTGTAAAATTTTCAACAATTCAGCTTCAATGACTTTATCTGAAGTAGGCAACAATACACCGTTTTCTATTCCAGATTTCACTTCCTTTAATTTACTGTTCAATTGTTGTTCTCTTACATCCAACAATTTAGTTTGGTCATCAATCAGAAGAATTGAAAAATAGAATTGATTAACCCGTTGTTTCAATTGATACAGATTGACTTCAACTTCCTGTTTTTTTCTGTCAGTAATGATGTTTTGCAAACCCTGTGATGCTCTAATTTTTCCACCATTGAAAATCAGCTGATTAGCTGTAAGTGTAGCACGATACTGGTCGTTATTCAAAGGTTCTATGTCTATATTAGGTACTGGAACCTCGGTAACATCACTCTGATAGGTTGCTTGAGCATTAAGATTGAGCTGTGGTAAAGTCTTTGCTTTTATAGCCGAAAGCTCAACCTCCTTTTGTAGCTCTAAAATGACACGTTGTTTAGCAAGAGGATAATTTGTTTTCAAACCTTCGTAACATTCGTTTAAACTGATGGTGTTTTGGGTATAACCGAAAATCGTTGTTAAAAAGAATAGTCCGAATAGATATATAGGTTTCATAGGTTTATTTTTTTATGGCATTAATGATGAAATCGGACACCTCTTTTTTACGTGCTTCCAACAGCCTTTTGTAAGTCTTGTCATCAACATTTGCAAACGCTTTAATTAATGGGGAAGCCACAAAGGGAAATATATTTAAGGCCAGTATATTGATAAATAGTTGCTCTGCACTTATGGAAACTATTGTGCCGTTTTTAACTTCTTTTTGGACTTGTAGTTTAAATTTGTCAATACTTGGAAAGGCGACATTATTCTTAATCTTTTCAATGAATTTTGGATTTCTGTTAAGCTCTTGAATAATGAAGTTCGGTAAATAAGGATGCTTTATAATAAAGCTAATGTAGTTGTGGGTAAAATTTTTGATTTTATCCTCTAATGATGAGTCATCATTAAGAATGGCATTAAGCTGTGGGGCTAATAAGGCAAACGCTTTTTTGAAGACCGCCTCAAACAAAAGCTGCTTACTTCTGTAATAATAATGCAACATTGCCTTATTGATGCTTGCTTTATCTGCAATTTCCTGCATCCGTGCACCATCCATTCCTTTAGCTTGGAAAATTTTCTGGGCTGCTTCCAATATTTGCTCTTCAGTTTTATTGTCTTTGTGTTTTGTCATTATATAACCATTTAGTTTAACCGTTTGGTTAACAAATGTACAAAAAAAATTTAATATTAGATACTTTGATCAATTACTTCAACCAAAAATTCACAATAAATAATTGTAAAATCTTATTTATTAGTTGCAAATAGAATGGCAAAAGTCAAGGTCATACAATAATGAAGGTCAATGCCGTAGTCTTTTGATGGAAGTATATTACGAGTTTAAATTGTGGGCATATTGTATGATAATAAACCTCTCAACCGAAGAAAAAACTTTGAGATATTGTAAAAAATATTATTTCCAAATACAAAAAATATAGTTTGATACCAGATAAGACCATCTAATATCAAACTTAATTAAGGGAAGAAAAACACCTAAATGTTGTACCTATGTTGTACCCAAGGCTCAAAATCTTAAAAAAATCCCCTTGTTAAAAATAAAAAAGCCGAAGATTTCTCTTCGGCTTTTGTGCGGGCGAAAGGACTCGAACCTTCACACCGTGAGGCACTTGATCCTAAGTCAAGCGTGTCTACCAATTCCACCACGCCCGCATTTTAACAATATTTTAAGAACCTATACTTGGTTAAATCCTAAGTCTAGCGTGTCTACCAATTCCACCACGCCCGCAAAAGGACTGCAAATATAAACATTCCTTTGAATATTCAAATCTATCTACAAAAAATAATATCACTTTTTGTACTTTTATGGTTCATCAAAAATTATTCTCAATGACAGGTATAAAACCATACATTAATGACCATAAAGAACGATTCCTGAACGAACTTCTTGAACTATTAAAAATTCCATCCATAAGTGCCGACTCAGCTTATAGAAAGGATGTTTTACTCACTGCAGAATTTGTCGCAGACAGCTTAAAAAAAGCTGGTTGCGATAATGTAGAGATTTGCAAAACCGAAGGCTACCCAATAGTGTATGCCGATAAAATAATTGACCAAAAATTACCAACAGTTTTGGTCTATGGGCATTATGATGTGCAACCACCAGACCCTTTAAATCTTTGGGTCTCACCTCCCTTTGAGCCTGTTATCAAAAAAACCGACTTACATCCGGAAGGCGCTATTTTTGCAAGAGGTTCTTGTGATGATAAAGGTCAATTTTACATGCACGTTAAAGCTATAGAGTTCTTGATTAGTACAAACCAATTGCCTTGTAATGTGAAATTTATGATTGAAGGCGAAGAAGAGGTTGGAAGCACAAGTTTAGCTGGCTTTGTAAAAAACAATCATGAGAAATTGGCAAACGATGTGATTTTAATTTCTGATACCGGAATGATTGCCAAAGATGTACCCTCTATTACAACTGGACTTAGAGGCTTGAGTTATGTTGAAGTGGAAGTTACTGGACCAAATCGTGATTTACACTCAGGGTTATATGGTGGAGCTGTGGCCAACCCTATCAATATTTTAACAAAAATGATTGCTTCGCTTCATGATGACAATAATCATATTACCATTCCTGGTTTTTACGATAAAGTTGAAGAACTCTCAGCAGAAGAACGCGCAGAAATGGCTAAAGCACCTTTTTCATTAGAGGCTTACAAGAAAGCATTGAATATTGACGCTGTTTATGGCGAAAAAGGTTATACAACTAATGAACGAAATTCCATTCGTCCAACTCTAGATGTTAATGGAATTTGGGGAGGATATACTGGTGAAGGCGCAAAAACAGTTATAGCTAGTAAAGCTTGCGCAAAAATTTCGATGCGTTTGGTGCCTGACCAAGATTGGTTAGAAATTACTGAGTTTTTTAAAATACATTTTGAAAACATTGCACCAAAAGGAGTTACAGTAAAAGTAACACCGCATCATGGTGGGCAAGCGTATGTAACACCTATAGATAGTACTGGCTATAAAGCTGCTTCTAAAGCGTATGAAGATACGTTTGGAAGAACACCAATTCCGCAACGAAGCGGTGGAAGTATTCCAATTGTTGCCTTATTTGAAAAAGAACTAAAAAGCAAAACCATTTTGATGGGATTTGGCTTAGACAGTGATGCTATCCATTCACCAAATGAACATTTTGGGCTATTTAATTATTATAAAGGCATTGAAACTATCCCATTGTTCTATAAATATTTTACAGAGATGAAAATGAAATAGCGTCAAATTTGCTTATTTTTATAAAATCCAACTAAAACATAATTCTCATGAAATCTAAATTTGTACAATTAATAGTACTTGTTTTTACTATTTCTACATTTATTAGCTGCTCAAACTCGAGCACTTCAGATAAAAAACAACTAACCGAAGCCGATTACAAAAAAGCGACTGCTCACATGAGTAGTGATTTAAATAAGCTTATTACAAACCAAATTACAAGTCAAAAATGGCTAGAAGATGGGTCCTTATTATATTCAAAACAAACCGAAAATGGTAATGAATATATTCATGTTAATCCAACTACAAAAGAAAAAACGACTGCTTTTGATGTCGCTAAAATAGCATTAGGGTTATCTTCAAAATTAGATGAAACCATGGATGCTAAAGATTTAGCCTTGAGAAATATTAACTATTTAAAAGATTCAAATACAGTGACTTTTTCTTATGGAGGAAATAATTATTCTTGTAATCTAGCTGATTATTCAGTGTCAGATTTTGAAGATAATTCTCCTGATGTTAGCAGAAATGAGCATCTATCACCAAACAGAAAACTAGCCGCATATATTGACAATTTCAACCTTTGGATAAGAGATGTAAATACCAATAAAAAAACACAATTAACCTTTGATGGTATTGAGGATTATAGCTACGCCATTAATAATGCAGGATGGACCAAAGGAGATAATGCTGTGTTAAAATGGTCGCCAAATTCTGATAAAATTGCCACGTTTAGACAAGACGCAAGAGGTGTTGGCGAAATGTATTTAACCTCAACTAATGTTGGTCACCCAAGATTAGAATCTTGGAAACACCCATTACCAGGCGACTTAAAAGTATTTAAAATTGAGCGTGTCATTATTCATTTAAATGGCACACCAAGAATGACGCAATTAAAAATGGAATCCGATTATCAACGCTCAACCACCACAGACCATATTGCAGGAAGAGGCGGTGAATTTTTAGATGTTGAATGGAGTGAAGATGGCTCTCAGCTCTCTTTTGTATCGTCTTCAAGAGACCATAAAATTGCGCATTTACAAATTGCTAACTCAAATACTGGAGATGTTCGTTCTGTCATAAAAGAAGAAACTGAAACATATTTCGAGTCTGGTGTGAGAATGAGAAACTGGCACTTATTAGAGAAAAGCAATGAGGTTATTTGGTTTTCTGAAAGAGATAATTGGGGGCATTTGTATCTATACGATTTAGGTACTGGAAATTTAAAACAACAAATTACTAAAGGAGATTGGGCTGTACAGCAATTACTACATATTGATGAAGATACTAGAGAATTATTTTTTACAGCTGGCGGAAAAGAAGAAGGAAATCCTTACCACCGTTACCTATACAAGGTTGATTTTGATGGAAACAATTTAACCAATTTAACACCTGATAAAGGCACACACACTATCAACTTTTCACCTGATTACGAGAATTTTGTTGACACCTATTCAACAGTTGAAAATCCACCAATAGCTGTATTAAGAAACCGAAATGGTAATAAAATAGCTGATTTAGAAACCGCTGATATTACTAGACTAAAAGCGAACAATTGGCAACAACCAATAGAATTCAATGTAAAAGCTCGAGATAACAAAACGGACTTATATGGTATTATGTATTTGCCAAGTCATTATTCTGAAACTGGTTCGTATCCTGTATTAAATTACATCTATCCTGGACCTCAATCTGGAAGCGTACGTGGTTTTGGGTTTAGCGCTGTTAGTAGAGATTATCAAGCTATAGCTGAATTGGGCTTTGTTGTTGTGGCTGTAAACGCTATGGGAACACCAGGACGCTCTAAATCATTCCATGATTTCTATTATGGGAACATGGGAGATAATGGTATCCCAGACAATATTGCTACAATTGAACAATTAGCAAAGCAATATAAAGGAATAGATTTAGACCGCGTTGGTATTTGGGGACATTCGGGTGGTGGTTTTGCTTCCACAAGAGCATTGTTTGCGTATCCAGATTTTTATAAAGTTGCTGTGTCTGGTGCAGGTAATCATGACAATCGAAATTACGAAGCAGATTGGGGCGAAAAATGGCAAGGGCTTTTAGTAACAGATAAAGAAAGCGGCACAACCAATTACGATAACCAAGCTAACCAATTAATTGCTGAAAATTTAAAAGGCAAACTCTTAATTACGCATGGTTCTATGGATAATAACGTGCCTCCATCAAACACCATGTTAGTGGTTGAAGCATTGATTAAAGCCAATAAAGATTTTGACTTTATTTTATTTCCAAATCAGAGACATGGTTATGGTAACATGACCGATTACATGACTAGAAGACGTTGGGATTATTGGGTAAAACATTTATTGGATATGGAGCCTCCAAAAGAGTTTTCATTAGATAATTTTTAATCAAACGAAATCAATATTGCTTAATAAAGCATGAATGAAGAATGACCATTTAGTTCGACTGCTAGAACTAAGTTTAGCCACATTATTTATAAGCACCTCAGGCGCTTTAGGTAAATTTATTGCTATGCCAACGCCAGTTATTGTATGGTGGCGTTGTGCATTGGCATTGGTGTTTCTTTATGTGTTTTCAAAAATTGTTAGAATACGTTTAGCTCCAAAATCCAAAAAAGACATACCAACAATTGCTATTAGTGCATTATTTCTTGGCGCTCATTGGATTACCTATTTTTACTCATTAAAACTCTCTAATGTTGCTATTGGAATGCTATCCTTATATACATTTCCTGTAATCACTGCTTTGTTAGAGCCCTTTTTCACAAAAATAAAACTAGAAAAAAGTCATGTGTTTTTAGGCTTACTCATTTTAGTAGGTATCTATATTTTATCTCCTGAGTTGAATTTTGAAAATTCTCAAGTAAAAGGGTTATTGTTGGGAATACTTTCTGCTATTTGCTATGCTTTAAGGATTTTGATTTTAAAAAAACACGCCAAAAATTATCATGGCACTACGTTAATGGTTTATCAGTTGATTGTTCTAACCATCGTATTAGTGCCTTTTATGTTTTTTATGGATACTAGCGGAATTAAAACCCAGTATCCTTATGTAATTCTATTAGCTTTACTTACAACAGCAATTGGTCACTCGTTGTTTGTTCACAGTCTAAAATATTTTACTGCAAGTTCGGCAAGTATTATTAGTAGCTTTTTACCTATTTATGGGATTATTATCGCCTACTTTTTCTTAGGTGAAGTTCCTAAGCTAAATACTATTATTGGAGGTAGTTTAATTATGTTAACTGTGATTATTGAAAGTATTCTTTCTAAAAAAAGGATGATAAAAAAATAGTTTATTCCTTAACAACTTTATAACTCAATGTACGTCCTTCATTTTCAATATTTACAAAATAAATACCATTGGCTAATTGCGAAAACTCAATTTCATGTTGTCGCTTTTCAATAGCAGTTTTTAATATTTCTTTGCCTTCAATAGATACAATAGACAAATTCGCTTTATTTATACTTTCTGGAAGATGAATAGTTAATTTTGAGGTTACTGGATTTGGAAAAACTTCAACTGCTTTCTTATTAAATTCATCAATTCCAAGCGTGTTGAAATTTACGCAATTACTAATCTCAACACATGAACCTACAGTTACTTCAACAGCGTAATTTCCATTAGAAGATGGTGTAAAGGTTTGACTTGTTTCCGAAGGAATAATAGCCATATTATTATTACAATCCAACCATTGATACGTTGCTCCCGATTGGTTTGCTATGATGCTGGATACCGTAGCTGACACAGTATTGTCTATAGGCAGTAAACTCCCTTTTGTTGTCATAAAAGCCATAGCGAGTTTTGCTAAATCGGTAAAATAATCCATATCTAAATCGGCAACTTTATCATTGGCAGTATGGTAATTTGGTGTTTCATCATTATTAAACCAAGATTCACCAACTAACATAGCCGAATAGCCTTCATCCCAAAAAGGTTTATGATCAGATAACGGTGTGCCAGGGTCAACCACATTTACATTCAAATTTAATCCAGAGGAACTCAACGTCGTTAACAAATCATCTTTTAAAGCAATGGAATTTGCTATATTTCGTACATCAATATCAAAATCGTTATCACCATCACCATCATAAGCCATCATGTCTATATTATAAACACCAAGTATATTATCATTATTTGCCTTTGCAGTTGTGGCATAATTAGTCGCTCCCAATAAGCCTTGTTCTTCTTCATCCCAAAAGGCATAAATAATGGTGTTATCTAAACATTGGGTTGATAAAATTCTTGCTATTTCTAAAATGGCAGCAGTTCCACTAGCATTATCATCGGCACAATAGTTAGCAACCGTATCGTAATGCGCACAGATGATATAGATGTCATTAGGATTAGTTTTTCCCAACTGAGTTGCAACTATATTTCTACCATTAGTGCTATAAACAATATCATTTACCGTGACATTATTAAGTGCAGATAACTTTTGTTTTATGTAATCGGCAGCAACATCGTTGTTACTACTATGCCTATTTAAAATAGTGACTGTGCTTCCATTAACTACTGTTGGGTCTTCGCCTGAAAATTCACGAATTACCTTTATTAAGCTATCTTGACTCACCTCGTTCATTAAGTCTGTAACCGTTTGAGCCGATAATGAAAACGACACAAAAAGGGTGAGTATTAGAGAAGTAGTAAGCTTGTTCATTTTGGGTTTTTTTAATAATACTGTATTCAAATATACGAGATTTATAAAAAAAGGCTCGTTTAAAGCAAAACGAACCTTTTTATTATCTATAAAATCAAACATTAAAATAAACAAATAAAGCCAATTAACTAAACACTTTATTGCTTTAAATGTTTGGTAAATTTAGTACTAATATTCATTTTAAAAAGTAACATTTGTTACAGAAACAGTTAGTTCATTTTTCAAAAAGTGTATGTTAAAATTTCACTTAATATGAAGGAAATGTTTGTATGTTAAAATTTTTATTCTACATTTGTAGAGTTAATTCTAATTTTGTAGAGCAATGCAATTATCCAAAACCGAAGAACAACTAATGCAACATCTGTGGCGACTTGAAAAAGCCTTTATGAAAGATATTCTTGAAGCTTACGACGAGCCTAAACCAGCAACCACAACCGTTGCAACACTATTGAAGCGTATGACTGGAAAAGGGTTTGTAGCCTATAATCTCTACGGAAAATCAAGAGAATATTATCCGCTTGTAAAAAAGAAAGATTACTTCTCTAAGCATGTAAACGGACTTATAAAAAACTTTTTTAACGATAGTGCTACGCAGTTTGCGTCATTTTTCACCAAAGAAACTAACTTGAGTAAAGATGAATTGGAAAGTTTAAAAGAAATTATCGATAACGAAATTAAAAAGAAATAGTCATGATAGTATATCTTTTAAAATTTTCGGCGTGTTTGCTTATATTTCTAAGCTTCTACAAACTGGTGTTGGAGAAAGAAAATATGCATGTGTTTAAACGATTTTTTCTTTTAGGAGCTTTGGTTTTATCTATAGGAATTCCTTTTGTAACATTTACACAATATGTTGATCCAACTGCTTTAACTTTTGATGCTTTTGCTCAAGATATTACTTTAACTAATAATATTGTTGAAACCGAAACAAGCACCAACTATCTTCCGTATATTATTTGGTCTATCTATATAATTGGTGTCGTTTTATTTGGCTTTAAGTTTATTAGGAATTTGTATCGCTTAAATTATAAAATTAAACACAACCCTAAGCAAAATCATTTTAAATTCACACATGTATTATTAAAAGATTTAATAGTACCACACACCTTTTTCAACTATATCTTTTTTAATAAAACAAAGTTTGAAGCCAACGATATTCCTGAGGAAGTCTTTTGGCACGAACAAACACACGCCACACAAAAACACAGTATAGATGTAGTTTTTATCGAGCTTTTACAAATGTTTCTTTGGTTTAATCCGTTAATCTATATTATTAAGCACGCTATTAAATTAAATCATGAGTTTTTAGCAGACCAAGGTGTACTGCGTAAAGGCATTAACACCAATACCTATCAAGAAATTATTTTAGCATTCTCATCAAATGCTTCACAACCACTCCCGACAACTATCGGAATGGCAAACGCCATCAATTATTCATTAATTAAAAAACGATTTACAGTTATGAAAACTAAAACCACAAAACGAGGTATTTGGCTTAGAAGCCTCATACTATTACCATTACTCGCCATTTTGTTGTATAGCTTTAGCGATACAAAAGTTATTGAGAAAGATATAGCAGAAACCTCTAACATCTTGTTTCAAGATTTTAACACCAACAACGAAGGTGTGACAGAGGCAATGATGAAAGAATACAACGATTTCATAGAAAGTTTTGAAGAAACCAATATAATTTTCATGGGTAAATACAACAGAGCTATTGCTATTTATGATATGATGACAATTAAGCAACGTGAATCTGTAAAAGATTACCCTAAAGCTGGCTCAATAAACCTGGCAAAAGTAAAAGCAAAAAAACCAACTGAGAATGAATTTAATTCTTGGAAAAATAAAAAGGAATTTGCTATTTGGATTGATGGAAAACATGTTGATAATTCAAAATTAAATAGTTATTCAATCAAAGATATTTCTCACTACTCAGGAAGTTTTGTATATAATAATGCTAGAAGTGAAAAATTCCCTCAAGCATATCAATATCACTTATACACTAAAAAAGGATTTGAAAATACTTTTACTAATTCAAATATAAATAAGTACAAATCACAAGCTAAAAAATATACTGATGCTTTAAATATTTGGTTAAAGGGAAATCGTACAGATAATTTTGAATTACGAATCTTAAAAGCGCAAGCAGATAAAGTATACGCTTCACTTTTAAAGAAAAATATTGAGAAGCATAATATCTTACAAACACCTCCATTACCATCTTTAAGTAAAAGTAACTCTCAACAAAAAGCCACAAAAGAACAAATTAAAGAATATAATAAGCTGGCTAAAAAATATAATAACATGTCCAAAGATGAGATGCATGTTAAAAAGAGTGATTTTGAACGTCTAAAATACATTTACAGTATTATGACTGCTGCACAAAAAAAGAATGCGGAACCATTCCCAAATATCCCACCTCCACCACCTCCAGCATCAAATGCTCCACGAGTAATTGAAGTAGAAGCAGCAATGCCACCACCTCCACCGCTAATTCCAGTAAATGCCACGCCAAAGCAAAAAGCTAAGTATAAAAAAGTCATTGCAGAGTATGCAAAAAAGCACCCTAAAAGTGTAAGTAAGTATAAATCTAAGTCTGGAGATATGATTGAAGTAGTAGAAATTCCTACAAACTTGCTTCCGCCACCACCACCTCCTCCAATGCCTGACAATGCTACACCTGCACAAAAGAAGAAATACAAGGAGAATATAAAAAAGTATGAACTAGCGGTTGCAGAGTCTAGACAGAACATGGCTAGAGTTAGAGAACAAAAAGAAGCTTATGTAGCTAGAAAAACTGCCATGAAAGAAGAGAAGCTAGCTAGAGTTACCGAAATGAAACAACGCCAAGAAAAGTTAGAACAAGAAAAAATGAAACATGTTGCCAAGAGAGAGGCTATTACCGAAGAACGCAGAGAAAAATTGGCAAAAGAAAAACTAAAACACGTTGAAGAAAGACAAGCTGAAATTGAAAAACGCCAAGAAAAACTAGCAAAAGAAAAGCTAAAGCATGTTGAAGAACGAAAAGCATTAGCAAAGCAAAAGAGAGTCATTGAAGGCAAATTAAAACGTAAAGACGAAAGATTAGTTGGACAAATGGGTGTCCCAAATCCTCCAAAGTCTCCTTTAGACCATGTTATTGAGATGGCCAAAAAAGATGCAATATTCTATTTTGATGGAAAAGAAATTTCATCTGATGAAGCAATTAAAAAGCTAAAAAAGAAGAATAAGATGAATATTAGAACAATAAGTCGAGATTCTAATAAACCAAAAGTTTACCTCTCAACGAAACCCATAGTGATTGAAAAAAACTAAACATTTCTTAAAAGCCTCGAAAATCGAGGCTTTTTTGTAACAAAAAGTGAAAAAATGCGTTCTAATAGACAATCAATCAAAACCACTACACTATGTTACAGCAATTTTTTATCATCTGCTCAGGCTCCGATACCGATATTTTAAAAAACTGTTCAAAAGGCGAACAAAACAAATATGCAGGCATTGGCGCTACTGTGTTCTTTACAGCGTTAATGGCGTTTATCGCTGCAAGTTATGCGCTTTATACCGTTTTTGACAACTTATTTGCGGCTGTTGGATTTGGCTTAGTTTGGGGATTACTCATCTTTAATCTAGACAGATATATTGTATCAACCATCAAGAAAACAGGCAATGTTATTGACGAACTCATTCAAGCATCTCCCAGAATTATTTTGGCTATTATAATTGCAGTTGTCATTTCAAAACCATTGGAATTAAAGATTTTTGAAAAAGAAATTAATCAAGTGCTTTTAGAGCAGAAAAATGAATTTACTCTTGCCAATAAAGAACAAATTGCGCAACAATACACACCAACGGTTGAGTCGTTGACCAGTGATATTAACGCACTTCAAAGTCAAATAGACGCAAAAGAAGCCGAAGTAAACGATTACTACAACACATACATTGCTGAAGCCGAAGGACGAGAAGGCACCATGCTTTTGGGCAAAGGTCCTGTGTATAAAGAAAAACGTGACAAACATGATGCTGAATTGGCTGCTTTACAAACACTTAAAGAAACCAATAATGCAAAAATCATTGCTGCCGAAGCGCAAATAGCACAATTAAATTCCGATTATGAATCTGCAGTAACAACCTCGCAACCAATCATAGATAATTTTGATGGATTAATGGCGCGTGTCAATGCTTTAGGAGAATTGCCTTGGTTGCCATCATTCTTTATATTCTTATTGTTTTTAGCGATTGAAACGTCTCCTATTTTTGCTAAATTATTATCTCCAAAAGGCGAATACGATATTAAGTTTTTAGAGGAAGAGTCGAAACTTAAAACGTGGTCTGAGCAACAATCACATCAACGAAAAGCAGTTTTAAATACTGATAATGCTATTAACGACCGTGTCTATGGTGACATTAGTGAAGAAGAAGAACTCTATGCTTACAAGAAGAAAATTGCTCGAGAGCTTATGAAAAAGCAGCAAGAAGCGTTTTATAAAAAGCAGACAAAAATTTTAGGATAAAAAAGTTATTTATATTTAGTCTAAATAAGATTAAGTATTATATTTGTGGCTAATTTTAAAAAAAAATTAGTACATGAAACTAACAAACAGGGCAATCCATCGGGATGTAGCTTATTTCTACTTTGGCTTAATAATTGCCTTTTCTTTTTCAGGAATTGTATTAAATCATCGTCAAGACTGGTATCCAATGGACTATACCTATGAGTCTGAAGAAATTGCTTTAGAGATTCCAGAAAATATCGAGAGACTTGATGACAAAGATTATCTAGAAAAAGTTTCAAAAGATTGGACTGAAAATGAGTTTGACAGTTATAGAATAAGAGACAATCAACTTCGCGTCTATTTTAAAGATAATGGTGTAGCAGATATTGACATGAAAACAGGGACTGGAACCATAGAATACAAACGTAAAGTCCCTATTCTAGGTCACTCTATGTATTTACACAAAACCACAAATAAATTTTGGATTTGGTATTCAGATATTTTTGGTGCTGCAATGATACTAATAGCTATGACTGGAATTTTAATTCCAATGGGTAAAAAAGGATTTAAACAACGTGGTTGGAAGCTGGCTCTTTTAGGTATGCTATTCCCTTTAATATTTCTAGTAATTTTTGCTTAAATCATAATTTAATTTACAGTTGTTTTTAGTTAATGTTATTAATCTAACTAAAATATTAGCCGTTTGGAAGCCTTTTTTAGCTGTTTCAGGAAAGGCTTTTCTTGAGAAAAACTAAAAAATGGTAAATAGCATAGTGCTAGAAAATAATTATCCTATAATTGATATAAAATTATCAAAGATTGGTTTTATCTTATTTAAAACCGAATAAATATTTTATCAGGATTTAAGTTTTCTTATTTTTAGCATATGGATAACATCGTTCAAATTGATGCTAATTTTATAGAAAAAAACACCAACTTTCCTGAATTAATTTCAGCGTTAAAAAAAGGTTTTTTCTCAAACAACATTATCGTGCCAATGCGTCATCACCACGATTTTCAAAACCCTGAAGTCAACTCAGACTCAACGTTATTATTAATGCCTGCATGGAACCCAAGTAAAGAAGCTGGTGTTAAAGTAGTAACTGTGTCTCCAGAAAACGGACAGTTTGATTTGCCTTCCATTCAAGGAACTTATATTTATCTAGACGCAAAAAAAGGAACGATAAAAGCACTTTTAGAAGCTAAGAGTTTAACTGCAAAACGTACAGCAGCAGCTTCAGCTTTGGCATCTTCATTTTTATCTAGAGAAAATTCCAACTCTCTTTTAATGATTGGTACAGGAGCGCTATCAATTAATCTCATTAAGGCTCATACTTCTGTAAGACCTATTGAAATAGTGTATGTTTGGGGAAGGAATTTTGCAAAAGCAAAAACCATTTGTAATATGCTTTCAAACGAAAAATATACGGTTCAAGCTATAGAAACCATTGAAGGAAAAATTTCTGAAGTTGATATTATTTCTTCAGCAACACTATCAAAAACACCTTTAGTCCTTGGCAAATATTTAACTAAAGGACAACATATTGACCTTGTTGGTGCTTATAAAAAAGATATGCGAGAGGCTGATGATGACACCATAAAAAAATCCACTGTATTTGTCGATACATTTCAAGGAGGACTTAAGGAGAGTGGAGATATCGTAATTCCGCTTAACAATGGAACCCTCGAAGAAGAAGATGTAAAAGCCGATTTATTTCAACTTTGCTCAAATAAAAAGTCAGGTAGAACTGGTGAATCAGAAATCACAGTTTTTAAATCTGTTGGTCATGCCCTTGAAGATTTAGTTGCAGCTAATTATTATTACACACAGTTTATTAATGCGTAAAACCTATCAAAATATACTTTCAAAAACCGAGTTTAAACCACATAAGGATTGGCTACAAATAAAAACCATCGATATGCATACTGGAGGCGAACCGCTTCGTGTAATTGTTGATGGTTTTCCAGAACTTAAAGGTAACTCCGTTTTAGAATATAGAAGATATTGCAAAGAACATTACGATTATTTGCGGACTTCACTAATGTTTGAACCTCGTGGTCATGCAGATATGTATGGCTGTATTTTAGTACCTCCTAATGATGACAATAGTGATTTTGGAATCCTATTTTTACACAACGAAGGGTATTCAACCATGTGTGGTCATGCCATTATTGCCATTTCAACTTTAGCTATTGAAATGAACTGGATTGATGTAAAAGAGGGTGACAATATTATTAAAATTGACGCTCCCTGCGGAAGAATCACGTCTTATGCTCATGTTGAAAATGGACAAGTTAAAGGAGTTAGCTTTCATTGTGTTCCAAGTTTTGTGGTTGGCTTAGACAAAACTATAATGGTTGATGGTTTGGGGAAAATTACTTATGATTTAGCTTATGGTGGCGCGTTTTATGCGTATGTTGATATGGCAAAAAATAGCTTTAATTTTGACTTAAGCACAAAAGCTTATCGAAAGCTTATTGATTATGGAATGAAAATAAAAAATGCTGTAATGAGAGCTGACAAAGAAATTTTACACCCATTTGAAAATGATTTAGGCTTCCTTTACGGAACAATATTTATCGATAATAACAAACAACCTTCAGGAGCAGACAGTAAGAATGTTTGCGTTTTTGCCGAAGGAGAAGTTGACCGTTGCCCAACAGGTTCAGGTGTTTCTGGCAGAATGGCAATTCATAAAGCTCGAAAAGAAATTGATTACGGAGAAACGATGGCAATTGAAAGTATAACGGGTTCAATCTTTAGAGGCTCAATAATTTCTGAAGAAGATTATGGTCCATTTAAAGCTGTAATTCCTCAAGTCGAAGGTATTGCACATATTACAGGAATGAATACATTTGTAATAGACCCAAAAGACCCAATGAAAAACGGTTTTATTTTAAGATGAAAAAACTCATTGTTATACTAATAGTCACTTCATTTTTTGGTTGTAAACCAGAACCAAAAGAAGTAACTGAAATTGATTACTTAAAATTCAGTGAAAACATTTTAGATTATCGCATTACACCAAAAGATTCTTTAGATAAATCTGGTTTAATGTTCTCTGACCAAGGTGCTTGGTTTGCTTATGGTTTACCTGATTCAACATCGCATAATCTTGGATTTTCTGGACCATTTTTGATGACTCAGGATAATGGAGTATGGTCATCAAAATACGGATTAACTAATTTCTTATTTGGAAATGGGTATGATGCTAAAATTATAGAATGGGATGAAAATCAATCTTATCAAAAAAGCTATAGCAGTCATTTAGAGTTAGGCTTTCAAAATGATTCCTTAGATGTCAAAGGAACATTATTGTTTTTAAGTGGTCATACTGCTTTACAAAATTTAATAATAAAAAATATTTCTGATAAGAAAATTACAATACAATTGTCATCTTCAAATGATTTATTTGATATTGGATTAGAAACCTCAACTGAAGATAGACAGACATTAAAAATTACTTCAAACAAATCTGAAGCCATTGGCTATATTAAATCTTTAAATGACACGATTCATGGCTCAGGTCTTGACAGAGATATCACTCTTTACTATAATCCATTTGAAATTGAACCTAATAAGAAAAAAGAAATAATCATCTCCCAAACCTTCATCTTCCCAGAATATTCATGGGAACAAGAAAAAGCATTGATAGAAAGCGTCGATTTTGATTCAGTACTCCAAGCAAGAAAACAAGAAAAAAACAGTCAGTTAAAATCACTAATTGACAACAGAAAACCACAATTTCAAGACAATAAATATGCCGAAGTGTTAGCCAAAGCACACCTAACCTTGCAAAACAATTGGCGTATTCCAGCTGGCGAAATAGAACATGAAGGCTTATTCCCTAGCTATCATTACAAATGGTTTAATGGTTTCTGGTCTTGGGATTCTTGGAAGCATGCGGTTGGCTTGTCATATTACGATGTACGCTTAGCCAAAGAACAAGTAAAACTCATGTTCAAATTTCAAAACGATGATGGTTTTGTAGCTGATTGCGTATTCAGAGATACACTTATAGAAAAACACAACTATCGAGATACCAAACCGCCTTTATCAGCTTGGGCTGTTGCAAACATCTATAAAAAAGATAAGGATTTAACCTTTGTAAAATACATGTATCCTAAACTTAAAAAATACCATTATTGGTGGTACAATAAGCGTGACCACGACCAAGATGGATTGTGCGAATATGGCTCAACAGATGGTAGTTTAATCGCAGCCAAGTGGGAAAGCGGTATGGATAACGCCATCCGATTTGACTATTCAAAAATTCTTAAAAATGAAGAAGGAGCGTATTCTTTAGACCAAGAAAGTGTGGATTTAAACGCCTATCTCTATGCTGAAAAACTATTTTTAGTGGAATTAGCAGAAGCCTTAAATTTAAACGATGCTTCACAATATAAAAACGAAGCCGATGCATTAAAAACCAAAATCCAAACCCAATTTTATGATGATGAAGACGGTTGGTTTTACGATACCAACTTAGATGGAAACACCTTTATTAAAGGAGAAGGCAGCGAAGGTTGGACAGCTCTTTGGGCAAAAGCAGCTACACAACAACAAGCCGACGCTGTAAAAAATAAAATGATGAATTCTGAAAAGTTTTTTACCAAAGTGCCATTTCAAACCATGAGTGCAGACCACGAAAAATTCGACCCATTAAAAGGCTATTGGCGAGGTCCAAATTGGTTAGACCAAGCCTATTTTGGAGTAAAAAGCTTACGAAATTATGGCTTCAACAGGGAAGCTGACAAAGCCACTATTCAAATACTCGAAGGTGCTGAAGGTTTATTGGGAAAAGGACAATCCATTAGAGAAAATTATCATCCATTAACTGGCGAAGGCCTTCATGCTCAAAATTTTAGCTGGAGCGCAGCGCACGTCATCCTATTATTAATGAACGAAACCAATGATTAAAAATATTACACTTTTCACGCTTTTACTTATTAGCTTGACAGTTTACTGTCAACAAAAAGACCCAATAAAAGACTACAAGCACTACATTGAAAACGAGCAAGTAATTAGCGAAAACAAAGAATCTGCCCACGCATCGTTTACGTCCTTTACTTCAGTAGATAACGCTTTAAAAAACATACCTCAGTTTCACAAATCATTGAATGGTACTTGGAAATTTAACTGGGTAAGAAACCCTAAAGACAGACCAACACAATTTATGAAACCCAGTGTTGATGTTGCCGATTGGGATAACATTAAAGTACCATCAAACTGGGAAGTTGAAGGTTTTGGTGTGCCAATCTACGTGAACCATCAATACGAATTTACCGACTACAAAGCAATGGTTGCTGACGATATGGAATTGGTTGATAGAATCTATCCAAAAAACCCAGGTGACGTGCCAGATAATTACAATCCTGTTGGCACCTATCGTCGTGATTTTACGATTGATAAATCTTGGAAGGGTAAAGAAATTTTTCTTCACATTGGCGCTATAAAAGCTGGTGGCTTTGTATGGCTTAATGGTAAATATATTGGCTATTCACAAGGCAGTAAATTACCCTCAGAATTTAATATTACAAAAGCAGCAAAGACTGGAAAAAATACCATTGCTATTCAAATTTTCCGTTGGACTGATGGCTCATACCTTGAATGTCAGGATTTTTGGCGTATTAGTGGTATTGAACGTGATGTATTTGTGTATGCGCAACCCAAAGTTCGCATTCAAGATTTTGAAATCGTTTCAACATTAGACAACGCTTATGAAAATGGCGTATTTACTTTAGATGTTGACTTAAAAAATCATACTTCTAAAAATGAAAGCATCTCAGTGTCGTATAAATTATTAGATAATGGCAGAGAAATGTCTTCTGCCGAAAATAAAATACAAGTCGGTAAATCCAGTAGTGTTTCAACTAGTTTTAAAGCAAGTGTTCCAAATGTAAAACAATGGAGTGCAGAGCATCCAAATTTATATAGGCTTATTATTGAAACAAAAGACGCCAAAGGAAATACCATTGAAGCTACTGTTAGAAACATGGGTTTTCGTTCTGTGGAAATTAAAAATGGATTGCTACTATTTAATGGTCAGCGTATTACATTAAAAGGTATAAATGCGCATGAAGTTGACCCAGAAACTGGTCATGTAATGTCTGAAGAGTTGATAAAAAAAGACATCCAGCTTTGGAAAGAAAATAATATTAATGCAGTACGTTTAGCACACTATCCTAGAGGGCGACGATTTTATGAATTATGTGACGAGTATGGTATTTATGTGGTGGATGAAGCCAATATTGAATCGCATGGCATGTACTACGGAAAATATTCTTTGGCAAAAGTACCGTCTTGGGAAAACGCTCATGTTGATAGAATGACGAGAATGGTTAAACGTGATAAAAATCATCCTTCCGTAATTATTTGGTCTATGGGCAATGAGGCTGGAAATGGCATCAACTTTTTTAAAGGTTATGATGCCATAAAAGCAAACGACAAAACAAAACGTCCTGTACAATACGAACGTCCATATAAAGACTACGATGGCAGTTTGTATGATATGGAATCCAACACAGACATCATAGTGCCTCAATACCCAAGTCCAGCACGATTTGAGGAGGTTGGAAAATCAAAAACTGATAGACCATATATACCAAGTGAGTATGCGCATGCTATGGGAAATAGTACAGGAAATTTTCAAGATTATTGGGATATTATCGAGCTGTATGACAATCTTCAAGGTGGATTTATCTGGGATTGGGTTGACCAATCCATTTGGAAAACCAATGAAAACGGCGAGCGCTATTATGCTTATGGTGGCGATTATGGCGAAAACATGCCAAGTGATAATACCTTTTTAAATAATGGTATCGTCTTTCCAGACCGAACACCTCAACCTGCTTTGTACGAAGTAAAAAAAGCCCATGAATATATTAACTTTAAGCATAAAGGCATTAATCGTCATGATGAATTGAGGGTTTTAGTTGAAAATTTATATGACTTTACCAATCTTAGTCAATTCAATTTTACAGCAGAAATCAAAGCTGATGGAAAAGTGCTGCAAACCATACATATGGAAGATATTTCGGTGGAAACACATACAGGAAAACTCATTCGCATTCCATTAAAGGATATTAATTTTAAAGATAACACCGAGTATTTTGTCCATCTTTCAGCAACCACAAAACAAGATTGGGGCGTTTTACCAAAAGGATTTGAAGTCGCTCGTGAGCAATTATTTTTAGCAAAAAAGTTTAGTAAAAAAATCCAAAGAATTGATTCTAAATCAAAATTAACAGTTCGAAAACCAAAAGACGCAATTATCATTTCTAATGAAATCGTAAAAATAGTTTTTAGCTCAAAAAGAAGAAAAATTGTTTCGTATCAATTTAACAATGTTGAGCTCATTAATAATGCTAAAGGTCCAAAGCCAAATTTTTGGAGGGCTATTACAGATAATGATTTCGGAAATAGAATGCAACAACGTAACATAAATTGGAAAGAGGCTAGCGTTAATTCTAAACTAATAAATATAAAAACAAAAAATCTTGATAATGGTGATGTAGTATTAAATGTAACTTATCAACTGCCTGCTGTAGAAAGCACATTTACATCTAGCTACACTATCAAAACCAATGGTGTTGTTAAAATTGAAAACACATTAAGCGAAACGAATTACAAAGGTGATATTCCAAGAATTGGCATGCGTTTGCAACTTCCAAAGTCTTACGATAAACTAAGTTACTTTGGTCGTGGCCCTCATGAAAATTATCAAGACCGAAAAGCTTCTGCTTTTGTTGATGTATATACCTCAAAAGTCAGCGAACAATATGTACCATATATTCGTCCGCAAGACAATGGTTACAAAACAGACACGCGTTGGCTAGCTGTTTCAAACGCGCAAAACAGTGGATTACTTTTCGTTTCTGGTTCAGAAAATCATTTAAGTTTCAGCGCATTACACATGGAAAATGAAGATTTTGACGCCACATCAGGTTTAGATTATGAAAATTCCAATAAACGTAAGCACACCATCGACATTAAAGAAAAAGATTTGGTACAACTCAACATCGATTTGGGGCAACGTGGTGTTGCTGGCGATAATAGTTGGGGAGCAAGACCACAAGAAAAATATCAGTTTAAAGGTTCAAAAAAATACATTTATAGTTTTTATATGATTCCTTTTGAGAATGGTTCCAACACCTTATTTATCAACCTAAGTAAAACCTATAAATTCAATGATTAATAGATATTCAAAATACATTGCAACCCTTTACTTTACTCTTTTTATTGGATGTACTGTTTTGTATGCTCAAACCTTAGATTCTGTCATTGAAAATCCCGAAGTTTTTGAAATCAACAAACTTCCAGCTAGAGCCACTTTTTTTTCATTTGAATCCGAAAAATTAGCTCAAGAAAACAACGTTTCAAAATCTAAAAACTATAAATCACTAAACGGAATCTGGAAGTTTAATTGGGTAAAATCTCCAGAATTACGCCCTAAAGATTTTTATAAAGATGAATATTCAACTGATAACTGGAAAGACATAAAAGTACCTGCAAATTGGGAAATTGAAGGTTATGGAGTACCCATTTACACCAACGTTATTTACCCATTTGCACCTAGAAATCCGAATCCTCCAGACATTCCTGATGGTTACAATCCAGTAGGCTCCTATAAACGCACATTTACCTTGCCAGAAAATTTTTATGATAAAGAAATCATAGTTCATTTTGGAGCCGTGAAATCAGCTTTTTACGTTTGGGTTAATGGCCAAAAAGTGGGTTATAGTCAAGGCTCGAAACTTCCAGCCGAGTTTAACATTACCGAATTTGTGAAAAAAGGCACAAACACCATTGCACTTGAAGTGTATCGTTGGAGTGATGGAAGCTATTTGGAAGACCAAGATTTTTGGAGGTTTTCAGGAATAGAAAGAGATGTGTACTTGTATGCAAAACCTAGAATACACATAGGTGATTTTACGGTAAAGGCTGGTTTAATTAATACTTATACCGATGGCGATTTTAAGTTAGACGTCGTTGTTGCGAATAATACAAAAACACTACAAAAAGGCAGTATTTCCATTGAAATTATAAAAGAAGGCACGATACTTTTTGAGTCAGGAAAAGACTTTGTATTGAATTCAGGCAGCAAAGACGCAATTACATTTGCTTCACAATTTAAGGATATTTTGAGTTGGACAGCCGAAACACCGCATTTATATCAGCTTCATATTACACATAAAAATGATAAAGGCGTCGTTAAAGAAGCGATTGTTAGAAAGATAGGCTTTAGAACGTCCGAAGTGAAAAATGGACGCTATTTATTAAACGGAAAACCTATTTTATTCAAAGGTGTAAATCGACATGAAACAGACCCAATTACTGGTCATGTTATTTCTAAGGAGAGCATGTTACGTGATATTCAAATTTTTAAAGAATATAATATCAATGCCGTAAGAACAAGTCATTATCCAAATGACCCTTATTGGTACGAGCTCTGTGACCAATATGGTATTTACGTGATAGATGAAGCCAACATCGAATCTCATGGAATAGGTTATAATTTAGAACGAACTTTGGGCAACAATCCCAAGTGGCTAAATGCACATTTAAGCAGAACGCAACGCATGATTGCTCGTGATAAAAACCATCCTTCAATACTTATTTGGTCCTTAGGAAATGAAGCAGGAAACGGCTACAATTTCTACAAAACCTATTTATTGGCTAAAGAGATGGATAGCACAAGACCAACTCAATATGAACGTGCAGAACTGCAATGGAATTCAGACCTTTATGTTCCTATGTATGCAACTCCCAATGATGTTAAAAAATACGCCGAAGACGATACCAAAACAAAGTCGCTCATCCAATGCGAATATGCGCATGCCATGGGAAATAGTATGGGAGGCTTTAAAGAATATTGGGGTTTATTTGAAACATACGATAAACTTCAAGGAGGTTTTATTTGGGATTTTGTAGATCAAGGACTCAAAACCGTTAAGAACGGCAAAGAAATCTATGCTTATGGTGGTGATTTTGGCCCAGAAGATGTGCCTAGTGACAACAACTTTTTAAACAACGGATTGGTGCAACCTGACCGAAAACCCAATCCGCATATTTATGAAGTGAAGCACATTCAGCAAAACATAAAATTCTATGAAAATGATATATCAAAAGGAATTATCAATATTAAAAACTGGTACTTCTTTAGGGATTTATCTAATTATAATTTCACTTGGAATATCATTGCAGATGGAAAAATAGTAGAAAAAGGAACGATTAATAATGTAAATATCAAACCACAAGAAACTAAAGCGTTCACCATTCCTTTTAAAACAGAACTAAAATCAAATGCAGAATATTTTTTAAACTTAAAAGCAACATTAAAAGCGAGTGACCCACTATTGCCTCAAGGCTTTGAAGTCGCCTATGAACAGTTTCAATTATCCACAAAAAATATTAAGCCACCAAGCGTGTCTAAAAATGAAGTAAGCTATGTGTCGAATGATAATGATATTATTGTTTCGGGTAAAAACTTCAAACTAACTTTTAATACAGAAAAGGGGCAATTAACATCTTATGTTTTTAAAAGAAAACACTTAATTGACAAAGCAGCTGATGTGAGTTTTTGGAGAGCACCAACAGACAATGATTATGGAGCAGGAAAACAAAAAACATTCAGAGCGTGGAAAGACGCAGCAACCAAATGGGAAATTAACACCTCAATCCAACAAGAAAACAAATTATCGCTCACCATAACAACCAAAAGAATCCTTTTTGATGGTGATGCTGAATACACGCAAACCTATAATATTAATGGCGATGGCGTTATAAAAATCACCAATGACTTTAATGCCATAAAAGGTGACCATAGTAATCTTTTTAAATTTGGCAATGAAATGGTATTGCCTCAAACTTATAAAACTATTGAGTGGTATGGCAAAGGGCCATTTGAAGCGTATCTAGACAGGCAACATGCCGCAAAAGTTGGTTTGTATAAGCAAGCTATTAGCGAGCAGTATTTTCCATACATTCGCCCTCAAGAAACAGGAAATAAACTCGATGTTCGTTGGGTAAAATTGCAACAAAAAAATGGCGTTGGAATTAAAATTTATGGCGAAAATCTACTCAATGTATCTGCCTTGAATTTTAGTAAAGACGATTTAGATTCTGGTATTGAAAAAGCCAAAAAACACGCAGGAGAACTAACACCAAGACAAGAAGTGTATGTGAATGTTGATGGTTATAGTTCTGGCTTGGGCAGCATCAATAGCTGGGGAAGATTACCCTTGGAACAGTACAGATTACCATATAAATCATATAATTATTCTTATTGGATTGTACCAATTAACTAGTAAGACATGAAACATATTTTAGCATTAATTTTCATCTTTTCATTTTCAATTTCTCAAGCACAAAAATTCGACGGTATTGCATTAACACCTCCAATGGGTTGGAATAGTTGGAATACATTTAAGTGTGATGGCATTAACGAAAAAGTTATTAGAGAAATGGCAGATACTATGGTCTCAAAAGGACTAAAAGCAGTTGGCTATGAATATATTGTTATTGACGATTGTTGGCAAGTAGGTCGTGATGACAATGGTTACATTATTGTTGATAAAGAAAAATTTCCTTCAGGAATGAAGGCGCTTGCTGATTATATTCATTCTAAAGGATTAAAATTTGGAATTTATTCAGACGCAGGAACACACACTTGTGCCGGAAGACCTGGAAGTAAAGGTTTTGAGTTTAAAGATGCTGAAAAATATGCCGAATGGGAAGTTGACTATCTAAAATACGATTGGTGCAATACCGAAGGACAAGATGCAATTGCGTCTTATACATTAATGCGTGATGCTTTATACAAAAACAAAAGACCCATGCTTTTTAGCATTTGTGAATGGGGAATTAATAAACCTTGGGAATGGGCACAAGAGGTTGGGCATCTATGGCGAACCACCTACGATATTAGTTTTGATGGACGGTTTGATGGCGACCGTTGGGGAAACCAAATAGGTTGGTCAAATATACTTGACAAACAAGTTGGATTAGAAAAATATGCTGGTCCAGGGCATTGGAACGACCCAGATATGTTAGCCGTTGGAATTGAAATGCCAGTTAACGAAAGTCGAGCTCATTTTACCATGTGGTGTATGCTTGCAGCACCTTTAATGACTGGAAATGATTTACGAAACATGACTTTAGACACACAAGAAATTCTTACTAATAAAAACGTCATCGCGATAAATCAAGATAAACTTGGCAAACAAGGCTTCAAAATTCAAGATGATGGCCATTTTGAGATTTGGCAAAAACCTCTATCTAATGGAGACATAGCCATTTGTTTATTTAATAGAGATACAAAAGCAAAAGACTACACTTTGAATTGGGAAAAACTCAAAATAAAGGGATTTAAAGGCGAATACAGCATCACTAATGTTTGGAAAGATAAAATGATTGGAAGCACTAAAGATATAATTACCTTACAGGTTCCTAATAGAGATGTTGTGCTTTTTAAGTTAACTCCAATTCAATAATTGATTTCTAAAATGAATTATACTGACATAAAAATAGCAATTCAAGAAGCCGAAAACATCCTTTTTCAGCTTTATAATATCAAAGGAAAAGCATCATCCTTACCTGGATATGTCGATTTTAATTTCAGAATTAAAGTTGACAACGAACAAGGATTTATTCTTAAGATTTCTCGCCCTAAAGAGAATAAAAATTATCTTGAGTTTCAACAAAATCTATTACAAACCATTGAATCAAGTGATGAAAACCTAATCGCTCCCAAAGTGATTCTTGATAAAAATGGAGATTCTATTTCCGAAATAAAAGATGGCAATGACAACCTACGATATGTAAGGCTTTTGTCATGGGTTCCAGGAAGAGTTTGGAGTGAGGTTAATCCGCAATTAGAAGATTTTCGATTTAGTTTAGGAAAACAATGTGGTTTATTAACCAAAGTGCTTCAAGATTTTGACCACCCAGAAGCACATTATAATTTTGAATGGGATGTTGCGCAATCTTTGTGGACTAAAGAACAGCTTCATTTATTCGACAAAGAAGAAAAAGAGATTCTAACGTATTTTCAGTCGAAATTTGAGTCTGATTTTGCTTCATATTCAAAACTCAGAAAAAGCGTTGTTCATAATGACCCAAATGATAATAATATTATTGTTTCAGGCGATTTGATTCACCCAAAAGCAATAGCAGCTATAGATTATGGTGATGCTATTTACACTCAAACTATTAACGATTTGGCAATCCTATGTGCTTATGGCATTTTTGGTCATAACGACCCATTGGATGCTTCACTCAATCTAGTGAGAGGTTATCATTCTTCATTTTCTTTAAAAGAAGAAGAATTAGCACATTTATTCAACGCTATTGCCATGCGGTTGGTAATTATTGTCACAAGAGCAGCAATGAGTAAAATTGAAGAACCCGATAATGAATATCTATGGATTAGTGAAAAACCAGCATGGGGAGTCTTAAAAAAATGGCATCAAATAGCACCAGATTTTGCACATTATAGTTTTAGAGTGGCTTGTGGTTTTACTGCACATCCTGATAGAGAAAAATTTAATAATTGGGCTTCAAAAAACACCTTTAAAATATCAGATTTATTTCCGACTGCACCAAGTGACGAATTTCAGCATATCGATTTAAGTGTGTCCAGTACATGGATTGGTCATCAAGAAAATTTTAACGACCTTGATTTATTTCAATTTAAAATTGACAGGTTTCAAGCCAAACATCCAAACAAAGTGTTGGCAGGAGGTTATTTAGAACCCAGACCTATTTATACTTCAACAGCCTATGATAAAATTGGGAATAATGGTCGTGAAAGTAGAACCATTCACTTGGGTGTCGATTTTTGGTTTCATGCCAATACACCTGTTCATACCTTGTTTGATGGTGAAGTAGTTTGCGCTGTTAATGATGCAGGAGATAAAGAATATGGAGGTTTGGTAATTCTAAAACACACTATTGAAGATTTTGAATTCTTCACGCTTTATGGTCATAATACCGTTGAAAGTGCAACCAAACATCAATTAGGAGATATTATTAAAAAAGGCGAAAAAATTGCTGAATTGGGTAATTATCCTGAAAATGGCAATTGGGCGCCTCATCTACATTTTCAGATTATGATGAGCAAGCTAGATTATAGAATAGATTTTCCAGGTGTTGCTTATTTCAAGCAATTAGAGGTTTGGAGAGGACTATGTCCAAATCCCAATTTATTATTTAAATCCGACGCACTAAAAGATTCGAAAAGCACCACCAACGAAGTACTTATTTCATATAGAAAGCAGCATTTAGGCAAAAGTTTGAGTTTGCAATACAAAACACCAATTAAAATGGTTAGAGGTGCAGGTGTTTATTTAATGGACCAATATGCCCAAAAATATTTAGACACCGTAAACAATGTGGCACATGTTGGTCATGAACATTACAATGTGGTCAAAGCTGGTCAAGAACAAATGGCATTGCTTAATACCAATTCGAGGTACTTGCATGACAATATTAATGAGTTGGCCAAAGAATTAATTGAAACCTTACCACCAGAATTGAACGTTTTACATTTTGTGAATTCTGGTAGCGAAGCCAACGAATTGGCCATAAGAATGGCAAAAGCATATTCTGGCGAACGCGATATTATTGCAAGTGAAGTTGGCTATCATGGCAACACCAATATGTGCGTTGATATATCCTCATATAAATTTGATGGAAAAGGTGGCCATGGCGCTCCAGAACATACGCATATTTTCCCAATACCTGATGCGTTTAGAGGAAAATACCGTGGAGAAAACACCGCAAAACAATATGCTGAGGAAGTTAAAAAATGTATTGAAACTGTTCATCAAAAAGGACGCAATGTCGCTGCTTTTATCATTGAACCCATTATTAGTTGTGGTGGTCAAGTAGAATTACCTGATGGCTTTTTATCTCAAGCATATCAATTGATTCGAGAAACTGGAGGTGTTTGTATTTCAGACGAAGTGCAAACTGGTTGTGGCAGAATGGGAAGCACATTTTGGGGATTTCAATTGCATAATGTTGTTCCTGATATCGTCACTATTGGTAAGCCTTTGGGCAATGGTCATCCTGTTGCGGCTGTGGCTTGTACACAAGAAATTGCTGACAAATTCGCCAATGGCATGGAATATTTTAACACCTTTGGCGGCAATCCTGTGTCTTGCGTTATTGCCGCCGAAGTTTTACGCACCGTAAAACGTGAACAATTACAGCAAAATGCTTTGGAAGTTGGCGAATTTTTAAAAACTGAATTAAAACAACTTTCTAAAGAATTTCCAATTATTGGCGATGTTCGTGGACAGGGTTTATTTTTGGGAATAGAACTCGTTGATGATAATATGAATCCGTTGGCACCACAAACCGATTATTTGGCAAATAGAATGAAAGACCATGGTATTTTAATGAGTACCGATGGTCCTGACCACAACGTATTAAAAATTAAACCACCAATAGTGTTCAATAAAGAACACGCCAAAGAGTTACTTTTCTATTTGAGAAAAATTCTTGCTGAAAATTTTATGACGACATATTGATGAAAAAAATTATAACATTATTTTTAATTTTATTGGTTCTGGCCTGCAAACAAGAGCCCTTGCCTGTTGTTGCAACACAAACATTTCATTACAACCATGAAATATTTGAAGACCATAAATTAGCACCAAGAGCAACTTTTTTTGCCTTTGAGAATGCAAACATCCAAGAAAAGGAACACTCCAAACGATTTTTAAGTTTAAATGGCGATTGGAAATTCAGCTGGGTAAAAGACCCTAAGCAGCGTCCAACCACCTTTCAAAATATCGCTTACGATGATTATGAGTGGACAAATATTCCAGTCCCTGCAAATTGGGAAGTGGAAGGTTTTGGCAAACCTATTTACCTAGATGAGCGTTATCCTTTCACCACTAAATGGCCAGATGCTCCAACCGATTATAATCCAGTAGGTACTTATAGAAAAGTTATTGAATTAGATTCAGAATTTTTATCAGAAGATGTTATTCTTCACTTCGCTGCTGCGAAATCTGCCATGTATGTGTATGTTAATGGCGACTATATTGGGTATTCTCAAGGCAGTAAAACACCTGCCGAATTCAATATTACCAAAAATTTAAAAAAAGGCAAAAACCTCATTGCGTTACAGATGTTTAGATGGAGTGATGCAAGCTATTTGGAAAGTCAGGATATGCTACGTATGAGTGGTATTGAGCGTGACGTGTATTTATATGCTCGTCCTAAAGTTCACATTTCAGATTTTCATGCTAACACCACTCTCGATGATTCCTATAGCAATGGTATTTTTAAGGGAACGGTCTCCATAACAAATGACACTAACGAAAGGGTGTCAAAAACAATTTCGATTGAAATTTTAGACGATGAAAAATCATTTTTTAAGACTTCGGAAAGTGTTGAAATTCCAGCCAATACAACAAAAGAATTTAGCCCCAGTACCATTATCAAAAAAGTAAAATCATGGTCTGCTGAAATTCCAAATTTATACACTTTAAAAATTTCTCTAGATAACAATCAATTCATCACAAAACACATTGGCTTCAAACGTGTGCAAATTAAAAATAGCCAAGTACTCATCAATGGGAAAGCGGTATATTTTAAAGGTGTTGACAGGCATGAAACCGACCCTTTTACTGGTCATGTAGTATCAAAAGCATCGATGGAAAAAGATATTAAATTAATGAAGCAGAATAACATCAATGCTGTACGTTCTGCTCACTATCCGAACGATCCTTATTGGTTGGATTTATGTGACAAATATGGGTTGTACGTTATTGATGAAGCCAACATTGAAAGTCATCCGTTAGCAATTTCAGAAGACACTCAAATCGGTAACGAGATGTCTTGGTTGCCAGCACATATGATGCGTACCCAACGCATGTATTACCGCGATAGAAATCATCCATCCATTTATTCATGGTCACTCGGAAATGAAGCTGGTGAAGGCGACATTTTTAGAGCAACTTACAAGTGGTTAAAAGAGCAAGACGACAACAGAATTGTACAATACGAACCTGCTGGAAAAGACGATTATACAGATGTGTATTGCCCAATGTATCCAAAACCAGAATATCTTATAAGCCATGGAAAATCAGATTCTGACAAACCATCCATCATGATTGAATATGCGCATGCTATGGGAAATTCGGTTGGGAACTTGCAGGATTATTGGGACATTATTGAAACCTACCCAAATCTCCAAGGAGGTTATATTTGGGATTGGGTAGACCAAAGTTTGGAGTATAAAGACGACAACGGTAAACCATATTTGGCTTACGGACATGATTATCATCCTGATTTACCAACCGATGGTAATTTTTTAAATAATGGTTTGGTAGACCCTTACCGTAATCCTCATCCCCATTTGTCGGAAGTCAAAAAAGTGTATGAACCTGTTCAGTTTAATTTCACACCAGCAAATGGATATGGTCATCTTGAAATAACTAATAAGAACTTCTTCTCTAATTTGTCTGACAAAACAGTTAATTGGGTATTACTAAAAGATGGAAAGCAAATAAAGCAAGGAAAATTAGGCTTTTCAGAAGTAGAACCACAAAAAACCTATAACTATTCTGTAAAAGATTTACCTAGAGAACTAGCTCAGGATTCTGAATATATTATTGAATTTAGCTTAATTCAAAAAGAAGCAACCGAATTAGTACCAAAAGGTCACGAAATAGCTTGGGACCAATTCATCTTAAACAAAGGAATCAACATTGAATCTCCTTCTAATGATGGAAGCATTTTAGATATTGAAACATCTGGAAATGATATTCAAATTAAAAACGATAAAGTACAGCTAAAAATTGATTCAAACTCGGGTCAAATAACATCGTGGGTTTTTGAAGATAACGAAATAACCAACCAACCTATTCGTCCAAATTTTTGGCGCCCTCCAACAGATAACGATTTAGGAAATGGTATGGACAAGTGGGCAAAACTATGGCAAGATGCCACTTACAATTATACAGCAGAATTGGTGAAAAATCCGCAGATTATTAAAGAACACGTCATCTACGCTGTGCATTATAAATTACCAAATAACGAAGCCGACGTAATAGTAAATTATACCATCGCCAGAAACGGATTTCTTAAAGTTACTCTTAATTACAATCCTAATATAAAAGAGTTACCAAACATTCCAAGACTAGGAATGTACATGACTTTAAATAAAAATTTCGCTGATGTTTCTTGGTACGGAAAGGGTCCTAGTGAAAGTTATTGGGACAGAAAAACAGGACAGAAATTAAGCGTATATTCTGGAAAAATTGAAGAGCAATTTCATCGCTATTCGCGTCCGCAAGAAACAGGAAACAAAACAGATGTAAGGTGGATGCAAGTCTCTTCAAATGATGTCATGCTTAAAGTAACTTCACAAGTATTAATCAATGCTAGTGTGTGGCCTTTTAACATGAAAGAATTGGATTTTAAGAGTGATGAAGGCGCAGAATCTGCTTCTGGATTAGTACCAGTAACCACAAAACATGGTGCAGATATTGAAATTGGAAATACTGTTCAATGGAATATCGATTATCTTCAAATGGGAGTTGGCGGCGACACAAGTTGGGGACGATTGGTTCATCCTGAATATACAATTCCTGCTAATAAAAACTATTCTTATTCATTTACAATAACTCCAAAAAATAAATGAATCAACAACTCATAAACACCGTAAAGTCTGAGTTTCTAAAAGTTTTTAACTCAAATCCGTCACTAATATTTTCTCCAGGTCGTATCAACCTTATTGGAGAGCACACCGATTATAATAATGGCTATGTGTTTCCTGCGGCTATTGATAAAGGTACTGTAGTTGCCATTGCAAAAAGTGGTTTAAAAAATTCTACAATACTCGCTTTAAATACAAACAACAAATTTGAGTTTTCTATAAACGATATTAAACCTCTTGAAAATGGAAGTTGGCAAAATTATGTTTTAGGTGTCATCTCTGAAATTCAAAAAACTGGAGAACAACTTGAGAATTTTAATCTTGTTTTTAGTGGAGATATTCCTATTGGTGCTGGTTTATCGTCTTCAGCTTCTTTAGAAAACAGTGTTGTATTTGCCTTAAATACAGTATTCAATTTAGGATTTTCTAAAAAGGAAATGATTTTTATTTCACAAAAAGCAGAGCACAATTTTGTTGGTGTAAAATGTGGAATCATGGACCAATACGCAAGTATGTTTGGGCAAAAAGATGCTGCTATTTTATTGGACTGCAAAAGTTTGGAAGCTAAAACCGTTTCCTTAAATCTTGACGACTATTCTCTGCTTTTAATTAACACGAATGTCAAGCATAGTTTAGCCGAAAGTGCTTACAATGAGCGACGAAAAGCATGTGAAAATGTAGCTTCAAAACTTGGTGTTAATAGTTTAAGGGAAGCTACAATTAGTGATTTACAATTCCACAAAGAAAATCTTTCAAAAACTGATTATCAAAAGGCATTGTATGTTGTTCAAGAAAATAATCGTGTCCTTGAGGCTTTTGAAGCCATCTCAAAAAATGACATTATCAAGCTTGGAAAGTTATTATTTGAATCTCATGAAGGATTAAAAAATCAATATGAAGTGAGTTGTGAAGAACTTGACTTTTTAGTTGGCTATGCAAAAAAATCCAATATTGCTATTGGTGCTAGAATGATGGGTGGTGGTTTTGGTGGCTGCACAATCAACCTGATAAAGACTAGTGGTTTAGAGAAGTTTAAAAACGAGGTTGCTAAAAACTACCATCATAATTTTAATAATGATTGTTCTTTTTATAACGTAAAACTTTCAGAAGGCACTAGGGTAATTTAAGCAGCACTATGTGTTTTTATGTGCTCAAGAAGTTCTTTACAACCCAATCCAACAATAGTCAGTTTTTTATTTTTAGAAATAGCAACATTATGTAACTTAGTAATAGCGCTTACACCATCTCTATCAATACGATCTAAACCTTCAATGTTGATTGTAAGGTGTTCGACTTTATCAAAAATGCTTTTAAAAGTATGTTGAAATGTATTCAGGTTTTCTTTGATGAGATTACCTTTAATTTTATAACAATTATCGCAATTAGAAATTTCCAGAACCATAGGTTAATTTTTTAGGTGTTTAGCTGCTGAAAATCAAATATTTAAGCTAATTTCGGAAATATTATTTTATTAGATTATTTTTTTCGACAAACGGAATAAATTTTAGATTTGATTGAACAAAAGCCAACTGAATAGTATTTTTGATACATATGACACCTATTATTAGAAAAGCAACTCAAGAAGACCTTCCTGTTTTAATGAAATTTATGAAAGGATTAGTGGAAGCTGAACGCCCTATGGACCCAACAATAAAAGAGGGTCATGTTGAATATTACAACTTATCAGACATTATAAAAAATGAAGATTCTGAATTGTTTGTTGTAGAATTAGATAAAGAGTTGGTTGCTTCAGGTTACGCAAAAATTAAAGACGATAGACCTTATTTGAAACATGATAAACAAGGCTATTTAGGCTTTATGTTTGTACCAGAAAAACATCGTGGTAATGGCTACAACAAATTAATTATGGATGCATTATTACAATGGTGTAAAGACCGAAACATTTTTGAAATTCGTTTGGATGTTTATAACGACAACCCTTCAGCTATTAGAGCTTACGAAAAAGTTGGACTAAAAAAACACCTAATTACCATGCGAATGAGTATTGAAAGTGATGGTCTTTAAGCGTAAATTCTATAATCCAAATGGGTTTTCAATAGAATGTGACGGTTCAGTAAACCATTTTGGACCTTCTTTAGTCATATAAATATGGTCTTCCAGTCTGATGCCAAATTTATTGGGCACACAAATCATAGGTTCATTACTAAAACACATTCCTACTTTTAAACGTGTCTTGTTATCACTAACTATATAAGGATATTCGTGGATATCTAGACCAATGCCATGACCTGTTCTATGCGGCAATCCAGGTAATGCATAATCTGGCCCCAAACCGTGAGATTCCAATATTTCTCTAGAAGCATCGTCAACAGACGCACATGTTTTTCCTAGCTGCGCAGCATTAAAGGCGGCTATTTGGGTTTCTTTTTCGATATTCCAAATGCGTTTTTGTTCTTTATTTGCTTCGCCAAAAACATAGGTTCTTGTAATATCTGAAATATAACCATGAATTTCACAGCCTGTATCAATTAAAACAACATCGTTCAACTCAAGATTTTTAGGAGTTTTTACACCATGTGGAAACGAAGAATCCTTACCAAACAAAACAATACAAAAATAGGAACCTGATGCAATACCATAGCGTTTGTGTGCTTCGTTTATAAAATCTGTAACCTCTTTTGCACTTATACCAACTTTCAATATTCTTGCTGTGGCTTTTTGTACTTCAAGCGTAATATTCATGACATGTTGTAAAATGGCAATCTCATTAGAAGATTTTATCATTCTGCATTTCGCAATAATAGGTTTTGCATTATATAAATCTATCTTCCTATTTGCTTGACTAATGCCATCTGTTATAAAAAAAGGTGTGGTTTCATCAATATAAACATCAATTGCATTAAAATTGTTTTCAGCTAAAACTTCTCCAAACAATTTAAAAGGCGATTCATGTTCTTCCCAACACGCAACCTTACCTTCAATTAACATGTAATCGAAAATTGTTCCTTTTTCAAACGCAGGAGCAATATAATTGAGTGTTCCATTTTTAAACAAAATAGCACCAACCATACGTTCGCTGGGAGACCAATGCATACCTGTAAAATAGTACAAGTTAGTACCAGCATGTAAATACAAAGCATTTACATTTTCTTCGTGCATTAGCTTACAAGCTTTATCTATACGTGCTTGAAACTCTTGTTTTTGGATAGGTTCTACAAAATGTGCTGTAGATGTTATAGCATTTAATTCCTTTTCGATTGTTGATGTACCTATTCCTATCATATTTTTATTAAAATCTTCTATCTGGATTAAATGGGTTGATATCAAGTGACAATTTCTTATCAGAAATAATCTCAGACACCAACTTTCCTGTTGCTGTTGCCATACTCCAGCCCATCATTGCATGACCTGCAGCAATAGTTAAGTTATTACACTTTTTAGACTTACCAATGTATGGTAATCCATCTGGAGATACAGGACGTAATCCGCACGCTGCATTGCTCTTCTCCTCTTCTGTTAAGTCAACATTTGGATAGTATTTTTTTGCAGCATTTGCAATGGCATCCACTCGTACTTTATTGATGCTTTGATTAATCCCTGCAATTTCCATAGTGCCTGCAAAACGTGTAAAACCGTTCATTGGCGTTATGGCCACTTTTGCTTCGGCTAATATGGCAGGAATTGTGATGCCTGTGTCATTTTCAGAATTAACGCGATATCCTTTCCCTGCTTGTAATAGCAATTTAATTCCTAATTTTTTACTTAACATATGACTCCATGAACCTGCTGCCAACACAACCTCGTCGACATCGATACTTTGTTTATTGGTTGTAATAGATTTAATAGTGTTATTATTAACTTCTAAATCAACCACTTTTTCGTTGGTAAAAAACTGCACGCCTTTATTTTTTAAAGCAGATTTTAAACCAATCATAAATTCATGCGGTGTGGTATGATGGTCACATTTAAAATATGCAGCACCAACAGCATTTATCTCAACATTTGGTTCTAATTTTTTAATTTCGGCTGCACTTATCTCTCTAGCTTCTAATCCTATTTTATTGGCGTAATGAGCTACATTTACTTCTTCTTCAAGAGCCTTTTCTGTTTGGCAAAGCATAAACAAGCCTTTTGTTTCATAATGAGAATCGATGCTTTCTTTTTCTGAAATATCTCTATACAACTCCTGACTCAATACCGCAATATCTTTTATCACAGGAGCAGCTTTTTCTACATGTCTAGGATTACATGACTTATTGAATGCCCAAGTCCATCTTAAAAAATCTAAATCCAGTCGTGGCTTAATATATAATGGGCTAGATTTATCAAACATCCATTTGATGCCTTTTCGCATAACGCCTGGTGCAGAAAGCGGAATAATATGACTTGGTGACAAATAACCAGCATTTACATAAGACGCTCCAGAATCCATATTTGATTGGTCTACAACTGTCACTTGATGACCTTCATTTTGAAGGTAATATGCAGAAGATAAACCCATTATTCCTCCACCAATAATTACAATATTTTTACTCATTTATTCCCAATTAAAATCCCAAATAGGTTTTGCTCCTAAAAGATGTTCCACAAAATAGTTCCAGCGTTTTTTTGTAAAATAGTTTCTGGCTTTTCCAGTATAACCATGACGCTGACTAGGTAAAATTAATAAATCAAATTCTTTATCTGCATTAACTAGTGCTTCAGCCAATTTAAAAGTTGCCGAAGGGTTTACATTATCATCAATTCCGCCATGAACAAGTAATAGTTTACCTTTTAAATTCCCTGCATTGGTAATATTCGACACCTTTTCATAAGTTTCATCAATTGGCCAACCTTGATACATTTCTGGCCACCAAGCTTTTTCCATCCTAAAATCATGGTCGGCAGAACTTGCTACTCCAACTTTATAAAAATCTGGAAAACCTAACATACCTCTTCCTGTATCGTAACCTCCAGCCGAATGGCCAAAAATTCCAACCTTGTCTATATCAATCCAAGAGTGTTTTTTTGCTAAATGTTTTATTGCCAGCACATGGTCTTCAAGGTTATTCTCCATATTCTTGTAGGAGTGGTTGTGAAATTCTTTTGAGCGTCCTGAGGTTCCTAAACCATCTACACCTACAACAATAAAACCTAATTCGGCTAATGATTGGTTGCTAAAAGCTCGGTCAAACGACTTTGGAAACACTTGCGTATGTGGCCCTGTATAAGTCGCATCAATAATTGGATACGATTTATTAGCGTCAAAATTTGTTGGTTTCCATATTGCACCGTAAATCGTGGTTTTTCCATCTTTACCAATTAAATCAAAAACTTCTGGAGGCTTCCACCCTTTTGAAGTGGCACCTGAAACATCGGCTTCAGTTAATTCTGCTAAAATCTTTCCTCTTTTTGAATCTCTTAAGACCGTTTTAGTTGGATTATTTATGGCTGAATAATTATCCACAAAATGTTTTCCATTTTCAGAAAAATTGATAACATGATGCGCTTTTTCAGGTGTTAATAATGTCATTTTTCCTTTTAAATCAACTTTGTAAAGTTGTTGATGATAAGGATTCATTTCTTTGTCTTTACCAGAAGCTAAAAAGTATATTTCTCCTTTATCTTCATTCGTATGTATCACAGAATTGACATAATAATCACCTTTGGTAATTGGTTTTGTTTCTTTTGTTTTTATATCGACCATGTATAACTGTTGCCAGCCACTTCGTTCTGATAGGAAAATGATTTTTCCTTGTTCTTCAAGGTTTTTATACCAAAAGTTATCAATATTCGTTTTGCTTGCTTCTTCAATTAAAATGTCTTCTTTTCCATTGATTAAGTTAACTTGTTTAACGGTTAATTTTTTAAACCCTCTTTCTGAATGATTGGCTAATAATTCTCCTGAATTTTCTGTCCATTCAACAGCAACTGAATTAATGTGGGTACCTGTTGGCAAACTGGTTTTCACTTCTTTCTTGGTTTCAACATTATAAAAAACAGGTGTGATATGAACCATTGTGGTATCACCAGGCGAACCTCGGTAATAGGACAGTAATTTTGGTTTGTACAATGAGTCAATACTATAATCCAGCATATACATTTTTTCTGCATTTCTTGTATCGACAATACTTGTTGCAATCCATTTTGAGTCTGGTGACCAATTCACAAAAAACCGTTTTGGACGCTCTCCGTTTTCGCCTTCCATTTTGTCGTACCAACCATACCATGAAGCGTATTCATAACCTCTTTTACCTTTTGTACTTAGTTGGTATTCTTGATTATTTTTTATTGATTTTATAAAAAGATTATAGTCTTTGGTGCAGGCTACCCATTTACCATCTGGAGATTTTGATTCAAATTCATTATTATTTTCTACATCGTTTTGTTCTTTAACTTTTAAATCATAAGATTTTAAATTTAAGATATACTGCTTGCCTTTAAAACCTATTTCAAGACTTCCATCTTCAAGTCTTTCAATATTTGCGATTGATAAATTATTGGATGTTAAATTTTCATCACTAAGTTCATTTAATGCTTGGGCTAGTTTTTTATGGTCGAACAAATCAACAACTTTGTTGTCTTTAAAATTTACGGTTTTGTAAGATTTAGAATCTTTTGCATAATCAATAAACCAAAGCCCAGAGTTGTTTTTAAACCAACTAACATTTGTAAAAAGATTAAAAACTGTTTTATTATATGAATTATTATACATGAAACTGACAGCGCGTTTATAATCTTCTTGTGTTACTTCTTGTGTTACTTCTTGTGCTTGAAAAGGTGTTGAAATCAACATTAAAGCAACTAATAAAAATGAAATCTGTTTCATGTCTTTAAATTTATTGTTTTTTTCTGAGTCAGATGTAGTGCCAAATTATTTTTTATTGATATAAAACTTTTGTTTTGGGCATTTCATGTTATATTTTTTAAATATTGTTAAGATCCCGAAACAAGTTCGGGATGATTTAATTCGTAGAATTAAATCACCTGAAATCCATGCGCATAAGGGTCGTCTTCGTCGTCAATAAAGATAGTATTATATCCGTAAATTTTTGCCCAACCTTGTATGCTTGGGATTATTGCTAATTTACCATCTAAAGTCGTTTCTTTTTCAACACGTCCAATAAATTTACTGCCAATAAAACTTTCGTGTACAAACGGCTCACCTATCTTTAATTTTCCTTTAGCATATAATTGTGCTAATCGTGCAGACGTCCCTGTACCACAAGGTGAACGGTCTATAGCTTTATCACCATAAAATACAGCGTTTCTACCAGACGATGTTGGGTCTATTGGGTTTCCTGTCCACAACATATGTGATACATCACGAATGGTGTTGTTTTCAGGATGAATAAACTTATTTGGATATTTCTCATTGATGCGTTGCCTAACAACTTGTGAGTATTGAATAATTTTTGATGCCGAAAAATCATGTACTCCAGAAAAATTTGGTTGAGGGTCAACAATAGCATAATAGTTCCCTCCATAAGCCACATCAAATGTAATCTCACCTAATTCTGGACATTCAACAGTCAAATTTTCTGCTGCTAAATAACTTTTTACGTTGGTGAGTTTTACCCAATCAACCTTTCCGTTGGTTTCTTGGTAATCTATTTCAACCAAACCAGCTGGTGCTTCCATTTTAATTTTTCCTGGAATTTTTGGTGTTACCAATCCTTCTTCAATAGCAATGGTAATGGTGCCAATGGTACCATGACCGCACATTGGTAGGCATCCCGATGTTTCAATAAATAAAATGGCAAAATCGTTTTCTGGATTGTGAGGTGGAAACAAAAAGCTACCACTCATCATATCGTGACCTCGTGGCTCAAACATGAGCCCTTTTCGAATCCAATCGAATTCCTTAAGAAAATGTTGACGCTTTTCACTCATCGTGTCACCAACTAATTTTGGATGCCCTTCAGTAATCACTCTCACAGGGTTTCCACAAGTGTGGGCATCAATGCAAACGAACTTTGTCCTACTCATTTAATTTTTTTTCTATATAATCATCCATTCGTTTTTCCATAATAGAAAGTGTTACAGTGCCCTCTTCAAGGATGACTTCATGAAATTCACGAATATTAAATTTTTCACCTAAAGCCTTTTCAGCTTTATTGCGGAGTTCTCTTATTTTTATTTCTCCAATTTTATACGATAATGCTTGTCCTGGCCAAGAAATATAACGGTCTGTTTCAGTCGTAACTTCATGAATGGATAAGGCTGTGTTTTCAGCCATATAATCTAACATTTGTTGTCTTGTCCAACCCTTTGCATGCACTCCTGTATCTACCACCAATCTGCATGCTCGCCACATTTCATACGTTAGCTGACCAAATTTTTCATAAGGTGTCGTGTAAATACCCATTTCTTCTGCTAAATATTCAGAATATAATCCCCAACCTTCGCCATAAGCAGATAGGTATAAATTTCTTCTAAACTGAGGAATTGTTTCTGGTAATTCGTTGTTCAAAGACATTTGTAAATGATGTCCTGGAACTGCTTCGTGAGCTGTTAACGCAGGAATTGTATATAAGGTTCTGCTTGGTAAATTATAAGTGTTTACCCAATAAAATCCAGCTGTTGTATCACTATACGACCCTGAATATCTTCCGCCAGTGTAATTTGGCGCAATGGCAGCAGGCACAGGTACAACACCATAAGGTTTTCTTGGTAACGTGATAAAGTACTTTGGCAATTCGGCATCTATTCTTTTTGAAATATCACGAGCGAACATCAACAATTCTTTAGCTGTTTTTGGGTAAAATTGCTCATCGGTACGCAAAAATTGTAAAAAGTCGGCAAAGCTTCCTTCAAACCCTAAATCGTCAATAATTTTTTGCATTTCCGACTTAATTCTCGCTACTTCATTCAATCCTATTTGATGAATATCATCAGCTGTATACTTAGTACTCGTAGTATAAAAATTGATTCTATTTTGATAAAATGCTTCTCCGTTAGGTGTCGAAGAAACGCCTAATCCCTTCCTGGTGTTTGGAAAATAATCGTTTTCAAAATAATTTTTAATCTTCTTGTATTGTTCTACCGCATTTTTTTGAACACTCACTTTTGCCGCATTGATAATGGAATCTTTTAATGCTTTTGAAAATGATTCTGGCAAGTTGTTAAAAGGTGCATAAAACTCGCTTTTAGTAACATCAGAAACTATGTGTTTATCATAGGTAATTTCATAATTATTAAAGACTGCTTTGGATTGCGAAATACCCTCTTTAACACCTGCTTTCAATAAATCTAAATTATAATCTACTCGTTTTGGTAATTCATCAAGCAGTTCAAAATATTTGATGACTTGCTCCTTATTTTTGAATGTTCTATTTGCCATTCTACTTAAATTCAAATGAAATGCTCGCTCATTTGTAATAGGGTTCAAGTACATTTTATAGGTATGCGTATCTATTTTATCTTGTAATACGAACAGCAATAATTCTCTTGAAATTTGTTCAGATTGTGACAACCCTTCAACACTGACTTTTTCTAATTCCGATTTAAGTGCTTGCGCAAAATCGGATTCTGCTTGATAGTATTTAATGGTATTTTCAACAGATTCATTACGCTTGAAATCGTAATTTCTTTCGGCTTCATACTTGGAAATTATGTCTTTTAATTTATCAGAATTTGAAGCATCTTTAAAAGCTAAAACTCCAAATAAAACAAAGACGACTAAATACTTAAGCACTTTCATAGTTATATTTTTAAATTTTTTCTTTGGTAACTTTACCATTCACATTACGTATAATACCTAATGGATTTTCGTTTTGTAACTCTTCTGGAAGCAAATCATTTGGCCAATCTTGAAAACTGAATGGTCGTACAAATCGTTTGATGGAATCTACACCAACGGCTGTAAAACGACTATCGGTAGACGCAGGATAAGGTCCTCCATGAAGCATTGATGGACAAACTTCAACACCAGTTGGCACACCGTTAAATATTATTCGTCCTACTCTATTTTGAAGTGCATTAACTACTTTAGAGTGTTCTGAAATTTCGTTATCATCTGAAATAATTGTCCCAGTAAGCTGGCCTTCTAAATTGGAAATAATATCTTCTAATTGTTGTTGATTTTCACATTGTACCACCAACGAAAATGGTCCAAATACTTCGTGATGCAATGTTGGATTGTTTAAAAATGTACCACCTTCAACAGTAGTAACCACCTGTCTTGCATAATTAGGTGCTATATCATTTTCGTAACCAGCTAACACTTCAATACCACTTTGAGACAAGGCTTTTGATTTATTGGTTTCATAGGCTCCAGCGATGTTTGGATGTAACATACACGACGGTTCTACTTTTACTATTTCTTCGGCTAAAGTATTTACAAAATTGGTTAATCCTTCAGATTTAATTCCAATAATTAACCCAGGATTTGTACAAAATTGTCCTGTTCCCAAAGTAATGGAACCTGCGTACGTTTTCGCAATAGCATCAGCTCTATTATTTAATGCTTGTGGTAAAATAACAACTGGATTGATACTTCCCATTTCAGCAAATACAGGAATTGGTTCGTCACGTTTTGCTGCTAAATCATAGAGTGCACGACCACCACGAATACTTCCAGTAAAACCAACTGCTTTTACTTTTGGATGCTGTACTAATTGTTGTCCAACTTCTATTCCGCTAGAATTCAAATTTGAAAACACGCCATTAGGCATTCCAGTTTTTTCAGCAGCTTTAATAACTGCGCTACTTACCATTTCGCCTGTGGCTGCATGCATTGGATGCGATTTCACAATAACAGGGCAACCAGCAGCTAAAGCTGCGGCTGTATCTCCTCCAGCAGTTGAAAATGCGAATGGAAAGTTGGATGCTCCAAAAACAACAACTGGACCTAAAGCAACATTCATTTTGCGTAAATCTACTTTTGGCATTGGTTTTCGTTCTGGTTGCGCTGTATCAATAGAGGCATCAACCCAATTACCTTCCTCTACATGATTTGCAAAGGCGCGTAATTGCCCAAGTGTTCTTCCGCGTTCTCCCATAGCTCTGCCATTTGGCAAACCGCTTTCGGCTGAATACACTTCTAACAAATCGTCTCCAAGTGCTTCAATTTCGTCGGCAATGGCTCTTAGAAATGCTGCTTTTTTTGCTCCTGAAGTTTTGGAGTATGTTTTAAAAGCTTCATTAGCTAATTTTGCTGCTTGATTGACTTCGTCTTGAGAAGCTTCGGTTATTTCCCATTGATTTTCGATATTTAGCTTAGGATTAAACGTTTTAAATGTTTTGTTTCCTGTTGCTGATAATTGATTTCCTATGTAATTTTTTCCTGTAATCATAATCCTCCCTTTAATCCCTCCAAAAGAGGGAAATGTTTTGTTTTTTAATTAATATTAAATAGATTCCGCATCAAGTGCGGAATGACAATCTAAAATCAGTTTTTTAGATTGTTCAAATGTGCTTCAACATCCACAGGTTTATGGACAATTTTAGTTGAAACTGGATACTTTTCTAATAAATTTTCTGGTCTAATTGGTCGCTTTTCAAAACCACCTCCGCAGTTAGGACATACATGCTGCAACAGGTTATCAACACAATCTTTACAATAGGTGCATTCAAACGTACAAATCATTGCCTCTTGAGAATCAAATGGTAATGATTTGTTACAATTTTCGCATGTTGGTCTAATGTCTAACATACATATTTTAGATTCTGCACTAATTTAGTACTAATATCTAACTCTAGCAACGGTAAAAACCAACGATAAATTTCTCTACTCCACATAAGATTGCAAAACGATTTTCATTCTTATAATATTTAAAGGCTTAACCTATTAAGTCCAGAACTTCAAGTCTTTCTTTTGCTAGAATATATCTTGCACGGACATCATCAATTTGCTGTTGAGTTAATTTCTTACCAAAGGTACGAAGCCCTCCAGCAACATCATTATGATGAATTCCCATAGCAAGCTTAAGATATTCCATAAGCAGTGGCTGAGCATCCAGATACGATAATGAATTTAAAGCCTGAGAAATTTTGTTTGCCTCAGCCCATTCTCCATTTAAAACGTACTCCTGCATAGTAACACTTGCTTTCGGAAAAATACAACCAACTCCTGTAATTCCACCACATGCACCAGCGAGTCCTGCATGCACAGTAACTGTATCTACTCCTGCCAAAATTTTTAAATCTTTATTCTCTAACATCAAAGTTTCAATAATTGAAACATCTATAGTCGATATTTTAAGAGCTGTTACTTTAGGAAGTTTAGAAAGTCTCATAAGAAGGTTAGTTGAGAGCGCATGATATCCAGCTGCATCAGGATTGTTATAAGGCATAATTGTAACGCCTACATCTTTTGCAGTTGCTTCGGAAAGTGCATAGTACTCATACATTTCTTTTTCAGAAGGAACCGCCTTAGTTTTTGGTGGCATGACCATGACCGTATCAACTCCAACTGTTGCAAGTCCTTCAACGATTTTGGCAAGTTCTTCCTTAGTTTCTGCTGCTGCTCCGCTAATCAACGGGACATTGTATTCTTTAGCAACCTCTGAAAGGGATTTAAGTAAGGAAAGACGCTGTTTGGTGCTCAGGTAGGTATTCTCACCCAGAGTTCCAGAACCTACAAGTCCACTCATTCTGCTTCCGCCCTTTCCTTGAGCTTTTAAAATACCTGCGGCCTGTTTTTGTGTTGTATCAAAGTCAATTTCAAGAGCGCCGGATTTTGACTCTTTCAACCATGTAAACACTGCAGGCATAACGCCATTCCATTTTAAACTCATTGTAATTAATTTTATTTTTACAAAAGTAGTACAAACTGTAATTAAAAATTAATGCGTATTTATCCATAACATATACTATATTATCCATATATACTATTCAAGATTAAATATTGAATATTATTTGCATATATTCGATATAAACTTAAAACAAGAATCAACAGATACTGAAACGAGTTGAGCATAATGAAAGTACTCCCTTTTCAAATACCAAAACCTGAAAACAACGCCTTAGTTTATCAAGAAGATAAAGAATTGGTGTTCTATGACAAGTTTCATCAACATGAAGAAATTCAAGTGAGTTTTATAGCTGAAGGTGAAGGCACACTTGTTGTTGGAGACACCATTAATTATTATAAAAAAGGGGATGTACTCGCTATTGGAAGTAACTTACCGCATGTGTTTAAAAGTGATAGTTCTTTAAATAAAACTTCAGAAATGTTGACCCTATTTTTTTCAAAGGATGCTTTTGGAACTTCTTTTTTTGAATTAGAAGAATTAAGAGAATTAAAGTCCTTTTTTAAAAAAGTGGATTACGGTTTCAAGGTCTCTACAAAATCGAAAACCTTAGAATCGCTTTTTCTACAATTAGCAGAAAGCAGCAAATTACAACGTTTTATAATACTTTTGGAAGTTTTGAAAACGCTTTCTAAGTCCAGAACCCAACCATTATCCTCTTTTATATATGATAAAAAATATACTGATAGCGAAGGAAAACGTATGAGAGAAGTTCTAGATTTCACGATGCAAAACTATCATCAACAAATTAGTTTGAATGACGTCGCTCAAGTTTCAGCAATGACAAAAAATGCATTTTGTAAGTATTTTAAAAAACGAACGAATAAATCTTATTTCACATTTTTAAACGAACTTCGTGTTGAAAATGCTTGTAAATTGCTCTTATCTGAAGAAGGCTTATCTATTGCCGAAATTGCTGAAACTTCTGGGTTTAATAATATGTCTAATTTTAATAGGCAGTTTAAAGCGATACGGCAGATGTCACCTTCGGAATTTAGGAAAGTTAAAGCTGCTTAGATTTATATCTTTTTAACGTAATCTGTAATAATCACGATTTGAGTTGGACCTACTTTTCCTTCAATATATTTTTCGTTATCTCGGTCTAGACGAATATTCCTCACCGCAGTGCCTTGTTTTGCTACCATGCTTGAACCCTTTACTTTTAAATCTTTAATGAGTACTACCGAATCACCTACTTCTAACACTACGCCATTTACATCACGATGAATTACTTTATTCTCATCCACTTCACCTTCGCCTGTTGCTTTTGCAAATTCTAGGGTTTCTTCTTCCAAATACATCATATCCAACAAGTCTTTTGGCCAACCTTCTTTTCGTAACCTTGAGAGCATTCTCCAAGCAACTACTTGAACCGCTTTGTGTTCGCTCCACATACTATCGTTTAAACATCGCCAATGGTTAGCATCAGTAGTGTCTGGATTTTCGATTTGGCTAACACAAGTGCTACAGGCCATGAGTGCGTTATCTAAACTTTCATTTTTTGATGGAGGCACAACATATACTTGCAGGTTTTCATCACTTGAACATAATTCACAAACTGCATTACTGCGCTTTTTTAATTCTCTCTCTAAACTCATTTCCGATTATTATTTTACTTTGCAATTATACATTTATAAAGTCGCCCTTACAAGTTGTTTAGTTCCTCTCTTAGCTTTTTTGTCATGCCTTTTACCACCATATCGTAACTATGGTCAATAAGCTCTAAAATTAATTTTGGTGGTAATTCATTTTTATGAATTGCTAAAGTATTCCAATGTTTATTGCTTACATAAGGACCTGCGTAAACGCTCTCGTATTGGTCTCTTAATTCAACAGTATATTCAGGGTCACACTTTACAGTAATGGCTGCTTCTCCTTTTTCAAATTTATCTAAAGGTGCCATTAAGAACATTTTATTCATCACTTTAAATACGAGCGTATTTTCGTCAAATGGAAAACTTTCTGTTGCTGCTTTTTTTGATAAACAGTGGTCTCTTATTTGGTCTATATTCATCATTAAAATTACTTAATACGTTTTTGGTTTAAATCTTCTAGTTTTAATGTCGAATAGTCTAATTTCCAACCTATTGTTTGTACCATACTTTCAATTAACAAAATAGCTTCCAATGCTTCTTTTTGAGCCAGTTTATACAAACCACTTTCTGGAATTTTATCTTGAATATGTTTTTTTGCTTCGGTGTGAAGTTCTGTTAAATCGCTTGCTTCAAATCTGTTGAAATAGCCATCTTTCTTGTCATAATAATCCAAAGTGGTTTCAATAGATAATACTTCTGCTTGCGGAAAATGATTCAGCACCACAGTTTTAGAGTTGGTTTTAGCTTCCAGTTTGATTTTAGACAAATCAAAGCCTACATGAGCTTTGGCATTTACAACCACTAAGGCTTTCTTTTTACTGGAAATGAGTTTTAGGAATTTTTGTTTAACATCTTCATAATGATAAATTTCAGCAAAATCGCCTTCCACAGTTATCAATTTACACACCCTTTTAATTCTGTCTAATAAAATTACAGATTGAGAATGCGCTAACTTTTTTGCTTCTTTTAATTTAAAATACCAAAAGACTGCTGCTGCTAAGAGAATGCCAAAAAGAGTTCCTAAAATTGCTTCCATACTATTCGTGAAGTTTATATAATACAGGCTTACTTGGTGTTGCATCGTTTTCAAATGGTGCAATTTGAAGATTTAGTATGTACTTACCATCTTCAATTTTGTTTGGCACAAAAACAAACTCTGTAATAGTTGCTTCGGTGCGTATTTTGCCATTGGTATTCCAAAACGCATTATGTGCCAATAGTTCACCTTCATCTCTTTCTTTATCTACACTTGGCAAGTCAATAAGTAAGTGTTTTACGCCTTTGTTTTTTAAATAAATGGCTGCTTCCTCCAACAAATAAGGCGGATTTGTGTTTGAATATTGTCGCGTTAATTTATCCGTAGTATTTGGCAAGGTTCTTATAATTACCGCTTCACGTTTTTTGTTGCCAATAGCAAAACGCAATTGCTTTGCCGAAATCACAAAATCGTCACCAAGTTTCTCAGGTGCAACGGTTACCACTTCAGCAACAAAAAAGAACTGTTTTAAGCATTGATTAATACTATATTTTTTCTCGGTAATGTGCCCAACACATTCGGTATGCGTACCATGAGCATGCGGATTAAACTGAATGTTATTAAAGTTTACAGGAGCGCCTTTTTCAACGCTTACAGTAAAATCATCCAATTCAACTGGTTCAATACTTGGCTCATCAATATACCATGCATTTACGTTGTTTTTGGTAGCTCGTAAAGGGATAGAAATATCTAAAGGTTGGTCTATATATATGGCGTATGTACGACTGTTTACGTTTATAACTGCTTTCATAGGTAATTGTTGTTAAGCGTAAATTTAATAATTATAAGAGAAACAAACTTGATGAAATGCCATCAATTAAAAATTTTCCTTTTTGGGTGGCTTTTACAGTTTCGTCATTACGAGGAGCTTGCGACGAAGTAATCTTTTCAAGTGAATGAGATTGCTTCACTTCGTTCACAATGACGAGTAATTTTTGATTTATAAATTCTTTAGAAGCTGTTAGTAAATGCTCTTTAAACTCAGGCCCAAAATCTTCCTCAATTTTCGTTATTGAAACTCCCCAAACGGTTCTTAAGCCAGTCATAATATACTCGTTGAATCTATCTTTTTTAGTAAGCGTTTCAACGGTTGAAGGCAATTCGTTTTGCTGAATAGACTTTATATACTTTGTGTTATTGGCAACATTCCAACTACGTTGATTCTTATTAAACGAATGTGCTGATGGTCCAATGCCTAGATAGGGTTTCCCTTGCCAATAACTTGTGTTGTGTTTAGAAAAATAACCAGGTTTTCCAAAATTTGAAATCTCGTATTGGACAAAGCCTTGTTTTTCCGTTTCAGTTATTAAATGATTAAAATGTTCTAAAGCTAATTCTTCATCAATTGGTGGATAGGTGCCTTTTTTAATAAAACTATCTAACGCTGTTTTTGGCTCTACTGTTAAAGCATAACTGGAAATATGATTAATGCCAAAATTAAAAGCTATTTGCAAGTTTTTATGCCATTTTTCAAGACTCATATTAGGGATTCCGTAAATTAAATCGATGGTGATATTATCAAAGTGGTGCGTTGCTTCTTCTAAACATGTTCTTGCTTCATTAGCATTATGTGCACGATTCATGCTTTGTAAATCATCTTCAAAGAAGGATTGAATTCCAATACTCAATCGGTTTATTCCAATGCTTCTATAATCCTCAAAAATAGTTCTCGACTCCGCTCGAACAGACAACAAATCGTCTGGGTTGGCTTCTAAGGTTATTTCAGGATTATGTATAACTTGATAGTTATTGTAAACGGCTTCAATTAGTAACTCTAATTCTTCATTAGTCAATAATGAAGGAGTCCCACCTCCAAAATAAATAGTTTCAATTGTTTGATTTTGAAGCTCCTCTTTTCGTAACTCCAATTCGTTTATCAAGGCATTTATGAGTTCATCTTTTTTCTTTAGCGACGTAGAAAAATGAAAATCGCAGTAGTAACATGCTTGCTTGCAAAATGGTATGTGGATGTAGATGGCAGACATTTAGTTTTCAGTTTTCAGTAGCAGTATTCAGTCAGTTAGAGATTCAATTAATATGCAATAAATAACTGTAAACTGCAACTGCATACTGCTAACTTATTTTCTTAGGATTCTGCTTCACAAAACTCGACCAACCTGAATAGCTTTTACCTACATTAACACGTCCTGAATTATAAAAATGACATACCGCTGCTGCTAAACCATCGGTCGCATCCAAATTTTTAGGTAAGGTTTTTAATCCTAAGGTGCTTTGAAGCATTTTTGCGACTTGCTCTTTACTGGCGTTTCCGTTTCCAGTGATTGCCATTTTAATCTTTTTTGGTAAATATTCGGTAATGGGGATTTGTCTCGACAAGCCAGCAGCCATGGCTACTCCTTGTGCGCGACCAAGCTTTAGCATACTTTGCACATTTTTTCCAAAAAAAGGTGCTTCAATGGCGATTTCATCTGGATGATGTGTTTCTATTAATTCTATGGTACGTTCAAAAATGAGTTTTAGCTTTACATAATGGTCGCTGTATTTTTTTAAATCCAACTCATTAAGTTGCATGAACTCCATCTTTTTTCCAACCACTTTTATGAGTCCAAAACCCATAATGGTTGTTCCTGGGTCAATCCCTAATATAATTCTTTCTTCAGCCATTAATCACAATATCTACAACCACTTAAAGCAACTGATAATCCAACGGTTGCATAAACTAAATCTCCATTAAATGAAAAACCGTCGGCCACTACATCATACTTGTTTTTGTTTGTAAAACTCTTTGCATAAGCTACATCTATAAAAATAGACAGCTTTTGCGATATACTATAATACACATCCAATCCTACCAATCCGTTTAAATAAATGTAGGTGTTTTCAGAATCATTCAGTAATGGTTTTGTAAAACTTACTCCTGGTCCAGCGTGCGCTTGAATCGTCATTTCTTGTGGTAAAAAAGTTAACAGATTATAAAAATCGTACACTATTTGTGCATTGACACGTGTATAATTGAGTTTGAACTCCAAAGAACCTACGTCACTTTTAGACCTGTTATAACCTACGTCCAACTTTGCTCCTAATTTGTTCGGTTTAAACATATATCTAAGTCCGAAATTTATGGTTGGCAAGTTGATATCTTTAGCATAATAGCCATCATTTTCGCCATTATCAATTGGATTATTGATGCCAGCTGCTAATTGCAATCGCACTTTTTCGGTATCTCTTTGAGCAAAACTTAAAGAAATGACACTAAAAAACACCAAACACAGTAAAGGTCGTTTATATTTATTTTTTATAAAGGTCATTTACAATAATAGTTTTAATTTGTGACAAAATGATTAGCGGACTTCCATACAAAACTAAGCAATTCTTTTTTGTACTTATTAAGTTAAGCATTGTTGTTGGTGCTGCCTATTTTATTTACAACAAATTGGCGAATAACGACGAACTGGATTTTTCCGTTTTTATTGAATTTTTAACCAAAAACAATGCTTTTTCGCTTAAAAATGGTCTTTTTTTATTGTTTTTAACCATTTTTAACTGGTTTTTTGAAATCTTAAAATGGCAAAATTTAGTAAATTCTATTACTAAAATTTCTTTTTTTGATGCTTTAAAACAGAGTTTAGCATCGCATACAGCATCTTTGTTTACACCTAACAGAATTGGCGATTATGCAGCCAAAACGATTTACTTTGGCGGTCATCAACGAAAAAAAATTGTGCTTTTGAATTTAATTGGAAATATGGCTCAAATGCTCGTTACTGTGCTATTTGGAATTATTGGGTTGCTCTTGTTCAACTCACAGTACCAAGTTGATTTTTCATATTACAAATTGGTACGATTGCTCACATACGGTTTTATTGGCGTTGCCGCTATTGGGTTTGGTATTAGGCATAAACGATTTCAGGTTAAAGGGTTTTCATTTTCAAAAATATGGACTTTTGTAAAAGGGATTTCTGTAAACATTCACACCAAAAACATCCTGTTTTCTCTTATAAGATACCTGATTTTTTCATTCCAGTTTTATTATTTGTTCATCTTGTTTGGTGTGGATATGTCGTATGTAAATGCCATGATTTTAATTAGCACTATGTACGTGTTGGTTTCTATTATACCAACCATATTTATTTTGGATGTTGTGGTTAAAGGTAGTGTGGCTTTGTACGTATTTGGTTTTGCCGACATCAATAATATTACCATTTTAAGCGTTACTACAGTAATGTGGCTATTAAATTTTGTGCTTCCTAGTATTTTTGGAAGTTACTATGTGCTTAATTTTAATTTGCCCACAGCTTCTAACTTTGATGACTAAATGATTTTTATAATTTTAATTATAACAATACTGTATTGCCTTTTAATAGCCTGTTTTATTATTGGGTTTAACAGAATTAAACCTTTTAATGATAGGTTTTTAAGAAATTTAACTCGGTTTACCATTATTATTCCTTTTAGAAATGAGGAAGAAAATCTGCCAGAATTAATTAAATCGTTAGAAAATTTAAACTACTCAAAGAATCATTTTGAAGTCATTTTTGTAGATGATGATTCCTCTGATAATTCCTTAGAATTATGCTCAAGGCTGTTAAGCTATTCGCAATTGGATTTTCAAATTATAAAAAACAAACGCGTATCTAATTCACCTAAAAAGGATGCCATAACTACAGCCATTAGTAAAGCTAAATACCATTGGATTGCAACTACTGATGCCGATTGTGAAGCACCAAATACTTGGTTAGAAACTGCCAATTCTTTTATAAACAGTTACGATGTAGCGATGATTGTGGCTCCTGTTACTTTTAAATCGTCAAATTCGTTTTTTAAGCAATTTCAGACTCTGGATATTTTAAGTCTTCAAGCCGCAACTATTGCTGGCTTTGGTTTGAGGTTTCCTTTTTTATGCAATGGTGCTAACTTAATGTATCGAAAAGATTTATTTAATGAGCTCAATGGTTTTGAGAATAATAATGACATAGCCAGTGGCGATGATATTTTCCTGTTGGAAAAAGCGGTTAAAAAATACCCCAAACTGGTGAAGTACTTAAAATCTAAAAACGCTATTGTGCAATCTAAAGCTGAAACCTCATTAGCGTCTTTAATTCAGCAACGTATTCGTTGGGCAGCAAAAACAAGTGCTTACAAAAATACCTTTGGAAAATTTGTTGGCTTGTTGGTTTTAATCATGAACGCATTAATAGTTGTTACACTATTTTTAAGTGTTTTTGGACTATTCAATTGGCTGTACTTTGCTGGTATTTTAGTCTTAAAACTATTGATAGATTATTTGCTATTATCCAAATCTGCAAAGTTATTTAATCAAGCTTCGCTTTTAAATAGTTACTTTTTTAGTGGTTTACTCTATCCTTTTTTTTCTGTTTTTATAGCTTTTAAGGCGCTATTCTCAACCTATAAATGGAAAGGCAGAAGTTTTAAAAAATAAGTATCTTACCAATCGATATGAAAAAACTATCCAACTATAAAACATCCAATCCTGCGTTCTCAAATTATTTCTGGGAAAACAACCCTGGCGCATCTAAAACCATGAGTATTCGTGGCATCATTATTAAGTCTATGGTTTGCATTTCCATTATAGCCATGATAGTTGCTTATATTTGGGAATTATACGACAATGGAACTAATGTTAGATGGTTTACCATTGGTGGCATGTTGGCTACCATAATTATAAGCATAGTTATTTCGGTAAGGCAACATTGGTCTCATTTTTTAGTGCCAATGTATGCTATTGCTAAAGGGTGTTTTTTAGGTGGTTTTAGTGCTTTTATTAGGGCTAAATTTCCTGAGTTACCTTATCAAGCCATTGGCGTAACCATTGTTACTTTTTTTACAATTTTAGTACTATATCAAACTCGAATTATTGTTGTGACCAAAAAACTTAGAAGTGTTATTCTAACTGCTGCTTTTTCAATTATGATAGTGTACATCATCTCTTTTATATTAAGCTTATTTGGTATAAAAACGTTTATTTGGGGAACATCTTGGTTTGCTCTTGTATTTAATGTTATTGCTGCTATTGTTGCGGCGTTTACATTACTATTAGACTTTGATTATATTGAAAAGCACAAGAACAAAGCCGACAAATACAAAGAATGGATTGCTACTTGGGGATTATTAGTGTCTCTATTATGGTTATACACTGAAATCTTGAGGCTTATGCGAACTTTTGCTGTTAAATTTTAGGCTATTCCACCTTAATTATTATAGGAATTTTAAACTCAGTTTTTACTTGCTGTCCTCGTTTAATGGCTGGAGAAATTTCTGGTAAGTTGTTTAAACTCTCAGTTAAAAAGGTATTGATATCAGGAATTTGAGAAGTGATGTTTTGATTATCCTCAATGTTTAAAATACGTAAATCTCCTTTTTCTGAAATTGAAAAAGACATGTTTATTGTGTCGTTTAAATCTTCTGTAACAACAATTTTTCTTAATGCTAATTGTGAGGTAATGTGGTTGGCAAGTGTCGTTTGAAAACATTGTTTACGAAGCTCTTTGGTATCTGAAGAATTACAATTATTAAACGATGGGTATTCGTCAACTTCATTCCAATTAAACGTTTCGAGTTCCTCTTTAACAATATCTTGAGAATTCACCTTTTTCTTGTCGAAATATTCGCAAGACGAAAGACATATAATAAGAATAAAAAGCTTTAGGTACTTCATTGTTTAAAACTGAAGCGGAAAAGTACGATTTTTTTAAATTAATCGGTCTTCATAAATTTCTCGTTTTTTAATTCTTCTATTCTGCGGTTGGTAATCGCTTTGTATAAGTTCTTTGGGAATTTTTTATTAAATGCTTCGTACAAATTAATTCTTGTATCAATGTCTTTATAATATTGGTCTTTAACATAAATTGACAAAAAGTGTGCTCGTTCATTTTTTGGGTTTTCGGCAATTGCTTTTTTATAAGTATCAATAGATTCTTTATATTTTTTTTGTCGACTGTAAACACCTGCTAATTTTATATATTCTTCATCTAAAACTATGTCTTGTAAAATCAACGATTGCGACATATATTTTTCAGCGTTTTTAAAGTCTTCTATGCGCTGATATAGTTCGCCTTGAATAAATAGATTTTCTGTGTTTTGCGAGTCAAACTCCAAAACTTTTTTACCATGTTCTATAGCTTTTTCAAATTCATACTGTAGCATATAGCAGTTGCGCAGTTTTTCATGTATAAACTTTAATGATTCATTAAGAGCTACTAATTTTTCAAACCATATAGCAGCATTTTCATAATCTTTTTTCTTATAAAAATTTTGAGCTTTTAAACTAATAAGCTCTTTATTATTGGCATATGAACTTAAACCAACATCTGTGTACTTATCCACCAATTTGTGCTGTCCCTTTGCTAAATGGTATTTTGCTATTTGAAAAATGGCTTTTTGGTGGGTGCTGTCTAAATCGAAAGCCGTTCTAAATCTATTCTGACTTGTAGAATCACCCAATTTCTGCATTACCAAACCACTTTCATAATGGTAATTTGGGTTTCTATAGTCAATATCTATTAGCTTATAAAATACTTCTAAAGCTTCTTTATGTTTTTTAACTCTGGTTAATAGTTTACCATAATCGAACAAAATAATCGCATTTTTTTGGTCTGTTTTTAAGCTGTGTTCATAATTAATTAAAGCCGCATCATAATTACCTAAAGCTATATATGCCTTGGCTATTTTATCGTAAACCTCATCTTGGTTTTCATGGTTTTTGTATGCTTCAATGGCTTTGGTGTAGTTACCACGCATATACAAACTATCTGCTAGATGCAAAGTGGGTGTTTGCGCATGTACTGTTACAACACACATAAAAATTAATAGTCTCAATAAATGTTTCATAATACTTATAAATATAAAATAAACAGAGAAAAGCCATAGTTTGCACTAAGGCTTTTCAATTTACGCCAATAATTTTTCAAATAAACTTATAACCAACTAATTTTTCTTTTTTCCAACCTCATAGATTATTGGCACAGAATAGTTTACTGTTATGATTTTTTCATTATGTTTTGCAGGAGTCATTTTTGGTAATGACTTTAATACTCTTATGGCTTCTTTTTCTAATTCTGGGTTTTTAGCTCTTGCTCTAACACCTTCTATCTCTCCATTTTTATTAATTTTAAACATAGCAAGTACTTTTTGTTTTGGTTCTAGTTTTGAGTCAATATTTTTAGGTAAGTTTTTACCAAACTCGTTAGCAATAAAATTAGTAATGTTACTTTTTAAACATTCTTTTAATTCATCGTTAGAAGATGTTGTATCGCATCCTGGATAAATAGGTGATTCATCAACAATAAACAATGGTAATGATTCAGGTGTTTTTTGAGTTTCAACGACCTCTAATACTTTGTTTGCTATATTCTTTATTTCGCTATTTGCATCAGTTTTATCGGCTACCTGAAACACAATTGGTAAGGAATATGGCACTACCACTTTTTTTCCTTTTTGTTTTCCAGGAATCATTTTTGGGAGGCTTTTAATAACCCGTTTAGTTTCTTCTTCTAATTTTGGATGTGGAGCTCTCACTTTTATATTAACAATTTTACCTTTTTCATCTATTTTAAACATAGCTCTAATAGTTTGTCTTCCTGACAAGCCTAAATCTCCAGCTAAATTTGTATTGAAGTTTTTCAGCACATGCATTGTAACTGCCTTACTAGTACATTTTCTTTGTTCTTCGGTTGAAGCAAGCGTTTTACATTCTTTAGACATTGGTGGTTGTTCTATATGTGAGTAAGGAACTTCAATATCCTGATTTTTATTAGAAACTCCTTCATGCTTAACGCTGCTCTTGTTATCTAATGGTTTTTCATCGGTTTTATCTGCAACTTGAAAAATAATTGGCAACGAGTAAGGTACTACTACAGCTTTCCCTTTTTGTTTTCCAGGAATCATTTTTGGTAAGCCTTTTATAACCCTTGTTGCTTCTTCCTCAAGTTTTGGGTGTGAAGCTCTTACATTAACACCTTCGATATTACCTTCCTTGTTTATTTTAAAAATGACTCTAATAGTTTGCTTTCCTGTTAAATTTAAGTCTCCAGCTAAGTTTGTATTAAAATTCTTTTGAACATATTTTGTAATAATATCTGATGTACATTTTCTTTGTTCATCTCTGGTTGTTAAGGCTTCGCAGTCTTCAAACATTGGTGGTTGCTCTATGACATAAAAAGGAACTTCTACCTCGCCATCTTTATATGGAACCTCTTCGTGTTTAACTTTGGAATTGCTGTTGTCCTTAGAAGGTTTTACTTCCGTTTTTTCGGCAACCTGAAAAATTATTGGCAACGAGTAAGGCACAATTACCGTTTTACCTTTTTGTTTTCCTGGAATCATTTGCGGCAAGCTTTTTATAACTCGCTTAGTTTCCTCTTCCAATCTAGGATGTGGTGCTCTCACACTAACATCTACAATATTTCCTTCTTTATTAATTTTAAATACGGCTCTAATTACTTGTCTTCCTGACAAGCCTAAATCGCCTGCCAAATCTGTATTAAAGTTTTTTTGAATATGTCCTGTAATAGCATCAGATGTGCATTTTCTTTGTTCATCTTCAGGTAATGTTTCGCAGTCATTAAACATTGGTGGTTGTTCTATTGAAGCGTAAGGAACTTCAATTTCGTTAAGCATTACTGTTTCTTGTTGATTTGATTCTGGCCAATTAATATACATAGTATAATGACGTCCATTAGGCAGTTCAACCAGTGTCTTTTTAAGATTTTCAGGTCTAGCTTCGTCTTTATGATGTATACTATAAGTTGCTTCTGAATTAGTATGCTGAGCCCAACTTACGTAGTTTGTATTTGAATATAAAAATAATTGGTATTTATTATGGGTTTGCTTTACTCTCTCTGACATCGAATAGCCTTTACCTTTTTTTAAAGTATAAGTATATTGACTCAAATCAATATTTTCTTTTTTGGCATCTTGAGCTTCCGCAGAAGTGTACATTAACATTCCCAACAATACAGGAATTAATAAAACATACTTAAGCTTTAATACCTGCTTTGATTTAGATTTAGATAACATCATGATTCGTTTTTTAATTAATGATTTTTTAAAAAAGGCATTGATAAATGATACATTTTCAGTTTCAAAAACCTGCGTTAATAAATTTTGATAATAGTCTGATTTATTTTGTGTTTTCAAGGCTTCTTGGTCGGCTATAAATTCGTGTAACGACCTCACTCGTGATTGATACATATACACCAACGGGTTAAACCAAAATACGATGCGTTGTACCTCGAAAAACAATAAATCCAGCGTGTGTTTTTGAGTAACGTGGACCAACTCGTGCTTTATCATTACTTTTTCGTCTTCCTCCTTTAAATTAGACCCTAAAAACACATAATGAAAAAATGAAAATGCCGAGGTACTATTTATTAATTTAACCAAGATTACATTGCCTTTCCAACGTTTTGGGTTTTTATAAATAAGCAAGAAAATATGAGTGATTTTAAACATAAATAACAACGTGGCAACCACAGCACCTATGTAAAATAATGTTTCTAAATTCCACGAAAAGGCATTTTGAGTCACCACCACTTCTGGCAATATCACCTCCGCGTTACTTGTTGTTTTATTGCCTATAAATACTTCTGGCAAGGAAACCACATAGTCCTTTGGAACAATTTCTTTAAAAGCTGTCACTTTAATAAATGGCAGAATTAGTGAGAGTATTGATGTGCCGATGAGGTAAATTCTGTTCCAACGAAAAAATGTTTCTCTTTTAAGAAATACATCGTACACCAATAAAAAGAACACTTGAAACGCAATAATTTGAATAATATACTGTACCATAATTATTTCTTTTTATTGATTTCTTTTAACACCGATTCCAGCTCGTTTAAACTGATATCGTTCTTTTTTACAAAAAATGAGACCATACTTTTAAACGACCCTTGGAAGTAATTATCTACCAATTTATTGAGCGATTGGTTGCTATAATCTTGTTGCTGCATCAATGGAAAGTAAATATGTCCTTTCCCCTTTTTTTCATAATCCACAAACCCCTTACTTTCTAATATCCTCACAATGGTTGATACTGTATTGTAAGCTGGTTTTGGTTCAGGTAGCACTTCGATAATTGCTTTTACATTGGCTTTTTTAAGTTGCCAAAGTACTTGCATAATATCCTCTTCGGCTTTTGTTAATTGCTTCATTTGTAACTAAGTTTTTAGTTGAGCTATTAAACAAATATAACTAAATATTTAGTTTGAACTAATTTTTTAGTTAAAAAATGTAACATTCAGAGTGTATTTTCGTCATACTATTAATATAAATAGACATAAATAATTAATGGATATATTTTTAGTTTTTGTAGCTGCTCTGTTCATGTTACTAGGCATCGTTGGCAGTTTTTTACCCATATTACCAGGGCCTTTAACTAGTTGGTTTGGGCTTTTAATTTTGCACCTTACCGATGCTGTACCAATGAACTGGACGTTTCTTGGTATATGGCTTGCTATAGCAATTTTAATTTGGTTATTGGATTATTTTATTCCAGCTATGGGCACTAAAAGATTTGGTGGCAGTAGATATGGCATGATTGGTACAACTATTGGGCTTTTGGTTGGTTTATTTTCGCCTATACCATTTGGGATTATAATTGGTGCTTTTGTTGGTGCCTTAATTGGAGAACTCATTAATAAAAATGATAAAGACGTTGCGCTAAAAGCTGCGTTTGGGTCTTTTTTAGGGTTTTTAACTTCTACCTTTTTAAAATTTATTTTTGCAGTAATTTATTTAGGACTCTTCTTTATGAAGGTTTGGAAATACAAAAGTGACTTGTTTTAAAACAAAAACCTTATGACCAATATTATTGGTCATAAGGCGTGTCAATTGCTATTAATTCAACAAATAAATTAGAGGGATAATTATTAATTCGTTTTGTTGTCATACCAAAGATATATACTAACATAGAACTTTAGTTACGGAAAAACCGTAAACTTGTTACGGAAAAACCGTAATATTCAACAATAGATAGCTGTTCGGGAGGTTTTTAAAATGGAAAAAAAGTAGATTTTAACATTTAAATACGAATAAACTTACGTGTTTATTACAAATACCCTTTTTTTCGTGCTTCATTTAGTAAAGTTTCGTCTTTACCATCTTCAACGTCGAACACTAATTTTAAGTGTTTTTTACGTTTTTCAATAGCGCTCATAGATAAGCTTATGTGTTCTGTAAGACTTCTTGTTTTGATACCTCGAGATAATAAATGAAGTATTTTACGATTGATTTCGTCTAAAAATATTTCGCTTTGAATGGTTTTGTTTAAAAACGAGTTAACTGTACTGCTGTAATATGGTGGTGCTGTTAATATTTGCTGAAAGGCTTCGGCCAATTCACTAGATGTTAAATCACTTTTAATCAGTAAACCTTCTGGGTCTATGCTTCTTATAATATTTAAAATTCTAAATGACTCATTAAACATTGTTAATATCACCACTTTTGCTTCTGGCAAATACTCTCTAGTTAAAGCAGCAAGGTCTTCACCCGAAGTTATTAATCCATCTTTTGAAGCTGGTAAACTAATATCGAAAAAACAAACATCGTAAAGGGTTTCTTGATTAATTGATGCTTTTTTTATTAGTTCAAAAGCCATATCACAATCGTGAGCTATATCAATATCTAAATGTTGATGTGGTTTTTTTGTAGCGACCAAAGTCATTTGGTAACCCTCAATAATCATAGGGTGATCATCGACCATTAGTATTTTTAAATGTTGTTCCATAATAGCTATTTGACTGGAATAAATATTTTAAATGTTGTTCCAATATCAATTTCAGAATATACTTCGGCTTTCCCTCCAATGTTATTAACCCTAGAGTCAATATTTTTTAAGCCTATTCCTTTTCTAGCTTTATTGACGTTAAAGCCAGAACCATCATCTTGAATTGTACATAAAATTACGTTATTTTTTAATTGGAAACTAATTTTTACAAGGTTAGCATTGGCATGTTTGTAAATATTTTGCATGGTTTCCTGTAACATTCTGTATATGTGAATTTTAGTTTTGTTGGGCATTTCTTCCCAATCTATATCATCATCATTAGAAAATTTATGCTTGAGGTTGTATGCAGTAGTTTGTGTTTCAACTAACGCTTTTATAATGTCTATAAAACTTGAATTTGCTACAAAATCGGAATTTAAATCGTGTGATATTTTCCTAATTTCGGTTTCGATGGTTTTGAGATTGTCTATATATTGGCTTCTTGATTTAGCAGCTTCATCGGTTTGTACCAAGTTTAAACTGTCTAAGCTTAATCTGGTGCCAAATAGTTTACCAAGGATGCCATCGTGCAGCTCTTCGGAAATTCGTTTTTTCTCATGTGTTCGTCCTTCTTCTACCTTATCCTGCTGTGCGAGCATTAAGTTGTAAATTTCTTCGTTGGCTTCTTGTTGCTTTTGGATGAATTTTAACTTACGGTTTTTGGCTCTTTGCGATATGATAATGTATATAAATATTAAGCCAACTAGGAGTGCTACAGATACAATTGTTAAAATTGACCGTTGCCTTGATAATTGTTTGTTATCGGCTTCAATTTTACCAACATCAAAACGTATTCTTGCTAATTTGTTCCTATTTTCTCTTTCGCCTTTTACAAGACTGTCACTTAAGTTTATATACTTATTTAAATAGACTTTTCCAGCATCACCTTCTTCAATTTTTGCCATTAATTTTAAGGATTTTAACACCTCATCATTCATGTTGGATTTTTTTGCTATGGCATAGTTTTCTTTACTTAATTTTAATGCTTCGTCTTTTCTATTGATGTTGTAATAAAATTGTGACATATCGCCTAAAATCACTACTTTACTAACTGGGTCTTCTATACTATCACTTAGTTTATATCCCTCTTTAAATTGCTCTTCTACACTAACTATGTTTTCACCCAAAAGGTGTCTAGTATATGCTGCATTACCTAATACAAGAATATAGGTCTCAACATCTAGTTCAAATAATCGTTTATCATTAAGTAATTCTTCAAATGTGTTTAGTGCTTTGTCTAAGCTTCCATTTTCCCGAAAGGTAAAACCCATGTTATTTTTGGAAGTGTATTGGTAATACAACGGATTTTCCATTTTACCAGCAATTTCTAGGCACTTTTCATAATTTTCAATTGCCTTTTCACGAAATTCCAGTCGTTCAGAAACAATCGCCAATAGGTTATAAAGCGACCATAAGGTGTCTAAATTTCTTTCATTTTCTGGTAAGGTTTCCATTAATGAAATCGCCCTTATAGCTGTTTCTTCACATCCAATATAATCCCGATTGGTTTCTTGTATATTGGCAATATTTAGCAGTATTTCCCCTTCACTTTGAACATTTCCTAAGGTTCTATAAAGTTTCTCAGCGTTATAGTAGTAGTAATATGCACTGTCTGTTTTTCCATCTTGAGAATATGAATACCCAAGACCGTAATTTACATTAGCAATAGCTGAAGAGTCGTTTAGTTTTGTAGCTAATTTTAAGTTTTTGAGGTTTATCTTTTTATACGAATCTATATTATCCATATCTAAATACCTGTATGAAAGATAAATACCACTCTTTAATTTGGTAGTATCAATCTTTATTTCTTCAGATAGAGCAAGAGCATTTTGAGCATGAATCAATCTAAGTTCAATGTCTAAATTAGAATCTCTAGACAATTCTCTTAATGATTGAATACTATCTAATTTTTGTTTAAAACTATCACTTTGAGCGATTGTTGAAATTGAACAAAAAAATGTTAGTAACAAAAGAGGAGTTCGAATCAATTTAATAGTTTTAGTTGACTATCAAATTTAGAATAAATTATGATAAAATGTTTATAATAAGAATTCTTAATTTATTTAAATAAAAAAACTTCACATGTTACCATGTGAAGTTGTAATATTTTTAGAGTTAAATTACTTTTTAAAGTGCACCGCCCATTCCAGGCTTTTTCTCTTTTTTACCAACACTTGCAATGAATTTTGTGTCTTTCTTCAACTCTTTATATACTTGTGCTTGAGATTCAGAAAAATCTAATTCAGTTTTTGTGTCTTTACTTGTTCCGGAAATTGTTAAACAAAATACTGCAACAACCATTAGGGTGATTTTTAGGGACTTCATAATTATCTATTTTAAGTTAATCTATTAATTTACATTTTTAATGTACTAATAGTTGTAGTTTGTGAGGGAGCACAATGGACTAACAATAACTAAACACAATTATGGTGTTTAATAAATAATTTTTGAGGGTATGCAATTAAATTATTGCAATAAGGATTAATTAAATTTCTTAAAAAGTATGAGGGAATATGTTTGGGGCTTTGTTAAGAAGTGTAAATATAGATTTAGACCTAAGGAAGTATAAAAAAATACGACAAAATGTAATTAAATAACGATGAAATGCATTTTATAAGTATTTTTCCTACAAATTAATGAGCTTTATCTAGCAAATGTAACGTTACTAAAATAGTCTGAAATTGCATATATTACACCAAAGCTTCTTTTAAAATTGACACAGGATGTTTAGATGTTTTATTAACACCATCACGTATTTGATGCCTACAACTAGTACCTGAAGCCACAATAATGGTGTCATTATTAAACTTGCGTAACTTTTTAAACAACGATTCCTCTCCAATTTGCATACTTAACTCATAATGTTCTTTTTCATAACCAAACGATCCTGCCATACCGCAGCAACCAGAGTTTATAATTGCAACAGTAAAGTTTTGTGGTAACGACAACATATTAAATGTATGCGAACTATTGCTCAACGCCTTTTGGTGGCAATGACCATGTATTTTTACAGTTTTAGAATCTTTATTGAAATTTTTTGAACTTATTTTTCCTTGTTTAATTTGAGCATCTAAAAACTCCTCTATGGTGAATGCATTTTTTGCAATGATTTGTGCAGATTGTTTGTCATTGGCCAAACGTAAATATTCATCCCTAAATGTTAGTATGGCTGAAGCCTCAATACCAACCAGTGGCATGTTCTCGCTTATCAAATCCTTGAAGGTTGAAATATTATTGTTTGCTATTGCTTTTGCCTTGTCCAACATGCCTTTTGAAATATAGCTCCTTCCGCTTTCTTCGTGGTTTATAATATGAACTTTGTAACTTAGTCTTGACAACAATGTAATTGTGTCTATCCCAATCTCAACATCATAATAATTAGTAAACTCATCTACAAACAAATAGAGCTCTCCGTTGTTATATGGCTGATTTTCAAACTGCTTTTTATGCTTTTTATACCATTTAAAAAAAGTTGTTTTATATAGCTTCGGAACACTTCGTTCTACTGCCACTCCCATTACTTTTTTAACTCCTGAAGTATTTAATAATGCATTTGTAATTGCAGGGAACTTACTCCCTAATTTATTCCATTTATTATTTGAAGCAAACAATTTAGTCCTAAACGGAACGCCATGGGTTTTGTGGTATTGATGCTGAAATTCGGCCTTCAACATGGCAACATCCGCATTACTTGGACACTCACTTGCACAAGCTTTACAGCTTAAACACAAATCGAATACCTGCTTAAGTTCCTCGCTATCAAATTTGTTTGCTTTCTCTGAAGTGGTCAATACTTCCCTTAACGCATTGGCACGAGCTCTTGTAGTGTCTTTTTCGTTTTTAGTCGCTCTGTAACTTGGGCACATAGTGCCTCCTGCAAAAGATAGCTTTCTACAATCACCTGAACCATTACATTTTTCGGCAGCACGAAGTATGCCTTGGCTGTCTGAAAAATCAATCGTGGTTTCTATGTCTGGTTCAACTCTTTCTGTTTCGTATCTGAAATTTTCATCCATTGGAAACGGATTTACAATCTTGCCTTCATTAAAAATAGTATCTGCGTCAAAAGTGGATTTTACTTTTTTTACCAATTCATAATTCTTCTCGCCAATCATTATAGGAATAAACTCAGCTCTCACAATACCATCGCCATGTTCACCACTAAAAGAGCCTCCGTACTTTTTTACTAGATGCGCTGTTTCGTATGTAATTTCTCGAAACAGTTTAACATCAGCTTCTTTTTTAAGATTCAATATTGGTCGTAAATGTAACTCGCCAGCACCTGCATGTGCATAATACACTGCTTTTTGACCAAATTTATCCATCATTTTAGTAAATTCATCAATATACTCAGGAAGGTCTGCAACTTCAACAGCTGTATCTTCAATGCATGGCACTGCTTTTTTATCTCCAATAATGTTTCCCAACAATCCTAATCCTGCTTTTCGTAAGTCGATTGCTTTGTTAATAGCGTCATCAAATAACATTGGATATGCATAACCCAAATCATGTTTTTTTAATACCTCAATAACTTTTGTGGCTAGCGATGTTGCATTTTCAGTGTTATTTGCTCTCACCTCTAACATTAAAATAGCTTCAGGGTCTCCTTCAACAAAAAATCTATTTTTTAGTTGTTCACGATTGGTTTTAGTGCAATCCAAAATGGTTTTATCCATGAGTTCGCATAAATACAAATCGTGCTTCATGGCATGAACTACTGCTTTTAGACTGTCGTTAATACTAGTAAAATGTGCTGCAATCAACACACTATTTTTTGGAGGGAGTTCGTCTAATTTTAGTGTGATTTCGGTAGTAAACGCAAGTGTGCCTTCGCTTCCGCATAATAGTTTTGCAATATTTATTGGCTTATCTGAATTGCTAAAAATTTCTGAATCGATTAAAGCATCTAAAGCATATCCTGTATTTCTTCGGTGAATACTAGCCTTTGGGAATTCTTTGAGTATTTCTTTTTGAGTGTCTTTATTTGAAAACTCATCAAAAAGCATTTTATAAATGTTGCCCTCCAAATTTTTTTGCTTCAACTTTTCTTGAAATCCTTCTTTTGAAAGCGAGCTAAATTCAACTTGTGACCCATCACTTAAAATGGTGTTAAGTGACAATACTTTATCTCTCGTTACACCATATTGTATTGAGGTTGTTCCCGACGAATTATTTCCTACCATACCTCCAATCATACAACGATTGCTTGTGGAAGTATTGGGTCCAAAAAACAATCCGTGAGGTTTTAAAAAGTCATTCAGTTCGTCCCTTATCACACCAGATTGAACCTTTATGGTTTTATCCTCTTTATTAAAATCAAGAATTTTATTAAAGTATTTTGAAACATCTACAACAACACCCTTCCCAACACATTGTCCTGCCAAAGAAGTTCCTGCTGCTCTTGGGATTAGTGTGGTTTTGTTTTCCTTAGCGAAGTTTATTAGTGATTTAATATCATTAATAGTTTTTGGTAGCGCTACAGCTTCAGGAAGCATTCTGTAAGCCGAAGCATCAGTCGCATAAATAGTACGATGCAACGCATCAAAATGTAGCTCTCCAGAAAAATTTTCTTTTAACGTGTTATACTTTTGATTATCTATTTGCAAGTCAGAATGTATTATGTTGTAAATATAAGCAAGGTTTTTTGTAATTTTCTATAAAATAAAAACCACCATCATGAGGCATCGTAAACTTTTATTACTTTCAGTAATTACTGTTCTTTTTTTTAGTTGTAAAAATGACATTACATACGACATTGTTATTGTAAACGGACAAGTGTTTGATGGCACTGGGAGTGACGTTATTTCTACAGATATTGGTATAAAAGACGACATTATTATTACCATTGGTGATTTAAGTAAAGCTAAGTCAAATCATGTGATAAATGCTAAAGGTCTTGCCGTGACGCCTGGTTTTATAGATGCACATGCGCATTTAGAACCTATCCTCGAATTGTCTAATTGCGAAAGCCATATTAGGCAAGGTGTTACCACTAGTCTTGGTGGTCCAGATGGTTCTAGCCCATGGCCTTTTGGCAAATATTTAGACACGCTTCAACAAGTAGGCGTTGGGATGAATGTTGCGTATTTGGTTGGACATAATACGGTTAGAAGAAATGTGATGAAGTTGGACAACAGAGCTCCAACTGATGACGAATTAAAACAGATGAAAGCACAAATATCACAAGCTATGGACGAAGGTGCTTTTGGCATTTCTACTGGGTTAAAATATTTACCAGGAAGTTTTTCTAAAGTTGATGAAGTTATAGAACTCTCAAAAGAAGCATCAGCAAAAGGAGGTATTTACACATCACATTTGCGAGATGAAGGTTTAGGTTTGATGGATGCTGTTAACGAAGCCATTATTATTTCAGATAAAGCCAATATTCCAGTAGTACTTACTCATCATAAAGTAATTGGCAAACCAATGTGGGGGAAAAGCAGTGAATCTTTGGCGCTAGTTGATTCGGCTAGAGTCGCTGGATTAAATATTATGATTGACCAATATCCATACAATGCAAGTTACACAGGAATTTCTATATTAATTCCAGGTTGGGCAAGAGCTGGAGGAAACAAAGCATTTATTGAGCGTGTTTCAAACCCTAAACTTAGAGATAGTATAAAAGCTGGAATTGTTTTTAATATTTTAAATGACCGAGGCGGTGATGATTTAGACAGAGTGCAATTTGCAAAAGTAAGTTGGATGCCAGAACTTGAAGGAAAGACATTAAAATATTGGTGCGTACAAAAAGGATTAGACCCAACAGTTGAAAATGGTGCAGAGCTTGTTATTGAAGCACAAGTTAATGGTGGTGCGTCTTGTGTGTTTCATGCTATGGATGAACGTGATGTTGAAAATATATTGAAGCACCCACAAACGATGGTAGCTTCGGATGGTAGATTGGTTAAACCAGGTGATGGCCATCCACATCCTAGATGGTATGGCACTTTTCCAAGAGTTTTAGGGTATTATGTTCGTGAGAAAAATGTAATTACATTAAGTGATGCCATTTATAAAATGACTGCTTTACCAGCAAAAAATATAGGACTCAACAACAGAGGTGTTTTAAAAGAACGCATGAAAGCCGATATCACTATTTTTGACCCAAAAACAATTATTGACAAAGGTACTTTTGAGAAACCTCATCAATATCCAGAAGGCATTTATTATGTTTTAGTTAATGGTGAAATTGCTGTTGATAATGGATACTTTAAAAATATTAAAGCTGGGGAGGTTTTGAAAAAAAACAATTAAACTAAAAAGAATCATAGACAATTTTCATTTTTTTAATAGTTTCTTTAATTGTTTTATTATTAACCGAGCAATAACCCATAACTAAACCTTTTTGATGTTTTGCTCCTAAATAGTAATTACTTAGTGGATGAGCTATAATGTTCTTGCTTCTCATCAATTTAGCCAACTTTTTATCATCAACAGAATTATGTAAAAATCCTGTAATATGCATTCCTGGATTTAAAGTGTCTAATGAGATTTCTTTTTCAAAAAACGAATTAAAAGAATCAACAAATATTTTTTTTCTTTCAATAGACACTTCTATTAATTTCCTTAAATGCTTGTTTAAAAAATCTTTTTCAATAAAATCACTCAAAACCTGTTGTTGAGAAGGAGAAACAAACCTACTTGATTGCTCATATAATGATGTAACTGTATCAATTAAGTATTTTGGAACAATCATATAACCAACCCTTAGTGATGGATGCAGTAATTTATTAAAAGTCCCTAAGTAAACTACTCGATTATCATCAAGGCTATGAATAGCTGAAATTGGATTTTCCCAATTACTAAATTCATGATTATAATCATCCTCAATAATTAATGCGCCTTTTTTTGAAGCCCAATTTAAAACCTCTATTCTTCTTTGTAGAGTCATTTTTATTCCTGTAGGATATTGATTAGAAGGCGTTGTATATATTAGTTTTGGCTTTGATGTCTTTAAGTTTTTAATACTTAACCCCTGAGAATCTAGATTACCAGATATTACTTGGGCCTTTAAACTGTTAAATAAGTTAAAAGCATGTGGATATGTAGGGTTTTCAACAACTACTTCATCTTTAGGGTTAATTAACGCATCACCAATTAATGATAAAGAGTGTAAAGAACCTGTTGTAATAATTATTTGATCTAAGCTACAATTAATACTTCTATTAATTTTTAAGTAATTACGAACATTTTCTCGAAGCGATATTAATCCAACAGTACTAGAATAAGATAATTGTGAGGGTCTTATTTTTTTCCAATAATCATTGGTTAAAGATTTCCATTGTGATACCGGAAAAATATCTAAGGGCGGCAAACCTGGTCTAAATGCAATACCTTTGTCACTTTCGCTATTTATTATTTGTATATTTCGCCTAAATGAGTTTCCTCGTTTAGATATAGAAGGGTAATCTCCTTTACTTGGTGGATCAAATAACCTATGCCTTATTTTTTTAGTTTTTGAAGAATTGACAAAATAACCAGATCCTGGTTTGGATTTAATATACTTTTCCAATAATAATAATTCATATGCTTTTATAACTGTACTTCTTGACAATTCAAGGTCTTTAGCCAATGTTCTTGTTGGAGGAAGTTTAAAATTATCACTTAATGTTTTGCTAATAATTGCATTTTTAATAGATTTATAAAGATTAAAGTATTTGCTTTTCTCAATAGTCCCTCTATTATATCCGTGATTTTTTAAAATATTACTAATGTTATAATTCAAAATTGGTATGTATTAATTTTTATTAATTGGTATGCATAATATACAATAATAATAAACTAGTTTTATACTTACCTCTTTTAACAAATTAATAGCATTGAAAAAGCAAATAACAATATCCCTCATTTTCAGCACATTCTTATTATTATTGGTAGGGTGTTCAGGTGTAAAAAAAGTAGCTTTCGAAACACCAGTAAACACAACTTCAAAACCGATTCAAAATCAAGTTAAAAAAACATATACAATAAATGAATTGGGTATTTATGCTTCAAATGAATTTGATGGTGCTCGACTTAATGGTTTTGAAAAACTTAACGACACAACTGCAATCGTTTTTATTTCGCCCGAAAATGGCCCAATAAACAATAGCCCTTACTATGCCTTTAGAGCTTGGTCTAACACTCAAAAATCATTCTATTTTAAATTTAAGTACCCTAAAGGATACAAGCATAGGTATATTCCAAAAATCAAAAAAGGAAATAATTGGCGAATTATTGATTCGAGTAATGTGCACACTGTTGATAGTTTGGTGACTATTAAATTAGATTTAGACAAAGAACCAATTACTATTGCGGCTCAAGAAGTACAATCTTCTACACATGTTAAACAATGGTATACCAATTTAGCGAACGAGAACTCTCAATATATTACATTAAAAAGCGCTGGAAAAACTACAATGGGTAAAAACCTACCTGTTTTAGATATACATAGTGGAGAAACTAAAAATAAAGATGTCATTGTATTAATTACAAGACAACATCCCCCAGAAGTTACAGGTTATTTTGCGTTTAAAAGTTTTTTAGAAACAATTCTAAGTGATTCTAAGTTATCTCAATCATTTTTAGATAGGTATCACATTATTGCATTTCCTATAATGAATCCAGACGGTGTTGACTTAGGTCATTGGAGGCATAATGCAGGAGGTGTTGACACAAATAGAGATTGGTCTATTTACAACCAACCAGAAATTAAGCAAGCCATTGGATATATAACAAAATCTCTTAAAAAAAATAAATCAAAAATTGTTTTAGGGCTTGATTTCCATTCCACTTGGTATGATGTGTTCTATACTAATAAAAAAAGAGAAGGGACAACACTACCAAATTTTGTAGATGATTGGTTTGCTGCCTTAGAAAAAAATATTCCAAATTACAAAGTAAATGAAGCAGCAGGGAATAGTACCAAGCCAGTTTCCAAAGGTTGGTTTTTGTATGGTCACAATGCTGTAGGTATTACATATGAAATTGGAGATAAAACACCAAAAAAGAATATTGAACAAATAGGTAAAGCATCAGCCAATGAAATGATGCGCATATTATTAAATTAAAAACAAATTTATTAACTAATTAAGAAAGTATGAACAAAAAGCTATTTTATTTGATGCTTGTATTTCTGTTTTCTAGTGCACTTACATTTGCACAGAAAACAGTTACAGGTACCGTTAATGACAACAATGGTGTTCCCTTACCTGGAGCAACAGTTATTATAGAAAACACAACACAAGGTAAGAGTACAGATTTTGATGGAAACTTTGAAATAAGTGTATCGGAAGGTGCTGTTTTAATTGTAAGTTATGTTGGTTTCCAAAACTCAAGAGTACAGATTGGAGCACAAAACAATTACATAGTGAATCTTGAACTAGACAATACGCTAGAAACTGTTGTCGTTACAGCACTTGGTTTTACTGAAAATAGAGATGAGCAAGGGTCCACATCATCAGTTGTTGAAACCGCTCAGGTTGCACGTTCTGGTGAAACCACTATTGCTAATGCTCTTAGTGGTAAAGCGTCAGGTGTGAAGATTACACGTTCTAATGGTGACCCTGGAGCAGGTAGTGCAATTAGAATTCGTGGAGCCAATACAATTTCTGGAGCCAGTGATCCACTAATTATTGTAGATGGTGTACCATTAAACAACACTACATCGTATGCAGGTGGAAATGGATTAACAGGTGGACGATCTGGAGGTATTACTCAAGGATCAAGACTTAATGATATTAATCCTGCTGATATAGCCTCTATAACTGTTCTAAAAGGTGCTTCTGCAGCTGCTATCTGGGGAAGTAGAGCATCAAATGGTGTTGTAGTAATTACTACTAAGAAAGGACAAAGTGGCGAAGCTAAAATCACGTATTCATCAACATATTCATTTGATGAAGTTTCAGAAAAAATTCCAATGCAAAACACTTATGGACGAGGGAGAAGCGGTAGTCCAGCTTTAGGAACTTCTACAACTGCTGAATCTTGGGGAGATTATATTCCGGACCGATCTGGAGGTGCAGACATATTTGATACTTCTGGTCAATTCTTTACTGCGAGAGATGGTACAGTATATTATCCAGTAACCGCTAAAAACTCTAGAGAAACATTTGTAGATTCTAACTGGGATTCTGTTTTTCAAACTGGAGATTTCTGGCAAAATGATTTAACTATAAGTGGTGGAGCTGATAATAATACTTATTTTTTCAGTCTTTCTAATTTACAGCAAAATGGAATTATTAGAGGAGCAGATTACGATCGTACCAATTTAAGATTAAATTATAATGCTAAACTAAACGATATCATTTCATTATCTGCCAAAACAAGTTACACTTATACCGATTCAAATAGAATACAACAAAGTTCAAATACAGCTGGTGTGATGCTTGGTTTATTAAGAACATCACCAGATTTTGACCAAAGAGATTATATAGGTACTTATACAAATAGCAGTGGCCAAGAGTTTACTAGAAGACATCGTTCTTACAGAAGACAAATTGGTAATAGCTCTAATCCTAGCTATAATAACCCACTCTGGACCGTTCATGAGCAAGTGGCACAAACTATTGTTAATCGTTTTACAATGACACCAGAAATTACGATTAGACCAACAAACTGGCTTCAAGTAATTACACGTGCAAATGCCGATGTAAGTGATGATAGAAGAATTTATTTCTTCCCTATTGGAAGTGCAGGTAGTGCTCGTTTAAATGGTGCTTATCAAGAAGACGAAATAGCAACTCGCGATTTAAACCTAGATGTTTTAGGTAGAGCAAATCTTGATATTACAGACAACTTAAACTTAACTGCAACACTTGGGTGGAATCTTAATGATAGAAAGTATAATAGAAACTCTGGTCTTATACAAGGGTTTTTAGTAAACTCTACAAAACAGACTACGTCTTTAAACACATCAGCCGAAGCATCTTCTTTTGATGGCTTTAAAACACATAGAAGATCTAATCGTGGTTATGGTATTTTAAACTTTGATTTTGCTGATGAGCTATTCCTAACTGTTTCAGGTGGACTTGAAGCATCATCAACAGTTAATGGAAGTTTCTTTTATCCTGCAGTTGATTTAGCATGGGATTTCACTCAAACAGCAGTAGAGTCTGATGTATTATCTTTTGGAAAGGTAAGAGCTTCTTGGGGTCAAGTAGGTGTGCAGCCTGGACCTCACAATTTTGAAACTTTAGCTGAAGGAGGTTTTGGATATTCTACTTACAGTGATGGTATTAGCATTGATGCCTTTGGAGGTGGATTTAGATTGGATAATAATTTAGGTAACCCTAATCTAAGTCCAGAAATTAAGACTGAGTGGGAAATTGGGGCGGACCTTCGATTTTTTGAAGACGATCTTTCATTTGGAATCACCTATTACAATAACAAAATAGAGGATATTCTATTAAATGTAAGCTTATCTCCATCTTCAGGATTTGCAACACAGTACGGAAACTTTGGAGCTATGAAAAACAATGGACTTGAAATTGACCTTGGTTGGAAAGCAATAAAGAAAGATGACTTTACAGTTTCGGCTAGTTTAAACTGGTCTAAAAACAACAATGAAGTAACAGATTTATTTGGTACCGAATCCATTAATCTATCTCCAGGAGCTTCAGTAAGTTCAAGAGCTGTTGTAGGACATCCATTAGGAGTGCTTTTTGGAACTGGTTCGCAAAAAAATCCAGATGGGAGCTATCTCTTAGATGCTAACGGATTTCCGCAAATTACAGCAAGCCCTGAGGTTTTAGGCGACCCTAATCCAGATTGGAGAGGTGGTCTAGGTTTAGATGTGAGTTATAAAAAATTTAATCTTAACGTGGTTGTAGAACACTCTCAAGGAGGCGATTTCTCGCCAAGAACATTATGGGTATTACGCCGTTTTGGTACAACTCAAGAAACTGCTGGTCGTTTAACTCTAAGTCAAGACCTTGTTAATTATGCAGGTAGTACAATTACTTCTGGAACTACAGTTCGAGGTAGAATAAAAGATTTTGGTGGTGGTCCTGTTTTACTTGACGAAAGTTGGTATAGGACTGGAATTGGTGGAGGATTTGGTGACAACCAAGCTTATAACTTCTCCCTTTATGATGCTACTTTTACCAAGGTAAGAGAACTTTCATTAAGTTATACCTTAGATTCGCCATGGTTGAAAAACAATGTTGGGTTAAGCAGTATCATTTTTACAGCTACTGGAAGAAACTTAATTAATATAAATAAAATTCCTGGTATTGACCCTGAGGTTAACCAGTATGGTGTTGGAAATGCTTTAGGTCTAGATTATTTTACAAATCCGCAGACTCAATCAGTATTGTTTAAGGTAGCGTTTAATTATTAAAAAAATCATTATGAAAAAAATATCTTATATATTAACAATAGCAATAGCTTTACTGGCCACGGTCTCATGTGAAGACATTGTTGATGGAATCAATGATAATCCAAACGACATTATTATATCTGACGTTGAAGAAAGATTATTTCTTACAGGTAGTATGCTCGCAAATGTCCAATTAAATTGTGGACATCTAAACAGAATTGGTGGCATGTACACTGGTCAATTAATTGGTTACTCATCATTATATTCAAATATTTATGGTTACAACCTTTCAACTGCAGAATCTAATGGTGAATGGAATGCCATCTATGTTGGAGTATTAACTAATACAAATCATATTATTAATAATTCTAATAATGAATTATTAGTTGGTATTGCTAAGGTTGTTAAAGCACATGCATTTGGTACTGCAGCTTCACTTTTTGGGGATGTTCCATTTTCAGAAGCAGGCGACCCAGAAATTTCTGATCCAGTTTTTGATGGTCAAGTTTCAGTTTATGCAAATGTAATTGCATTATTAGATGATGCAATTGGCACTTTAGGTTCGGCGAGTTCTGGAAGTATTCCTGAAGACATATACTATGGTGGCGATAAAGATAAATGGATTGCAGCAGCAAATACATTGAAAGCTCGTTTTTATTTGCATCAAAAAAATTATCCTGCAGCATTATCCGCAGCGCAAAATGGTATTTCTTCTGCTAGTGGTGACATGCAATATCATCCTATTGGAACAACTGATAATAACAACTTATTCTGGACAATTTTAGAAGGCTCAAGAGCTGGTGATATTGGAAACAATGAAAGTAGCGAAAGTTATTTACTTCAAATTTTAGATGGTACAAATCCTTTATCAAGGAATCATGCTAAAACAGATGAAACTGCAAGACGTGGTTATTATACAATTGATTCTTCGGGAGGTAGTGCAAACGACGGTATTATTGAGCAAGTTGAAGCGCAAAACATGGTAACTTATTTTGAAAACCAATTAATTATGGCAGAAGCTGCTGCCAGAGGTGGTACACTTAACGATGGTTTACCATATTTAAATGCTGTGAGAGCATGGATGAATACTGGTGCTCATGTAAATAGTAACTATCAAGGTATGACCTATTTATATGATGCTTTTGTTTCTACTGATTTTGATAACGGCGGAATTGAAAACCCAGATAATATCGACCCTAAAACTGCGTTTTTACGTGAGGTTATTGAAGAAAGATATGTGTCTGGATTTGGTATGCACATGCCATATAATGATGCAAGAAGATTGCGTGCATCTGATGGTGCTTTTGCAGTTCCTTACTTCTTACAGGATGGTCCAGCTGCACCATATCCTGAGAGAATGCCATATTCAACCAATGAGTTGAATTCTAATTCAAATGCTCCTAGTGATGACCCTGGAATATTTGTAAAAACTGCAGTGAATCAGTGATTTAGTCAACTATATTTTTAAAAGCAAGGGAGGAGCTTTTCTTCCTTGCTTTTATTTTTTTTATTATGGGTTTATATAAACTACATTTTTCAGCATTACTATTACTGTTGTTCTCTTTTAATGTAAGTGCACAAACACAAAAAGATACTTTAAATGTTTTATTTGTTGGTAATAGTTTTACATACTATTACAACATGCCTCAAATGGTGCAAGCCATGAGTAACGGAAAAACCACATTTATTAAAACACGCCAATCTACTGTTGGTGGTAGTAGCTTAAAAGACCATTGGGAAGAAACAAGAGGTACAAAAACAAGAACTTTACTAAGCAATTTTAAATGGGATTTAGTTGTATTTAATAACCATAGTTTAGTAACTATAAACGATTATGACAACTTTGTAAAATACACTAAGCTGTTTGATGAGTTGGTAAAAAAACAAGGTGCTAAACCAATTTTTATGATGACATGGCCCTATCTTTCTAATCCATTAATGCAAGAACATATATCAAAATCTTACATCAATATTGGTAAAAAATTAAACACCCTAGTGCTGCCTGTTGGAGATATATTTGTGAAGGCAAGAAAACTACGCCCCAATATTAACTTTTATGCTGATGACAAACATCCAGCTGAAGACTTTACCTATCTCATTGCTCTAATCTTTTATAAGTCATTTACACAAAATTCGTTAGATAAAATCTCTCATCGTTTAGTTACTAAAGATATGTATGGTGAAAAAACATACTTGTCATTTTTATCAATAGAAATGAGCTCGTTTCTAAAACAACTGGTTGAGGAAAGTGATGTAGAATCAGCAATTGAGTTTTATAACAACTAAATGAACACTATAAAAATTTATTCAAAGAAAATACTTTCCGTTTTTTTCTTTATCATTGTTTTCTTTTCATGTAATGAGAAACCATTAGTAGCTGACATAATAATCGTTAATGGAGATGTTTATGATGGAATCTCTAATGTTGCCGTTAAAACTACCGTTGCAATAAAAAATGATAAAATCATTTATATAGGTCCAGATTCATTAAAATTTAATGCCCCTAAAGTAATTGATGCTAAAAGATTAGTTGTATCGCCAGGATTTATTGACCCTCATACACATGCTGACAGTGATTTAAGCAATCCGGAGCAATCTCATAATTTGCCATTTCTAATGCAAGGTGTTACAACTGTTGTGACTGGTAATGACGGAAATAGTCTGTATCCGACTCCAGAATATATTAAACTATATAAATCGCATGGAATAGGAACGAATGTTGTACCATTAGTTGGACATGGAACAATTAGAAAAGAAGTTATGGGAACTAGTGATGAAAAAGCTACTTTAGGTCAAATAGCTGAAATGCAATTACTAACTCAACAAGAAATGAATGCAGGAGCATTTGGCATGTCAACAGGGCTATTTTATTCGCCTGGGAGCTACTCAAATACTAATGAAGTTATTGCTTTAGCTAAAGTCGTTTCAAAAAATGGCGGCATTTATGACACTCATTTACGTGACGAAAGTTCATATACTGTGGGTTTAATTCCAGCAATAGAAGAGGCTATAGAAATTGGTAGACAAGCAAAATTACCAATTCACTTATCTCATATTAAGTGCTTAGGGGTTGATGTTTGGCATCAAAGCGATTCTATTATTAGTATAGTTGAAAACGCTCAAAAGGAAGGCATTGATGTTACAGCAAATCAATATCCTTACAATGCTTCTTCAACAAGTTTAAAAGCAGCGACAGTGCCTCGTTGGGCTGAGAGTGGAGGTTTAGATTCTCTTTTTATTCGTTATAAAAATTCAACTTCAAGAGCAAAAATTTTAAAAGAAACTAAACGAAATATAATAAGACGTGGTGGCCCTGAAAAGTTATTAATATCTGAGGCCGATGATACAACTTTAATTGGATTTAATCTATTAGAAATATCAAGAAAGTATAATTTATCAGCTGAAGAATCTGTTTATAAAGCCCTAAGTACTGGCTTTGTTAAAGTTGTCTCTTTTAATATGCATGATGATGATATAGCAAATTTCATGAAACAAGAATGGGTGGTTACAGGTTCAGATGGAGGTTCAGGTCACCCAAGAAAATACGGTTCTTTTCCAAAAAAGTATGCTTACTATGTACAAAAAGAGCATGTTATTGATGTAGCAAGATTTATTAATAATAGCTCTTCTAGAACTGCTGAAATTTTAAAAATACCAAATAGAGGAAAACTTCAAGAAGGTTATTATGCTGATATTATCATTTTTAACCCTGATGAATTTAAAGATATTGCAGATTATAATGATGCTTTTCAATTTGCCGAAGGTATAGAGTATTGCATTATTAATGGAAAATTATCAATTGAAAATGGTGAGGTTACAAAAAATTTAAATGGTAAAGTACTTAGTAAAGAATAAAACGTGATTATGTATTTAAAATTTGGTTTCCGTAAATATTATAGGCTTATAATTGTAATTACTTGTATTACATTTTTTGTTTTCAGTTGCTCTTCGGGAGGAAGTGATGATGGTCCAACTCAAACTAACGATACTTCACCGCCAACTGTTCCAACAAATCTTACCTTTTCTCAAACTACAGAAACTAGCACAATGTTGTCCTGGAATGCATCTTCAGATAATGTTGGCGTAAAAGATTATAGTGTTTTTAGGGACAACTCCATTATTGGTTCAACCGTTTCAACATCTTATACAGCTTCAGATTTAAATTCTGGAATAAGCTATTCTTTTAAAATTAAGGCTAACGATAATGCAGGAAATACTTCAGGTTTTAGTAACACTGTTAATGTAACAACCAATAGCAGCAACGAACTACAAATTACTTCAGGAAATATTGAAGATTATATTGGTAATATTATCGATAACGCACCAAGCAGTGGTGGCGATGATTATATAGCACCAACTACATCGCAATTAGAAATAAGTAATGAGATAGTAAATGCTATTTTAACAGATGATATTGATGAAGCTGTCTTAAAATCTGGTGACATAGGTTATCAAATCACTGAGTTTACAGATACATCTCTGTCTCCAAATAAAATATTCTACATTATTGAAAAGAAAAGTCAAGTATCAAATTATTGGGGAACATATATCTTCAACAAAACTCCTGATAGAGGAGATTTAGTAATCATGGCGCCACATTCAAAGTACGATACAAATACTGGAAGAGAGGCTGTGTTTTGTTTTAAAAATTCACTTGCTAGAGCAGTTTTTATAAATGGCACGCATCGTTGTAATAGTGGTGATGAATCTTCATGTTCAGGAACAACAAGTGCTTGTGGTACAAGTGAGCCTTTTAGAATTTCCGACATGGCTCATACTACAACTTCTATGTTTCAAAGTGTGACTAAAACAGTTTATAATTCGGTTTCAAGTTCGGTTTTTATACAACTTCATGGGTTTAGTAAACAAGCTTCTGACCCTTTTGTTATTATGAGTAATGGAACAAGGGAAACACCAACAACAGATTATGCAACATTAATTAAAGATGCACTACTAATTGAGGATAATTCTCTTACTTTTAAACTAGCCCATATAGATACTAATTGGACTAGATTAATTGGGTTTACAAATACACAAGGACGATTTATAAATAATTCCCCAGATGCTTGTAGTGATTCTGCCACAACTACTACAGGGCGATTTATTCACATTGAACAAGAAAAATCTAGACTTAGAGAAGATGAAACAGGTTGGATAAAAATGAGCAATGCGCTAAAAAGTGTATTTAACTAAAATTAAAACAATCCAAATAGATACATCGTTAACATTCCCCAAAAAGTACCAGAAACCATACTTAAAATTGCTAGTAAAATAGCATGTGGCATCCACTCTTTATTATAAGCTGCAGTAACTGCTGGAGCAGTCGATATCCCTCCTAAATTTGCCATACTTGCAATAGGGACCCAAGCCATATGTAGTTTCATTTTTTTTGCAGCTATCATCATAATTATGAAGTGTGAAATCAGCCAAATAATTACAAATAAAACTAAGTTAAAAGGCATTGAAAGGTTATTGAAATTTAACTTCAACCCTAATATTGCCATAATGCATATAATGCTCAACCCTCCCAGCTTTAAAACTAAAGCATGATTCCATTTTGGAACAAAATTCCCTATTATCAACCCTAATATACTGAAGACAATAATTTTCCATAAAAAAGAATCTATTAGGAAATTAAAACCAATTATTATAAGAATACTAAAAAAGAGCGTCACCGAAACTGATTTTACAGAAAAGGTATTAAACTCTTTTTCGTCTTTTACAAAATCTGGAACTTTATCCGTAATGCCAAAATAATTATTTAACCAATCACTTTTTTTAATGAGTTGAAACATTAAGATAGTCCATATATTAACTAAAATATTGTCTAATACAAGAATGGTTAAAAACAAGCCCTCTGGGCATTCCACTAATTCTTTAAGTACTAATTGACTTGTACTACCTCCTATCCAACTTCCTACTATTGGAACCAATCCTTTCCAGTTTTCATCATCAATTAAAAAAGTATTAAACTCGGGAGTAAATAAATTAAAAACTAAAAGTATAATCGGTGCTAATACAGCAATTGCAAGAGATCCTATAGCAAAAAGTATTATAGGTCGTAGGCCTATTATACGTAATTGCTTAAACGACAAAGCACTCATTACCATTAATATTGCAAATGGTATTATATAATCTTTACTCCAACTATGCAACTCAACTTTACTTAAATCAATATTAAAACTATGTGTTACAACTGCTGGTATTACATAAGCAAAGAGTATAGCTGGAAACCAATTTAAAATTGTTTGTATCCATTTACTTTTACTCTTTTCTAATAAGAGTACAGATAATATTGTAAATAGAACTAAAGCACTTGCTTTTACTAACATAAGTCTAGTCTTCTAAAATTCCTAAGTGAATAATTCGTCCACCACTCATATTAACAGGATTCGTGCTCTTACCAATCACTATACCTCGTTCAGGCGATTTATAGGTTTTTATAATATCTCCAAACGGGTTTCTTAAAACTCCAATTACTTCATCCTTTTTAATAATTTGATTGAGTTTTACTGGAATATCTAAAAGACCTCCTTGGTCAACATATATCCAATAAGATTTAGAACAAAATTTGGGTCTATTTAGCTCAGGCGTTTTAAAGTTTTGCATTTTTAACCAACTTAAAACGTTTTTTACACCTTTAGCACCTCTAGATATCATTTCAGTCTGATATACTTGAGGATTACCATATTCAACGGTAATTGTTGGAATTCCTTTTAGCATCGCTTCAGCTCGCATAGTTCTAGTAGTTGAATTATTCCCACCAACACTGGGCAAGCCTTTACTACTTAGTATTATATCTGCATCTTGCAATAAAGCCATTTGCTTCATTTTTTCATCGTTCATATCTGCTCTTACATACAAACTATTAACTCTTCCAAAACTGGCTGTATGCATATCAATTAAATAATCTAGCTTAGAAAGAATTTTATTATTTATTTGCCAAACATATTGTTGGCTTCTATTACCCATTTTCTTTCCAGGGAATTGCCTGTTTAAATCTTCATCATCAAAAAAACGTCTCCTATCTTGAGTTATACTAACTTGATTAAGCCCAGGAACAGCAATTATAGTTCCCTTAAGGTTTTTGATATCAATATTTTTAAAAACTTCTTGAATAACCTTTATACCATTCAATTCATTACCATGTATAGCAGCCGTTAAACCCAAAACAGGTCCCGAATCATCTCCTTTTATAATTATTAACGGAATAGATATTGGTTGAGATAATCCATTGTCCAGTAATTGCAACCAATATTTATTAATCTGGTTTTTAGGAATAGTTTCAAAGTTAATTTCATTTATAGTTTTAACCTCATTTTGAGTAAAAGCTACAGTAAAAAACAACAAACTGAATAAAGTAATTAAATATTTCATTTTCTTTTATTAGGAAACTAAATGTAGTAAAAAATGTGATGGGAATTATCATTTTATAAGTATTCCATAAAACAAAAAAACCTCTTCAATAAAGGAATAAGGGTTGAAAGGTCAGTTTCTAGCCTACTGTCACTTTTCTATATTACAACATATTTAAGTTAATTATTAAAATATGTTCTCACTGAGTGGTTAAAATTCCTAATGAATTATAAAAGGAAATGAGTAACATCTTAAAAAAAGAATCGTCTTATTTATAATTAGTCTTTTTGTATATAATTATATTTAACTTATCAAGTAAAATGAACTTTTCAAAAAAATATTGTACAAAACAAAGCGGTAATAAAAGTGTTGTGAGTATTACTAAAGCATTACTATTTGCTTTTTGTATAATGGTTTTCGTTTCAAGTTGCTCTAAAAAGGTAGATTATACTCAAGAATATATGGAGCAAACTTCTGGACGCTATTTATACAACCAAGAGAATATTATTGATGTGTATTATAAAAACAAAAAGTTGTTTATTAACTGGGGAGGGCTTAAAGTAATTAAACCAGTTATTGTAGATGACACAACGTTTTTCATAGCAGATATTTATCAAAAACTTATTTTTGTGCAGCATCCAGAAACAAAAAAACGTTATTTGTCTGTAATATCAGAAGAAAATGAAGACATTATTACTTATGATTATTTAAAAGTTGACAATGATTATAAAACACCAAGTATGCATTTAGATAGTGGTAATTATGATAAAGCGCTAGCTGGTTATTTAGAAATTAAAGAGCAAGACTCCACAAGTGCATTAATAGATGAAGGAGATTTTAATAGCCTTGGATATAGATTATTACGTGACAAAGAATACGAAAATGCTGTAGAGGTTTTTGTAATGAATACAGTTCTATTTCCTGAAAGCTCAAATGTTTATGATAGTTTAGCTGATGCATATCTAGCAAAAGGTGATAGCTTAGAAGCATTTAATAATTTTAAAAAGACTTTAGAGTATAATGAAAATAACGATAAAGCAAAACGGTTTGTAGAAACTTTTAACTTATCTAAAACAAAAAAACCTCTCCAATAAAGGAATAAGAATCAAAAAGGTCTGTTTCCAGACTACTGTCACATTTCTGTGATACAACACAACTTCTTAATTGCTTAAAAAAGCCTAAACTAGGTTAAGGCTATTAATAATCTTAAGTCTTATTTTGTTATAATGTCCACATCTTTTTAATTTTATTTTTCTTATTCATAATATTTGTTCCTTTTAATGTTTCCCATAAAAACAACCCGGAAATTTTTTCAACTTTGGATGTTTCTACTAAAAAATCTTCAAGAGGAGCATGAGATTCTTCATTAGGGACAATAAAAGACCACATATATATTGTTCCAGTATTTCTTTCTGTGAGAACAGATTTAAAAAAAGCATGCGGAATAGGTAATGAAACAGAAATATTAGGATCATCATCTCCCATCATGACTACTTCCTGATCAAAGTAAAATAATGGTCCAGAAATTACATAAGTTTCAAACACCTTTATATCACTATCTAATAATCTTATTGCTTGTTCTAAGCTTTTCCAAATTCCACTATTAAACCCTGGTACTTGTGGGCACATATTTGACAGTAAAAAAGTCTCACTGTTTTGGATTTTAGTTTCTATTTGGTTAGCACTTGCGACCAGGTGACCTCGATTAAAACCTGAATTTACATAAACTTCTTTATCAGCTCTAAATTCTTCAGGTATTCTATAATCAGAACGAAAGTGGTCTTTTCTTTCTACGTCTGTAAAATCTGAATCTACAATTTCTAAAGCCCATTTAGCTTGTCTAAAATAATATGAGTATCCTAAAACATAGTTTCTATTAAAAAGTATCTGATCAGCCTCTGGCAAACCATATCTTGTTTCTCGTTTTAAATTAGAATAGTCCATATCATCTATTTATTAAAAATCACTACTGTGAAGTGTTAGCCTAATGGAATAAAGTTAAGCAATAAATTAAAAAACAAGAAAAACAAGATTAACAATTCTGTTTATAATCTTTAATAGGTTAGAAATTCAACTTTTAGCAAATATTTTTTGTTGAAGAATCCTAAAAACAAAAAAGCCTCTCCAATAAAGGAAAAGCTTCTCAAAGGTCTGTTTCCAGACTACTGTCACATTTCTGTGACACAACACAACTTCTTTAATTGCTTAAAAAAAGCCTCAACTAGGTTAAGGCTTTTAAGCTCCCGATACTTCGGGATTGCGGTCTGGACGGGACTCGAACCCGCGACCCCCTGCGTGACAGGCAGGTATTCTAACCAACTGAACTACCAAACCGTTGCATTATTGCGAGGGCAAATATACATTGCATTTTTTATATCACAAACCTTTTTTAAAAAATTTTCAATAAAATCGACCTAAACAAATTTTTGTCGTTCTAACATATAGGTCGTCAATATTTTATTGAAACTCTCATTTATATTGGCTTCAACATATTTAATTTGATATTGCCCACACTTTAACTTAATGTCGTTAAAATATTTTGCGACTGCTTTTTCGTAATTATCCTTAATGTTTTCAGCATATAAATCAATATGTTCGCCTGTTTCAACATCTACAAAACGCTTGGGTGCGTTATCAAAATCAAAATTGAATTCCTTGTCTTTATCCATCACATGAAACAATACCACCTCATGTTTATTATACTTTAAATGTCTTAAAGCATCAAACAGTTTTGCATCTTCTAATCCATCTTGGAACATATCTGTAAATAAAAAGATTAACGAACGTCTATGAATTTTTTCGGCTATTTGATGTAGATACTCATAAGTGTTTGTGGTTTTTTGAACAGATTTGTTTATCACCAAGTTACTTAACTGGTTCAACAACATTCTATGGTGACGTTCACTTCCTTTCTCAGGCGCATAATAATCGTACGTATCGCTATAAATACTTAATCCAACTGCATCTCGTTGTTTTTTTAAAATGTGCATAATCGATGCAGCAGCTAGTGCGGAAAACCCAATTTTATTTAACGAATCGATTGAAAACTGATTAAGCTCAGGATAGTGCATGGAGCTACTATTATCTACTATAATATGACATCGTAAATTGGTTTCTTCGTCGTAACGTTTTGTAAAGAGTTTATCGGTTTTAGCAAACAACTTCCAATCTATATGGCGTGTGCTTTCTCCTCGATTATATATTTTATGTTCTGCAAATTCTGCTGAAAAACCATGAAACGGACTTTTATGCATTCCAGCAATAAAGCCTTCAACCACTTGTTTTGCCAGTAATTCAAGGTTTTTAAATCCTGAGGTTTTATTTACTTCGTCTCTTAAATTCATTATTCTTTGGTGCTTTCAAAAATGGCTTGTGCCCTAAAAATTGGGTCTGCAGCTTGAAGCAATTTGTTTTTTAATATTGGGCTAAAATTAGGGTTCTCACTTAAAAACGTTTCAAGAACATTTTTAGCATACGCTGAATTATACCTTCCTATAGAGCTACTTAACCATCTTTTTGGGAAAAATATGTCGCCTGTAAGCTGAATTTCTTCCAATAATTCCAAGCTCTGTTTCAAGTGTTTTTGTCCACTTTCTTGACGTAATGGATGATGAATATTACCCAAGGCATTTAACACCCAAGATTCTTTTGCTCTGTTTTTAGCATCTGCAAACGATTCAAATAAGGTGTCACGAACTGCTTCGTCATTTGACAACGATGGTAATAAAAACTGAAAACGCTCCAACTTATCTGGATTAGTAATTTGTGTTTCGGCTGTTTCTAAAATATTTTGTGTGTCTGGATGATTATATAACGCCAATGTTGATGCTAAACTGGTATAATCATCTGTATTCAGTTTTAAATTTTGAATATTAATGGTTTTGTTCCAAATGCTGTACAGAAATTCTTGCCCTTTGCTTGAATACGCAATAGACTTATAAAGCCCAAAAAGTGATTTTTTGATGCCTGAAGTTTCCCTTCCTTCCAAGCGTTGTTTAACATCTGTTTCCAAATTACCAACAACTTTATCTCTTTCCTCCTTGGTTAAATACGTCCAAAAAATACTTTGTAGTTTCCCTGAAATCAATCGCACTAAAACTTCTTCTTGTTCTTCTAAAATAGCTTGTTTAAATAACTGAAAGGCTTTTATTGGAGCCACATTATTATTCAACGTTTGTTCGTATAAATTAATAAAGGCATACCCTCTGGCAACCTCATCTTCAAGACTTAAAAAAGCATCTAAATTTTCATTTTGAATTGGAAAAACACCATAGCCAAACCCGTTGTAATTGTAAACAACACTTAATGGTTTTAGTAATCCAATGGTATTTTCAACCACTACATTTTTATTAAGCATCGATACATTTATAACGTGCGTAGAGTCTGGATATACTAATCCGATTTCAAATTGCTGTGTCCAAATTTTATCGGTTTCATCTTCTGCTTTTTGAGTTACTGTAAAGTTTGAAATCGTACCATTTGATGCATAATCAATACTATCTGTAATAATTGGACGTCCAGATTGGTTGACCCAAACCTCACTCCAAGCCTTCATATCAATGCTTGTTTTTTTATCGAGAATAGATATCAATTCATTCCAATCGGCATTTCCATTAGCATAGGTTTTTATATACTCTTGGATGCCTTCTTGAAACGCTTTTTTTCCAATAGTAGCTTCTAATTGGCGCATCATAATTGGTGCTTTATTGTAAATAATGTTTCCATACAAAGAGCCTGCGTTTTTTAAATTGTCCAGATGCTGACGTATGGGTGTTGCACCTTGTGTTCGGTCTTCGGCATAAGCGCTGGAATAATGCGATAATACAAATTGTAAATCGTGGTTAAAATTAGGAAAACTTGGGTTAGCTATTTTATCTGCCATAAAATTGGCAAACACTTCTTTCATCCAAACATCATTAAACCATTTCATAGTCACCAAGTCGCCAAACCACATGTGCGACACTTCGTGAGCAATCAATTTTCCTCTGCTTAATTCAGAACTTTTTGTAGCTGTTTCATCTTTAAACAAAGACGATTCCCTGTATTGAATGGCGCCAACATGCTCCATACCTCCATATTGAAACCCAGGAATAGTTGCAAAATCCAGCTTTTGAAACGGAAATTTATAATTGGTATAATCTTCCAGAAAAACTACCGCTTCATGATGCAACCTAAAAATCTCTGGGATGCTGGCAGTAACTTTTGCCAAATCGGTTTCTCGGTATAACAAGTTCATTTTAAAATCGTCAATAGTTTTTTGAGCGGTTTCAAAATCGCCTGCAACAAACGAAAATAAATAGGTACTCATTTTATCAGTAGGATGATATAAGTATCTAGTTCTTCCTTCTTCAACAATAGTATCTTTTAGTAATGCGCCACATAACACTTCCCAATCTTTTGGAGCTGAAATATTTAAGTTATAAACCGCTTTTAAATCTGGTTGGTCAAAACATGGAAACAAGGTGCTCGCCCTATCTGGCACCAAAAGTGTATATAAAAATTCCTTGTTTCGGTTTAACGATTGTTCGCCTGCATTAAAGTCAATTTCAACAGTATTTTCTCCTCTTTTTAAATGCTCAGTATCAATTATTAAATGTTCGTTTTCATGCTTGATTTCAATATCATTGCCATTGGTATTGACGCTTAAAAGCAAGGATTTATCTGCATTGAAATCCAATATCAATGGTTGTTCCAAGTTATGAATAGTGACTTCCAATTTTAACTTAGAAACCACAGGTTCATCTAATTTTTCTGGGATGTTAAAGGTTAAATGATAATTAATATCTTTAAGTTGTTCTGCTCTAAACTCAGCTAAATCTAACGAAATTCCTTTAGCCAATAAATTCGTTTTAGTGACTGAATCACCATTGTTGCACGCTACCAAAAAAAGGGCTAAAAGCCCTAAATATATTTGCTTCATCATACGACTGTAAAAGTAAGAGGTATTAAAAATAGAAAAGGTTTGGCGCATTGCCAAACCTTTTCCATAAGCTTATTTGTTAAATTTTATTATAACAATGAATCGATTGCTTCTGTGTAAGCATTTTTAGGTGCTACACCAACTTGTCTTCCTACTACTTCACCATTTTGAAATACTAATACTGTTGGGATGTTTCTAACACCATATTTTGCCGCAAATTCTTGGTTTGCGTCTACATCTACCTTACCAACAACAGCTTTATCAGCATATTCTTCACTTATTTGGTCAATGATTGGTCCAACCATTCTACATGGTCCACACCAAGCAGCCCAAAAATCTACCATTACTGGCTTATCACTTTTTAAAACCGTTTCTTCAAACGTTGCATCTGTTATTTCTAATGCCATAATATTTTAATTTAATTGTGTTTTACTACTAATTTATATGCAAAATTAGTCAAAAATTTTGCCAAAGCTTACAACTACACTATATGTTTTGCTTATTTGTTAATTGATTGATGTTATTATAACTCTAGAATTTAAAATAAATACGCAACCTTATAGTTGCGTTATAAATTTATTTATCTTAATTTAGCAACCGAATAGTTGCATATAAATCAATAAAAAGCGAATATATTATGAAAGATGTTATCAAAAAAGAAGCATTGTTAGACCATTCCATAGATAAAGTTTGGAATGCCATCACTAAAGCTGAAGAAATTTCCACATGGTTCATTAGAGCCGATTTTAAAGCTGAAAAAGGTTATAAATACACTTTTACTTCTGAACCAAACGAAAAAGGTTGCACAATAATTAGTGGTGAAGTAAAAAAATCTGACCCTTACACATTAATCTATACTTGGATTGTTGCTGATACAAAAATTGAAACTACAGTAAAATGGGTACTTGAATCTACAGAAAGTGGCACAAAATTATCTCTGGAACATTCAGGCATTTCAAACTATGCTGGTGATACAGCTGTAGCGATGTTTGAAAGTTTTAATGGAGGATGGAATAATTGCATTAATGAATTAACCGAATATTTAAAAGAGGCTGTAAATGCAGGATAGTATTACTAAATTATTTAAAGCAATCGCTGACCCAACAAGGCGTGATATTTTTCATGCCTTGGTGGTTGCTAGTTCGGCACTATCAATTACTCAAATCTCAAATCAGTTTGAAATTACAAGGCAAGGTGTCACTAAACATATTAAAACCTTGGAAGATGCTGGTTTAGTTTATATTGATACGCAAGGACGTGAACGATTTTGCAATGCCAATACTAAACCACTAAAAGAAGTTAATAAATGGATTACATTCTATGAGCAATTCTGGGACGATAAGCTCGATAATTTGAATGACTATTTAGATAGTAAGAATTCTTAATTCAACTTATAAAACACCTGCTGGCTCTCAAGCTCTTCAAGCAATTCTTGCGATATTCTTACCTTTTGTTTTCTACTTGGCATTTGCAGTTTAATTTGTTCTCTATTATCGTAAATCACAAAGTTTAAATGATGATTTCCTTCGTGCATTCGCAACAACTCTTTGATGCTTTTGATGCGATCTTCCTTGATATCTTTAATGTCAAATTGAATGGATAATTTTTTGGCATAAGTATCCATAACATCGTGTAGTAATTGGAAATTATTAAACTGAATTCTAGGTTCTCCTTTTTTTCCTGTCTCTCTATTCACCCAACCTTCTTTAATATAAGCTCGCACATACACAAAATTACTGACCATTAAAAAATGCCTGAATTTTAAGTAGTCTTCTCCAAAAATCCTGAATTCAAAAGAATCCACATAATCTTCAATGATAAAAGCCGCCCAACCTTTTCCTTGTTTGCTCACACGATGTTGCACATCTGTCACTACACCACCAAATGTCAACTCTCTATTTACATAATTATGAAGGTCTTTAAACAATGACACCTCAGCATTACAGAAGGTTTTCATTTCAATTTTAAAATCGTCCAATGGATGACCAGAAATATAGATTCCAACCACTTCTCTTTCTCTTGCTAACTTTTCCATGGTGCCCCATTCTTCACATGGTGGCACTTCAGGTTCAGGAATTTGCACATCACTTGCTTCGCCAAATAAACTTACTTGCGCCGAATTTTCATTTTCCTGATACCTATTTGCATATTTTATTGTTTTTTCCAAAAACGTGATACCATCTCCTGTATCGTGAAAATATTGTGCACGATGTGTGTCTTTAAAGCAGTCAAATCCGCCTGCATTTGCTAGACCTTCAAAAGCTTTTTTGTTAGCTGCACGCAAATCGATACGTTTTGCCAAATCGAAAATGGACTTATAGTGTCCATCTTTTTTCCTATTCTCAACAATGGTTTTTACTGCTCCATGACCAACACCTTTAATGGCTCCCATACCGAAACGCACCGCATTATCTTGATTTACCGAGAATTTATAATACGACTCATTAACATCAGGCCCAAGCACATTTAATTTCATGCGTTTACACTCTTCCATGAAGAAGGTTACTTGCTTGATGTCGTTCATGTTGTTGGACAACACAGCTGCCATATATTCAGCAGGATAATGTGCTTTTAAATAGGCTGTTTGATACGCAATCCACGCGTAACAAGTAGAGTGCGACTTATTGAAGGCATAACTTGCAAAAGCTTCCCAATCTTTCCATATTTTCTCCAACTTTTCCTTATCCATCCCTTTAGCAGCAGCTTGTTCGATGAATTTTGGTTTCATTTTGTCAAGAACCGCTTTTTGCTTTTTTCCCATGGCTTTACGTAATACATCGGCTTCACCTTTTGTGAAATCTGCCAACTTTTGCGACAGTAGCATCACTTGCTCTTGGTAGACTGTAATACCATAGGTTTCTTTCAAGTATTCTTCCATTTCCGGAAGGTCATATTCAATATCTTCATCACCATGTTTACGAGCAATAAAACTTGGAATATATTCCATTGGCCCAGGACGATATAAAGCGTTCATGGCAATAAGGTCGTCAAAAACCGTTGGTTTTAAATCCTTCATGTGCTTTTGCATCCCAGGAGATTCGTACTGAAATATTCCTACGGTTTCTCCTCTTTGGAACAACTCGTATGTTTTTTCATCATCTATTGGGAAATTGTCAGGTTCTAAATCTATATTGTGTTTTGCTTTAACGATTTTAACGGTATCCTTAATTAGCGTTAAGGTTTTTAAGCCAAGGAAATCCATTTTCAGTAATCCTGCATCTTCTACAACAGAGTTATCGAATTGTGTGACATACAAATCAGAGTCTTTGGCTGTGGACACAGGAACATAATTGGTAATATCGCTAGGTGTTATGATGACACCACATGCGTGAATTCCTGTATTTCTAACAGAACCTTCTAATGTTCTTGCAAGGTTTACGGTTTCGGCTTCTAAGTCTTCACCATCAGCAATATTTAATAGCTGATTGACTTTTTCTAAATCTTCAGCACGAAACATGCCTTTTAATTTCTTCTCGTCTGCACCAAAAATTTTACCTAGTTTGGACATCGTAGGAATTAATTTCGCAATTCTGTCTGCATCAAACAATGGCAAATCCAACACCCTTGCAGTATCACGAATGGATGATTTGGCAGCCATTGTTCCATACGTAATAATTTGCGCGACTTGATTGGCGCCATATTTATCAATCACATAATCCATGACACGACCTCGACCTTCATCATCAAAATCAATATCAATATCTGGCATACTCACACGGTCTGGGTTTAAGAAACGCTCAAAAAGCAAGTCGTACTTTAAAGGGTCTATGTTGGTAATCCATAAACAATAAGCCACCACCGAACCAGCAGCAGAACCACGTCCTGGGCCAACAGACACATCCATCTTTCTAGCCTCACGAATAAAATCTTCAACAATTAAGAAATACCCTGGATAGCCTGTGTTTTCGATTGTTGCGAGCTCAAAATCCAAGCGTTCTTGAATCTCTTTGGTAATCTCGCCATAGCGTTTTTTTGCGCCTTCATAAGTGATATGTCTTAAATATGCGTTTTCGCCTCGTTTTCCGCCATCCTCTATATCTTGCTCATCTTTAAACTCATCTGGAATACTAAATGCAGGTAACAACACGTCTCTTGCCAATTCAAAAGCTTCCACTTTATCGACAACTTCTTGAATGTTTATAATGGCTTCAGGCGTGTCTTTAAACAAGTTTTTCATGTCTTCAGAAGACTTAAAATAGTATTCCTGATTTGGCAAACCATAGCGATAGCCACGTCCTCGACCTATTGGTGTTCCTTGCTTTTCACCATCTTTGACACATAATAAAATATCGTGAGCATTAGCATCTTCTTGTTCGCAATAGTAATTGTTGTTTGTTGCGACAAGTTTTACATCATGCTTTTTGGCAAACTCTTTTAATACTAAATTTACACGTCGCTCATCTTCTTGATTATGTTGCATAATTTCTAAATAGAAATCATCACTAAATTGTTGTTTCCACCAAATAAGTGCTTCTTCAGCTTGTTTTTCGCCTATATTCAGAATCTTGCTCGACACTTCGCCATATAGGTTACCTGAAAGGACAATTATATCTTCTTTATATTGCTCAACAACTGTTTTGTCAATTCTTGGCACGTAATAAAACCCATCTGTATAAGCGATAGAGGCCATTTTCACCAAATTTTGATAACCCTTTTTATTTTTGGCAAGCAGGACTATTTGGTAACCATAATCTTTGTGCGATTTGTTTAAATGGTCTTCGCACACAAAAAATTCGCAACCAACAATAGGTTTAATTTCTTTGCCAGTTGGAACATCACCATTTTCAAGAGCTTCAGCGTTTTGTTCTTTTATTAATCTATTGTGATTTTTAACCTCTTTTACAAAATGAAAAGCACCCATCATGTTGGCATGGTCTGTCAATGCCACAGCATTCATATTGTGCTTGGCAGTTGAAGCCACCAAATCCTTGATGCTTATCGTAGATTGTAATACTGAAAATTGCGAGTGATTGTGCAGATGAACAAAATTTGCATCTTGTAATTCTGAAATATCTACCGAACTTTTCTCAACATCAATAGTTTGTGCTTTTTGCAGTAGCTCATTAATTTTGGCAGATGCCTTTTTAAGATTGATATGCTTTAACCCAATAAGTTGAATTTCTTGCGGGTTTTCCTGAGTAAATTTTTCATAATAATCAGGTTGTACATCCAATTGTTCTTTGGTGTACTGTTTTCTTCTGATTAATTCTAAAAAACAACGTGTGGTAGCCTCAACGTCGGCCGTGGCGTTATGTGCTTCGTTAAAAGCTTCGCCAAATAAATATTCGTGTAATTCGGTAAGTGTTGGCAGTTTAAATTTTCCGCCACGACCTCCTGGAAGTTTGCATAATTCGGCAGTATGTTCAGTACATGTATCTAAAACTGGAAGTTCTAAAAGATTGGTTGCTGTATCTTCACGGAAAAACTCGCAACCCATAATATTCAAATCAAAACCTACATTTTGTCCGACAACAAATTTTGATTTTCCTAAAGCTTCGTTGAATTTTTCCAACACCTCAGCCAATGGTAACCCTTGTTCTTGTGCCAATTCGGTAGAAATACCGTGAATTTTTTCGGCATCATACGGAATGTTAAATCCGTCAGGTTGTATTAAATAATCTTGATGCTCGATACAATTTCCCATGTCATCATGTAATTGCCACGCAATTTGAATGGCTCTAGGCCAATTATCGGTATCAGTAATTGGTGCATTCCATCGCTTTGGCAATCCTGTTGTTTCTGTATCAAAAACTAAAAACATAAATGAGTTTTAAGGTAAAAATTTCGAACCTTAAAAATAGGAATAATTATAGGTTTAAAAATGGAAAGTTATGAACAGTTTTAAACAAACAAAACCTCAATGTTGTTGAATATTATTGCAATTGAAGTAACCCTCCTTCTAAAGGCACTTTGTAGAATACACCTTTATTGAAATTAATTACTTTTAAACCATCAGCCGTGTAGGCATAGAACCAAAACGTCCCGTACACATTTTTAGGGTCGTCGTTATCTATGTCGTCAACAATTATTTCTCCACTAGTTGGATATGTTCCAAGGCTTGGGTCTGGTGCATTTTTGGTAGAATATACTGTTCCGTCAAAATCTTTAAAAATTGCAACGTTATCACTATCTAATCCAAGGTTAAACGTTCCTCTTGTATCGCTTGTAGTAATTAATTGAAGGGTTTCACCAGCATTTCTGCCTTCTATTAAAAACCCACCGTTATCAATATCGGCCGCAAAAAAATCTGAACGCCATAATTGGTTCTCCTTATTTGCTTGCATTGCAGGTGAATTGAACCTCACTTCATCACTACAACTTAGCAAAAAACACATGGTTAAAATGACTAGAAATATTTTTTTCATAACTACCTAACGCCTTAAAGGTTTCAAAAGTATAATAAAAAAGTAAAACTCATCATTGAGAATTAGAAAAATATAGTATCTTTGCGCTCTCATTAATAATCGAGGTCGTGAACCTCACTAATTAATTTTTATGCCAGTTAAATTAAGACTACAAAGACACGGTAAAAAAGGAAAACCTTTTTACTGGATTGTTGCAGCAGATGCAAGATCAAAAAGAGATGGTAAATTCTTAGAGAAATTAGGAATTTATAATCCAAACGTAAACCCAGCAGTTATAGATTTAGATGTTGATGGTGCAGTAAAATGGCTTCAAAACGGAGCACAACCTACTGATACAGCCAGAGCCATTTTATCTTATAAAGGTGCGATGCTAAAAAATCATTTAGCAGGTGGTGTACGCAAAGGTGCTTTAACAGAAGAAGAAGCTGAAAAGAAATTTCAAGCTTGGTTAGATGAAAAAGCAGCTAAAGTTGATGCTAAAAAAGATGGTTTAGCAAAAGCAGATGCTGAAGCTAAAGCTAAAGCTTTTGAAGCTGAAAAAGCAGCAAACGAAGCTCGTATTGCAGCGGCAGCTCCTGTTGTTGAGGAAGAAGCAACAGAAGATGCTCCAGCTGAAGAAGCTCAAGCTACAAACGAAGAAGAATAAAAAATTATTTTTTATACTTTTAAACCCAGACCATAGTGTCTGGGTTTTTTATTATAGATATATGCGAAAAGAAGATTGCTTTTATTTAGGTAAGATTGTTAAAAAGTATAGCTTTAAAGGAGAGCTTTTGGCTAAACTAGATACAGATCAACCTGAATTATATGAACATTTAGATGCTATTTTTATACTAGTAAGAAATAATTTAATTCCTTTTTTTATTGAAACCTCACAACTTCATAAATCTGAGTTATTACGAGTTAAGTTTGAAGAAGTTGATACCGAAACAGATGCAGATGCCCTGCTGAAAAGTGAATTGTATTTGCCACTGGAGCTACTCCCAAAACTAGAAGGCAACAAGTTTTATTTCCATGAAGTCATAGGTTTTAAAATTATAGACAAAAACTTTGGAGACGTTGGTATTATTAAAGGCATAAACGATTCAACCGCTCAAGCACTTTTTGAAGTTGATAGAGATGGTATAGAAATTTTTATACCAATGAATGATGAGTTTATTGTAAACGTAAATAGAGACACAAAAACTATTTTGGTTGAAACTCCAGAAGGATTAATAGATTTATACCTCTAAAGTTTCTTTTACCTTTATGCTATTCATTTTATAATGAAGTGAATCTCGTTGTTCTGCTAACATTTTACATAAAGATAAAGGCAAATTAAGCTCCTGTAATAAATCATTATAATGATCAATGCTCCATTCTTTGATAGTACATATTTGGTCCAGTAATTCTGGAGCATCATTTTCTTTTAACAAGGGTCTTAAATTCCTCCAAAAAAAATGATAAGGTCTGCTTAATTTATTTAATCCTTCAAAACTTTGAGGTTTCTCTCCCAGTTTTGCAGTTTCTTTTCGTAATTCTCTAGCAAATTCATTTCTTTCAAAAGCACGTTCTCTAAAAAAAGATTTTAAATTATCGTCTTCAACAATATCATGAGCGTCTGAATATATTTTTTCTGCCTCATAATTCATCATTAATAAATTATTTGCTTTAGCTATAACTTTTTCTGAATGCTTTATTTTCATATCCCTGCTTCTTAAGATTTGTATAAATATAACTCAAAAAAGAGGCTCAAATTATAAATTTTGACATGATTTAATAATAAGTTTTCAACATTTAAATAACAACTTCTTAAGTGAAGTTAAATCAAAATTATTAATACATTTAGCCTCAAAAACTTAACATGTCTAACAAGCCTTTTCTTTTTAAGAAATTTAGTGTCAATCAAGATAGATGTGCCATGAAAATTGGTACTGATGGTGTGTTGCTTGGTGCTTGGACATCAATAAGTCAAAACCCATTTTCTGTTTTGGACATTGGTGCTGGAACGGGAGTTATTTCACTTATGTTGGCTCAAAGATGTTATGCTGAACTTATTGATGCTATTGAAATTGATGCTAATGCTTATGAACAATGCACAGAGAATTTTGAAAATTCGCCATGGAACGACAGACTGTTTTGCTATCACGCATCTGTTAAGGAGTTTGCTCAGGAAATTGATGATGAATATGATTTAATTGTTTCAAATCCACCTTTTTATTCTGAAGATTACAAAAGCAGCAATTCACAACGTGATTTGGCTCGTTTTAATGATGCTTTACCTTTTGAGCATTTAGTGATGTGCGTTGCTAAGTTACTTTCTGAAGATGGTTTGTTTTCGGTGGTGATTCCACATAAAGAGGAAGTCAATTTTATTACTCTAGCATCCAATGTAAATTTGTATCCAAATAGAATTTTAAGAGTTAAAGGCAGTCCAACTTCCGAAGTAAAACGAAGTCTTATAGAATTTTCGTTTAATAAAAGTGACGTCTCAATAGATGAGTTGATTATTGAAACAGAACGTCATCAATACACCAAAGAGTACATTAATTTGACAAAAGATTTCTATTTAAAAATGTAGCTACAGTCTCAACTAAACTAGAGTGTATTGGAATTTTATTACCTTACATAAAGAATTGATGGCTATTCCATCTATTACAACCAACACCGAATAAAATGAGATTACTAAAAACTGCATTAATCTTTTTCATCTTCATATGTTTTTCTTGTAAAAAAAGTAATGAGCGCTCGACTTTAATTGTTGATGATGGCGACCCACAATTTGCTACTTCAGTTAATGGAATGGTTGCAGCAGCACAACCCTTGGCCACACAGGCAGGTTTAGAAATTTTGGAAGCTGGTGGAAACGCTGCAGATGCCGCTTTAGCCACTGCTTTTGTTTTATCGGTTGTTGAGCCAACAATGAATGGTATTGGAGGAAGAAATTTAATTTTAGTTCGAAAAAAAGATGGTTCTTTTCAAGGGTATAATGGAATGACTGAAGTCCCTATAAATTATACACCTCCCGAAATAGCGGTTAATTCAGGTCATAAAACAATTGCAACTCCTGGTGTTGTTGCCTCTTTAATGAGGCTATACAAGGAGCATGGTTCTTTACCTCTTCCTCAAATAATGGAAGCGTCAATTAAATATGCAACCGAAGGATTTGAAATTTTGCCTGGAGAAGCTATTAGGCACGAAATTGCGCATAAAGCCATGTTAAGCGATCCAGGTTTTAGAGGTCAAATGCTTAAGAATGATTCTATTCTTTATGAATCTGGAGAAATACTAAAGCAACCAGATTTAGCAAATACTTTACAGCGTATTTCAAACACAAAAGGGAACGATTTTTATAAAGGGGAAATTGCTCAAAAAATTGTTACAGACATGGAAGCAAATGGTGGTTATGTTTCTCTAGAAGATTTAAAAAACTATGAAGCTCCAGATATGCGATATGTAACAACAGACTATCGAGGATACCAAATTCATACTATGCCTGCGCCTTCTGGAGGAGGCTTATTAATTAAAACACTTAATATTCTTGAAAATTTTGATTTAAGCGAAATGAACGATAATCAATGGGCTGCAATAATGAACCAAGCACTTGCTTTATCAATCAACACTATGGAAACAGATTATAAAGAAGCAGATTTGGAACTTGTGACTAGTAAATCTTGGGCCAAAGCACAAGCTGCGTCGATAACAATTCCGAAAATTGAAACATCTACTACTTCCTTTTTAAATTCTCATGATTCAACCAAATTATTAGCAGATAATACTGATTGGAGTGGTAACTCTTGGGGAAAAGACAGTCATCACACTACGCATTTCGTTACTGCCGATTGTCAAGGAATGGTTGTTTCAATCACGCAAACAGTTGGTCCATTATTTGGTTCAAAAGTAATTACGCCTGGATTAGGATTTGTATATGCTTCAACAATGGGAACATATTTATCAAACTCAGATCAGGCTCCAGGTTCTAGACCAAGAACAACTATTGCGCCAACAATTGTAACCAAAGATGGGAAAACAGTAATGGTCTTGGGTGCTGCTGGCGGATTACGCATACTTTCAGGGATTGCGCAAACTATTTCTAGACATATTGACAAGAAATCAGAAATTAAGGATGCAGTAGCTGCTCCAAGAATTCATCCAGAAATGGTAGTGAATAAAGAAACAGGAAAACGAAAATTTGATGGTATGCAATTTAGCGCAGAATTCACTCCAAATAACGGATGGGCTGCAAACGATTCTTTAAATTGGAAACAGGCTGGATTTAACGTTAAGAGTATTACTCGATATGGTGCTTTTGCAAGAGTACATGCTGTCACTTTTAACCCTGAAACAAATACTTGGACAGGTGTTGCTGATCCGGATTGGGAAGGTACTGCTGAAGGTCCTAAAAAATCCGATTGTGAATTTTAAACACCTCTAAGTTTTGGTCTTGTTAAACAAGTTGGTCCTCCACCACCTTTAACACTAATGTCTTTTCCTTTGTAGGTGGTAACCTGGCAACCAGCTTGCTCTAATAGTTTTTTAGTTTTGGTATTTCCTGCTACCATTAGGCATTGTCTTGGTGCAACCGCTAAAACATTACATCCCATAGATTCAAATTCTTCATCAGGTACTTCAATTAATTCAAAACCTCTTTGTAGTAACTCATTCCTAAATTTTATTGGCATTAATGGTGAATACACCACAGCTAAATCTTTATCGACAGGACTTAAAATGCTCATTAAATGAAACACATCGCTTTTTCCCTTATAATGTGGTAATTCTGCAATGATAATGTCAATACCTTTAGGTTCTAATAACGTTTTAAGTTGCTTGATACCTTCAGGATTTGTTCTATACGTATGTCCAACAGCTAAAGTTTTCTCATCTAACCAAGCCACATCACCTCCTTCTAAAGTTCCAGGTGCTTCAATAATTCCTAATATTGGAATATTGTTTTGCTTATATATTTCTAAATGAGATTGAGGTTCATTAATACGTCCTCCCTTTCCCATATTGCAAATTATCATTCCAAAATCTGTGGCAATAGAAGCATCACGACAATACATAGAGTCGATTTGCACATTCTCATTAAATGGAAAGGTTTGCACTTCTATATTGTTGCTTAAAAAGTAATCGTGAAACGTAGTATATTCACTCAAAGCATTATCAAAATCTGGTTTTGACAAATAATTAAGTTCTTGCCATTGTTCACTTAAAAGAATATCAGATACAAATGCATTTTTAGCTGGTTTGATAAAAACGGATTGTAGTTTTAAAAATTCTGAATGGTGTGTATGCTTCATACTAAACTAACTTTTACTTTGATTATATTTCATCATAACATAAAAAGGAACGCCTGCCAATAACAACAAAAACCCGTAAAATACCGTGTCGCTTCCTGAGCCATAAATTGCCCAAAAAGAATAAGCAAATCCTAACACAGAAAGTAAAACGATTTTAAACTTATTATTTACAAAAACACCCTTGTTTATAGTAATTATCACATAAGCTGCTGCCACAAATAGATAAGGAATTAAAGCTGTTAATGTGGTTAAAAGTGCAATAAATTCAAACTGGTCTACAAGTCCTTCCGAAAAATTCATGAGCATGATTATTGAGCTCAAAGCACTTCCAATGATTAAACCTAAATAAGGTGCTTCTTTGTCATTTTGTTTTTTGAATACTCTCGGAAACATATTATCTCTTGCTGTTGCCATTGGTAATTGTCCAGCAATTAAAATCCAACCATTAAGAGCTCCAATGGCTGAAATTGCGGCTCCAGCAGCCACAAAATAACCTGTATACTCGCCTCCAATGATTTTCCCAGCTTCTGCAAAAGGTGCTGGCGAGGTCATTAATTGGTCAATGGGTAAAATTCCAAACAACACAACCGTTCCAAAAACATAAACTAAAGTGGTAATTGTTGTTCCTAGCATGGTTGCTTTTGGGACTGTTTTTTCTGGGTTATTGACATTCTCAGCTGGAATAGTAGCACATTCAACCCCTAAGAAAGCAAACAGTGTCAACGTTGCTACAGCAGAAAATGCTTGCAAATCACTTTGTCCTGACATGTTGAATTCTGGAAAATTATCCACACTAAAAAAGAAAAATCCTAGAATAATAATAAACACCAAAGGCAATAGTTTTAAAACCGTAGTTACCACTTGAAACTTCCCTGAAGTCTTAACGCCTTTAATGTTTATCCAAGTGAAAAACCAAATAAAACCCAATCCAATAACTACTGCTAATATTGAATTTGTTTCTAGAACAGGAAAGAAAATAGTCAACGCACTAATAATTGCAACTGCAATTCCTGCATTGACCACCCAACACGAAATCCAATAACCCCAAGCCACTAAAAACCCAATAAAATCACCAAATCCTTCTTTAGCAAACACATAAGGGCCTCCACTTTTATTGGCTAAAATCTTGCTTAAATTACTGAATATCTTTGCCAAAACTAAAGCACCTGCAGCCGTGAATAACCAACCCAACAAACTTATACTCCCATACTTTGCAAGGGTTGCTGGCAATACAAAAATACCTGAGCCAATCATATTTCCAACAACAAGTGAAGTTGCTGTTATCAAGCCTATTTTTTGCGATTTAGACGCCATTTATTCAGTTTAAAAAGAGATACGGTTTAATTACGTAAATTAGGAGCGAAATACGAATATACAATTATATTATTTTGATGAAAACATACAAGATACATCCAGATATAAAAAAAGCTGAAACGCTTCCTGCGCTGTTTTATAAAGATGCAGACACTTTTGAAGCTTTAAAAAAACATGTATTTCTTAAATCTTGGCAATTTATTGGCAATGAAAACTTGGTAAGACTTCCGCAATCTGTACACCCTTTTGTGTTGCTAGATTCTTTTTTAACTGAACCTATGTTACTCACTCGAGATAAAGATGAACACATTAGTTGTTTAACGAACGTTTGCACGCATCGCGGAAATGTTGTGGCATTGCATCCAGGGAAGTCGAAAAAATTGACTTGTATGTACCATGGTAGGCGTTTTAATTTGAAAGGAGAATTTGAATACATGCCAGAATTTAATGACGCTGAAGATTTCCCAAGACCATGTGATAATTTACATCAATTTCCTTTACGCAAATTTGGCCCATTGTTGTTCGCAGGTTTAAATCCATCGTTTGATTTTCAGCAAGTTATTGACAAGATGAATGAACGTGTTGGCTTTCTTCCTTTAGATAAATTTAGCTTAGACACATCACTTTCAAAAGATTTTTTAGTCCATGCACATTGGGCATTATATTGCGATAATTATTTAGAAGGCTTTCACGTGCCTTTTGTTCATGAAGATTTGAATGCAGTTTTAGACTATGGAACCTATAAAACTGAAGTTTATGAGTATTGCAATCTACAAATTGGCTATACAGATGAAGCTACTGAAGTGTTTGATTTACCAGAAGACCATATTGATTACGGTAAAAATGTAGCAGCCTATTATTATTGGGTGTTCCCGAATATGATGTTTAATTTTTATCCTTGGGGATTGTCGGTTAATGTTGTAAAACCACTGGATATGAATCGTACAAAAGTGTCTTTTATTTCTTATGTGTATGACCCTTCAAAATTAGATAAGGGTGCTGGAAGTGGTCTTGAAAAAGTGGAGCGAGAAGATGAATTTGTAGTTGAAAACGTTCAAAAAGGTGTGCGTTCCTCTTTTTACAAAGCAGGACGATTTTCACCGACACGTGAACAAGGCGTACATCATTTTCACTTATTGCTCAGTAAGTTTTTAAACTCATAAATTTCTTCTTAAAATCCTTAACGTTTCGCTTTGCTTTAGTTAAATTTGAAACATCAAAATTTTAATCTAAACAGATGAAACCAGATTTATTTGAAGCTCCTGATTATTACAATATCGACGAGCTACTTTCAGAAGAACATAAATTAGTGCGTGATGCAGCGAGAGAATGGGTTAAGCGTGACGTATCTCCAATTATAGAAGAATATGCTCAAAAAGCAGAGTTTCCTAATCAAATTATAAATGGATTAGCAGACATTGGTGCTTTTGGACCATACATTCCAATGGAATATGGAGGCGCAGGGTTAGACCAAATTTCTTATGGACTCATCATGCAAGAAATTGAGCGTGGCGATTCAGGCGTACGAAGTACAGCATCGGTACAATCATCACTAGTAATGTATCCAATTTGGAAATATGGTAACGAAGAGCAACGTCAAAAATATTTACCCAAATTAGCATCAGGAGAATGGATTGGTTGCTTTGGTTTAACCGAACCTGACCACGGAAGTAATCCAGGTGGAATGACCACAAATTTTAAAGATAAAGGTGACCACTATTTATTAAATGGTGCTAAAATGTGGATTTCAAATGCTCCCTTTGCACAAGTTGCTGTGGTTTGGGCAAAAGACGAAAGTGGACGTATTCATGGTTTAATTGTAGAACGTGGTATGGAAGGGTTTTCAACACCTGAAACTCACAATAAATGGTCATTAAGAGCTTCAGCTACTGGAGAACTTATTTTTGATAATGTGAAAGTGCCAAAAGAAAATTTATTACCTAACAAATCAGGATTAGGAGCACCACTCGGTTGCTTAGATTCTGCTCGTTATGGTATTGCTTGGGGAGCCATTGGTGCTGCCATGGATTGCTACGACACTGCACTTAGATATAGCAAAGAACGTATCCAATTTGGTAAGCCTATTGGTCAATTTCAATTACAACAAAAGAAATTAGCAGAAATGATTACCGAAATCACAAAAGCGCAATTATTGACATGGCGTTTAGGTGTTTTACGTAATGAAGGTAAAGCAACATCTGCACAAATATCTATGGCAAAAAGAAATAATGTAGACATGGCAATTAACATTGCTCGTGAAGCAAGACAAATGCTAGGAGGTATGGGAATTACTGGAGAATACTCCATCATGCGCCATTCCATGAATTTAGAGAGTGTTATTACCTACGAAGGCACACACGATATTCATTTGTTAATTACTGGACTAGATATTACAGGGTTGAATGCCTTTAAATAGAATTCCTGCGAAAGCAGGAATCTCATAGCTTTTATCTATATCCATTGGTTAAGACAGAAAACACAAATGCTTCTTTTGATAAAGAGGCATTTTTTATTGAAATTTATTTACATTTACTAAATGTCTTCCAAAAAACGATTAGATAACGCTTACAAAAATGCTAAAGTCATCCCTTTTGATGATTCTAGCAAGTTCATTCTGTTTAGTGATTGTCACAGAGGCGATAACAGTTTTGCCGATGATTTTGCCAATAACCGAAATATTTATTTTCATGCTTTAAAACACTACTACGCTGAAGGATTTCAATATTGTGAACTTGGTGATGGCGATGAACTTTGGGAAAATCTTTCGTTTGATTCTATTTTAAACGCTCATAAAAACGTGTATATGCTTATGAAACAATTTCATGAGCAAGAACGTTTGCACATGATATGGGGAAATCATGATATGGTATATCGTGACCCAAAATATGTTGAAAAACACCTATCCACTTATTTCGACCCAAAAGTTGGCGAAGAGGTTGAGTTGTTTTGCAATATTCAGTATCATGAAGGGATTGTTTTAAGACACAAAGAAACCAATCAGGAGTTATTTCTAACACATGGTCATCAAGCCGATTGGTGGAATTACTTGTTCTGGAGATGGAGCAGGTTTATGGTTCGTATTCTTTGGAAACCTTTAAACGTTATGGGAATTGCAGACCCAACAAGTCCTGCGAAAAACTATAAAGAGCTTATTAAAGTAGAGCGCAGAACAAAAAAGTGGATTATTCAGAATAATAATTTAATTACAGTTGTTGGTCATACTCACAGACCACGTTTTCCAGAACCTGGAGATATTGCCTTTTTTAATGATGGTAGTTGTGTGCATCCAAGAAGCATTACAGGTATTGAAATTGAAAATGGTAAAATATCATTGATAAAATGGCAAATTGCTACGAGTGATGATGGTACATTAAAAATTGTACGAGTGTTGCTGGAAGGCCCTCAAAAATTGATTGATTATAAGACTGAGTAGAATTTTACTTGTCATTGCGAGGACAAAGGACGTGGCAATCCTTTAAAAAAAAGAGGCAGATTGCTTCACTATGTTCGCAATGACGTGTTTATTTTAGCTTTCAGGTGCCAACTCAACTTCCAAACCATCCATATCTGGATTAATTTGAATTTGACAACCTAATCGAGAATTATCTTTTACATAAAATGCTTCACTTAACATAGCTTCTTCATCATCCTGCATTTCTGGAAGTTTGTGGTCAGATTTTACATAGCATTGGCATGAAGCACACATTGCCATACCACCACAAATACCAATCGTTCCTTCTGGAGCAAGTTCGTAAGCACGAACTACTTCCATTAGGTTCATAGCCATATCAGTTGGCGCATCTATGTTGTGAGATACGCCATCTCTATCAGTAATTGTTATTTTAACGTCTTCTTGATTCATCTTTAGTTTCCGTTAAAACGGAAATTTTATATTTATTAGGTCTCGACTCCGCTCGACCTGACATTTATTTTAATTTCGTTTGAGTAAGACTGAATACTGCTTACTTTTTTATTCAATTTTTTTTACTACTGCTTTTGGAGCTGTTTTACTAGTACCATCAAAACCATGAACACCACTTACTGTGGTATATTTTAATACATATTTCTTGCCAGGATTGATAATCTGATATGCTGCTTGACACATTAATGTTGCCTCATGAAAACCACATAAAATCAGTTTTAATTTCCCTGGATACGTGTTTACATCACCAATAGCAAATACTCCTGGAATGTTGGTTTGATAATCTAAAGCATTGTTGACTTTAATCGCATTTTTTTCAATCTCCAATCCCCAATTTGCAATAGGTCCAAGTTTTGGTGACAAGCCAAAAAGTGGCACAAAATGGTCACATTCAATATTAAATTCTTTTGGTTCCTCTCCAGATTGTTTTACTACAACTCCTTCAACATGACCATTCCCTATAATACCCATAACTTCAGCAGGTGTTACAAGATTAATTTTTCCTTGGTTTTTTAATTCTTGCACTTTTTCAACTGAATCTAAATGACCTCTAAATTCATTTCTTCTATGAATTAAGGTTACTTCACTTGCAACATCAGCTAAAAATATACTCCAATCTAACGCCGAATCTCCTCCTCCAGCAATGACCACTTTTTTATTTCTATAAATTTCTGGGTCTTTAATTATATACTCAACCCCTTTATCTTCAAAATCTGCAATGTTAGGAGTTAAAGGTTTACGTGGTTCAAAACTTCCTAAACCTCCAGCAATAGCCACTACTGGAGCATGATGTTTAGTGCCTTTATTTGTGGTTACAATAAATGAACCATCGTCTTGTTTTTCAATGGTTTCAGCACGTTCGCCAAGCGTAAATCCTGGTTCAAACTGCTTGCATTGCTCCAATAGCTTATCTGTTAAATCTCCAGCAAGAATTTCAGGATACGCAGGAATATCATATATAGGTTTTTTAGGATATATCTCAGAACATTGTCCACCAGGTTGCGGCAAAGCATCTATTAAATGACATTTAAGTTTTAATAATCCAGCTTCAAAAACGGTAAACAATCCTGTAGGTCCAGCTCCAATAATAAGTATGTCTGTAGAAATCATTAAAAATTGAATTTAAAGTGGCAAAAATAATGGTTTGGTGAGTTAAAAAAGGTGACAAAAGTCACATTAGGCTTCTATGTTGATGACACTTTCTATTTGAGGCGCATACTTTTTAATGGTCATTTCAACACCAGATTTAAGCGTCATTTGGTTGACGCTACAACTTGTGCATGCTCCTTCAAGTTGTACTTTTACAAACTTATCATCTTCAATGGATAACAACGAAATATCACCTCCATCGCTTTGTAAAAAAGGGCGAATTTCATCCAGCGCTTTTTCAATGTTTAACCTAAGTTGTTCTGATGTCATCATACTATTTATTTACCGCTGAACATCCAGCCATTGTCGTTATTTTAATAGCTTCAGTAGGTGGTAAATCTTCGTTTCTATTAACCACTTCCTGAACCACATTTCTAGTTAAATTTTCAAAAGCCTCCTCAATTGGAGTTGCTGTTTGTAATGCTGCTGGTCTCCCAACATCGCCTGCTTCCCTTACGCTTTGTACTAAAGGAATTTCCCCTAAAAATGGTACATTTAAGTCTTCAGCTAAATTTTTTGCACCTTCTTGTCCAAAGATATAATACTTGTTATCTGGCAATTCTTTTGGAGTGAAATACGACATATTTTCTACCATTCCCAATACAGGGACATTGATATTTTCTTGCTGAAACATCGCTACTCCTTTTTTAGCATCAGCCAAAGCTACATTTTGTGGTGTACTCACTACAACTGCTCCAGTAATTGGAAGTGACTGCATGATACTTAAATGAATGTCTCCAGTTCCGGGAGGCAAGTCTATTAATAGAAAATCCAATTCTCCCCAAGCAGCATCAAATATCATTTGGTTTAATGCTTTTGCTGCCATTGGTCCACGCCAAATAACAGCTTGATTTGGCTGCGTGAAAAACCCTATGGATAAAATCTTTACGCCATAATTTTCAACAGGTTTCATTTTTGATTTTCCATCGATATTAACAGCTAAAGGTCGTGCATCAGCAACATCATACATAATTGGAATTGAAGGCCCGTAAATATCTGCATCTAAAATCCCTACTTTGAATCCCATTTTTGAGAGTGTCGTTGCCATATTCGAGGTAACGGTAGATTTCCCTACACCACCTTTTCCAGAGGCTACTGCAACAATATTTTGTATACCAGGAATAGGATTGCCTTTAATTTGGTTGGTCGCTTCTTTTTTAGGCGCATCAACTTTTACATTCACTTTAACCTTTGCTTTTTCGTACACCAAATCGTGAATGGTTTTCATAATATCTACTTCGGTACGTTTTTTAGCTTGTAAACTTGGGTTTTTAATGGTGATGTCAACTATAACTTCATCAGCAAATGTCATCACATTTTTTACAGCACCGCTTTCAATCATGTTTTGTCCCTCGCCTGGAACTGTAATCGTTTCTAATGCCTTTAATATATCTTGCTTACTTAACTTCACTTTATCTTATTTAGATTAATTCTAAGATACAAATATACTGCGAAATGTTGAAAATGAGAAGTACTTATATTGAAATGATTTATGAGTAAATTATGTTTAATTATGAATGCGTTTTTTAAAATTTATTATAGAATAATGTGATACTGAATCAAGTTCAGCATGACAAGTTACAATTCCTTTGAAGGGTCCCAATACACTTTTTCTAAATTCTGAATTTGATTATCAATAACCTCAATACCTTCACTTTCTAAAAGTTGTTGCATAAGATTGGTGCCATCAAAATGATGCTTTCCAGTTAACAATCCTTTTCTATTTACTACACGATGTGCTGGCACGTCTTTTCCTCCTGAACCATTCATGGCATAACCAACCATTCTTGCACTTCGAGCTGCGCCCAAATAGGTGGCAATAGCACCATAGCTTGTCACTCTTCCGTAAGGAATTAATTTTGCTACCTCATATACTTTATCAAAAAAATTAAGGGTTTCTGGTTTCATAAACTAGAGTTCTTTAATGATATTAATAAGCGTGAAAATGGCAATTAATCCTGTAATAGAGCCGATGATGTAGTTCATGCTTTTTTGAGACGTGAGCTTTTCATTTTTAATTTTATCAAAAAAGAAAATATAAATATAGAGCATCACAAATGTTCCTGAGGCAGCTCCAGCCACATAAGAAATGATGCTATAAGTTTCAAAAGTTAACCATCCAAATGAGGCTAACGTAATCGTCATATACGCTTGATAAGGAATTGGGAACACGTTTAAAGCCGACAAAAGTATCCCTTGTAAAACTCGACTACGTTTGCTTCGTAAATTAGCTTCAACATTTGGTTTTGGCTGTTTTCTTGCCAACACCAAAAAGTAAATGGTTATTAAAACAAAAATCACAAATGCCACACGCTGTAAAATATCTATCACTTCAGGGTGATTACTTAAATATTTTGCAAAAATAGCTGCTAAATAGGTTTGAACACATACCGTTATACAAACACCAATAGAAAATAAAATACCATGATGGGAGCCTTCTTTCAAGCTTATTTTGGCGGCTGTCATATTCAACAAACCCGGAGGGATTACGCCAACAAATGAAATGATTAAACCTAAAAAAAAGATAAAAGTAATATCCAACGTTTACTTAATTTTGAACCTAATATACGTAATTGGTTTGTTTTGTTCTAAATATTGGTTTTCGTAAAAGGTTTGAATACTCGTTACTTCTTCAGGACTTCCTTCTTGTTTATACACATCATTATTGGCATAAAGCACCTCGTGACCTGCTCCGTGAAGCAATCCTAATGTATAACCATGCATGAACTCACTATCGGTTTTTAGGTTCACAACACCTTCTGGTTTTAATACTTTTTTGTAGCGTTTTAGAAACTCCGTATTGGTCATTCTATGTTTTGTGCGCTTATATTTTATTTGAGGGTCTGGAAAGGTAATCCAAATTTCATCTACTTCATTTTCGGCAAATATGTATTCAATAAGTTCAATTTGTGTACGTATAAAAGCCACATTTTCAATATTTTCTTCAATGGCAGTTTTTGCTCCTCTCCAAAAACGTGCGCCTTTAATATCTATACCAATAAAGTTTTTGTTTGGATATTTTTGCGCAAGACCAACACTATATTCACCTTTTCCGCAACCTAATTCCAACACTAAAGGATTATCATTTTTAAAAAAATGTTGCCTCCAGTTTCCTTTTAATTTATAGTTGCCTTCAACCAAATCTGCTCTAGATGGCTGAAACACATTGCGAAAGGTTTCATTTTCTTTAAATCTTTTAAGCTTATTTTTACTTCCCACGTATCATAGAATTTTGGCAAAAATAAGGAATTAAATGGGAGACATTATTATCCTATCTTTGATTTACAGATATGAATAAACGAATTTTAATAGCACCATTAAATTGGGGACTTGGTCATGCCACTCGCTGCATACCAATCATCAATGCATTATTGGAATTTAACTTTGAACCAGTTATTGCTTCTGACGGTAAGGCTTTAGAATTTTTAAAAAAAGAGTTTCCTGAATTAGAATTTATAGAGTTGCCTTCTTATAATATCTCTTACTCAAAAAAAGGGAGTCATTTGAAACTTAAATTATTAAAGGATGCTCCAAAAATTTTAAAAGCTATAAAAACCGAACACAATATTGTTCAGGATTTGATTGTAAAGAACAATATTTATGGAATTATTTCTGATAATCGATTTGGTGTATATTCAAAAAAAGTGCCATCGGTGTATATCACACATCAATTGAATGTATTAAGCGGAAACACAACTTTTATAAGCACCAAACTGCATCAAAAAACCATAAAAAAGTTTGATGAATGTTGGGTGCCTGATTTTAAAAAAAACTACAGTTTGAGTGGTGTCTTGGGTCATTCTGAAAACCCTCTAATTCCAACAAAATATATTGGTGCGTTAAGCAGGTTTAGTAAAATGAGCTTGCAAACAAAATATGATTTAATGGTCTTGTTATCTGGTCCTGAACCTCAGCGCAGTATTTTAGAAAAAAAGTTGCTCTCAGAATTAAAAGATTATAACGGAACAATAATTTTTATAAAAGGTGTCGTTGAGCCTGAACAAAAAGCAACCACTCAAGGTAGTTTAACGATTTACAATTACATGACTTCAACAGAGCTTAATGTAGTCATAAATGAAAGTGACATCATCATTTCACGCTCAGGTTACACGACCATAATGGATTTGGCAAAACTGGAGAAAAGAGCATTTTTCATCCCAACGCCTGGACAGTTTGAGCAAGAATATTTAGCAACATACATAAAAAAAAGGCGCATTGCTCCTTTTGTTAGGCAAAAAGATTTTAAATTAGAACATCTAAAATTAGTTGAAAATCACAAAGGGTTTTCAGCATTTGAAAACAGTATAAATTTTAAAGAATTATTTAGTTTTTTCGAGCGTAAATGAAAATTCGCTACCAATACCATACTCACTTTCTACGTATAACTTCTCTTCGTGAGCCTCAATAATATGTTTTACAATTGCCAAGCCTAAACCTGAGCCTCCAACTTTACGAGAGCCACTTTTATCCACTCTGTAAAAACGTTCAAAAAGCCTTGGAATATGTATTTTTTCTATGCCTTCGCCATTATCGGTTACCCTAACAATTACTTTGTTTTTTATGAGGTTTTCTATGCTTATCTCTGTGGTGCCGTTATTTTCTCCATACTTAATGGAGTTCACTATTAAGTTAGATAGCACTTGCTGGATGCGTTCTTTATCGCCATTTACCATGATAGGCTGCTTGTACTCCATATCAAAAGTCAATACAATTTTCTTTTTGGCAGCCTTCATTTCCAATAGGTCAAACACATTTTTTACCAATTCTACAACGTCAAACGATTCAATTTCCAGACTTAAATCACCAGCTTCAAATTTGGTAATCATATCTAAATCTTTGATGATGTAAATTAAACGCTCAACGCCTTTATCTGCTCGTTTTAAATACTTTTCTCGTAAATCTTTATCGTCTGCGGCACCTTCAACCAATGTTGAAATATAGCCTTGAACAGTAAATAAGGGGGTTTTTAATTCGTGCGATACATTCCCTATAAATTCCTTTCGGTATTGCTCACGAATTTTAAGTGCTTCAATTTCTATTTTCTTGTTCTTGGCATACTTGTCAATTTCTTGAGTTAAAGTTGCCATATCTGTAGTGATTTTGTTTCTATCAAAGGTACTTGACTCTAGCAAGGTAAGGTCGTCATAAATCTTTTTAACTCGTTTGTATATAAACTGCTGCACACGATACTGAATTATTACAAACGATATTAAAAAACAGACTACAATAAATGCAGCAATTGGAATAATTTTTAGTGAATAAAAGGCATACAAAAAAACACTCACAAAGAGTGCTAAAATTGTCGTTATAAATAGCGACGATTTAAACGCAAATTTATATGACCTTTTAAAGGTTTTTGCCATTATTCCACAAACTTATATCCTACGCCTTTTACTGTTTTAAAAGTGTCGTCTCCTATTTTTTCTCTAAGTTTCCTTATATGAACATCAATAGTTCTACCGCCAACAACCACTTCATTACCCCAAACTTTATCTAAAATTTCATCTCGTTTAAACACTTTTCCAGGTTTAGAGGTTAGTAAAGATAATAATTCAAACTCTTTTCTGGGCAGAATAATTTCCTCCCCTTTTAATAGAATTTTATAAGCATCCCTATCTATGGTTAAATTGCCGATTTTTACAACACTTTCTTGCTTTTCTTGTTCTTTAAAGCGTCGCAATAAAGCCTTCACTTTACTAACTAACACCTTTGGTTTAATTGGTTTTGTAATATAATCATCGGCTCCTGCTTCAAAACCTGCTACTTGCGAATAATCTTCCCCTCTTGCAGTTAAAAACGTAATCAATACATTTTTTAGCTCAGGAATTAATCTAATTTGCTCACAAGCTTCAATACCATCCATTTCTGGCATCATTACGTCTAAAATGATGAGTTGTGGCTGTTCTTTTTTCGCTTTTTTAACTGCCTCTAAGCCGTTTTCAGCTGTAACAACTGTATAGCCTTCTGATGACAAGTTGTAGCCTACAATCTCTAAAATGTCTGGTTCATCATCAACAAGTAGTATTTTAATACTCTTTTTATCCATTAATTAAGATGTGATATTAAGTGTTACAAAGATAAAATTAAACTAAAAGAATAATAGGAAGTTCTGGTTTAATAACATTTTGATAACCTAACTATTACACTATTTTAACCTTTTCGATGAAATGTTACTTTTTTTAACAAGCTTTTGGTATAACTTTTGCAGTTCTTTTAGTAGTTTTACAAGGAATGATTAACAGCAGAATCCGTTTTTATGAAAAAAAACTACATTTTTAAACTTTTATTTTTAGCGATGCTATTTGTGTCTGCATCTTCCTATGCGCAATCAAATGATGGCATTGCAGCAAAAAATACTACTGAAAATATTGAGGGTTTGAGTATTTTTCCAAACCCTGTTAATAATGGTAAAGTATATATAAACACCAAACGCAATCTTACCAAAAACATTGAAATATTTGATGTTTTGGGTAAAAAGGTAATTTCGCAAGTGCTTTACGGTAAAGAACTAAAAATACAAGACCTAAATCCTGGTGTGTATATTTTAAAGATTAAAGAAGGAAAACTCTCTGCCACACGTAAATTAGTGGTAAGATAAGTTAGTAAAATATCATATTTATGCAAAAAGCAGCCTTTTATGGTTGCTTTTTTGCATTTAAACGTAAAATTCTTATTATATTAGTACACTTAATTAATTAAATCCTCTTTTTATGAAAAAACTTTACACTTTATTCTTACTAATATGCCCTTTTATTTTAATTGCGCAAACAAATGTTGGTCTTACTGGAACTGTTGATGGTGTCTACATTAATGAATTCCACTATGATAATGCTGGGAGTGATACTGGTGAATTTATTGAAGTAGCTGGTCCTGCTGGAACTGATTTATCAGTTTACACAATTACTTTATATAACCAATCGGGGATTGATTATGATACAGTTACATTAACAGGAACAATTGATGACGAAGGTTCAGGTGTAGGCTCTATACACATAAGCTTTCCTTCAAACGGTATTCAAAACGGTGGTAATGATGGATTTGCACTTTCTAGCTCTGGAACTACTGATATTCAATTCTTGAGTTATGAAGGCACAACTACTGCTTCTGGCGGTGCCGCTAATGGCTTAACTTCGGTTGATGTAGGAGTTGAACAATCAGCTCCTTACTCACCTTCAATAGAATACGATGAAACAACAATGGGTTGGGGATTATCAGATACTGCCACTCCAGGTGATTTTGCTCAAGGTGCTATTTTATCTACCAAAGAAAACCAAATAGATGGGTTCGATTTATATCCTAACCCAACGTCTGAGGCTTTTGTAAACATTTCCAGTGATAGTCGTGCACCTATGAAAGTAAGCGTGTATGATATACTTGGTAAGCAAGTGATTGAAAGAAGTATCACCAACAACCGTTTAAATATATCTAACCTAAATACAGGTGTGTATATTTTAAGAGCGCAACAAGACAATGCGTTTACAACACGAAAATTAGTGATTAACTAATTAACTGTAACAAAGAATTAAAAAGAGCGTTGCCAATGGTAACGCTCTTTTATTTTATATACTTTTGCCAAGAATAATATGGTAAACAAAAACGACATATTTAATATTAACTCTCAAAATCAATTTGAGGAAATAGCTTTACATATTTTCAAGCATCAGTTTGAAAACAATAAGGTCTATCGGTCGTTTTGTGATTTATTATATAAACATCCTAGTGATGTAAAAACCATTAAGGATATTCCCTTTTTGCCTATTCAGTTTTTTAAATCCCACAGAGTAATTAGTTCATTAAATGACGTTAAAGAAACTTTTACAAGTAGTGGCACAACTGGACAAACAACAAGCAAACACTTTGTGACAGATATTGCATTATATGAACAAAGTTTTAGAAAAGGATTTCAGCATTTTTATGGTAATATTGAAGATTATGTGGTTTTGGCGTTGTTGCCTTCTTACCTCGAACGCGATGGCTCTTCGTTAATCTATATGGTTAATGATATGATTATTAATTCCACCCAACCTGAAAGCGGATTTTACCTCAACAATTTAGATACCTTAAAAAATACGTTGCTCGACCTAGAATCTCAAAACAAAAAAACATTGCTTATTGGTGTCTCTTTTGCCCTTTTGGATTTTGTTGAAACCTATCAACTACAACTAAAAAACACCATCATCATGGAAACTGGCGGCATGAAAGGCAAGCGCAAAGAACTTATTAGAACCGAGCTCCATGAGATTCTAAAACAAGGGTTTGGTGTTAACACCATTCATAGTGAATATGGTATGACGGAGTTGTTAAGTCAAGCCTATTCTAAAGGCAATAGTATTTTTAAAACACCGCCTTGGATGCACGTATTAACTCGTGATACTGAAGATGCTTTAACCATACAAAAACAAGGTAAAACAGGAGGAATAAATGTTATTGATTTGGCAAATATTAATTCTTGCTCATTTATTGCTACTCAAGACCTTGGAAGGGTTTATAACGATGGCTCTTTTGAGGTTTTAGGGCGTTTTGACAATTCTGACATTAGAGGGTGTAACCTCATGGTTATTTAACCCATAATTATTCCATAGAAATCTGTAAGGTTTTAATAACAAATACGAACTTACTAAGGTAGCTTGGTAAAATTGCTACGAAAAGGAAAAATTAGGTTGGTTAGTTTTTCAAAGTCTGGTTGCTTTTGTAACCAGACTTTTCTTTTTAAACCACTTTAAGAATGTATGTATTTCGTTTTCCTTTATTTAAAATCACATACGTATCATTTATAAGGTCGCTTGCAGTGATTTTATAATCTTCTTTTACTTTTTCTTTATTGACTGATACTGAATTTTCTTTTAGTGCACGCCTTGCTTCACCATTTGATGCTAGAAAGTTTGTTTTAGCAGCTAATGCGCCAATCATATCCAAGCCTTCATCAATATCCGATTTTGAAATGTTGGCTTGTGGCACACCTTCAAATACATCTAAAAACGTGGCTTCATCCAATGTTTTAATATCGTCTTTAAAACTTTTACTAAATAAAATATTGGACGCTTTTTCGGCATTTTTAAAATCTTCAACCGAATGTACCATTGAGGTGATTTCTTTGGCTAATCGCTTTTGTAAGACACGTAAATGTGGTGCTTCTTGATGTTCTTTAATCAGAGCTTCTACCTCATCTTTTGTTAAAAATGTAAATATTTTAATATACTTAACAGCATCTTCATCACTAGAGTTTAGCCAATATTGATAGAACTTATAAGGTGACGTTCGTTTAGAATCCAACCATACATTTCCACCTTCAGACTTTCCAAATTTTGAACCATCAGACTTTGTGATTAACGGACAGGTTATGGCATAGCCTTTTCCATTTCCTACACGTCTAATAAGCTCAGTTCCTGTGGTAATATTACCCCATTGGTCACTTCCTCCCATTTGAATCGTGCAATTATTAGCTCTATACAAATGCAAAAAATCATAGCCTTGCACCAATTGATAAGTAAACTCAGTAAAACTCATGCCTTCGGAAGCTTCGGAAGAAATTCTGTTTTTTACAGAATCTTTACTCATCATATAATTCACGGTAATGTGCTTACCAACATCGCGAATAAAATCGAGAAACGAGAACTCTTTCATCCAATCGTAATTGTTCACTAACACCGCAGCATTAGATTCATTACTATCAAAATCAAGAAAATGAGCCAACTGATTTTTAATCGATTCTTGGTTATGACGCAATGTTTTTTCATCCAATAAATTACGCTCACTGGATTTCCCTGATGGGTCACCAATCATTCCAGTAGCACCGCCAACCAGCGCCACAGGTTTGTGTCCACAACGTTGGTAATGCGCCAATAACATAATTGGCACCAAATTTCCAATATGCAAAGAATCGGCAGTTGGGTCAAAGCCAACATAAGCACTACGCATGCTTTCCATTAAATGTTCTTCTACTCCAGGCATGGTGTCGTGTACCATTCCTCGCCATGTTAATTCTTCAATAAAATTCTTTGCCATTTGATTTGAAAATTTGGACAAAGATACTGAAGTGATTTAAACTTTTTCCATTTGCTAAAAAATTGTTTTTTTTCGTCCATTTTTCGCCTTTTTCTCTTTCCGTAGCCCAACTATGGAACTCAAAAAAGACTTCAAATGGTCAAAAAAACAACTAATTTTCGCTTAAACGTAGAAAGTATAAATTACTTCAATTTTTAAGCAATGATGAGAAAAGAAAAAACACTAATTTAGTTGTATGATATTAGTTACAGGCGGAACAGGTTTAGTTGGGAGTCATTTACTCTACCAATTAATTGAAAACGGAGAAAATGTTAGAGCTATTTACAGAACCGAAAAAAAGGTGGACGCTGTAAAAAACGTGTTTTCTTATTATTCATCAGATTACGAAACTCTTTTTGACCAAATTGAATGGGTTGAAGCAACTTTGAATGATATCCCTAAATTAGAAGAGGCTTTTAAAAACATAACTCACGTCTATCATTGCGCAGCCTTTATATCATTTGACACTAAAGATTATCACACGTTAAGACGCATTAATATTGAAGGAACTGCCAATATTGTCAATCTTAGTATTTCACATCAAGTAAACAAACTGTGTTATGTAAGTTCTATCGCTACTATTGGTAAAGAAGAAAACGATAAGCTAATCACCGAAGAAACGCATTGGAACCCTGAAGAGGAGCAAAGCGTTTACTCAATTACTAAATATGGTGCCGAAATGGAAGTATGGCGAGGTACTCAAGAAGGGTTAGATGCCGTTATTGTAAACCCAGGTGTTATTATTGGCCCTGGCTTTTGGCGAGGTGGTGGTAGTGGCAGCTTAATAAAGCTAGTATATAAAGGAATGTCGAGATATACCGAAGGTGTGGTTGGTTATGTTGGTGTAAAAGATGTTGCCGATGCGATGGTACAATTAATGGAAAGCAATATTGTTAACGAACGGTTTATCTTGGTATCAGAAAATTTATCTTATAAAACATTTTTTACCAAAACAGCTAACTACTTAAACGTGCAACCTCCAGAAAAAAAGGCATCAAAATTTCTATTAAGTTTAGCTTGGAGGTTAGATTGGTTACGAAGTTTGTTATTAGGTAAAAAGCGACGATTAATGAAACAAACTACAAAAACAATCACTACAAAAGCATATTATGACAATTCAAAAATCAAAGATGCCATTGATTTTAATTTTAAACCTATGGACGAGTCTCTAAGCGAGACGTGTCAATTTTTTTTGAAGGAATTATAATTTCTGGTGCTCTAATTGATTTTTGTTTATCTCGTTGTTTTTTTCGCTCTTCGGCTTCGATATTATTTAGCGAATCAAGATGTTCTTTTTCTTTAGTTAAACGGTTTTTAACACTCGTGTAAATATCCTTATAATCTTCTAAGTTGTAGGCATAATACTCATTGCTTAAGGTAAATTGTAAACTATCTATTCCGTACTTTTTATAGACGAAATCTTCAGGAATAACGCCATTTTTTTCGAGCAATTTTGCATTAACACCTTTGGATGCCGTTAAAATGGACATATCATACAATATATTCACCATCTCTTGTTTTTTAATCAAGTTCTTAGGCTTTTTTGGTCTTTCAATGCGATTGGAATTACATCCAAGACTAACCAAAACACATAGTGTTGCGAAAATTTTAAAGTATTTCATTATCTACTAAAAGTTAATCGTTTTGCAGCTTTCACCTCATGGAATTTTGAGTTTTCATATACTAACTGTCCGTTTACCAACGTATGTGTCACTTTCGATTTAAATGTCGTTCCTTCAAAAGGCGACCATTGACACTTGTAAAATATATTGTCCTTGCTTACTGTCCAAGAATCATTATCATCCACAATTACTAAGTCAGCAAAATAGCCTTCTTTAATATAGCCTCTTTTTTCTACTTGAAATAAAATAGCTGGATTATGGCACATTTTTTCTACTAATTTTTCTACTGAAATTCTTCCCTTATGGTGCATTTCAAACATTGCTACAAGTGCATGTTGCACCAATGGACCACCTGAGGGCGCTTTAGTATAAACGTTATTTTTTTCCTCTAAAGTATGTGGTGCATGGTCGGTTGCAATAACATCCAACCTATCGTCCAATAAAGCTTCCCATAATTGTTCTCTATCTGCCTCAGTTTTTACTGCTGGATTCCATTTTATATGTGTGCCTTTTTGGTTGTAATCTTTATCTGTAAACCATAAGTGATGAATACAAACTTCAGCGGTAATTTTTTTATCCTTTAGCGGAATTTTATTTGTAAATAAGTTAGTTTCTTTTCCAGTTGATAAATGAAACACATGTAGTCTTGCACCTGTTTTTTTAGCAAGTTCGATAGCTTTAGATGATGATAAATAGCATGCCTCTTCACTCCTAATAATTGGATGGTATTTTACAGGAATGTCCTCACCATATTTTTCAATGTAATTAGCAGTGTTTTTTCTAATAGTAGCTTCGTCTTCACAATGTACACTAATCAATAAATTGGTGTTTGAAAAAATGTTTTCTAATACCTCAGGATTATCCACCAACATATTCCCTGTAGACGATCCTAAAAACAACTTTAAACCAGCCACATTTTTTTCGTCAACTTTTAAAATTTCATCTAAGTTATCATTAGTGCCTCCAAACATAAACGAATAATTAACAAACGACGTTTTTGAAGCTATCTCAAATTTATCTTCTAACTTCTCTATAGTTGTGGTTTGAGGGTTGGTGTTTGGCATCTCAATAAACGAGGTAATTCCTCCAGCAGCAGCAGCTCTAGACTCGGTTGCAATAGTTGCTTTATGTGTTAATCCAGGCTCTCTAAAATGCACTTGGTCGTCAATAATACCAGGAATGACATACTTGTTGTTAGCATCAATTATGGTTGCATCTGGAGCATCAATAATATTGCTTATTTCCTTAATAAACTCGTTTTCAATTAATATATCTCTTTTGGCAATGCGTCCTTCATTTACAATTCTGGCATTTTTAATAAGTACTTTGTTTTTGCTCATGCTATCTTTTTCTAAATAAACTTTTAAACTTCATTGAAATGACTCCGAATATCGCTTCAGAAATTATGCCTCCACTCAGTTTTGATTCTCCTTTTGTTCTGTCTGTAAAAATCACTGGAATTTCGATGATGTTGAATTTTTTCAAGTAGGTTTTAAACTTCATTTCGATCTGAAATGCATACCCTACAAATTTCACTTTATCTAAATCAATACTCTCCAAAACATGTCTTTTATAACACACAAAACCAGCTGTGGTATCATGGATTTTCATTCCTGTAATTATTCTAACATATTTTGATGCCAAATAAGACAGTAACACTCTTGCCATTGGCCAATTAACCACATTGACACCTTTAACATAACGTGAACCAATAGACATATCGGCACCACCCACATGACAAGCGTTGTACAATCTTGGAAGGTCGTTTGGGTTATGTGAAAAATCGGCATCCATTTCAAAAATATAGTTGTAACCTTTTTCCAAACACCATTTAAATCCATGAATATAGGCAGTACCCAATCCTGATTTTTCTTTACGAACTTCTAAAAACAACTGGTCTTTAAACTCATTTTGAAGTTCTTTTACTTTTAATGCCGTTAAATCTGGAGAATTATCGTCAACCACTAAAACATGAAATTGCTTTTCTAGAGAAAAAGTTGCTCTAATAATAGCCTCGATATTCTCAATTTCATTAAAAGTTGGTATGATAACTATAGCGTCCTGCATTAAAAAAGTAATTTTAGCAAAAGTAAGTTTTTTACAGCATTAATTTTATAGAAATATTCTTCATAATTTAGCAGCCATGTTACGCGAAATTATCTCAAACGAGTGGTACGTTATTTTATTTGTTTTGTGCTTATGCTTTTTGGCATTGGCTAAACGGTCATTTTCTAAACGGTTTGATGATTTTTTACTACTTGTTGGCAACTCAAAGTACTTAAAAATATACGCTAGAGACCAAAAGTTTATTGACCAATTTGATGCTCTGTTATTTATAAATTTAATTGTTTCGTTATCAATTTTTTGTTTTTTAGGGTATAGCACATTTGTAGATAATATTGCTTTTAATTTAATTACCTTTTTAAAACTCTTATTAGGTATTGGGGCATTAATCTTGATTAAAGTATTGTTAGAACGTCTTATAGGGAGCCTTTTTCAAATAGATACACTTATAGATTCCTATTTATTTCAAAAAACAAACTACAAGAATTTTACAGGATTACTATTGCTTCCAATAAATATATTGTTGGTGTTTACTATTCCTTTGAGTGCCAATGTTTTCTATATAATTTTTGGATTACTATTTACAATAAATCTAATAGGCTTTATTACATCTATAAAAACTCATCAAAAAACAATAATAAATAACATTTTCTATTTTATTTTGTATCTTTGCGCACTTGAAATTGCACCCTATGTAATTTTATATAAGCTATTTATAAGTAGTAAATAAAAGTGTAAAAGTTAAGTCGACCTATGAAAGTGAAAACAATTTTGGTTTCTCAACCAGAGCCTAAGGTAGAAAATTCCCCATATTTTGACCTACAAGAAAAGCAACGTGTAAAAATTGACTTTAGACCATTTATACATGTAGAAGGCGTTTCTGCTAAAGAAATAAGATTACAAAAAGTAGACCTTAGTAATTATACTGCTATTATTTTAACTAGTAGAAATGCTGTGGATCACTTTTTTAGAGTAGCCGATGAAATGCGCTTTGATGTCCCTGATACAATGAAGTACTTTTGTCAATCGGAAGCTGTTGCTTTCTATTTGCAAAAATATGTTGTGTACAGAAAAAGAAAAATTTATGTTGGGAAACGTAATTTTTTAGATTTAATTCCTTTAATAAAGAAATATAAAGACGAGACGTTTTTATTACCATCAACCGATAAATTAAAACCTCAAGTCCCTAAAGCTTTAAACGATTTAGGTGTAAATTGGAAACAAGCCACATTTTACAAAACTGTAATTAGCGACCTATCGGATTTAGAAAATGTTTTTTATGATGTTTTAGTGTTCTTTAGTCCTTCAGGAATTGATTCTCTATTTCATAATTTCCCAGATTTTCAGCAAAAAGACACACGAATAGCTGTTTTTGGTAACACTACCATTAAAGCAGTTGAAAACAAAGGTTTAAGAGTGGATATTGCAGCTCCAACACCCGAAACGCCATCAATGACCATGGCTTTAGAAAAATATATACAAACAGTTAACAAAAAATAATTTAACTGTTTTATACATAAAAAAAGAAGCGCAACTTAATTAAGTTGCGCTTCTTTTTTTGCTTGCTATTGTAAAATGTATCTATCTTACATTTGGTGCTCCAGCCATAATTTCATTGTTGGCATACTCTTCAAATTTCTTAAAGTTTTCTCTAAACGATTTTGCTAGTTTATCGGCCATGTTGTAATAGCCTTCATCGTTATTCCAAGTTGATCTTGGGCTTAACACATCATCTGGTACGTTAGGACACGTTCTTGGTTGTTGCACACCAAAAATTGAATGTGTATGGTAGTTTCCTTTATTTGCTTCTTCTAAGCTACCATTCATGGCTGCAGTAATCATTGCTCTGGTATATTTTAACTTCATTCTTGTACCAACACCATAAGGACCACCAGTCCAACCAGTATTTACCAACCACACATTAACGCCAGCTTCTTGCATTTTCTTACTAAGCATTTCGGCATATTTTGTTGGATGTAAAGGCATAAAAGGTTCTCCAAAACAAGCTGAAAATGATGGTACAGGCTCATCTATTCCGGCTTCAGTTCCTGCTACTTTAGCAGTATAACCTGATATAAAATGGTAGGCTGCTTGACCAGGAGATAGTTTTGAAATTGGAGGTAATACACCAAAGGCATCTGCTGTTAAAAAGAAAATATTCTTTGGGTTTTTAGCATACGATGGTTGCTGGATATTATCAATATGATAAATTGGATAGCTAACACGTGTGTTTTGTGTAATAGAACTATCCATAAAATCAACCTCGCCATTATCTTTAAAAATAACATTTTCTAGAATGGCCCCTGGTTTAATGGCTCTAAAAATGTCTGGTTCTTTTTCTTCTGTTAGGTCAATTACTTTAGCGTAACAACCGCCTTCAAAGTTAAAAATGCTGTTTTCGGCAGTCCAACCATGTTCATCATCACCAATTAATTTTCTATTTGGGTCTGCAGATAATGTTGTTTTCCCTGTTCCTGATAAACCAAAGAAAATAGCTGTATCGCCATCTTTACCAACATTTGCCGAACAATGCATTGGCAACACATTTTTATCAACAGGTAAAATCATATTCAAGGCAGAAAAAATACCTTTTTTCATTTCGCCTGTATAAGCCGAACCTCCAACAAGTGCTATTTTTTTTGTGAAATTTAAAATTGAAAAATTGCCTTGTCTTAACCCGTGATTTTCAGGGTCTGGACATTCATACCCAGGTGCACAAAGCACTAACCATTCTTCTTTAAAGTTTTCAAGTTCTTCAGCATCAGGTCTTAAGAACATATTATAAACAAACATGTTAGACCAAGGGTATTCGGTTATGGTTCTAACATTCATTTTATATTTTGGGTCTGCACAAACGTAACCATCTCTTGCGTAAATTTCTTTACCACTTAAATAGTTTTCAATTTCAGATTGTAGAAAATCAAAATTTTCAGGAGAAATGGCTTTATTGGTTTTTCCCCACCACACTCTATCTTTTGTGTAATCGTCTTCTACTAAAAAACGGTCTTGTGGAGAGCGCCCAGTGTATTTACCTGTATTAATGGCTAACGTGCCATTGGCTGTTTCTTTTCCCATTCCTTTTTCAACTGCAATGGCCTGTAATTTTTTGGGAGATAATTGATAATTTACTTTGGCATTTTTGATTCCGTATTTTTCTAACGAAATCGATTTCGAAGTTTGGGTGTTATCCACCATAATTTTGTGTGTTGTTTAGGGTACAAAAATATAAATTTTTATAAAAATCACGTTTTAAAAACAGATATTATTCTGCTTTAATTTTTATAAAACCAATAAGCATCACTATCCAAGATAAAATAAGTAACAAGCCACCTATTGGTGTTATAAAAGCTATAGATGTAAAATCGAACGATGTAAGTGTGTTCGTGGACAAACCATAAATGGAGCCCGAAAACAATAATACACCTATTATTACTAGGTAAAGAATTCTTCTTTTTACACTTACATTTAAGTAGCTTGAATGCGCCACAAATAAAAGTAATAAGGCATGATACATTTGGTATCTCACACCTGTTTGAAATGTCTCGATGGCTTCAGCAGACACTTTGTTTTCTAGCCCATGAGCTGCAAACGCACCCAGTATTACTGCCAGTACACCCAATATACTTGCTGTAATCAATATTTTTTTGTTCATATTATTTGTGGTTTTTAAGTTTTAAAGACAATTTCATTTATTACATTCGTGAAACAATTATTTACAAAATTACTCAACTAATTTCACTATGCGAAACATATTGATTATAGGTGCTGGAAAATCTGCATCATATTTAATAAAATATTTTTTAGATAAATCGGAATCTGAAAATTTACATATTACCATTGGAGATATAAACATTGAAAATGCCAAAAAGTTAATTAATAACCACCATAATGCTAACGCCATAACGTTGGATGTTTTTAATAAAAGTTCTCGACAAGAAGCCATTGAAAATGCTGATATCGTTGTGTCCATGCTTCCAGCGCGTTTTCATATAGAAGTTGCTAAGGACTGCATTACTTATGGAACAAATATGGTAACTGCCTCTTATGTGAGCCCAGAAATGCAAGCATTGGATTCTGCTGCAAAAAATAAAGGTCTCATTTTTATGAATGAAATTGGCGTGGATCCTGGTATTGACCACATGAGTGCGATGCAAGTCATTGATACCATTCGTGACAAAGGTGGTAATATCATCTTGTTTGAATCGTTTACTGGAGGTCTAGTTGCTCCTGAAAGTGATAATAACTTATGGAACTACAAATTTACTTGGAACCCAAGAAACGTTGTGGTTGCTGGACAAGGTGGAGCTGCCAAGTTTTTACAAGAAGGCACTTATAAATACATTCCATACCATAGACTATTTAGACGTACCGAATTTTTAGATGTAGAAGGTTATGGCCGTTTTGAGGCTTATGCCAATAGAGATTCACTAAAATACCAAAGTGCCTACGGACTTGATAATGCTAAAACTCTCTATCGTGGTACTATGCGACGTGTTGGTTTTAGTCGTGCGTGGCAAATGTTTGTGTTATTAGGAATGACAGATGATAGTTACACCATAGACGATAGTGAAAACATGAGCTACCGTGATTTTATCAATGCGTTTTTGCCTTATAGTCCAACCGATTCTGTGGAATTAAAATTTAGACATGCTTTAAAAATTGACCAAGATGATATTGTTTGGGACAAACTTGAAGAGTTAGATGTATTCAACCCTAATAAAATGGTGGAACTAAAAAAGGCAACTCCTGCTCAAATTTTGCAAAAAATTCTTATGGATAGTTGGACGCTAGACGAAGATGATAAAGACATGATTGTAATGTACCACAAATTTGGCTATGAGTTAAAGGGAAAGAAGCATCAAATAGATTCCACTATGGTTTCCATTGGCGAAGACCAAACCTATACTGCCATGGCAAAAACCGTTGGGTTACCAGTTGCTATTGCCACTTTAGCTATTTTAAATGAAAAAATAACAACTCCAGGCGTACAAATTCCTATATCAAAAGAAGTGTACGAACCTATTTTAAATGAATTAGAAGACTTCGGTATTGTATTTAAAGAAAAAGAAGTGCCTTATTTTGGATACAATCCTTTGAGTATATAAGCTTTCAATTTGATATGCTTTTAGTACTTTTATGTTTTATTCTGAAAATATAAAAGTAAATGAAGTTTATAAATCAAAACTTACATATAGATGGTATTGATAAAAAGATACTTCGTGCCTTAATGAATGATGCGCGAACACCTATTTTAGAAATAGCTCGTCAAGTTGGTATTTCTGGAGCAGCCATTCATCAACGATTACGAAAGTTGGAAAAATCTGGGTTATTGGCAGGTTCTAAATTTGTAATTAATCCAAAAATCTTAGGCTATACAACCATGGCTTTTGTTGGTATATTTTTAGATAAAGCCATGAGCAATCCTGACGCCGTAAGGCAACTCAAAAAAATTCCTGAAGTATTAGAATGTCACTACACCACAGGAAATTGGAGTGTATTAGTGAAAATTTTATGTAAAGATAATGAGCATTTAATGCACGTTTTAAATAAGGATATTCAAACCATTACTGGTGTATCTAGAACCGAAACATTTATTTCATTAGACCAACAAATAGACAGACAAATTAAGATATAAAAAAAAGCCTCTGGAAAAATCAGAGGCTTTTTTATATTCTATATTCTTTAGAGTTAATCTCTTCCACCAAACACTTGAAGTGCCCAATATAATAAGGAAGCCAATGCTCCAATAGCAGCAACTAAATAGGTTCTTGCAGCCCATTTAAGTGCATCTTCTGAACCTTTATACTCTTCTTGAGAGACCATGTTTTTATTTTTTAACCAAGCTAATGCTCTATTACTAGCATCATACTCAACTGGAAGTGTGATAAAGCTAAATAGAGTCGCAAAACCCATAAACACTAAACCTGCAACTGCTACCCAATAACCCATTCCTACACCAGCAGCTGCTCCAAAAATAAGTCCTCCAATAACTAACCATTGTGACATGCCAGAAGTAACGCTCACAATTGGCACTAAAGCAGAACGCATTCCTAATGCACTATAAGCTTGAGCATGTTGCACAGCGTGACCGCATTCGTGAGCTGCCACAGCTGCAGCTGCTGCATTTCGCTGATTATAAACCGACTCACTTAAGTTTACCGTTTTATTTTTTGGGTTGTAATGGTCAGTTAATTGTCCAGGTGTAGAAATAACCTCAACATCAAAAATACCATTATCTGCCAGCATTTTTTCGGCAATTTCTTTGCCACTCATACCATTACGCAATTGCACTTTTGAGTATTGAGTAAACTTTTGCTTTAGTTTATTACTAACTAACCAACTTACTAGAGCAATTGCCCCAATTAATATATAATATCCAAACATTTCTTTTTATTTATTAATGTAAATTTAAGTAAAGTATTGCAAAATGTGAGCCAAATAAAAGTTAAGAAATTTTGTCAGTATATGTCTTCTAAAGAATTAATCAAACTCGTCATAAGGGTCGTAAGGAACTCCTGTTATCTCTACTTCATCTTCATCACCATCTTCGTCAAAATCAAAAAAGCGTTTATACCTAATAATACTATTATTCACTTCTAGAATCTCGTATTGTTCAATAAATTGTTCTCCAAAATAAAGGTCTATTTTATTTCCAATTAATTCCCATTTTAGGTTTGTAGATGTAATGGCACATTCGGCACAAATAGCACAGTTTGAAACATAGTCTTCTTCAAACTCAAATATCTTTCCTTCTTCATTATAAAACTGAAACATATCTTTTACACAACCCTCAGTATGTTGATACATATAAAAATCACCATTAACTGTAACCGTGTCATAAGCCCACGAACCTATAATAGCTTTCAAAATATAAGGGTCTGGTTTTTCGTCTATGTCATCAGATGAACAAGAGAATAACATTGTAATTATTAAAAAACTAAGTATGTACTTCATAAACTATTCTATTATCCAACAATATTTACAATTTTACCAGGAACTACAATCACTTTTTTAGGCTCGCGACCCTGTAACTGTTCTTTGGTTTTGTCATTTGCTAATACCGCTTCTTCTATAGCTTCTTTAGTTAAGTCTAAAGATAACTCCATTGTGAAACGCATCTTGCCATTAAACGAAATTGGATAATTTTTAGTGCTTTCTACCAAATGACTTTCATCGAATTTCGGAAAATCTGCAGTTGAAATAGATTCATTATGACCTAACTGACTCCATAATTCCTCAGCAATATGTGGCGCATAAGGTGACATAACAATTAATAATGGTTCTAATATCTCTTTGCTAGTACACTTTTGCGCAGTTAACTCATTTGTAGCAATCATAAAAGTAGAGACTGACGTATTGAACGAGAAGTTCTCGATATCTTCTTCTACCTTTTTAATGGTTTTATGAAGCGTTTTTAAGTTGTCTTTTGTTGGTGCTGCATCAGTAACTTTTAAACCATTATCATCGTTATACAACTTCCATAGTTTTTTTAGGAAACTATGTACTCCTGTAATACCAGCAGTATTCCATGGTTTGTATTGCTCTAAAGGTCCAAGAAACATTTCGTATAAACGTAAGCTGTCTGCTCCATAATCTTCACAAATACTATCTGGATTGACTACGTTGTATTTAGATTTGGACATTTTTTCAACGTCTCTACCTACTTTATAAACGCCATCTTCAAGAACAAATTCTGCATCTTTAAATTCTGGGCGCCAATTTTTGAAAGCTTCAACATCAAGTTCATCTGATGAATTAACAAACACAACATCTGCATGAATTTCCTGTACATCTTCTTTAGATACTAGTCCTTTTGATAAGAATTTATTTTGACCTTCGACACGATAAACAAAAGCACTCGTTCCCAAAATCATGCCTTGATTAATCAGCTTTTTTGCAAACTCATCAACAGGTACTAATCCTAAATCAAACATAAACTTTTGCCAAAAACGAGCGTATAATAAATGCCCTGTAGCATGTTCGTTTCCACCAATATATAAATCTACTTGTTGCCAATAGTTAATCGCCTCTTGAGAGAAAATTTCATTCTCATTTTGAGAATCCATATAACGATTAAAATACTGTGAACTTCCTGCCCAACCAGGCATTGTGTTAAGCTCTAGAGGGAAGACTGTTTTATTATCTATGTTATCATTATCAACAACAGTATTCGTATTTGTATCCCAAGCCCAAACCGTTGCGTTTCCTAAAGGTGGTTCGCCAGTTTCAGTTGGTAAATATTTTTCAACTTCTGGTAAAGTAATAGGTAAATGTGCTGCATCAATCATTTGTGGCATACCATTTACATAATATACTGGAAATGGTTCTCCCCAATATCTTTGACGAGAAAATACAGCATCACGCAATCTGTAATTGGTTTTTCCTTCGCCTTGTCCAAGTTTTTCTAATTCGTAAATCGCAGTTTTTACTGCTTTTTTATACTTCAATCCGTTTAAGAAATCACTATTCGCAATTACAGTATTGTCTTTATCTGCAAAGGCTTCTTCAGAAATATCAACACCTTCAAAAACATTAGGAATATCGATATTAAAGTGTTTAGCAAAATCGTAATCGCGTTGGTCACCACAAGGTACAGACATGACTGCCCCTGTTCCGTAACCAGCTAACACGTAATCACCAATCCAAATTGGAATTGGTTCTTTTGTAAAAGGATGTTCAGCATATGCTCCAGTAAAAGCACCTGAAATGGTTTTTACATCTGCCATTCTATCGCGTTCACTACGTTTTGCAGTCGCTTCAATATAAGCTTCAACCTCAGCTTTTTGTTCTGGTGTTGTAATTTGAGAGACCAAGTCGTGTTCTGGCGCTAGTGTCATAAAGCTGACTCCGTAAATAGTATCAGGTCTGGTTGTAAAAACGTCAATTTGATGAGACATCTCGACTGCGCTCGACGTGACATTTGGGATAACATTAAAAGTAACCGAAGCTCCAACCGATTTTCCAATCCAATTGCGCTGAATTTCTTTTAATGGTTCAGGCCAATCAATAGTTTCCAATCCTTGAAGTAAACGTTCTGCAAAAGCTGAGATTCGCATACTCCACTGTGTCATTTTTTTTCTAATAACAGGATGGCCTCCACGTTCAGACACACCATTTACAATTTCATCGTTTGCCAATACAGTTCCTAAAGCTGGACACCAGTTTACTTCGGTTTCAGCTAAATAAGTCAGTCTGTATTTTAAGAGAATTTCTTGTTGTTGCTTAGAAAAATAGTTATTCCAATCTTCAGCAGTAAATATTTCGACATCATCATCACATGCAGCATTTACGTTAGCATTTCCTTCTGCTTTAAAAAGGTTTTCTAATTCTGAAATATTTTCAGCTTTATCAGTATCGTTATTATACCACGAATTAAATAGTTGAATGAAAATCCACTGCGTCCATTTGTAATAAGAAGGGTCGCTTGTTCTAACTTCACGAGACCAATCGAATGAAAAACCAATTTGATCTAATTGACGACGATAGGTTTTTATATTTTCTTCAGTAGTAACAGCAGGATGCTGACCTGTTTGAATTGCGTATTGTTCAGCAGGTAAACCAAAACTATCATAACCTTGAGGATGCATCACGTTAAAGCCTTTATGACGTTTGTAACGCGCATAAATATCGCTAGCAATATAACCTAATGGATGCCCAACATGCAATCCTGCTCCACTCGGATAAGGAAACATATCCAACACATAATACTTTGGTTTTTCACTGTTATTTTCGGCTTTAAACGTTTGGTTTTCTGCCCAATATTTTTGCCATTTGGCTTCTATCTCGTTGAAATGGTATTTCATCGTAATGCTTTCCGTAATTAAAAGCGCAAATTTACGGTTAATAAAGAAAAGAGTAAAACCTTTATAATAATTAGTGCTTTTTATTTTGCAAGATGCTACATATTATGTAACATTGCTACTTTAATTGTAGCGATATGAATTACAACACACAACCAATTCCAGGGAAACCTGTTAGAGGTTCTAAAACTGGGCAACCTATTATGGTCATTTTTGACTTATTAGGCAGAAATTGGTCAATGGGAATAATTTGGCATCTAAACAATGGCCCAAGTACTTTTAGAAAACTGCAAGAATATTGTGAAAATATTTCGCCAACCACATTGAATAAAAGAATAAAAGAACTTACTAATGCCAATTTGATAATGAAAACTCTTGATGGTTATACACTAACCGAACAAGGAGAGGAACTATTTAACGTAATTTCTCCGTTAGGGAAATGGGCAAAAAAATGGGCAGCTAAAAATTATAATTTAAAATAATGAACACTTTTAGAGCAATTGAAAAACCTAACTCAAGTGAGTATCCAGAATATTCAAATATATACATGAGTTTATTGAATGAAAATGAAAATATACTTAATCAGCTTTGGCAAAATTTCTCATCAATAAAAAAACTTATATATAGTTTACCAGAAGAAAAGCTTTACTTTAGATATGCAGAAAACAAATGGACAATCAAAGAAATTTTAGTTCATCTTATTGATGACGAGCGTATTTTTGCGTATCGTGCATTAAGGTATGCAAGAAATGACAAGACACCTTTGCATGGGTTCGATGAAAATCACTATGCATATTATTCAGATGCAAATGATAGAAGCTTAGATAGTATATTTGAAGAATATGAATCTGTAAGAAAAGCAACTTTAACCCTTTTCAATAATCTTCCAAAAGACAGTTTTTTAAGGAGTGGCTCTGGAATTGATGATGTTGGAAATATAGTAAACGAACGTACAGTAAGAGCTTTGGCATACCATATAGCAGGTCATGAGCTTAGGCATATTAAAATTATTAAAGAACGTTATTTAAACAACTAACCATTGAAAAGCAATCTCTTTAAAGCACATTTAGCCTTACTTGGTGCCAATGTAATATATGGCGCCAATTATATTATCGCCAAAGGTATCATGCCTAATAAAATTGGACCATCGGCTTTTGTGTTTATTCGTTTGTTTTGTGGGGCAATTCTGTTTTGGATTATTAAATCTTTTATAAAAGAACGTATTGCTAAAAAAGACCTGTTGAGATTAGCACTTTGTGGTTTACTTGGTGCTGCTGCAAATCAGTTATTATTTTTTAATGGGTTAAACTTAACATCGCCTATTGATGCCTCGATTATTATCACTTCAATCCCTGTGATGGTGTTGATTTTTAGTGCATTCCTATTAAAAGAAAAAATCACATTAAATAAATTACTAGGCATTACCATTGGTGGCATTGGAGCTGTACTTTTAATTTGGCATGGAAACACTGCACAAGGGACGAGTTCTTTTTTAGGGAACTTATTAGTGTTTCTAAACGCTTGTTGTTATGGTTTGTATTTGGTAATAGTAAAACCATTAATGGTAAAGTATAATTCTATTACTTTAATAAGTTGGGTGTTTTTGTTTGGGTTTGTGTTTATGCTCCCTTTTGGGATTGGTGATTTATTAGCAACTGATTTTGCTGCTTTTGATTTAAACACTTATTTGGTTATTGGCTTTGTAGTAATATTCACCACATTTTTTGCGTATCTGTTTAATATTTATGCATTGAATTATGTATCACCTTCTGTTAATGGAAGCTATGTATATTTACAACCAGCTGTTAGTTTTATAATGGTAAGTTTTTATGCTTATGTTCTCGGAAACAGTGAATATGCGCAAGACATAAATTTAGTGAAAATATTAAGCTGTTTATTAGTGGTTTCTGGTGTGTATTTAATAAGTCGAAAATCGAAAACAAAATTAGCTTAACCCACGAGCTTTTCTTTCTTGAGGCAATAAGCAGTGATATATAAAAGAATTTGCTGGAGTTAAAACATGAAGCTCTTTTCCTTGTTTTACAATGTAGCCATTAAAATTCTCAAGTTCACTTGGTCGTCCAGTTAAAACATCGCGTTGCATGGATGCCGTGGTATCGTGATGGAAACCATCAATTATTTTTAACGTGTTTTCAATATCATTATTCGTTAGTCCAATGCCTTTTGCATTGGCTACAGCAACAATTTCATTGGCTGTTTGATACATGATTTGCCTTAAATCGTCATCCTCTCTAATATCGCCATAAACCGCACGAGTAATGGCACCAATGCCACTTATGGTTGTGATAAACAAAAACTTTTTCCATATATCCAATTGAATATTTTCAGAGACTGTACTTTTAAATTCAGCTTTATCAAAAGCTGCTTTTACTTTATTTATTCTCGATGTTAACTCACTATTATATTCTCCAAAAACAATTTCTGGTTCAAAAGCAAAGTGGTTAATCACACCTGGCGCTTCAATTTTACTTACAATTTTACATAATCCTGCGAGTACATTTTCATGCGGAAGGATGTTTCGTAATCTATCGGTATTATCAGCGCCGTTTTGTAATGGCAATACCATGGTATCTTTTGTAATAACTGCTTTTAGTTCTTTGGCAATGGGTTCTATTTGCCATGATTTTACGCCAAGAATTATTAAATCAGGATTTTTTAAGTCTTTAAAATCATCGGTAACATCAGGATGCACTACAAAATCGCCATGGAAACTTTTTATCTGCAATCCATTATTTTTTATGGCTTCTAGCGTTTTACCTCTTACAACAAACGTGACATTAAAACCAGCTTTGGCGAGTTTTCCTCCAAAAAAACCACCAACGCCTCCTGCGCCTACTACAACAATGTTCATATGTTTTAGTTATTATAATTACAGATTAAATATACTTTTATATTTTTACGCTAACAAGAAAAAATTTATGAGTTCCGCATTTGAAAAACATCAAAAACGTCGATTAATATCTTCTTATTTTTCAGTAGTTATAAGCATTGCCTTAGTACTGTTTTTATTAGGGCTATTAGGTATGTTAGTACTTAATGCTAGAACTATTTCAGATAATTTTAAGGAGCGTGTCGTAATGACCATTTATTTAAATGACACCGCTAAGGAGGTTGAAATCAATCAGCTTGAAAAGAGTTTAACGCTTGCTAATTATGTAAAAGAAACAAGTTATATTTCTAAAGAAGATGCTGCCGACTTTATGAAAGGCGAATATGGCGAGGATTTTTTGGATGATATTGGGCACAACCCTTTACAAAACTCGATTGAGGTTAATTTAAAAGCAGATTTTGTTACCGAACAGCGACTTGATAGTATTTCGCAAGCGACATTAACTAAAAAATTTGTAGACGATGTACGTTACGATAAGGATTTGGTGTCTATGATGAACAGCAATGTAAAGCGCATAAGCCTTTGGGTGTTAATTATTAGTGCGTTATTCACCTTAATAGCTGTACTGCTCATTAATAGCTCTATTAGATTGTCGGTGTATTCTAAACGTTTTACAATTAAAACCATGCAAATGGTTGGTGCTACCAAGCAGTTTATTAGACGTCCTTTTATTTTAAAAAGCATAAAACTAGGTGTTATTGGTGCTGTTATCGCCTTAATTGGAATGGCTATTGTGTTATATTACATTGACAAAACGTTTGCCGATTTACAACTATTAAGCAACCCAATACTAATTGCTGGATTGTTTTTAGGTGTGTTTTTAATTGGTATTTTAATTACTTGGGTAAGCACTTATGTTGCTACACAGCGCTTTTTGAACTTAAAGACAGATCAGTTGTATTATTAGATACATGAAAATAAGATATAAGAAAAAAAGACTTTATGTCAATTTGATTCTAGGAATAATTTGGATTGCTTTTGGAGTTTTCCTGTTATATGAAGAGGGGAATTCTCGTATAACTAAGTATGGATATTTAGTTATTGGTCTTTTGTATCTTATTCCTTTTTTATATAATGTTACTTACCAATATCTATCAATAGAAAATGGTGTAATTAAAAAGAATACTGGGTTTGGTAATAAATTGAACTTAAAAGATATCACTTCAATTAAAAAGTTTGCTGGAGATTACACTTTAATGACTGAAAATAAAAAAATGAAAATCAATACGGCGTTGATTGATGAAAACTCGCTAAACGAATTGAATAAAATTTTAGATAAATTAGAATTATCAGCTAACAAATCATAAACAAAAACTTTGCTAACATGAAGCGAAAAATACCTTTTTTTGTCCTTGCTCTTTGTCTTTCAGTATGTCTCGTATTTAAATCGTGTGTGATTAATAATCCGCAACCTGAAGATTGTGAAGTTGTAGAGGTAACGATAAAGAAAATAACCGAAGGGTCTTCATACGATATTGTGTTTCACGATGCAGGAACAGACTACTATTATATTAATCGTGGATTGGAACAAGGATTAAATTTAGAAACCCTTAACGCAAAAGTTTTAAATAAAACCGTTACTTTGCACTTACCTAAACTATTATTGGGTACATCGGAGCATATTGCACAAATGGCAATTGGTGACGATATTATTTTTACCGAGTTTGATTAATTATGGGAGAACAAAAACGTAAACAAGACACAAAAAGCAATTTCCTGTTTGGAAAAAAGAACTACAAATTCATGCTTATTGGCATTATTTTTATTGCTGTAGGTTTTATTTTAATGTCTGGTGGTGGTAGTGACGACCCAAATGTGTTTGATGAAAGCATATTTCATTGGCGACGTATTAGATTAGCACCAACCCTCGTGTTAATTGGCTTTGGTATTCAAGTTTATGCGATACTTTTAAATCCTGATAAAACCAATTCTAAAAAATAAAATTCCTATTCCTATTTTAAGGTCACCTTATTTTGATACATTTCTTCTGTAAAAACTAAATTTTATTAAATGAATTCTACAAAATTTAGTTTCACATCAGTAACCACTTTGTTAATCCATAAATTTTTTCATTTGTTTTTAAATTTTCAAACAAAAAAATTCATGTACTTTTGTCCTCATGGAAGTAATTGATGCGATTTTACTAGGAATTATTCAAGGGCTTACCGAGTTTCTACCTGTATCATCCAGTGGTCATTTAGAACTTGGAAAAGCCATTTTAGGCGACAACTCCGTTCCAAAGGAAAGCCTGTTATTTACTGTGGTTTTACATTTTGCAACGGCCTTGAGCACCATAGTCGTTTTTAGAAAAGATATTTACGATATCATCAAAGGAATCTTTGCTTTTAAATGGAATGAAGACACCAAATTTGTGGCAAAAATTGCCCTATCAATGATTCCTGCAGCCATCATTGGTTTTACATTCGAAAGTGAATTATCGGCACTTTTTGATGGAAATATTAAGCTCGTTGGTTTCATGCTTATTATTACTGCTTTGTTACTTTATTTAGCAGATAAAGCTAAAAATACCAGCAAAAAAGTATCTTTTTCTAATGCGTTGGTTATTGGTTTTTCGCAAGCTATAGCTATGTTACCAGGAATTTCACGTTCGGGAGCAACAATATCAACGTCGGTGCTTTTAGGAAACGATAAGACGAAAGCAGCTCGATTTTCATTTTTAATGGTCGTACCATTAATTTTTGGAAAAATCGCCAAAGACATTTTAAGTGGAGATTTAACGTATGATAGTCAGAATTTCACAGCCCTATCCATTGGCTTTATCGCAGCATTTATTTCTGGGTTATTTGCTTGTACTTGGATGATTGCTTTGGTTAAGAAAAGTAAGCTTAAATACTTTGCCTATTACTGTGTGATTGTTGGTTTAATTGCCATTGGAGTCTCATTTTATAACTAGATGAAAACATTAGAAGACTTTAAAAACGGCCAAGTATTATTGATTGACAAACCATTAAATTGGAGCTCTTTTCAAGTGGTCAATAAGTTACGTTGGCATATTAGAAAAACCTTTAACATAAAAAAAATAAAGGTTGGTCACGCAGGTACTTTAGACCCTCTTGCTTCTGGATTATTAGTGATTTGTACTGGGAAAATGACCAAACAAATCAACACATTTCAAGCACAAATAAAGGAATATACAGGCACCATCACCTTAGGAAGCACCACTCCTTCTTTTGATTTGGAAACAGACATTGACCAAACCTATCCAACCGAGCATATTACTGAGAAACTGATTAAAGAAACCACAAAACAGTTTATTGGTGATATCGAGCAATATCCTCCTGTGTTTTCCGCTATAAAAAAAGAAGGAAAACGCTTGTACGAATTTGCAAGAGCTGGAGAAACGGTAGAAATTAAACCAAGAACCATTAATATTTCAGAATTTGAAATCACTAAAATTAATGGTTTGAATGTTGATTTTAGAGTCGTTTGCAGTAAAGGCACCTACATTCGTTCGCTATCCAACGATTTTGGAAAATCATTACAATCTGGAGGACATTTATCAGCTTTAAGACGCACAAAAATTGGTGATTTTCATGTAGATAACGCACAATCAATTGAAGGGTTTATAGGTAGTTTAAGCGACCAATAATTTGGTTTATTATTTGGAGATAGTTTTGATTTAAACTATTTTTCGCTATCTAACGTATATTATTATGCGTAATTTATTAATAGCAAATGTCTAATTCAAATACATATAAAGCTTTAATTGCAACCACTTTTATATTGATTGCAGTAATTTTTCTTGGGTTTACCGTTCATATAAAAAAGCAATCTAAGTTGGTAGCTGAAACTTTTTATGAAATGGATGCTGAAGCTGTTGAAGAAGAAGAAAAAGAAGAGTTGGAAGACATTTTAAAAAGTTTAGACGAATTAATGGCAACTCCAGCCACCAATCAAGCTTTTAATGAAACGAAGACTTATGAAAATGACAAGGCTGTTGACCAAGCTTTTGAAGAACAAATGGAAGCCATAAAAAACCGAACAAGTATTGAAGATTTAAAAGCTGCAAACCAAGATAATAATGTTTTAACTGCTTCTAACAGTGGAAGCAACAAAGACAAATCTTCGGCATTTGGTAATATTAATGACATTGTAAGCAAACGTCTCGATAGTCAAAAAAATGCTAACAATAGTGCAAATAAAAATAGCTCGGTAAGTTATTCGTTGGTGGATAGATTACACACTTTTTTGCCAACACCCATTTATTTATGTGAAAAAGGCGGAAAAATAGTGGTAAACATTACCGTAAATCATGAAGGGAATGTTGTTGATGCTTATATAAATGCGTCATCATCATCCGAAAATGGTTGTTTAATTGACCATGCTTTGGAATATGCCAAAGAATCCAAATTCAATAAAAACCCTAAAAAAGCTTCACAATTAGGGACGATTACCTTTTTGTTTAGAGGGAAGAGCTAGTTTCAAGTTTAGAAAGCATATTTGCTAAATCTTCTAAAGTACTTTGCCCTTTATCTTTGTTATACCAAACTTGTAAATCCTCTTTAAACTCTGGTGTTAATGTACCGTGTTTCTCTTTAAAATCTGCTACCATTTTTGTGGCTTTGTTTGGTCTTGGTCCGTAGGTAGAAACGACCTCATTCGTTTCATCATCAATCATGATTAATTTTGGGATAGACCTACTGCCATTGGTTAAAAACTGGTTCATCAGCACATCATTATCATCTCTTAAAACCACTTTAAAGTCGATGTTTTCATTCATTTCGGCTACTTTGTTCATTACAGGCATGATGTGTGCAGCATCGCCACACCAACTTTCGGTAATAACCAACCACGTAGTTTTAGAATCAAAAGATGTGATTTTTTCTTCAAGATTTTCAGGAATTTTCAAGGTTTTGTCCCAACGTTTCATGCGTCTATCATTCAGCTTTGTATATTCAATAAGAGCTTCCGTTTTAGAGTCTCCCGTGGTTGATTTTTCATCAACCAACGTCTTCACTAGACTTCTATATTCTGAATAAGAAATTCCTTTTTTTAAGCTTTCTTCTATTATGTTATTCATCCTTAATATCTCAATAATTTTTGCAAATTTAACATTATACTGTCACTTTATTTGTAACAATCATTACATTAGTAGTGCAAAATAAAAATCCTTACAAATATGGAAAAACACAGATGTGGTTGGTGCGTTGGCGACCCACTTTACGAGGCATATCACGATAAAGAATGGGGCGTTCCTGTATATGACGACGATACTTTGTTTGAGTTTTTAATTCTTGAAACGTTTCAAGCTGGTTTAAGTTGGATTACTGTACTAAGAAAACGTGAAAACTTCAGAAAGGCTTTTGATAATTTTGACTATAAAAAAATAGCCAATTACAATCAAGAAAAAATTGATGCATTGCTTGAGGATGCAGGAATTATTAGGAATAAATTAAAGGTTAATGCTACCATTACCAATGCACAAGCGTTTATGAACATTCAAAAGGAGTTTGGAAGTTTTAGTGATTATATTTGGAAATTCACAGATGGAAAACCTATAAAAAACGCTTTTAAAAATTATAAAGATGCGCCTGCAAACACACCGTTAAGTGATGCTATTAGTAAAGATTTAAAAAAACGAGGTTTTAAGTTTGTTGGTAGCACAGTTGTGTACGCACACATGCAAGCCACAGGAATGGTGAACGACCATGAAGTATCTTGTTTTAGATACCATGAAGTTTAATGGTAATACCCATCTATTTCCTGAGGGTTATATGGTATTATGTTTAATAAATGCTTTATAGCTTCTAACCTAGCTTTACTTTTTCTATTTGCCTTAATGACAATCCAAGGTGCTAATTCGGTATTTGTTTTTTCAAACATTTCGGTTTTATAACTCGTGTATTTATTCCAAAGTCTTTGTGCTTTTTTGTCTACAGCACTAAATTTCCATTTTTTAATTGGACTCGCCTTAATCTCTCTAAATCGTTTGGCTTGTTCAGCTTTAGATATTGAAAAATAGAATTTAACCAATCTAATCCCTGATTCAATTATCATTTTTTCAAAATCATTAACCTGATTCATGAAAACATTATATTCTTCTTGAGTACAGAACCCATTAACTGGCTCAACAACTGCACGATTGTACCAACTTCTATCAAAGAACACTATTTTCCCTTCTCTAGGAAGCTGGTTTATATAACGTTGAAAATACCATTCTCCCTTTTCTTCTTCGGTTGGTTTTGGTAATGCCACAACCCTAAATTCACGAGGGTTTAAGTGTTGGGTAATTCTTCTAATAGCTCCACCTTTTCCAGCAGCATCTCTACCTTCAAATAGGACAACAACTTTTTCATTATGTCGTTTTACCCAATGTTGTAATTGAATTAATTCTTCCTGTAGTCTTTTAAGTCTAACTTCATGATTAACAATTCTCACTGACTTTGCAAGTGTCATGTTTTCTTCGGTTAGAAATAATTTTATTCCTTTTTTTGAATTTAGTCTCTTTAAACTCTTATCTGATAAACCTTTCATTAATTATCTATTTGTTTTACCATTCTATGATAGCGTTGTACAACATTTGGGTCTGGTAATAATACTGTGTTAGAATTACCTTTCCCTTCATAATTAAAACGAGATAATACATACCTAATACTTTCTAATCGCGCTTCTTTCTTTTCGTTTGTTTTAATAATAATCCAAGGGCTAAATGTTGTGTGGGTTTTACCAAACATTTGCTCTTTATAAAATGTGTATTTATCCCATAAACGTTGCCCTTCTTTATCAACTTCGCTAAATTTCCATCGCTTTAATGGGGTTTTAAGTCGTGCATCAAAACGTTTAACTTGCTCATCTTTTGAGATTGAGAACCAGAATTTTATTATCTCTACGCCATCTTCGTATAGCATATGTTCAAATTCTGGTACTTGAACCATGAACTTATTGTATTCTTCATCGTTACAAAACCCCATTACAGGCTCAACAACAGCACGATTATACCAACTACGGTCAAACAACACAATCTCACCTGGATTTGGTAAAGCTTTAATGTAACGTCTAAAATACCATTGCCCTTTCTCCACATCTGTAGGTTTTGTTAAAGCCACTACTCGCATTGAACGTGGATTTAAATGTTCGGCAAAACGACGAATTGCGCCACCTTTTCCAGCGGCATCACGACCTTCAAAAATGATGCATACTCTTTTTTTGTGTTTTGCAACCCACTGTTGTAAATCAACCAGTTCTGCTTGAAGTTTTAGCAATTCCTTTTCATAATTTACTGCATAAATTATATCCTCAAAACGACTAGGTTCTAGCTTTTCTTTTAGTGTCTTTAAAAACTCTTCTCTATTTGTATGTTTTTCAAAATCTTCTTGTGTTAGCATAGGCATTTTTATATTCTACAAAGATTCATTTTTTATTTTTTTTAATCTATGACTTTTGTCAATTTAAGAAATTAATAAATTCTTTTCTTGGTATATCTTCTGCTCCAAGACTTTCCAAATGATTTGTATATACTTGGCAATCTATTAATTTATAATTGGAATTTTTCACAAATGTGATAAAACCCACTTTGCTTGCATTACTTTCTTTGGTAAACATACTTTCGCCACAAAAAACGCTTCCGTTAAGGTCAACACCATAAAGTCCTGCAACTAATTTATCTGCTTTCCAAACTTCAACAGATTTTGCATATCCTAAATTGTGTAAGTTACAATAGGCTTCAATCATTTCATCAGTAATCCATGTACTAAATTGCCCTTCTCTTTTTACTTTTGCACATTCACTTATTACTTGTCTAAAGTCTTTGTTTATTGTTACTGTATAATTGCAATTTCTTAAAGTTTGCCTCATACTTTTTGATACTTTTAGTTTCTCAGGAAAAAGTACAAATCTAGGGTCTGGAGACCACCATAAAATTGGTTGACCTATTTCATACCAAGGAAAAATTCCTTTTTTATAGGCATTTAATAAACGTTCTACAGATAAATTTCCTCCAATTGCGAGCAAACCGTCTTCATTGGCTTTTGTTACTTCTGGAAAATCTGTATTATCTGTCAAAAAGTGCATGATGTATATTTCATTAAAAACAACGTTAAAATAGAGTAATTTACACCAACAAAAAAGCCTCAATGTATTACTGAGGCTTTGGTTTTTTTAAATTGTGTTTTTAAAAAGGAAGGTCGTCTTGTTCTTCTTCATTTAAATTTCCAACAGGTTCAAAAGCCTCAGTTGGTGGTGCTGGTGGTACATTTCCGTTTGAAGCATCTTGCTGTACATTTTCTATTCTCCAACCTTGAATAGAGTTAAAATACTTGGTTTCTCCTTGTGGATTAACCCACTCTCTACCTCTTAAGTTGATATTAATTTTTACTTGCTGTCCTACTTGATAAGTATTTAATAAATCTGTTTTATCTTGAACAAACTCAATCATTATATGCTGTGGATATTGCTCTTCGGTTGTTACAACAACTTCTCTTTTTCTAAACCCATTTGTTCCAAACGTTTGAGTTTCTCCAATTACTTTAATTTTTCCTTGTACTTCCATCGGTTCTTACTTAATTATTTATTTCTGTTAATTTTATTTCTAATTTATTTTTTCTGATAACAATAGCTTCCATGCGCTTTCAACATCACCAAAACTTAAATAGTTTTGCGCTATTTTGTGCTTTTCCCTATGAGAGGTGTCTCTAACATTTGGGTAACGCTCACTTACATCTTCTAAAAAATCTTCAATCTCTTTGTTGCTTGGTAAAGCTTCAACGTTTCCTAAAATACCAAGGTCATTTCCAGTTAAAATCATGCTATTTTTAACATGCTCAGGCATGGCATCAACACCTATTCCAAGTTTTGATAATGGTTTTGGAATTTCAAAAAACCCTTTATTGGCTCTACTGTAATAACTACCTCCAGCTCTAGCGACTAAATCCAATTGTTCTTGATTTATCGTTTTGTCGTCATTAAGCACCTCATCTGTAATATGAATTTTAATCACTTCACAAATAATTAAATTTCCAGCACCACCTTCGGTGCCTAATTTAATAATGTCATTGACTTTACATTCAAATTGTACAGGCGATTCAGCTACTCGAAATGGTTTAACCACATCTGACTTAAGCATTGTCAAGCCTGCCTTTTCAAATTCGTTGACATTTTCAGGATACTCCGTACTGCTCAAAGACATTTGTTGAACAATATCAAAATTTACCACATTAATCACTACTTCTTTTACCTGTTCAACATTTTCCAAGGTATGTTTTGTTGTATTGTTTCTAACACGTCTTGCAGGCGAAAACACCATAATTGGTGGGTTGGCACTAAATACGTTAAAGAAACTAAATGGTGACAAATTAGGGTTTCCATTAGCATCAATAGTACTTGCAAACGCAATGGGTCTAGGTGCCACAGCACTTAGCAAATAGCTATGCAATTTTCCTACAGATATGTCTTTTGGTTCTAACGAAAGCATCCTTAAAAATTTGAGCCACAAAGTTAACAATCTAAGTAGTAACTAAAAACCATTTTACTAACAACTAGCACAATAATATTAACATAATTGCATTATATTTAAAATTGAAAAATAAACTTAGTTTTTTTGAGTAACAGAAACATTTTACGTTGGGTTATTGTAGTAGCATCTTTTGCTATTATTTCGTTGATTTTATGGAATACTTACGACTTTTTTCAGAAGTTTAAAGCTGAAGAACGTATAAAAATGGCTACTTGGTCTTTTGCTCAAAGCGATTTTTTAGGAAACATTAATGATTTGGATGCAGATGTAAATCCAGTCACTACTCATATTCTAACAGACTCCACTAGTATTACCAACCCCAGAATGATGGTCACTCCTGATGGGGAATTTACAAGAATACTAAATATTGACACCACTAACGTAAAAGATGTAAGTGTGTACTTGAATAAATTGAAAATACGTTTTGAAAAAGAAAACGCACCAATAGAAGTTAAATATAGAAATCAAAATTTTGGGAAAATATATTATGGAAATTCATCACTTCTAAACAAATTAAAATACTACCCATTAGCCCTAATTTTAATTATTGTATTATTTGCAGCTGTGGCATTTTTCTTTTATAAAAGTTCGAGAGTCGCTACCCAAAATAAATTATGGACTGGAATGGCAAAAGAAACGGCACACCAAATTGGCACACCCTTGTCGTCATTAATTGGTTGGACTGAAATATTAAAAATGGAAGAGGTTAATCCTGAGCATATTTCAGAAATTGAAAAAGACATTAATCGACTTCAAACCATCACCGATAGGTTTAGTAAAATAGGGTCAATTCCAAAATTAGAATTATCAGACATTATTACCGAAACTAAAGACTCGTTTGACTATTTAAAAACACGTTCCTCAAAACTTGTTGATTTTGAGTTTGTAGCACCAAATAATGTTATTAACGTCAATCTAAACAAACAACTTTACGGCTGGACTATAGAAAACCTTGTGAAAAATGCTATTGATGCCATGAAAGGAAAAGGGCAGCTAAAAATTGAGGTTGTACCAAACAATACTTATGTTCATATAAGAGTCAGTGATACTGGAAAAGGCATTCCTAAAGCAAGGTATAAAAAAATATTTGAGCCTGGTTTTACTAGTAAAAAACGTGGTTGGGGATTAGGATTATCGCTTGCAAAGCGTATTGTTGAAGACTATCATGATGGAAAAATTAAGGTGATTTCTTCTGAAATTGGTAAGGGCACGACCATACAAGTGTCGCTAAAAACAACAAGTTAATACTATGAACAATAGTTACATACATATTCAAACTGAAACATTGAATAACAATTGCCCTGAATGCTTTTCGACTGATGGTTTGCAACTAAACTTTAGTCAAAAGATTACGGAAACTCGTTTTTATAAAGCGGTAACCAATGATGTTATTTGTGAGTTGCGTTGCAAGGTATGTGACACAGATATTTTTCCTGTTCGCTGGACGGATGATATTGAGCGTATTATTGGTTACAAGAAAAAAGCGTTTACACCAAAATCTAAATCTTTTAAATTAAAGAGAATTACTTGGATATTCTTAATAATCTTAGATATATTAGTTTTATTAGGAATTTTACTTGCAGCTGGAGTAATTAAAATTTAAAGATTGCCGCTGATAGCTTTTGCAGTCGCTTCAAAATCATCCTTAGTCATAGACGTTTTATTAACAAATCGCGCATCTTCCATCGAGTTTAAAGGAATTAAATGTACATGTACATGAGGTACTTCCAAACCAATTACCGACATTCCAACACGTTTACAATCAATGGTTTTTTCAATAGCAATAGCTACTTTCCTTGAAAAACTCATAAGACCATTATAGGTAGTTTCGTCAAGGTCAAAAATCTTGTCAACTTCTTTTTTTGGGATGCACAGCGTATGTCCTTTTGCATTTGGGTTAACATCTAAGAATGCTAAAAAGTCATCTGTTTCTGCAACTTTATAACAAGGAATATCTCCGTTTACTATTTTAGTGAAAATGGATGCCATTAGGACCTAGATATTTCTAATATTTCAAAATTAATAATGCCATTTGGCACTTGAATTGCTGCAACATCACCAACAGATTTACCAAGCAATCCTTTACCAATTGGAGAGTTTATGGATATTTTTCCTGAAGCTAAATCTGCTTCACCATCTGCAACCAAAGTATAGGTCATTTCCATACCATTGGCTTGGTTTTTAATTTTAACAATAGATAATGCCAGTACTTTGGATAAGTCTAATTGCGATTCGTCAATAAGTCTTGCTCCTGCTAAAGCTTCTTCAAGTTTGGCAATTTTCATTTCAAGCATTCCTTGAGCTTCTTTTGCTGCGTCATATTCGGCATTTTCACTTAAATCACCTTTATCCCTTGCTTCAGCAATAGCGTTTGATGCTTTTGGACGCTCTATATCTTTTAATTGTCGTAATTCTTCTCTTAGTTTCTTTAATCCTTCCGCAGTGTAATAAGATACGTTGCTCATAATTCCTCTTTTAATTAAAAAAGTGCTCATAGATTATCTACAAACACAATACAATTTATCTTCATAAAATTGTAATGCAAATATACAAAATATTACATTAATGCGTTTTTATTGTAAATTGCAACTGAATTAAAATTTACTATGAAAAAGCCCTTTTATTATATTCTATTTACTTTACTCTCAATATCATGTAGCAAGAGCGATGTTAACAATAGAAATTGTAGATTTTTACTAAACGTTGGTGTGAATACAAGTATTAATTTGAATGTTTTCCCTTACACTAATTTACAGTTTGTAAGCAACTCAGTATATGTACCCAATGCTGGAAATGGTGGTATTATTGTGACCAATTCTGGAACTGGTTTTTTAGCTTGGGATGCAAGTGACCCAAACCACTCGCCTAACACTTGCTCAAGATTGGATATAGAGGGATTGGAAGGTACTTGTGGCTGTAGCGATGAAAATGTATATAGCTTAATTACTGGACAACCTTTAAGCGACCCTGATTTACAATGTGGCTTAAAAGCCTATCGTGTGGAGCAAAGCGGAAATGACTTAATTATTAGCAATTAAAAAAGCGACTCCTAAAAGCCGCTTTCTTGTTTAAGGTTAAGTTTAAGGCGGAAATTTAAAATTTTAAAGTCACTCCTACTAAAAAGTTAATAGTTGCCTGTGGATAATACCCTTGTTCTTCAATCGCTGTTGGTCCGCTCCAAGTATTTAAATAGGTATAGCCTCTATCGACATATTCTTTATTAAAAAGATTATTGACCAAGCCTTTAAAAACAATTGATTTAAAAATACTATTCATTTTTAGTTCATATATCGCATTAAAATCACTTACAAAATAGCCGTCAATTTTTGATGCTTCAGTATCTGTATTACTTAAATATTGTGAGCTTACATATTTTCCTAATAAAGCTAATTGTAAGTTTTGATTTGGCTTATAAGTAATTGAATTTCCTGAAATAATACTTGGCGAAAAAGCAATATTGGTTTTTCCGAAATTGCTTAAGCCTCCATCTCTATCAATAATGAGTTCGTTGATTTTATTTTCGCTTATGGCAACATTTGAGTTAAGCATCCATTTTTCTGAAATATTAACATTGGCATCCACCTCTAATCCTAAACGGTAACTCTTATCGATATTTTCTCTTAAATATTCACCTGAATTATCCAACGCACCTGTAAGCACTAATTGATTGTTGTAATTCATATAATAAACATTGGCATTTACGCTTAGTTTGTTATTAATAAATCGCCAACCTAACTCAAAATCGTTTAGGGTTTCATGTGTTACTTCGCCTGCATTACTTTCAAAGTCGTTTCGGTTAGGTTCTTTGTTGGCTTTGGCATATGATGCATACAAACTATTACGATTGTTGATTTTATAAGTTAACCCAAGTTTTGGATTTAAAAAACTATAGCTTTCATCAACATCAATTGGTGCTCTGTTGGACGTTAATCCAGCCGTTTTATAATTTACAAATCGCCCTTGTACATCTATAAATGCTTTTAGGTTTTGTGACACTCTAAAACTAGCTTTTGAAAAAACACTCCAATCACTTTTTTCTGAGGCACTAAAGTAATATCTATCTCTTATATTGGTACCTGGTGCTAAATCGCTTCCCCAAAGTAATTCACCATAATGGTCGTTTTCATAAGTACTTACAGATACTCCCGAAATAATTTCGGTACTATTTTCTTTATACTTTACTGTTCCGTTTGCCACATAAAAATGATTATCTAACCAACGCTGCACAATCACATCACTACCATCATTTATTAAGTTATTATAATCTACAGCATCCCTATCGTCTTTAAACTGTTCAAAATAGCCTTCACCTCTTGTGTAGTTTAAACCGAGGTTTGTTGACCATTGGTTATTTAAGGTTTCATTCCAATGCAATTGATAATGGTTTTGCCAGTAATTATCGGTTTCATTATCATAGGTATATGGGTTTTGGCGTCTATCGTCTTCTAGTTGGCTTGCAGACAAACCATACCAAGCTTGATAGGTGTGTTCTTCACCACCAAAAGCAAGGGCTTTTATTAAGGTATTGTCGTCTATATAACTCCCTTGTAAAAAGTAGGATTTTAAATCGGTAAATGCTCTGTCCACATAGCCATCAGAATAAATATTAGAAAGTCTTCCAGCAAATTCGAAGTGCTCATTTATTTTGCCTGAAGTAAATTTTACCGTGTGTTTTCGAGTACCAAATGACCCAAAGGAGTTCGAAATTTCGCCTCCAGCGTCATCGGAAACAGCATCCGTTAAAATATTTAAACTTGCGCCAAACGCTCCTGAACCATTGGTGGAGGTTCCAACACCACGTTGCAATTGCATACTTTGCGTTGAAGACGCAAAATCGCCTAAATTTACCCAAAACGTTCCTTGACTTTCGCTGTCATTGTATGGAATACCGTTAATGGTGATATTTATTCTAGTGGCATCCGAACCTCGCACACGTAAATACGAATACCCTATGCCTGCACCAGCATCAGAAGATGTGATAACGGATGGCAAATAATTTAAAAGCGCTGGAATATCCTGTCCTAAATTTCGTTTTTCAAGGTCTTCCTTTTTTACGTTTGAATGGGTAATTGGTGATGTTGCATCAACGCGAACGGCTTTAACTAAAACCTCGTCAAGCTTCTGGACTTTAGTTGTGTCTTGTTTTTTTTCTGTTTCTTGCGCAGTAACACTGACTGACAGTACGAGTAGTGTTAAAAAAAGAAATACGTTTTTCATATCGATTACATAAAATTATAATCGAATAAAAAGAGGTCATTATTCTTTAGTTGTTAAAGTTTGATTTTTTGAAAAGACCTTTCAACTACGCTCAAGGTGACAGAATCAAAAAAATTATATATTGGCGATTATCGCCTTCCTAAACAGCATTACCTGTTCTAGGTTCAATGGGTCTGATCTCAGCCGAAAGGATTTTTGATTTCTGATTTTTGATATTTGATTTCTGAACCTAATAATTCATCAATCTACAATCGTCAATCGTCAATCGTCAATCAATCTAGCACCCCTTTATGAGAACACTGCAAAGATATAAATGAATTGCGAATTATGAATTATGAATTGGGTTTTTTTAATCCTTGGGAAATATTAAATGTTTCATCCTAAAAACTGAGACTGGGACTGGGACTGGGACTGTGACTGAAACTGAAAACTTAATCAACATCTGGCTTTTTCCTATGTGCCTTTTTTTCAGATTGCTTACTTTTATTTTTAAGTCTTTTTTTAATTACTGCTTTGGGCACTTTGGTAGGAATACGCTTTTTTTCCTCTTTAAGCCCTTCTTTTATGACTTCTAAAAACTTTGCAATGACGAGTTGTTTGTTTTTAAATTGACTCCGCGTTTCAGAGCATTGAAGCATTAAAATGTTATCCTTGTTTAGTTTGTTGGCTAAAGATTGTTTTAGCTTTTCTTTTTCTTCATCAGTTAGCACTTCTGAATTTTCTAAATCAAAATATAACTCAACTTTAGTGGCAACTTTATTTACATGTTGCCCACCGCTACCAGAGCTACGTACAGCTTTAAAATTGAGTTCAGATATGAGTTGTTCTTGATGCAATTTATGTGATTTGGTGTGGGCCTTTTAATAAATCGTTTACGGTTTTTACAGGATTGAAAGTGATAAGCGGTACTTCTACAAAAATAGTGTTCCAAAACGCCATACTACCATTCCATAATCCTGGTCTTTCCAATGCTTTTAAGTCTTTTCCAGATTTTGTTTTACTTGTAATAAAAGCAGTATTATAATCTACGTATTTAGTTAAGTCGAACTTTTCTCCTTTGTAATTTTTCACGCTACAAACGATATCTACTGGATTAAAATGTGTGGCATTTTTAAGAATAGCGTTCTGCTCAGGATTTTTTATATCAATTTGCGCCGACTCTACAATTTGAAGCGATATGTCGCCGTTTTTATCTTTTACCCAAAAAGGACCTCCTCCTGGTTCGCCTTCATTTTTTACCATACCACACACACGAATTGGTCTGTTGAGTTTATTTTTTAAATACACTTTCTTGTCGTGAAGTGACATATTCTCATACTCTTTATCAAAAACAACATTCATTTTTTTAGATAAAAAATCGGCTATTTCTGTGAGTTGCTCATCAGAAATCTCATAATCCAAAGTTTCTTCATATTTAAAAGCTTGGTTTTGAAGCTCCAGAATAACACCAGCTAACATTTTCTTATATTTTACAACCTCACTTTTGTATTTATTAACGACGACATTATCTATGTTTTTTATAAAAATGATGTCGACATCAATCTCATTTAAGTTTTCTATTAAGGCGCCATGACCTGACGGACGAAAGACCAGCAATCCGTTTTCATCTCTAAAAGGTTCGTTTGTTTTAGTGACTGCAACCGTATCGGTGGCGTGTTTTTGATATGAAAATGAAATATTGAATGTCGTTTGTGTTTTTTCTTCTACATCTTCTTCAATGTATTTAAATTCTTCGTCAAATTTATGCTCATGCTTTTCAGAAATTGTAAAGTGCAAATTGGCTTCATTATTAGATGAAGCATATTCGGCTGCTTCAAATAGATGCTCCTCAAAGGCTGTTGAAGTATACTCTTTATAACGATGAAATGGTAATAATCCTTTTGGAAACGATGAATAGTTCAATAAGTTTTCATCCATCATCGTTTTTACAAATAATAAGCGTTGCTCATCAAAGGAAAGGTTATTATAATTTGAATGTACTTTATGAATTTGGGTAACTACGTCTTCAAAAAAAGGCAGTTTCTCTAAACCAACAAAAAACAACGACAGCTCCTTTACGTCATTTTTATTAATATACGAATTAATACTCTGTTTATTTGGATTATATTCTTTTAAAAAGGTGAAAAGTGTTTTAAACATTCGCGTGGCAGCACCAGATGCTGGAACAAACTTTACCATAGAAATTGTATCTCTATTGGTTTCGAATGTATTGATTAACTCATCTGTTTGAGTATCATTAAAACACAAAATTCCGTTATCAATCGTTGCGGCACTTTTAAGGTTTATAAAAGGCACGCCTTTTTTAAAAAGTGCTATTTGTGTGAGCACTTTTTCTACGGTTAATCCTTTTTTTTCTATTTGGTTTATGTCGTTTTGGGTAAAATTCAATGTTTTTCTTTAATTAATTTATCAATGTGTTTTACAGCTTCTTCCAATCGTTGTTTTTTATTGCCCTTTAATAGTACATAAGGTCGATTGTATTTCTTCAATGCTTCTTCAAAAGCATCAAACATATCTTCTCTATCATTGGGTTTGTCTCGTAAATCATCAGCTTCCCAAGGCACATCAATATAAGTTAAAAAGTACAGATCGTAAGTGTTTTCAACGGCATATTTATCTAAAATTGGGTCACAAGTTCCAGAATAATAAGCTTCTGAATAGACTTTGGTTTCCAATAAATCGGTATCACAAATTAACACAGAATTTGTTTTTTGAGCCAATTCGTTTTCCATTGCCATTTGCCCAATAGCTATTGGCACCAAATCTTTGGGTTCGCATGTTCTACGCTCGTTATTCCAAATATCTTGTAAATACTCCCTCGCATATTCTGGTACCCAAACAGAGTTGTAGTATCTAGCCAAATGCCTAGACAGAGTTGTTTTTCCTGTAGATTCTGGACCAAACAATACTACTTTTATGCAGTTTGCTGATTCTTGTTTAAGTTGTTTTTCCATTCAATGTATCCTAAAATAGCTAGTACTAAAAATATGGTAAATTGAATTCCTGAAAAACCCAATCCTTTTATAAAATATAATGGTATTGAAATAATATTTCCGCCAATCCATAGTAGCCAATGTTCAACTTTTTTGTTTGCCATCATCCACATAGCAGCAAAGAAAATACCTGTTGTAAATGTGTCAAAATAATCGGTTATTCTGTCAAATCTATTAAAATATAAGTACACACATATTACAAACACTGCTGTACTGAAAAAAATACCCAATGCTTTTATGTAATCCTTCTTTGATGATTTTGTTATTTCAATATGTTCGCCTTTAATGAGTTTCGTCCACATATACCAACCATAAATACTCATAAGTGTATAGTAAATATTAATGATTAAATCACCATAAAGTGTGAATTGATAACATATATATACGTAAATGGTTGTACTAATAATACCAGTTGGATATACCCAAATACTTTCTTTTTTTGCAAACCATACACTAGCAACTCCAAAAATAACTGCTAGGATTTCTAAGCTGATGTTTAAAGCTGTAGCAGTTTTATAAGGTTCTAAAAAAAAGTTGATTATGTCGTTCATACTAGTTCATTAAAAAAAGATGCATCTTCTTCAAAAGCAGTTCCAATAACCACTAAATCTGCTCCAGCTTGATATGCTTTGTCCAGTTGTTCTTTGTTTCTAATACCTCCGCCAACAATTAACGGAATATTTAAGTCCTTTTTTACTGCTGAAATTATCTTTTCATTAATTGGATGCAATGCACCACTTCCTGCTTCTAAATATACAAGTTTCATTCCTAGTAACTCGCTAGCTATAGCAGTATCTATTATTGCTTGAATATTATCTCTCGACATTGGTCTTGTTGCAGTAACTATTTGCACAGCCGTTTCTTTACCGTTTTCAATTAATACATATCCTGTTGAAATGACCTCAAGATTCGTTTTTCGTAATTTAGAAACTGCTTCTACTTGCTTCCCAATTAAATAGTCTGGATTTCGCCCAGAGATTAACGATAAAAACAACAAAGCATCAGCGCTTTTTGCAATTTGCGATACATCTCCTGGGAATAATATTACAGATAAATTAGTGAGATTTTTAATTTCCGAGACTAATTTTTCAGTAACATTTTCTTCAACTGTGCTACCTCCAACAAAAATATGAGTCACTACAGATTTGTTTACTTTCAACATAAAGCCAGATAAGCCTTCTGGCTTCATTTTATCTGGATCTATTAAAACCGCTAGTAACTTTTTCTTTTTAGAAATTGAATTGAGTATGTCTTGGTAAATATGTGTCATCTAAGCAATAACATAAGCACAAGTAAACCCTTCAAACTCAAAAAACGTGGTGTTATAACGGCATTTTTTGTTTTCAAAATCAATCCAAGCAATTGTTTCATTATCGTGTATCATAAACGGAATCACTAAAAAATGGTCTTTAAAAACCATTCCAGGTGTAGCGAATAACTTGTATAACGATTCTTTGATACACCAAATAATAGTCAGTTCATTAATATATGAATCTGATTCTTTTTTTAAATACTTGAATTCGTAATCAATAAACTTTGGTGCAATTCTAGCAATTTTATCACGCTGCATTTCTATATCAATTCCAACTTCGGCATCACTTACAATCACGCCAGAATATAAAAACGAATGTGTGATTGAAATACATTTTCCATCTTTTAAATGGGGTTTTCCGTTCTCGTCGTAAAACAACTCTTGGTCTGTGTAGCCCAAATCCCTTAGTATATGCCTTACACTCAAAAACCCTCGTTGGTGCCATTCACTTTTCATACCTAAAACACGTTCGAGACTGTTTGGTTTTAAATCTAATGGTTGTAATAATTCATCATAAGATTCGGTAATCTTCCAGATTTTAACAGTAGTTTGTGAGTTTGCAGTAAAGGTTTTATAAAGTGGCATTTACTTTTCTGAAAGTTAATAGTTATCTTTGCAGCGCAAAGGCGCATTTGGCATTTTTAACAAAGCGAATTTAACCAATTTTAAGTTCCAAACCCAAAGTTGTTGCCTTTTAAATACATAGAAAAACGATATTTATATGAACACAAAAACAATTCCTTACGTAGCTAATAAAGTTAAAGATATGTCGCTTGCGGCTTGGGGAAGAAAAGAAATTGAATTAGCTGAAGCTGAAATGCCTGGATTAATGAGTCTTCGTCAAGAATACAAAGATTCTCAACCATTAAAAGGTGCTCGTATTGCTGGATGTTTGCACATGACGATTCAAACTGCGGTTTTGATTGAAACCTTGCAAGCTCTTGGTGCAGAAGTAACATGGAGCTCTTGTAATATTTTCTCAACACAAGACCAAGCTGCTGCTGCTATTGCTGATGCTGGAACTGCGGTGTATGCATGGAAAGATATGACCGAAGAAGAATTTGATTGGTGCATTGAGCAAACACTATTTTTTGGCGAAGACAGACAACCATTAAACATGATTCTTGATGATGGTGGAGACCTAACCAATATGGTATTGGATAAATATCCTGAATTGGTTGACGGCATTAATGGTCTTTCTGAAGAAACAACCACTGGAGTTCACAGATTATATGAGCGTATGGAAAACGGCACCTTACCAATGCCTGCAATAAACGTAAACGACAGTGTTACAAAATCTAAATTCGATAATAAATATGGTTGTCGCGAAAGTGCTGTAGATGCTATTCGTCGTGCAACAGATATAATGTTAGCTGGAAAACGTGTAGTCGTTTGTGGTTATGGTGATGTTGGTAAAGGTACAGCTGCTTCGTTTAAAGGTGCAGGAAGTATTGTAACGGTTACCGAAATTGACCCAATTTGTGCATTGCAAGCTGCTATGGATGGATTTGAAGTAAAGAAACTTGAAACTGTTGTTGGTAATGCCGATGTGGTAATTACTACAACTGGAAACAAAGACATTGTACGTGGCGAGCATTTTGAAGCAATGAAAGACAAAACCATTGTGTGTAATATTGGTCATTTTGATAACGAAATTGATATGGCTTGGTTGAATAATAACCATGGCAACACTAAAGATGTTATTAAACCACAAGTCGATAAATATACAGTAAACGGAAAGGACATCATTATTTTGGCACAAGGTCGTTTGGTTAATTTAGGTTGTGCCACTGGTCACCCAAGTTTTGTAATGAGTAATTCATTTACTAACCAAACTTTGGCTCAAATTGAATTGTGGAATAACAAAGATGCTTACGAAAACAAAGTATACATGTTACCAAAACATCTTGATGAAAAAGTAGCAAAATTACACTTAGAGAAAATAGGTGTTGAGTTAACCGAACTTAAACAAGACCAAGCTCAATATATTGGTGTAAAAGTTGAAGGGCCTTATAAGCCTGAGTACTATCGTTATTAAATTGTCATTCTGAGCAAAAGCGAAGAATCTCTTAATATTAAAACCCTTACAGAAATGTGAGGGTTTTTTATTAGCTTAGACCATGCAAAAACGACATCCAGAATCTTTAATTCCATTTGTAAAAGAATTAGAAAGTTATATTCCTGTAAAGGACAAAAGAAATACTAAAGTTTCAACGTCTGATGTGGCTTGGCAAATAGACCATTCACTTAAAGTTATTAATTTGGTGTCTGACACTTTATTAAAGTCTAACCCAGAGGAGCACAAAAGTAAATTTAACAAATGGCGCTTGTTATTATTTACTATTGGTTATTTTCCTAGAGGAAAAGTAAAAGCTCCAAAATTTGTTCGTCCGCCAGAAACTATTACAATTGAAGATTTAAATATTCAAATTCAATTAGCATATCAACATATTGAAACCTTAAAATCTGCGCATAAATATGCACATTTTAAGCATTTTATTTTTGGTCTATTACATAAAAAAAGAACGGTTAGGTTTTTACAATTGCACACCAACCATCATTTAAAAATAATTAGAGATATTATATCTAAATAGCTTTTTCCAGTGTCTTATATCATCACTTAGATTTCTATGACGCAATTAATAATATGCAATGTGTTAAATAGCATTTAAAATATCCGCACCACGTTTTAAAGTATCATTGGTTTTTGCAAAACAAAAGCGCAGCATTTTTTCGTCTAACTTATGCTCGTTGAATACCGAAATTGGTATGGACGCAATACCGTGTTCTTTAGTAAGCCTTATGGCTAAATCATAATCGTTTTCATTAGAGATGTTTGAGTAATCTAGTGCTTGAAAATAGGTGCCTTTTGATGGTGTAAAAGTAAATCGAGAATCTTTAATTAAATTGAGAAACAAATCTCTTTTCTCTTGAAAAAGATTAGATAATTCAAGATAATGATTGGGTGCTTCTAAATACTCAGCTAATGCTAATTGTATAGGGTGATTCACACTAAACACATTAAATTGATGCACTTTTACGAACTCGTCCATTAAGTCTTTGGGCGCGCAGCAATACCCTGTTTTCCAACCAGTATTATGAAACGTTTTGCCAAACGACGCCGTAATGAAACTACGAGATTTTAACTCAGAAAATAAACACACGCTTTGGTGTTGTTCGTCATCAAAAATAATATGCTCATACACTTCGTCACTTAACACAATGATATTGGTGTTATTGGTCAGTTTTTGAAGTTGCAGCATATCTTCTTTTGAAAACACAGTGCCACTTGGGTTGTGAGGTGTGTTAATAATAATCATTTTCGTGTTATTATTAATCGCTTTGGCAACGTCATTCCAATTAATGCTATAATCTGGTTTATGAAGCTGAATAGAAATGGCTTTACCGCCATTAAGCTCAATGGAAGGTATGTAACAATCGTAAGCAGGACGAAATACAATCACTTCGTCTCCAGGTCTAATAAAAGCGGTTATAGCTGTATAAATAGCTTGCGTCGCACCTGCAGTAACCGTAATTTCATTGTCTGGATTATAGGTTGAATTATAAAGGTCATCGTATTTCTTAGCAATGGCTTCACGTAATTTTAAAACACCAGGCATTGGTGCATAATAGTTGTAGCCAGCATTCATGTTGGCGCTTACTAAATCTATGAGCTTTTGGTCGCCTTTAAAATCTGGAAAACCTTGTGATAAATTAATAGCCTTGTGTTTATGAGCTAAAGCACTCATTACCGAAAAAATGGTGGTTTCTAAATTAGGGAGTTTGGATTGGTGGTTCATACTATTGATTGCTTTTTAACTGTTCTTTGTTGGCAACATTTTTTTATTCTTTCATTTTTGAAATTCCAATTTCTTTAAATCCCTCTTTCATTGGTTTTAATATATTGTCCTTTCGATTAATCAAATATTCAGTAGTGAAAATTTTATGCGTTAGTTCACTCAAATTAGGTCTTTTTAGAGTAAGTCGATTGTCAATTATCACATAATTTCCTTGATAAGTACAACTATAATCAGCACGATGATATGAAGCTCCGAAAGAACCATTTTCAAAAAGAACTAATGTTCCACTGTTTGGTGTTCCTTCTATTTCCACAAAAGCAATTAGCGACTTTTTAGTCCAGAATTTTTTATTAGTCATATCCACTAAAAAATACCACATTAGTCCGAAAAAAAGTGTCATTATTAGAGGAGTAAAATCAAATTTTTCTTTGTTTTTTTTAATTCGGATAAGATTTCGAATTGCTAAAATGAATACTAGCAAAATTAAAAGTCCGATAAGAAAAAGTGAACTTAAAAAATTGCCAAGACCTGAACAATAATCTCCAAGCGGCAAAAATTGGAAAATCAAATAGATTCCAATTAAACTTATAATTCCGTATTTGATTATACGTTTTTTCAAATTGCTTACAACTAAGAGTTACAAACCGAAAATTACATAATTTTTAACTGCTTTAATAACTCTTGCTTATAAGTTCTTCCAATAGGAATTTTTAAATCATTAATAAATACTTGATTGCCTGAAACTCTATCTACTTTTTTACTATTAATGATGTAAGATTTATGTACTTGTACAAACTGTTCATCACAAAGTTTTTCTGTCCAGTTTTTAAGCGACTCTATATAGGTAAGTTTTTGTGTGGTGGTGATAATGGTTAAATAATTCCTGTCGGATTCTATGTAAATAATATCATCCAATATTATTTTATGATGTGTTTTATCAACGTTAATAAAAATGGATTTTTTTTCATCTTCAGGAGAGATGTCTGTGGTAGTTCCAGATTTAATTTTGACTCTATTAATAGCTTTTAAAAACCTGTCAAACGAAAAAGGTTTTACCAAATAATCTACAATGCTTTCCAGTTCGAAACTACTCACGGCAAATTCAGAATATGCTGTTGTCATTATGATTGCTGGCGGATTTTTAACAGTTTTAATAAAATCTATACCAGAAATGTCTGGTAAATTCACATCTAAAAAAATCACATCCACTTCATTGGAATTTAGAAACGCATTTGCTTCAATAGCAGCTTTAAAAGTATTTTGCAAGTTCAGGTAAGGAATTTTACCTATAAAATTTTGCAAGACCTTTTGTGCTGGTATTTCATCTTCTATAATGATGCAATTCATTGTAAATCAAGTTTTAAATGCACTTTAAATTGCGTGTCTTTTTTAATGGTGAACTCAAAATTCTCTTTATAGATAAGCTCTAGACGTTTTTCAAGATTTTGTAGCCCAATTTTATAAGTATCTTCATCCACTTTGGTGCTATCGTAATCATTGTTGCAATTAAAATCTAAAACACCATTTTCAATTGTAATATTGATGTTTATTTCGCTATTAAGCGTGCTGTGTTTAAAAGCATTTTCAATAATAGTAATAAGCATTAAAGGCGCTATTTGATAGCTTTTGGAATCAATATTTTTACTATAATTTATTTGTTTTACACCTTCGGTTCGTATTTTTTGGAATTTGATGTAATTATCTAAAAAATGTACTTCTTTTTCTATAGAAATAGTTTCAGAATTACTTTCATATAGCACATGTTTTAGATTGTCAGACAGCATTAAAATAAGTTCTGGTGTTTCCTTAGGGTTGTCAATAGAATAAGAATAAATCGTATTCAAATTATTAAACAATACATGCGGATTAATTTGCGATTTCAAGAATTTCAACTCCATTTCTGTATGTTCTTTTTTTACTTTTTCTACCTTTTCTTGTTCATCAATAAAGCGATAGAGCATCCATATAAATGAGAAGAAAATCAATGGTACCAAAGTTTGCCATAAATAGTCACTTAAACATTTCATAAACGAGCAGCCACATTGTGCAAACACGTTGCAATACAATTGTGTGGCGAGAAAAGAAATGGCAACAAACACAAAAATGTAGAGTACGTACAGTTTACGTTTTACAAAATAAGGCAGTAAAAACAAGTTGTTTGCATAGACAATAACCACCAAAATAAATAGGTATTGTAGAAATGGGTTTTGTGCCCAATAATAATCTGAAAACACAAATAAGGACACAAAAATAAATAACATCCAAAACAGGATGTGCACTAAAATTTGCGATATGTTTTTATTAATTATTGCCATTGATTTGGAAAAGTAAATAGAATTAGGAACAACGTCAAAAAATTATGTACAAAAACCAATCTTGTAGTGACAAACGTCATTTATGCTGTTCGTTAATTTAAACTTATTAGTTGTAATGTCAAGTGTGCTTTGTGTCCAATTTAGTTTTGTGTACACAGTTTTGCTTTTAGTTTCGATATCCTAAAATCTATATATCATGAAACGAACAGTTACTATTTTAAGCCTCCTTTTTTGCCTTTCACTAAGTTATTCTCAAACCTATAACCAGTTAGTGGTGGACGATAAAGGCAAGGAAAAACTATTGGGTAAAATTAATCGTGAAGGATTGACCTCCAACAGTTTTAAAGCTTGGTTTGATAAAAACTATGATAATTATATCCCAAACGAAAAGCTGATAAAAACCATTAAAGATTCACTTAATAATTATACCATTAAGTTGTTTTTAGGAACGTGGTGTGGTGACAGTAAACGTGAAGTGCCGCGTTTTTACAAAGTGTTGGATAAGGCAAAATTCCCAGAAAATCAACTTCAAGTCATTGCTGTTGACAATGCACGTGAAACATATAAGCAAAGCCCAACAGGCGAAGAAAAAGGATTGAATATCCATAGAGTGCCAACGTTTATTTTTTATAAAGACGGAAAAGAAGTCAACCGAATTGTAGAATCGCCTCAAGCCACTTTTGAAAATGATATAAAAGCAATTATCGATGGGAAGTATGCACCAAAATATGTAGCAGCCAATTATATTGATGGCCTAATAAAACAACAAGGTGTTGAGGCATTAAAAACTATGGAAAACGATTTAGTGCCAAGACTTGCCGAATTTGTACAAGGCAGTAGAGAGTTTAACACTTTGGGCTATGTTAATTTAAGAGCTAAAAAGCATAAGGAAGCGGTGTATATCTTTGATTTAAACACTAAAATATTTCCTTACAAATATAGTGTTTATGATAGTTTAGGTGAAGCTTACTTTGAGTCTGAAAACTATAATGAGGCTTTGAAAAACTATTATAAAGTATTAAGTTTAAAACCTGATGAAAAAAATGCAAAAGAAATGGTAGCTGAAATTGAAACTCTTAAATAAATAATTTACTCCTTAAATGAAGTGGCAAAACCTTATTTTATGTATTGTTTTTTTCTCATTAATATTTGTAAGTTGCAATACTAATGATAAATCAAAACAAAAGTATTTAGCAGACATTGGCGATACTATTTTTAACCCCTCACTTGACGATGCAAAGTTTAAATTTTGTGATAGTTCTAATGTACTACATAAAAGAGCTTATGTAAAATATACAGGAGGAACAAAAATCTTAGAGAATGATATAATTTCTCAATATAAAATTAAACCTGAATACAGAACATTTAACGGTTATTTTATTGTGCGTTTTGCTGTTAATTGCAACGATGAAACTGGACGCTTTAGATGGGAGGTTGTTAATGCAGATTTTGAAGAAACTACTCCACCTAAAGGTTTAGAAAAGCATATAATTGATATTCTTAAAGGATTAAACAAGTGGAATCATCCTTTTTATAACAAAAAAGATTATGATGGCTACACATATATAATTGTTAAAATAGAAAATGGAAATATTGTAAGGTCGTGAAAAAAACACTAATAACACTTCTTGTTTTCTATACATCTATTAGCTTTAGCCAAGGCAATTGTCTATTATACCCAGAAGGCAGTAATGAACGTAAAGCGTGCAGACTTGCACAAACTACTAGCGAGTTAAAACAAGGGAGTCGTGAATCTCAAATTCGTTTTGATTCGATTATTAAATTAAACCCTAATTATGCTTGGGCTTATTTTGAAAAATCTGTCGCTTACTTAAAAAGAGGACTAGTAATTGAAGGCTTTAAATTATTAAATAAAGCGGTAGAACTGGATGCTCGCTCTCATTTAACCTATAGAGCCTATTGGTATTTTCAAAATAGGAACTATAAAATGTGCATTAACGATTTAGAGCGTTATTATGCGTTGCCAAAAGCCTATATGTTCGAGTTAACACCTGGAGGAGAAAAAGATATGCGCATTATTTTAGGTTTATCGTATGCAAAAATTGGTCAATTTTATAAAGGAATAGACGCCATTACTAATTGCATAAATAGTTACGACTCTGAAGATGATATTGGATTTACAGATTACCATTCTTTAGGAGTTTTATATGTATTAAACGAACAATATGACTTAGCTATTGAGGCACTAAAAAAACAGTTACTTATTAATAAAGATATATCAGATACTTATTATTATTTAGGATTGGCATATAAAGGCAAAGGAAATGTAAACGAAGCAAATATCTGGTTTAATGATGCACTTTTAAAATTTAAAGACCCATATCGTTTCGTCAATATTAATGCTGGTTTTAGAGTCTATGAATCGGATATTTTAAAAGAGATTAATAACTAAACTATCTCCATTTTCTTTAAAAGGAAACTAGCGTTCATATTTTGGCAAATGCCTTTTTTAAGCTTATAGTCAAAATAGAGTTCGTCGTTTACGATATCTGCATCAAAATAGCAGTTTTTCACCTCGTCTAATTGGTCTTCAATTTCGCATAAACTAAGGTCGTGTGTGGCTATGATTCCTGTGGCATTTCCAGCAACGAGTTTTTCTACAAATTTTCTTGACCCAAGAGCTTTGTCGGTACTATTGGTGCCTTTTAAGATTTCATCTAGAATAATAAAATAAGGTTCTGTTTTTATGGTATCTACTATAAGTTTAAGTCGCGTCAATTCTGAAAAGAAATAGGAGCTATTATCAGTCAACGAATCGCTAGTACGCATACTCGTAATGAGTTTTATAGGCGAATATTCGCTAGATGTGGCACAAATTGGCAAACCAACATTTGCCATAACAATATGTAAAGACACGGTTCGCAAAAAGGTGCTTTTACCAGCCATATTTGCACCTGTAACAATAAAAAATTGTTCTTTATTGATATTTAAATCACTAGAAATACGTTTGGTTTTATCCAATAATGGATGCCCTAAATTTTTGGCATTTATAATGGTGTTGTTTGTTGTGATTTTAGGATATACAAATTCAGCATGATTGAATGAAAAGTTGCTTAAGGAATTGTAGGCATCAAAAAAAGCAACCACTTCAAACCAATCTTCAACTTTATGTGCATAAGTCTTTATCCATTGCTCAATTTTATAGCTCTGAATTACATCCCAAAGTAGGAGCCCATTTCCGAAAAAGATAAAAAAGATGTTATTTCTGTTATCTAAAGCATCTAAAGCTTTTGAAAATGATTTTAAAATATCGGATGCTTTTTCATCTTCTGAGGCAATTTGCTGTTGTTTTTCTTTAAGTAAATTGGATGTAAACGTTTCGGTTTCTATTTGGTCTAATAACAATGCATATTGTTTAAAAGTGTCTTTGATTTTTGACGTATGCATCGATAACATACTCACCTTTTTAAACACAAAACCAATGATGCAAATCCCAAAAACTAACCAATATGCCAAATATGCTAAAGGAATTATTTGCAACACACTACAAGCAATAATTATAGCAGAAAACACGCCAAAAACATAAGGTAACCAACGCATTATTTTTGGCACAAACGGTTGATAATTGTTGAGCCAATCAATAATAACGGTTGTAGGTGTTTCGGTTTCTATTAAGGATGCTTTGGCAGTAAATAATTGTCGCCACTTAGGTTTTTTAGACAGTTCTTCAATAGCGTTTTGCCTATTGGTTATGTTGGTGATGTCATTTGCTTTTAATGCTTCTGCAAGTGTATGCGTGCCTTCGTTAATGGCAGTTCTATCTAAGTATTGAAAAAACGACCCACGACCAAATAAATCAATATCCAAGCTATAAGGATGTTCAGGATTTTGAAATTGCTCACCACTATAACGTTTATGAAAATTACCTTTAGCTATCTCTAACTCTTCATTGTTAATGCTTACTAAAGCTTTTAATAAATCGCGTTGTGCTTTAGCATCGGTATGTTTTGATACCAAAAACAAAAACAGACCAATGGCAACTATAGCAATAACCACAGCCACAGAAATGTTATGAAAGTTGTAATAAATTCCCATAACACCAGCGAGGTAAATAACCACCCTGGACAGACTCAAGACCAAGAGCCTCTTTTTTAAAGCAGCAATTTGGTCTTGGTATAAGGTTATTTGTGAGTTATAAAATTGTAGTGGGTTGTTCATGAATTTTCTAAACTATCAATCCTTACAAAACTTACCGTCAATCCTTTGAGTTTCTTTACCATCAATGATTAATACTGATTTATAGTAAAAACACTTATCTTCTATTTTAATCAAATCAGTAACGATTCCACCGTGGTCATTAATGAATTGCAATTCTTCAGGAAGGCTCATTTTAGAATTATCATATTTTAATATGTAAGAACATTCATTAATCCATTCGATTATCCCATAAATTGTAAATTTTTCATCCTCAATTTCAACAACCTCCATTTGGACTTTTCCTTCTCTAATTAATTTATATTCAGATTGACTACCTGACTCGTTAGGAATAGTAAAAGTTCCATTTTGAAAATCAGAACAACTCAAATTTTGAGCTGAAGAATTTAATCCGACAAGAACTATTACTATAAAAAATAAATATTGTTTTTTCATACTAATCAAACGCCATCTCATCCAACTTCTCAAAAACCGCAATCACAGCAGTCACTGCTTTTGCATAAAATACTGGCTGGATGTGTTCAAAATCATCGGTTGGTTTGTGGTAATCTTTATGGTCTTCTACACCAAAATATAAAAATGGTATTTCGGCTCTGTGAAACGGCCCATGGTCTGATGAGAATACCCAACTTTGTTTGCCATCCAATCCGTCATGACCTACTGAGAGTTTGAAATCTTCTGGTAATTCCAAATCTTCAATAGCTGGTTGTAGTTGTTTGTACAAATTAGTTCCAACCACATACAATTCGTTATTATCGTTACGACCAACCATATCTAAATTAACATTCATGGCAATTTGTTCTTTAGGCAATGTATTGGCTTTTACAAAGTGTGCTGCACCTTGTAAACCCATTTCTTCGGCATCAAAAGCAGCAATAACCACAGAGTGTTTTGGTGGATTGCTTTTAAAATATTCAGCCATGGCTAATATAGCACTTGTACCTGAAGCATCATCGTCTGCACCATTATACACTTTTCCATCTCTCACACCTACATGGTCGTAATGTGCAGATATTACAATATATTTTTCGGTATGCTCTGTGCCTTTAATGACACCCAAAACATTAGCACCTTCGTAGGTTTTTTTATCTCGACGACCTTCAAAACTGAACGGTTGTGAATAATCATCTAATAAAGGAGCAATACCGTATTTTTTAAATTGACCAATCACATATTCTCTGGCAATTAAATTACCTTTTGTTCCGGTTTGTCTACCTTCAAGAGAATCTAGAGATAAATATCTAACACGCTCTAAAAGTGCGTCAGCATCAAATAAATCGGTTGTTTTTTCAATGGTTTCATTAACCTCAACCTCTTGAGTTGTCTCGTTTGTTTGACCTTTACATGAAAGTGTCAATAAGACAAGTAATGCTATGGAATATAGTCTAAATTTCATTTTTTCATTTTTATTAAGAAATCAAAGCTAATAAAAAAACCTAAGTGAGAACTTAGGTTTTTGATAATTATATAAAATTGTTTGGTCTATTTTAAATTGGCTTTCATAAGCTCCCTGTTCATACGAGCAATATTATCTAACGAAATACCTTTTGGACATTCCACTTCACATGCTCCAGTATTGGTGCAATTACCAAAACCTTCGGCATCCATTTGTGCTACCATATTTAAAACACGGTCTGTTGCTTCTACTTGACCTTGAGGTAATAAAGCATATTGGCTCACTTTTGCACCAACAAATAACATCGCCGACGAGTTTTTGCAAGTTGCTACACAAGCACCGCAACCAATGCAAGTTGCGGCATCCATAGCCTCATCAGCTGCATGCTTTGAAATAGGGATTGAGTTGGCATCTTGTGTATTTCCCGATGTGTTTACCGAAATATAACCACCAGCTTGTTGAATACGCTCGAAAGCCATTCTATCTACTACTAAATCTTTTATCACAGGAAAAGCAGCTGCTCTAAATGGCTCAATGGTAATAGTGTCACCATCTTTAAACATACGCATGTGTAACTGACACGTGGTAACACCTCTATCAGGACCATGAGCTTCACCGTTTATATACATTGAACACATACCACATATTCCTTCACGGCAATCGTGGTCAAACGCTACAGGTTCGTCACCTGAATTAACCAATTGTTCATTTAAAACATCCATCATTTCTAAAAAGGACATGTGTTCTGAAATATCAGTGACTTTATAATCGACCATTTGACCCTTAGTATTTGAGTCTTTTTGCCTCCAGATTTTTAATGTTAAATTCATATTCCTATAAGTTTCTTTTGTTAGAAGTTGTCTATACTAAAAGACATATCTGATGTGAGTTTCTTTATTTTAGAATGCCTATTATTCTTAATACTCTTGTATGATTTGAAAGCTTTTTCAATGTTTTCTTTCTTCTCATCACTTCGTTCTTTGCCATAAATTACTGCATTTATATGCTTGTTAATGGCTTTTTTAAATCGTTTCAAATGTTTAGGGTTTGAAGGGGTATAGGGTTCTACACCAACTGCCATATGTACCAATCCTAATTTAGCCCTAAGATCAATAACATATATCTTATTAGCACTAAGGTTGGCCTCAACAAAATCCCTGTTTTCTGAAGCTGCCCAAAAAAGATGTTCTCCTGGTTCACATTCGTAAGTAAAATACGCTCTACCAGGAAGTGGTCCTAAAAACCGCTTGCCATCATAAACTCGAATGTTATAGCCATTACCTATACTATTTCCACGAATGATATAAACTAATGCTTTTCCTTTAGTTGGTTTTTTAAATGTTTGACCAAACCCATTAAATGTTATTAGTAAAATTAAGACAACAAAAATCTTCTTCATGACAATTATTTATAACTACGCTGCTTCAACTCAATATCCTTAAACTCTAATTCTTCTTTATGTAAAACCGCTTCACTTGGTTCTCCTTTATATTCCCAAGCCGAAACAAACGCATACTCTTTGTCGTTACGTTTGGCTTCTCCTTTTTGCTCTCCATCTAATTCTACCGATTCTTCACGGAAATGACCTCCACAAGATTCGTTACGCTCTAGAGCATCTTTAGCAAATAATTCACCCAGTTCTAAGAAATCGGCAACACGACCAGCTTTTTCTAATTCTGGATTCATCTCATTAGCACTTCCTGGAACTTTTACATCTTTCCAGAATTCTTCACGAATTTGTTTAATTTCAGCCATAGCTTCTTTTAAACCCTTTTCATTACGCGCCATACCAACTTTATCCCACATTACTTTCCCAAGTCTTTTGTGAAAATGGTCAACAGATTTTGTTCCGTTGTTATTCATAAAGAAGTTGATTCTATCGGTTACCTCTTTTTCAGCGTCTTCAAATTCTTTTGTTTCAGTTGAAATAGGTCCTGTTCTAATATCATCAGATAAATAATCACCAATTGTGTAAGGTAACACGAAGTAACCATCAGCCAATCCTTGCATTAATGCCGAAGCACCAAGTCTATTTGCGCCATGGTCAGAGAAATTGGCTTCACCAATACAATATAGTCCGTCAACAGTAGTCATTAAGTTATAATCTACCCAAACACCACCCATTGTGTAATGGGTTGCAGGATAAATCATCATTGGTGTTTTGTATGGATTTTCATCAACAATTTTCTCATACATTTGGAATAAGTTCCCGTATTTAGCTTCAACAATTGCTTGACCTAATTCGTATATTTTTTCATCCGATGGATTCTCAATATGATTCAGTTTTGCTTGCTCTTTCCCATAACGATTTATTGCCGATGCAAAATCTAAATATACAGCTTCACCAGTAGCATTTACACCATAACCAGCATCACAACGCTCTTTAGCGGCTCTCGAAGCTACATCACGTGGTACTAAATTTCCAAACGCAGGATAACGACGTTCTAAATAATAGTCTCTTTCATCTTCAGCCAAATCCGTAGGTTTTTTGCGACCTTCACGAATTGCCATAACATCGTCCATGTTTTTTGGCACCCAAATACGACCGTCGTTACGAAGTGATTCAGACATCAAGGTTAATTTAGACTGATAATCTCCAGAACGTGGAATACATGTTGGGTGAATTTGTGTATAGCAAGGGTTAGCGAAAAACGCTCCTTTTTTATGAATTTTCCAAGCAGCTGTGGCGTTACTTCCCATAGCGTTGGTTGATAAGAAATATACATTTCCGTAACCACCTGATGCAATAACAACAGCATGTGCCGAATGACGTTCTATCTTTCCAGTAATTAAATCACGTGCTATAATTCCTCTTGCTTTACCATCAACTTTTACAACATCAAGCATTTCGTGACGGTTGTACATTTGAATTTTTCCACGAGCAATTTGTCTGTTCATTGCCGAATATGCTCCAAGCAATAATTGCTGTCCTGTTTGTCCTTTGGCATAAAAAGTCCTAGACACTAATACTCCACCAAACGAACGATTATCTAACAGTCCACCATAATCACGAGCAAATGGTACACCTTGTGCTACACATTGGTCAATAATGTTTGCCGATACTTCAGCCAAACGATATACGTTTGCTTCTCGCGAACGGTAATCACCACCCTTTACGGTGTCGTAAAATAATCTATATGTTGAATCTCCATCACCTTGGTAGTTTTTTGCAGCATTAATTCCACCTTGTGCAGCAATAGAATGTGCACGTCTTGGAGAATCTTGATAGCAAAATGCTTTTACGTTATAGCCTAATTCTGCCAACGTTGCCGCAGCAGAACCTCCAGCTAAACCAGTACCAACAACAATAACATCGATGTGACGTTTGTTGGCAGGGTTTACTAAATCGATGTGGTCTTTATATGTTGTCCATTTATCTTTAATTGGACCTTTAGGTACTTTTGAATTTAAAACACTCATAGTTATAAAATGTTACAGGTGATTAAAATGATGCCAAACAGCAATGATTATAAATCCTAATGGAATGGCATAGGCATATATTTTTCCGAAGGTCTGTAGTGCTTTTTTGCGTCCTGCTGTAGAACCCATTGATTGAAAAGCTGAGGTAAACCCATGCAATAAGTGTAATGCTAAAAAGACAAAGGCTAACACATAAGCGCCCACTCTCCAAGGACTTAGAAACTTGTGTTGTAATTCATCAAAATATCTAAACTCTTGTGTGCCAGCTATCATTCCTGTCATATCTCCTTCAACATATTTTACTTTCATTTCGGGAAACCAAAAATCAATAAAGTGTAATACTAAAAAGGCTAAAATTACAAGTCCACTGTAGATCATATTCCTACTTATCCAAGTGGAATTGGCAGCTCCATTGTTCTTGGCATACTTTACACCAATTGCTTTTCGGTTTTTCAACTCTAATATAAAGCCCATTACAAAATGAAAAACAACACCAAAAACAAGAACTGGTTGTAACGCCAATTGTACTAATGGGTTTGTTCCCATAAAGTGTGATAATTGGTTGAAAAGTTCTACACTAAATAAGGATGTAATATTTACGGCTAAATGTATTATTAAGAAAAACATTAAGAAGAAAGCAGATAAAGCCATGGCTACTTTTCTTCCAATCGAAGATTTAAAAAATCCACTCATAATGTATCGTTATTTATAAGTTGATACAAAAATACTTCAGGGCAAAGGTTCTAGCAAAAAACAAGTGCTTTGTTTTTACTATTTAGAATGGTTTTAAGTTAAAAATTAAACCTTGGGTTAACTACAGTATTATAGATAGATCCAAACGAGTAACTAATACCAACATTAAAATAGTAGTTATACCCTGATTGTAATTGCTGCTGTTGCAATAGAATATCTTCAAGCGATGCACCTCCAGAAGAAATGTTAATTTGATTTCTGGTAATGCTATAACCACCACCAATATTAAAATTAAAGCCTTTGAATAATCTTATATTGGTTCTAAGGTTAAAATTTAAAGAGTTTAGTGAGGTGTCATGTAAATATTGGTCAAAAGATACTTCGCCATTTACATCACCCCATTCTTGTCTTACGCTACCACCAAATGAAATAGAATGCTCCCATAAATATTCAGAATCTTTAAGAAATACTGTTCGCACCATATAATCATTGTACCTAATACCATTACTATAGCTCAACACCAATTGCTTTTTAGCAGATTCGTTATATTTAAAAAAGTTGTATTCCAATGCAGGCTTAAAGTTCCAATACAATGAGTAATTACTAAAAGTAGATGTTCCTAATCCACCAAAAAAACCATAAGACCAATGGTCGTTAATACTCAATACATCGTTTACATATAAAGATTTTCCACTATTTATGGACACGATATCACTACCATCATAAGAAAACGTAGATTTATTCTCATTAAACCCAATACGCATAAAAAACTTATTCTTTTCGGTAACACGTCTCGCTGATGCATTTAGATTTATATTACTTGAATTATTGGTTTCTTGCCCATTAAACCAACCATTAGCACTAAGTCTAAAAAACCAAGAATTCCATGGGTCCTTAACCTCTTCTTTTGCTTCTTCTGCTTCTTCAACCTCTGGAGTTGGAGCCGACACCGAAATACCTTCTAAAGACCCTTTTTCTATCCAGAAGCGAACCAAGCCTAATTTAATATTTTCGAGAATACGTTTCCTAACATCATCACCTGTCATATTTGAGTCGGTTGAAAACGATAATTTGTAATTAATGGACTCAAAATCGTTCTTCCCAATAAAATCAATATCGTAATGTCTTCCGCCACTTCCATTACCTTGCGTAAGGAAAAACAAATGCACATCGCCTTGAGCTTGGTCTCTTACAAACTGTACATTTCCTAAATTTTGCTTTATAAAAGTGTTATCGCAAAAACGACAGTCTAAGTATATTTTTAAATCTTCGTTGGTTGTTTCTTGAGAATAGGATTGAAAAGAGGAAAGCACACACACTAAAACTAGTGTAAAAAATGATTTTGACATTGATTGATGGTTTTGTTAGTTAGATAGTTTTTTGCAACAAATACTATTCCAAAACAAGAAATAACGATTTTTATTTTGTAAGAATTTATTTATTGATAAAACTAGCTTGATTAAAAAGAAGTACTGTTAAAAAAGTGCAAAAGAACTGTCAAGTAGTGTTAAAAAAGATTTTAGGGTTTTAGTAAATTTATTTGTTAAGTTTACTTATTGATTAACTAACACCCATTATGAAACATACAAAGCACAGAACTATTTTTACTATTTCAATACTTTTTTTAGGACTCCTTTTTACACTAGGTTGTAAAACGTCTAATGAGGACAACAACTTTGCAAGCGATTTTAGTTCAAGTAAAGAACGTAATTGGATAGGTCCAGAATATTGGTCAAACCCATTACAGGATTGGCAAATTAAAGATGGTGAATTACAATGTTTGGTTAGTGATAAGAATAGAAATATTCATTTACTTACAAAAAAACTTGATTCTACTAAAGGAGATTTAACAATGGAAGTGGATTTTAAAATCCATCAAATAATAGCATCAGAAAACAATGAAGATTGGATAGGGTTTAGCATTGGTTCTAAAGGAGAATTTAACGATTATAGAGACAGTGCAATTTTTGGTAAGGGCTTAAATCTTGGAATTTCAACCAATGGCAACTTGTTTATTGACAGTATTCAAAATAATACACCTAACAAAAATATTCAAGATCTAATCACTAAAGGAGCAGTGTTGCAGGTCAATATTTCGCCAACTGAAAAAGGAAATGAAATCACTCTTTCATTAAAAGATAAAAATACGAATGAAACACTTCAAAAAACTGAGAAAACACTTGATGCTTCGTATGATTTATCAGGTGATTTAGTTTTAGTAAGTCATTATAATTTAAAGAAATCTAACCCAAACAGGTCAGAAAAAAGTGTGTCGTTTAAAAACTGGAAAATTTCAGGAAGTAAAATATCTACGCACAAAGAGTATACATTTGGACCTATTTTATTCTCGCAATATACCTTAAGTAGAAACACGCTAAAACTTACGGCTCAAATGGCACCTGTTATTCTAAATGAAGAAAAAGTACAGTTGCAAATTCAGAAAAACAATACTTGGGAGACCATAGCCACTACATCTATTGACGAAGATGCTAGAACTGCCACATTTAAGATTACTGATTGGATTGCTGACACTGATATTCCTTATAGAATTAGTTACAATATTGATAAAGGAAACAACCCAAAAGAAGCTCATTACTGGGAAGGCACCATTAGAAAAGACCCAATAGATAAGGAAGAATTTGTGGTTGCAGGATTTACAGGAAATGACCATTTAGGTTTTCCAAATTCCGATATAACCAAACAAGTAGCGTATCATAATCCTGATTTGTTATTCTTTTCTGGAGACCAAATTTATGAACCCAATGGAGGTTATGGGGCACAACGTTCACCACACGATAAAGCAACCCTTGACTATTTACGAAAATGGTATATGTATGGTTGGGCTTTTAGAGATTTAATGAAAGACAGACCAACTATAAGTATTACCGACGACCATGATGTGTATCATGGAAATATTTGGGGTTCAGGAGGAAAACCAACACCTAAAGATTTTGGACAAGGAGCAAAAGCTCAAGATGCAGGAGGCTACAAAATGCCACCAAGATGGGTTAATATGGTCGAAAAAACACAAACCAGTCATTTACCAGACCCATTTGATCCAACTCCAGTTGAGCAAGGAATTGGAACATATTATACCGGTATGGATTACGGAGGCATTAGTTTTGCAGTTATTGAAGACCGTAAATTTAAGTCTGCTCCAAAAGGATTATTACCAAACGCTGATATTAGAAATGGTTGGGTGTACAATAAACAATTCGATATTAAAAAAGAAGGCGATGTTGAAGGTGCAATTTTATTAGGCGAAAGACAATTGAAATTTTTAAATCATTGGGTGTCAGATTGGAGTGAGCAAACTTCTATGAAAATGTTACTTTCCCAAACTATTTTTGCCAATGTAGCTACTTTACCTGAAGAAGCAATGTCTGGAGCAATAATCCCTAAATTACGCATTATGAATAAAGGTGATTATGCTGAAAATGACAGACCAGTTTCAGATTTAGATTCCAATGGTTGGCCACAATCTGGTCGTAATGAAGCGGTAAAAATTATACGAAAAGGGTTTGCAGTACATTTAGCTGGCGACCAACATTTAGGGTCAACAGTTCAATATGGTGTAGATGATTGGGACGATAGTGGTTTTGCATTATGCGTACCATCTATATCAAACCACTGGCCACGACGTTGGTATCCTTTAAAAGAAGGAAAAAACAGAAACCCGAATAAACCTAGATATACAGGTGGTTTTGAAGATGGGTTTGGAAACAAAATGACTGTGCACGCAGTGTCTAATCCAACATTTACAAACAAAAAACCATCGAGATTGCACGATAGAGCCACAGGTTATGGAATTGTAAGATTAAATAAAAATACTAGAAACATTACTATGGAATGTTGGCCAAGATTAGCAAATCCTGAAAATGGAAATGCAGACCAATATGATGGTTGGCCAGTAACTATAAAGCAAGAGCAAAACTATGGCAAACAAGCCGCTGCTTTTTTACCTGAACTAAACATTTCTGGTTTAGATAACCCTGTTGTTCAAGTAATTGATGAAACCACTAAAGAAATTGTTTACACACTTAGAATACAAGGAAACACCTATAAACCAAAAGTGTTTGATACTTCACATATTTATACGATAAAAGTTGGGAAGTCAACTGATAATTTTGAAAAAGTATTAGAGAAAATCAGCATTTCTAATGACCAGAAGATGAATATCGCTTTTTAAAAATAATTAAGTGTGTGTTACCTTGTTCTTTTTCAAAAAAATTCTACAGTTTTTACGCTTCATTTAGACTACGATTAATATTATAGTACCTTTAGCAAAATTTTAAATCACTATATGGATTTTACCAACCCCTTGGTTTACGGAGTGCCTAGTTTTGTTGCTTTTATTTTATTGGAATTAACCTACAGTAAAGCTCGTGGAGATAAAAATCTTTATGAATGGAAAGACCTAATGGCAAGCGGAATAATGGGAATCGGCTCAGTTATTATTGCACCATTAATTAAAATAATTTCTGCTATTGTTATCTTCAATTTCACTTATGATTTGTTTAACGTTGTGGAAAACGGTGTGCGGATTAACATATTGGGTTACGAATCGTTTGGCTATGCTTGGTATATCTGGTTTTTTTGTCAGCTAGCTGATGATTTTACTTACTATTGGTTTCATAGAGCAAATCATGAAATACGTATTCTGTGGGCTGCACATATTGTGCATCACTCTTCCAATAACTTTAATTTAGGAACTGCTATTAGAAATGGGTGGTTTACCATTTTATATAAACCTCTTTTTTACATGTGGATGCCAGCTGTTGGATTTCCTCCTGAAATGGTCGTTTTTTGTCTAGGTATTGAAGCTTTATGGCAATTTCAATTACATTCGGTATATGTTCCCAAAATGGGAATTATTGAAAAGGTATTTAATACGCATACCATGCATCAAGTACATCATGCACAAAATGTGGAGTATTTAGATAAAAATCATGGAGGGTTTCTTAACATTTTTGATAAACTATTTGGTACTTGGAAAGAACTGGATGACGATATTGATGTAAAATACGGAGTCATTCACGCACCTGAATCTTATAACCCATTGGTAATTCTTACTCATGAGTTTAAGGATATTTGGAACGATACCAAAAAATCACCAAAATTATCACACAAGTTAATGTACATATTTGGCCCACCAGGTTGGAGTCACGATGGTAGCACCTTAACTGTAAAACAACAGCAACGTTTGTTTAAGGAGCAAAAAGCCAAAAACAGCAAGAAGGTTTTTGAGCGACCAAACTAGTTTATTAAACAAAAAAACTCCATGACAATTGCCACAGAGCTTTTTAATATGTTATTAAAATAATTACTTAATCTCTAAAGTCGTTTTTTGACTTCCTATTTCAACCGTATAGGTGCCTTTTGGTAAATAGTATTTACCGTTTTGCGCTTTAGGAATATTAAGTTTACTATTTTCTTTCATTAATGCTTTTCTGCCACCACTAGACATAGTTAAATCATATTTAGCATAGTTGAAACCTTTGTCTGCATTTACTTTTATAGAGCTTAGCAAAGCGCCTCCTTTAGATAAAATATTAACTCCTTGGGTCGCTTTTGCATTAGAATAAAATGATATGGTTGCTGAAGGCTCACTTCTTCTAAATCTAGGTATTTGTACAGGAGATGGTTTAAAAATGGTAATCACTTTAGCACCAACCTTACTGTATTTTTGCAAATCGGAAATATCGGCTTTGTAAATAGAGCGTCCATGTGTACCAACCACTAAATCATTTGCTTCAGGATGCACTACCAAATCGTGTACAGCAGCTTTTGTTAAGCCATTTGAAAACTCATGCCAGCTGTTACCTCTATCAAATGAGGCATAGACACCATTATCAGTTCCTAAGTATAAAATGTTTTCGTCTTTGGTATCTTCTTTAATCACGTTTACTGGTGCATCAGAAATACCATTTGTAATAGATTTCCATGTTTTACCCATATCTTCACTTACATAGGCATACACTTTAAAATCATCATTTCTGTAGCCATTTAAAGTAGCATATACACGTTCTTGTTTGTGTTGCGATGCAATGACTCTTGATACCCAAAGTCCTTGTGGTAAATTATCAGATACTCTTGTCCAAGAACCACCTCCATTTGTGGTTAGGTTAATGTAACCATCGTCACTTCCTGTGTAAATCATTCCGAATTGGAATGGGCTTTCAGAAATGGCTGTAAGCGTTCCGTAAGGTACATTTCCTTTTTTTCCGCCTGTGGTTAAATCATCTGAAATTACACTAAACGTTTCACCTTGGTCCATAGAGCGTAATAATTTATTAGAACCCATGTACAAAATATCTTGATTGTGAGGTGATAATAAAATAGGTGTTTGCCAATTATATCTATAAGGCGAATCTCCTAATTCATGCTTAGGGTTGATGCTGATGCGTTCACCAGTTTCTAAATTCTGACGAGAATAAAAACCAAATTGAGACCCAGAATATACAATATTATGGTTTCTGCTATCTATTTGCACTTGCATACCATCTCCACCACCAATTCTGCGGTAAGGATATCTACCTCCACCTTCCCAACCTTTGGAAGCTCTATAAGTGCTTGGTCCAAACCATACACCATTATCTTGTAAACCACCATATACATTGTAAGGTTTTTGGTTATCGACGTTTATATAATAGAATTGACCGACAGATGTTGAATTGTTTTTTGTCCAATTGTCGCCATCATCATACGTGATGTTCACACCACCATCATTTCCATTAATTACGTGCCCTTCCATATTTGGATTTAACCAAATAGCTTGATGGTCACTATGCACATTTTCTTTACCTATGCGGTTGAAAGTTTTTCCTCCATCGTCAGACCTTAATAACGGTACACCTAACATGTAAATCTTATTTTCGTTTGAAGGATGCACAGCAATCACTCCAAAATAATAGCCATACGAACTATACATGCCATCTATAAATCCGTCATGTGTTTTTTTCCAAGTTTTTCCACCATTAGTAGATTTGTACACTTCGGCGCCAATCACTGGTGAGTTAAATAATGCTGCATTTGCATTTTCTAAGTATAAAGCTAAATCACTAGGTTTTAATTTTTCATTCTTTACTGAAATTTTTACGCTTTTTGCACTATGTTTTCTTGGAAAGCGATTATTACGTAAATAACTATTTAAGCTTTTATCATCCAATTTTAAGAAATCAGCGTTACTCATGGTTTTAAAATCATCTTTTTGTAAACCTTGAGTAGTTCTTTGTGCTCCAGCAGGACGTCTAAATTGATTGTCTAACAAAGCATAAATAACATTGTCATTAAAAACTGAAACACCAATACGACCAACACCAGTTCCCGTTGGGAAACCACTTCCCTCAGGAGTCATATTAGTCCATGTATTTCCACCATCAGTACTTTTATAGATACCTGAGTTTTCACCATCACCGTCAAAATCCCATGCTTTTCTTTCACGTTCCCACATAGCAGCAAATATCACATTAGGATTAGTTGGAGACACACTTAAGTCTATTGCTCCTGTACCATCGTTTATAAATAATACGTTTTTCCAAGTTTTTCCGCCATCCGTAGTTTTGTAAATTCCTCTGTCTGAACTAGAGGTGTATAAATTACCAACTGCTGCAACCGTTACATCATCAGGATTATTTGGGTTGATGATTATTCTACCGATATGTTGTGAATTTGGTAAGCCAACGTTAGTCCATGTTTTTCCTTTGTCGCTACTTTTTAAGATGCCAATTCCTGAATAAGAAGAACGAGACGAGTTACTTTCTCCAGTTCCTACCCAAATAGTGCCACTGTTCCAATCAACTGCGATATCACCCATATTTTGTGTAGGCGCGTTGTCAGCAACAGGCGTAAACGACGTACCATTATTATTTGTATACCACAAACCTCCAGAAGCATATGCTGCATAAAATTCGGTTGGATTATTTGGGTTTACATCAAAGTCTACAATACGACCACTCATAATTGTTGGGCCAATATTGGTAAATGGCACATTTTTCACAATGGATTCTTGAGCATTAATACAAAAAAGAAATGCTAGATTAAGTACTAGGAATAGTTTAAATTTTTTCATTTTGGTTGGTTGTTTTAAGAAGTGATGAAAATACTTAAAATGTAATTAACGGTCAAACACTGTATGTGAAAAAACCATGTTTTTAACATAATGCTGCAATTATTTGCTATTTTTAAACTTAAACTAGCCAAAATGAGAAAAACAGCAACCCTTTTAATAGTTCTTTTAATCTTTTCATGTATTACTGAAAAAACCTATGATATTGGTCAAATAAAAACACCAAAAGGCGACATATTAGTTTGGCTGTACGACGAAACGCCAAACCATAAAGCGAGTTTTATTGAGTTAGCAAATAATGGGTATTGGGACAGTTTATCGTTTAATAGAGTCATTCCAAATTTTGTAGCTCAAGGAGGTTGTCCGGATACTCCTGAAGGTTTCAATGACCCTGAATATTTACTAGAACCAGAGTTTGTCGATTCACTAACACATACTTATGGTGCTTTTGGAGCTGGACGGGATGGTAATGCCGAAAAATTATCGGCGCGTTGCCAATTTTATATTGTTCACAATAAGGAAGGTTTACATCGTTTGGATGGCGATTATATGATTTTTGGAAAAGTCATTAAAGGCATGGATGTAGTTGATACCATTGTAAATGTAGAAAGAGACTCGATTGATGAGCCTCTTTCAAAAATTACATTAGATGTGAATATGATTTCGATATCGGAAACTGAGCTTAAAGCCTTGTATCCTGAGTTTCAGGAAAAACAAGAATAAAAAGATTTATTCCTCCCACTTCCAATCGCCACCAATAATCAGTTTTTCTTTAAGATTGTTTTTAATCATGAACTCTTTGGTAGTTTCGCTATCCATTTTAGTGGCTGGTAAGGTGTCGGCATTAGCAAGTCCGTAAAGTATCATGGTTCCAAAACGTGCTGTGTTTGTAATATGGTCTTCGTTTACCAAATCAAAATCATCACAATCACTATGATAACAACCATAAATTGAACGGTCTAAATTACTGTGTACGGACAGAATTGGCACGCCTTCTAACATAAATGGTTGGTGGTCACTATGCAAACCTGACCTGTTTGAAAACGTATTTTTAAAAATACTGTCTTGCTGTTGAATAGTCGCCCCTAGTTCTTTAAAGAAATCCTCATCATTTAATTGTCCGCCAGCATTCATGCCAACAGGGTTTCCAGCCATGTCTAAGTTCATCATGTATTTAATATTGTCAATACTTCCATCTTTTACAGCTTCAGCAACCATATGCCTTGAACCAAATAATCCTTGTTCTTCGCCCATAAACATCACAAATTTTACGGTTCGTTTAGGTTGTAAATTATTCGCTTTAAACGCACGCGCAATATCGATAACTGCAAATGAGCCAATACCATTATCTATGGCGCCTGTTGCTAAATCCCAAGAATCTAAATGGCCTCCAATAACAATTTCTTCATCAGGAAGTTCACTTCCCTTTAAAGTAGCAACAACGTTTCTTGCGTTAATCACACTACTATTATTGGTCATATTAATAGTGGCAGATGCGCTGCTTGTTTTTAGCTTTTCCTTTAGAGTCATACCATCTTCTTTGCCAATACAAACCGCAGGAATTGGGAGTAATTCGCCAGTAACAGAGGCAGTTCCTGTAAGCAATACACCATTATCCACTTGATTGATAATAATAATGCCAATGGCACCATATTTTATAGCTATGGCAGATTTTTCACTTCGGTGAAGGTTTGTTAATCCTTCCTCGCTTCCAGGAAGAATACTTATATACATTAAAGCTATTTTGCCTTTAACAGCATCTGGATTTGCAGCGTAATCGGCTTCCAGTCCATTTCCCATATCTACGATTTCTCCTGTAACCGTAGCTTCAACAGGCGAGTGACCAAGTGTTACGACCTTCGTGTCGTTTCCATCAATTTGTAAAGATACATCGCCACGAGACCATGCTTCAACTTCAAACGGCTGGTAAACAACATCACCAAAACCGTATTCCTTGAATTTATTGTAAGTAAAAGTTTCAGCTTTAGCGCCATTTTCAGACCCAGTAAGTCTGTGGCCAATTGTTTCCGAAGAGACTTTTAAATCTTTATATGCTTGTGAGTTTGCTTTGATTTCAGCATCTATTTTTGCAAATAATTCTGCGTTACTCTGCGCTTTTTCTTCATTAGCACATGAAAATGTGATGCAAGCAATGGTTAAAAGAATGATTAATTTTTTCATTTTGAATAGTGTTTATTTTTGGTTGGTTTTAGAGAAGGTGGAAATTACTCAAATCAATAATAACAGCCAAGTATTTAATTGAAATATGATGAGTTACAAGGATGTTTTTTATTCTATAAAGGAATGGTTACCTTTGTTTTTCATTGAAAAAACAAAATAATTACACATGAAATATCACCCAATATCCAACAAACTCTTTATAAAAAACAGAGCAAAATTCACAGCTCAAATGAAACCAAAATCCATTGCGGTTTTCAATTCCAACGATGTGTTTACAACAGGAGCTGATAGCACGATGCCGTTTGAGCAGCACAGCGATATTTTTTACTTAAGTGGTGTTGACCAAGAAGAAAGCATTTTGTTATTGTTTCCTGAAGCGATAGATAAAGTACATCGTGAGGTGTTATTTGTAAGGGAAACCAATGACCATATTGCTATTTGGGAGGGTGCAAAACTTAATAAGGAACAAGCCACAAAAACTTCAGGAATAGAAACTGTGTATTGGTTGAGCGAATTTGACAAAGTGTTTTTTGATTTAATGACCGAAGCAGAAACGATATACTTCAACACCAACGAACATTATCGTCAAGCTGTGGAGTTAGAATCTCGCGAGGCTCGTTTTATAAAAAAGATAAAGAATGAATTTCCGGCACATTATTGGGCAAAAAGTTTCCCAATAATGCAGAACATTCGCGGTGTAAAAGAACCTGAAGAAATTGAGTTGTTGCAAACAGCTTGCAATATCACCGAAAAAGGATTTAGACGTATTCTTGGGTTTGTAAAGCCTGGTATTATGGAATATGAACTAGAGGCTGAGTTTATGCACGAATTTTTGAGAAATAGGTCTAAAGGCTTTGCTTACACACCCATAATTGGCTCAGGTTTTAACGCTTGTGTGTTACATTATATTGAGAATAACCAAGCATGTAAAGATGGTGATATGTTATTGATGGATGTTGGTGCTGAGTATGCTAATTATTCTAGTGATATGACAAGAACAATTCCAGTAAATGGGCGATTTACAGATAGACAACGAGCGGTTTATAATGCTGTGAATCGTGTAAAAAATGAAGCTACTAAACTATTAGTACCAGGAACTATTTGGGCAGATTACCACGTTGAGGTTGGTAAATTAATGACTTCGGAATTATTAGGCTTAGGCTTATTAGATAAAGCCGATGTGCAAAACGAAGACCCTAAATGGCCAGCATATAAAAAATACTTTATGCATGGAACATCACATCACATGGGATTAGATACACATGATTATGGTGAATTAAAAACACCTATGAAAGCTAATATGGTGTTTACTGTGGAACCTGGAATTTATATTCAAGAAGAAAATATGGGAATAAGATTGGAAGATGATGTAGTGATTCAAGAAAAAGGAGAACCAATTAACCTCATGAAAAACATCCCAATTGAAGCCGATGAAATTGAAGATTTAATGAACAAATAAACACAAAAAAGCCACTATATAGTGGCTTTTTTAATATTATAAATAAAGAATTAAGCTTTTCCTTTCTTTTCAGCACAGCAAGCTTTTGTACAGTTTTCTGCACATTCTTTTTTCTCTACTTCAGTTTTGTCTTTACAGCAAGCCATGTTACAATTTTCGTCACATTCTTTGTCTTTCTTTTTAGCAGAAAATTCCTTTACGGTTTTCATTTCGCTTACTTTATAGATATCAGCCGATTTTGTTACAGCTGCCTCTAATGAGTTGTGATTAACAACAGCGTCGTCATACTCAACCATAGCTAGTTTGTTATTAAAATCTACTTTAGCAGATTTTACACCATCCATTTTATTAATGTTTCTTTCAATAAGTTTCGCACAACCAATTTCACAGGTCATACCTTCTATAGTAAATTCCGACTTCACAAAATTAGCATCTAGATTCAATACTTTTTCTGTTTTTACAGCTATGTTAGTATCAACAGTTTTTACTTCGGGGTTTGATTCATTTTTACATGACACCATTAGCATCATTACCATAACGAGTGCTAAAATATCTTTTAATGTCTTCATAGGTTTTAAATATTACGATTTAACTACAAAATTACTAATATTTGCTGTTATTTGCACTTAAATTGGTGATTTTTAAATAATTTATAATCAATGCATTCAGGGAATAAAAAATGGATTTATCTTATAATTCTATCTCTAATTTGGGGAAGTTCTTTTATACTCATTAAAAAAAGTTTAATTGGTCTTACACCATTGCAATTAGGTGCGTTAAGAATCATTATTTCTGGATGTTTTATTTTTATTTTTGGATTTTACACTATTAAAAGTATTACAAAGACTCAATGGAAATGGTTAATTATTTCTGGTCTTTTGGGTACTTTTTTTCCTGTTTTTTTGTTTGCTTATGCCGAAACAGAAATTGATAGCGCAGTAGCATCAATTCTAAATTCGCTCACACCATTAAATACTATTTTACTTGGTTTTGTCATTTTTAAAATAGCATCTACCAAAAGACAAATAATGGGAGTAATTATTGGTTTTATTGGCACCGCTTTATTGATTATTAAAGGCGCAGACTTGAATCCAGGCCAGAACTATTTATATGCTGGGTTAGTAGTAATCTCATCAGTTATGTATGGAATTAATGTCAATATCATTAAGAAACATTTACAAGACGTAAAAGCAATTACGATTGCTGTTGGAAATTTTGTAGCTATAATAATTCCAGCAATTATCGTTTTATTATCTACCGATTTTATTGAAATAGCAGATTTTAATAATAATGATTTTGCTATGTCTATGCTTTATATTGTCATTCTTTCAGCTTTTGGAACAGCCTTAGCAAAAGTATTGTTCAATAAATTAGTACAAATGGCAACGCCAGTTTTTGCGTCTTCAGTCACCTATTCAATGCCTTTAGTGGCCTTGATGTGGGGAATTTTGGATGGCGAAAATTTTAGTATTTTACAGGGCTTAGCAACTATTTTAATTCTATTAGGTATTTATCTTGCCAATAAGCGAAATTAGGCTTTAGATTTTTAGCACATTAAATACTTTAAAACGTTTGTAGGTTAAGGAAATAGCGTTATATTTGCACTCATTTTTGAGTAAAAATTTTAATTAATAAATATTTAAACGTTACGCTATGTACGCAATTGTAGAGATAGCAGGGCAACAATTTAAAGTTGAAAAAGACCAAAAAGTCTTTGTTCATCGTTTACAAACAGAAGAAGGTAAGAAAGTTTCTTTCGATAACGTCCTTTTGTTAGATGATGGTGACAAAGTTACTGTAGGCGCCCCAGCTATAGGCGGAGCACAAGTAAGTGCGAAAGTCTTAAAGCACCTTAAAGGTGATAAAGTAATAGTTTTCAAAAAGAAAAGACGTAAAGGTTACCGTGTTAAAAATGGACACAGACAATCTTTAACTGAAATTCAAATTGAAAGAATTGTTGCTTCAGGAGCAAAACCAGCTAAGGCTGAAAAAGCTGCTCCAGTAAAAAAAGAAACTAAAAAAGCTGAACCAAAAGCAAAAGCTGCTCCAAAGGCAGAAGCTAAACCAGCTGCTAAAAAAGTAGAAGTTACTCAAGATTTAAGCAAAAACACTGTTGCTGAATTGAAAGAGATGGCTAAAGCAAAAGGAATTACTGGTATTTCTGGAATGAAGAAAGCCGATTTAATTGCTGCTTTAAGTTAATTTTAATAATCTAAAATCGAAATAAAATGGCACATAAAAAAGGAGTCGGAAGTTCGAAGAATGGTAGAGAATCAGAATCGAAACGCTTAGGTGTAAAGATATTTGGTGGTCAAGCTGCAATAGCTGGAAACATTATCATTAGACAAAGAGGTAATACACATCACCCAGGTGAAAATGTATACCAAGGAAAAGATCATACTTTACACGCTAAAGTTGATGGACTTGTAAAATTCACAAAGAAAAAAGATAACAAATCGTATGTTTCTATTGAGCCTTTTGAGGCTTAAGAAACAGATTCTTTAAATATACTTGAACCCTTTCTGTTCCGAAACTTCGGAAAGAGAGGGTTTTTTTAATTGTTATACTTTTCCTATCATGGACATTGTATTGAGTATGCAATGTGCAATAATTAAAGGCCATAAATTTCTACCAAATTTCACATATGCTATTCCCATCACTAAGCCTATAATAGCTACTGTAATTGACCTTTCTGATATATCATAAGAATGTCTGAATCCAAAAATCATAGCTTGTAAAAGAACGGCAATAGCAGTAGCAAATGAGGTTTTAGAAAACAAGCGTTCAAACCAATTGATTAAAAAACCTCTGTCCAACAATTCTTCTAATGCTGATTGAAGTAGTATAAATGGAATAATTGTAAAAAAATGAGTCCAGTTTTCTTTTAAATCTCCAAATTTGGAAACTGCATCTTGTGAGGAAGTATCTGGCGATAAATTGAAAGGCAGTAAGTTTTGAATCTGCTGAAAAACAATAATCAATATTGGAATAGCGATTAATATTCCAATAGTTACCAATACTATTTTCATTAGATTTTCTGGTTTTCGCAACCCTAAGTCTTTCCAAGTTATATTGCGAACTTTCATTCTCCATGAGGCAATTATTAAAGTCGATAAAGACCACATCAACCCATTTACAATAAAAGGTAATTGAGAAAAATAAACCCCTCTTATCAAAAACATTACTGCGAGGTAAAGAATTATGTCAAAAAGAAATCCTTTATAGTTTATTTGTTTCGAAGTTAGTTCAGTATTCATTTCAGTCATTTAACAGATAATATGACGATGAGATGTTGTTATAAGTTACATTTATATCTGAGAATTTTACTCAAATGCACGCCAGCAGAAGTTTAAAATGAGTTGTTTGGCTAAAATATCCCTAATTATCTTCAAATGATGATTGGTGTGCAATTGTAAAAACCTAATCGTTCGTTTTTTATGTAGTACACCAAAAATACAGTGTTTAAAATGCGTATTTTCATGGGCAGATTTTTTGTGGTGTAAAAACCCGATTCCTCATTAAAACGAGGGACTTTTATTTTAAGCTCTTGGTATTCCATTTAAGCATAAACGTCAGTTCGAGTAAAATTCTTGTAAAGCATTGCATCTAGAATTTTTTTAATACCCATAAATTATTCTCGATACAATTTCCTCATCTTCGAAATCACTCAAACTCCTAAATATCTTATCAAAATGTATAACAGGTTACATAAATTGTGACTTTTCTAGCATTTTTGTATCTTATAAATACATATAAAATGAAAAGGTCATGAAAAACATACTTATTATATTATTTATAGGAATAGGTCTTTTTACTAATGCTCAAGAAGTAGAAAGAAATGGTGAAAAATACGTCGTTAAAAAAGGCAAAATAATGCACGATGGTAACGATGTTACAGCAACATTTTCCTTAGAAGAACAAGCAGCAATTAAAAGTGAGTTTTCAAAACTAGCCGAAGAATTAAAACAGAAAGAAAAAGAAGAAAAAAGGCAAAAAAAGCTCGAAAAAGAGAAGAAAAAAGCTGAAAACAAACAAAAAAAGGCTAAAAAGAAGCTAAAACGCAATGAAAAGATTCAGTCTAATTACGACAAAGCATCCAAAACACACACACAAGCACAAGAGAAATATGAGCGCTTAAAGCAAAAAGGTAAACTATCGCCAAAAGATGAAGCTAAATGGTTAGAGAAAATTGAAAAATTAAGTAACAAACTTAAAAAAGCAGAAAAGAAATTGAAACGTTCTTAGTTCAAACTCTTGTCCACTTTTGTCATAAACTCATCTATTTTAGATGGCTCCAACCATCTTGTCACGACTACGAGGTTTTTCTCTTTGTCAATCACAATAAAGTTCCCTCCAAACCCTGCTGCATAATAGATGTTTTCAGACAGCCCTTCCCAATGTTTGCTTCCTTTTTTATTTAACCACCACATGTAGCCATAATTAGCATTTGGTTGAGAGGGTGTTGTAGCTTTTTCAATCCATGATTCACTAATGAGCTGTTTGTTTTTCCATTTTCCGTTATTTAAAAACAATAATCCGAATCTTGCCATATCTTCAGCCGAAATAAAAATCCCACCACCAGAATGTCCTCCTCCAGTAACCGATTTCATTTTGATGCCATCAATAACTGTCCACGCATTGTCATAACCAAACCAACGCCACGTAGTTGAGGCACCAATTGGGTCCATAATAAGCTCTTTTAAAACTTGTGGTACAGGTTGTCTCCAAACATGCGTGAGTGAATACGCCAGTACATTTACACGAACGTCGTTATATTCCATAACAGTGCCTGGTTCTTTTAATTCTCTAAACTTCCAATCGTCAATATTACCTTTTCGAGGTGGTCTATCTGCCCAATCTTTTCCGCCCCAAAGTTCTCCAGACCAATCTGAGTTTTGCTGTAATAAATGCTCCCAAGTAATCTTGCTGTTGTGATTACCTCTAAAAGTGCCATCCCAAACGTAATTGCTCAATTTATCATTGGTGCTAGCAATTAATTTATTATCATAAGCTAATCCTGCAACAGTAGATAAAAAGCTTTTGGTCACACTAAACGTCATATCTACTCGCTTAACATCTCCCCATTTTGCAACAATGTAACCGTCTTTTAAAATCACTCCTGCTGGACCTCCTCTTTTCTTGGTTGGTCCTGAAATTTCATGAAATGGCTCACGTGCAAACCCTTTTAAAGTAGCGATTCTTAAGTCTCTTGAACCGGAATATTCATTGTCGTTAGCATATTGTATGGCTTCTTTTAAAAGCTGAGGATTTACATTTAACTCCTTAGGTGTTTTTTCTTCCCAATTGGCATGACGTTCTGGGAAATAGGTGATTTCTTGAGAAAAAGTATCAGTTGCAATAGTGACAACAAAAGCAAAAATGAGTAAACGGATTTTCATGGCTAGCGTATTATAATTCACTTTAAAAATAACTAAAATAAACCTCTTTGCTAGATATTTCTGTTATGGAATCTATTTAAAAAATAGTTTAAATCATTACTTTTGAAATATGCAAGACACCTTAAAAATTGCCATGATTCAATCTCGTTTAGTTTGGGAAAACCCAAAAGACAACAGATTGCACTTTTCAAAAAAAATAGCGTCAATTACTGAAGCTGTTGACCTCATCCTTTTACCAGAAATGTTTATGTCTGGTTTTACCATGAATCCTGAAGCTGTTTTTGAAACCATGGAAGGACCAACCATAACATGGTTACGAAAACTCAGTAAAGAAAAACAAACAGCTATTGGAGGCAGTTTGGTTATTAAAGAAAATAATGTGTTTTATAATCGGTTTGTGTTTGTAAAACCTGATGGCACCATTAACACCTACGATAAACGCCATACTTTTACCTTAGCAGGCGAGGACAAAGTATATAAAGCTGGAACTAAAAAAGTTATCGTTGACTATAAAGGTTGGCGTATTTGCCCTTTAATTTGTTATGATTTGCGTTTTCCTGTTTGGGCTAGAAATACTGAAAATTACGACGTGTTACTATATGTTGCCAATTGGCCAAAACCTCGTGTTGACGCTTGGGACACTTTACTAAAAGCAAGAGCCATTGAAAATATGAGTTACTGTATTGGTGTGAATCGTGTTGGTAATGACACTAACAATCTTGAATATTCAGGACATTCAGGTGCTTATGATGGATTGGGTAAATTATTAACCAATTTTGAAGACAGTAAAGAATGCATTGAAATAGTTACATTAGAAAAAAATCATGTGTCTGAAATAAGAAACAAGCTAAAATTTTTAGATGACAGAGACCGTTTTACTGTAATGTAAACGTAAAGATTTGCTCGGAATAAGCTCTAACTTCAATTTCATCTGGATAATAACTCACACGCTCTGGTTGCAGCTTTTTTAGATAATTACCAGGGTCATGTTTCTTATTTTTATTGCTATCAAAAATCACCCTGATAAAATATTTACCTGGATTAAGGCTTAAAAAATCTAGTGGTTTTGAGTTATCTTCTGCATAGAGTTCTGCTTCTACCTCTCCTTTTTGGTCAATTAATTGTACAATAACTGGATAGGTTGCATTTTGCAAATTAACACGAACTTCGCCATAATCTGATTCCTCTTTTGTGCGAATACTAAAGTTAAGTGTGTCGTTTCGGTCTTCGAAAAAATCGGTAAATGCTCCTGGAAGCATCTGCATATCATAAACGTTTTTCTCTGTTTTATCAAAACTCAAGCTGTAAATGTTGTTAAGCTTATCTAGTGTTGATGTGAAAGCTATAGCAGTCGAATCTTGGTCAAGAATAGTGATTTTACTTTCGTCTATTGCCGTAAATGGCGTAGTCCCTTGAAGTTGAAAATCTTCTAGTAATTTTAATGCTCTTGTTTCAATAGGCTTTACAATTAAAGTGTCTTTTTCCAAGTCTCTCAAATTGACTTTAAACGTTTCTGAAAAATTTGCTTTTGATACTTTAACCATTATCGAGTCAGCTTCAAAATTAGGCTTATACCAATAGTTTAGTGTGTCTTTATCAACTTCTTTTGTAATCACATTTCTAAAATCTGAGGCTGTTGGTGATAGCAATTCAATGGTCATATCTTCACCTTCGCCTTCGTACCCAAAGGCAATTTTATTTCCTGAAACCAAGCTAGGTCTCACTGCTTTAAAATCTGGAATTTCTTTAAACAAATTCATTTCGTAAACCGAATCCGAAGGCACAGTAATAAATTCCTTCTTAAAAGCTATTTTATCTGTTTTTTGCTGAAAGATGTAGTTTTCATTGGTTTCTTTTAAAGCCACCATTAAATACTTACCTGCTTTTAAATTTTCTAATTTAAACGAAGTCACACTGTCGAGAGTGTTGGTTATGTATTTTGGTTTTTCTTTGTAAATAATAGAGTCGTTAAAAGCATCATTGACTTCATATAGCATGACTGATACAAAATCGTCAGGCGCTCTTTCTAAAGAATTTTTAACATAGCCGCCAACACTCAATGAGTCAATATAACTACCTGTTGAAAACACATAACGATAATATGGATACGGATTTCCTTCGTTGTTATCTACAATACTTGTCCCAAAATTAATAGCATAAGTTGTGTTTTCTAGTAAAGTATCCTGAATTTTAATAGTAATATATTTACTTGCAGAACCTAACGGTGTTATTTCTGGCGGTGGGTCCATTGGAGGCGAAATAATTAACTGCTTTTGTAAATCGTTAAGCTTAATATACTCGTCGAAGTAAATTTTTATTTCTTTAGTATTAAAATTTACGGAGTTATTTTCAGGAACTGATTTTTCAATCGTAGGAGGCGTCTCATCTTTATCTCCACCTGTTGGAGTGCCTCTGTTTGCACAATTAAACAGCACTAAACACACAACAAGTAAAAGCGATAAATTAGAGAAAAAACGACGCATTAAATCAATTATTTAGGCAAATTAACGACTTATTTATATAAACGAAAAACTTATTACGCAATTGCCATAGTAGCAAGACTTATTTTAACATTGTTTGCTTTTATTAGTTCGTTTGCACAAGCTTCAATAGTTGCTCCAGTTGTAATAATATCATCCACTAACAATACATGTTTATTGGCAATTTCATGAAGGTTTGTAGTACTAAATATTTCGTTGTTAGTATTCCATCTTGCTACACGCTCCTTAAACACCTGCGTTTTTGTAGCGGTTGTTTTTATAAGCACCTTATCAATATAAGGCACGTTTAAAGCTTGAGCAATTTCTTTTCCGAATTTCTCTACTTGGTTATAGCCTCTTTTTCTAAGTTTCTTTTTGTGCAATGGCACAGGGATTACCACATCTATATGCTTATACGATTCAATATTTTTTAACTCTTCGCCTAACCACTTTCCTAAAAAAACACCAATGTTTTCATAGCCTCTATATTTTAAACCATGCAACAAATGCTGTACCATCCCTTTTTTATGGAATTGTAAAAGTGCTGTGGCATTTTCTAATTTAACACGTCCATATAGCACTTTTTTAACAATATCGTCATCATTAAAATGGTAATTAGTTACTGGTAAATCATGTCTGCAATTGGTACAAACATAAGCTTCATTATCTGCCAATAAGTTATTGCAAGCATAACATACTTTTGGAAAAAATAAATTCAACAAGTTTTTTACCATTTGAACGATTAAAATTAGTCACTACAAACTTAATACATATTTTCGCATCAATTAATTAACCCTCCAACCAATAATAGCGTGTAATGATAGTTAACCCTCAAGTATTTAACTACAGATTTACCATAGGAACCCTCGTGGTTGCTTTTGCCATTTTAGCTGCTTATAGTTACACTAACTATGCGTCTGCACAATCTAAAGAAGATTTTTTAAATCAAGAAAAAAAGCTTCTGGAAAATCAAATCTCAAAGGTTATATCGAGTTACGATGAGTTAAATGATACTCACAAAAATTTAAAATTAGAGCTAGACAATACAAAAAACATCATTTCTCAAAAACAAGATTCTTTAAAGGAGTTACAAGCAACTATCCCTTTGATTAATGTATATAAAAATGAATTGTTAACAGTAAAAAACCAACAATCTAATCTAGTTAAAAAAGGTGATTCTTTTTTGGCTGTGAATACTGAATTATCAAAACAAAATATATCTATTTCTCAACTTTTAGAAAAACAAAATGAGGTTATTTCTAATTTAAAAGAAGAAAAAACGGAATTAGATAATGCTATTAAGAAAGCATCATCAGTAGTGTCTGCAAATTCTTTTAGAGCTAGTGCTTTTTCAGTAAAAAAATCTGGTGACATTATTGAAACTACTAAAGCCAATAAAACCAAAAGTATTAATGTAGCTTTTGTATTGGCAGAAAATCCTTTAGCGACATCACAAGAAAAAGACATTTATATTCAAATAATTGGTCCAGATAACAATGTGGTATCAGATAAAGGTGCTATTGAGTTTGGTGAATCATCATTAATTTACAGCCATAAAAAAAATATTATTTACAATAAATTGACTTTGGAAGTATCTGCCAATATCGAAACCAATGAGCCCTTGAAAGCTGGACGGTATTTTGTAAATGTGTTTGACAATAGTAAACAACTGGGAAGTACTAAAATAATTTTACTGTAATTCAATAAATAATTTTTAATCAACCGTTCCTGTAGTATGGAACGGTTTTTTATTTTTGCACCATGGCAAATCAAAACGATACATTCAAAAAAGTAATCTCTCATGCAAAAGAGTATGGTTACGTATTCCAGAGTAGTGAAATTTATGACGGTTTAAGTGCGGTTTACGACTATGCGCAAAATGGCGTTGAGCTCAAAAAAAACATACGTGACTATTGGTGGAAAGCCATGGTACAAATGCACGAAAATATTGTAGGCCTTGATGCCGCAATATTTATGCACCCAACCACTTGGAAAGCTTCTGGACACGTCGATGCTTTTAACGACCCATTAATTGACAATAAAGATTCTAAAAAACGTTATCGTGCAGATGTGTTGATTGAAGACTATTGCGCGAAAATTGAAACAAAAATCGAAAAAGAAGTCAAAAAAGCAGCAAAACGTTTTGGCGATGCTTTTAATAAGGACGAATTTGTTTCAACCAACGGAAGAGTATTAGGCTATCAAGAAAAAATAAACACCATTCTATCAAGAATGGCAAAATCTTTAGAAAATGAAGATTTGGCAGATGTTAAGGCTTTAATTGAAGAACTTGGTATTGCAGACCCTTTAACAGGAAGCAAAAATTGGACTGATGTAAAACAGTTTAATTTAATGTTCGGCACCAAACTTGGTGCTTCGGCAGACAGCGCGATGGATTTATACTTACGCCCAGAAACTGCACAAGGTATTTTTGTGAATTTTTTAAATGTTCAAAAAACGGGACGTATGAAAATTCCGTTTGGAATTGCCCAAACAGGAAAAGCCTTTAGAAACGAAATTGTAGCACGCCAATTTATTTTTAGAATGCGTGAGTTTGAGCAAATGGAAATGCAGTTTTTTGTAAAACCAGGAACTCAAAAAGAATGGTACAACACCTGGAAAGAGAATAGACTTAAATGGCATTTATCTCTTGGGATGGGGAAAGACAACTACCGTTTTCACGATCATGAAAAATTAGCGCATTATGCTGATGCTGCTGCCGATATTGAGTTTAAATTCCCATTTGGTTTTAAAGAATTGGAAGGGATTCATTCGCGTACAGATTTCGATTTAAAAGCACATGAAGAGCATTCAGGGAAAAAATTACAATACTTTGACCATGAAGACAACAAAAACTATGTGCCTTATGTGGTTGAAACCTCTATTGGTTTAGATAGAATGTTTTTAGCTGTGTTCTCAAACTCATTACAAGAAGAAGAGTTGGAAAATGGTTCTACAAGAACTGTTTTAAAACTACCAGCAGTTTTAGCTCCAACAAAAGCAGCTGTTTTACCATTAATAAAAAGAGATGGATTACCAGAAATAGCGCGTAAGATTGTTGATGATTTAAAATGGGATTTCAATGTTGCCTACGATGAAAAGGATGCTGTTGGAAGACGCTACAGGCGTCAAGATGCTAATGGAACTCCTTTTTGCATTACAGTAGACCATAATACGTTAGAAGACAACTCGGTAACAATTAGACATCGTGATACGATGGAACAAAAGCGCGTTAAAATTGAAGAATTACGTGATATTATAAAACAAGAAGTAGATGTAAAATCTTGGTTGATGAAGATGTGACAAAGTCATGCTGAACTTGTTTCAGTATCTTAAAATAAAAAAGCCTCAAGTAAGAAACTTGAGGCTTTTTACATAATGTGTGTTTTTAAAATCGGTAGCCTATAGAAATACCTCCACGACCTACGACTTCATTATAACTATTGCCAAGTAAATCTCTTCCTATTCCTAGATATATTTCGGCAATAAAGCCTCGTTTGGTTACAAATTTTGCACCTGCTGAAATTCCCACAGCAAAATCAGTATAGGTTTCTTCTTCATATTGTCCATTTGAGGTTGGCAATGTATCGTATATTACATATGTTTCATCTTTTCCTGTATGTAACATACTAAAAGCTTCTACAAAAAACCCTTGAGCGTATTTCTTAGAAAAGAAATGTCTGTAATATGGCGTGATTGAAAATGTTCTATATTCATCTAATCCTGTATCAGAGTTATCGCCTAAGCTAATAAGTGTCCCAACGCCAAATGATGATTCTTCGTTAATAATACGCTCATAACCAACATCTAACCATTTAAATGCTATTAAATTGGTCATGTTCAGTTTTAATTCGTCTCGCTTTGAGGTATCAAAATTATCATTGGTTTCTTGCGAAAAAGACACCAAAGTGCATAGTAACGTAAGTAAAAGAATTGGTTTTTTCATGTAGTTTAGTTTTTAGTTCAAAATGATTCATCAAGAACCATACCCTTGTAAGATGTTTATTAATAAAAAGGTTGCGTAAATTTATTAGAAATATGCTTTTAACTGAATGGTTCCTGTATGAATAGTTTTACTCAATTCGCTTTTTCTTCCAAAATAGTTAATGTTTAAATCTAGAAATTGTGTTAACTTTTTTTGTGCTAATAAGTTCCAAGTGAAGTTTTTTCCAGGTTGCAAGCCTTCCATCATTTGATAACCTACTGGCGAGTTTGGGTTGCCTTCAAATTTATTTGAAAAATAATTAAGTTCTGCTGTTATCGCTGCTTTTTGGCTGTTGGATAATGCAAATGATATACCATATTTTTGTTGCTTTAATTCCTCTAAACTACCAATGGTGTTTTCTTTATTAGCATATTGGTAAAACACATCAAATCGCGTATTATCATTAAATAAGTATGACAACTTTGGGTTTAATTTTGTTTCATCAATATTATAATTTTTGCTAATAAAATTTTCACTCACACTAATCGTATTGTTTAATGCCGATTCCAGAGTAAGTAACCAAGTATTTGCTATTTTATGATTGAAATTTAATTGGTGACTCTTTAAATTATTTTCAATAAATCCAAAAGACAACACATTTCTAGACTTATTGGACAAGTATGTATATGATGTTGTATAATGCTGTTTGCCTCTATTGTAAAAGAGAACATTTCTAAAATTTAATTGTAATCCTAATTGGTTTTCTGCCTCACTCTCAAAAGGATTTAAATTAAAATTATCCCCTTCTCTTTTTACTTTTCTATCAATTAAATATGAAGTTTGATTGTAAAAATGTGACCAAAATTTTTGACTTGCATTTTCCGACGACGACCAAACTGAAGGGTTAATAGTTAGTGTTTGACTCAATCTGTTTTGGTGCGTTTTTAAAAACACTTGATTTGGCAATAACACGCGAATATACTGCCCTTGGTCTTGAAATTGTGCCAATTCAAATTCTTCCAATTCTTGTATACCATTATTGTTATAGTCAATCCATGTGTAAGCTCCTTGTCCAGGTTCCACCTCAACATAAGTAAACTGTTGTTGTGGTAGGGTTCCAGAATTGGTTTCAAAAATAGTATTCCACAACACTATTTGGTTAAACAGTTTTTGGTTAAACTGAATTCTTGAGTTTAGAGACTGTTCATCATCAATAGTACTATCCTCACTTTTTAAAACACGGTAATTGGCGTAAACCCCTAGATTGGTATTGTTATTTTGAATAAGTTTCGACCTTAAATAATACGTATTTGAGGTATTGACTTTTTGAAGCTGATCATTTTTAATACTATCGTTAACTCTATTTTTATAACCAATTTCAACAAATACACTGGTACTATCTCCAATTCCTGTAAATACTTCATACGACTTAAAACGCTGGCTCAAATTAGTTAATTCTTGCGTTGTTTTTTCAGTTTCTTTATTGTATTCAATAGATATTTTTGTACCAACCCAACCTTTTTTATAATTGTATTTTAATTGATTTATTGAGCGAATAAATTTAGATGTTTTTGTTAACGAGTTAGAGTTTAAAACGCTACTGTTAGTAAAAACATCAAAATTGTTCAATCTTAAATTTGCATTAATGATATGTCGGTTTCCATTAAAATTTTCAGCATAATTTAAATGCTCGAAAGCATATAACATGCTTCCTTTTTTGTGGTGCAAAATGTTTAATCCAGAAGTAAAAAATAGTTGATTCCCAAAATCAAATGCAATTTGGTTACCAGAGGGTTGTTCTAAGTTCCAATCTCTATTAAATTCAGGATTATATAAACCTTCAATGTTTCTGAAATTTTCTTGTATATAGTCTGTATCTACAAATGCATTAATATTCCATAGACTATCACTTTTTTTTAATTGTTGGGTAATTTTAAATTTTGTCGCAAAACCACTGTTGTTGTTGTCGTCTAAACTTGAAAATAAATTCAAGTCATTCTTACTACCAGCAATTTCAAAATCTACACGTGTTTTTTCAGTAGGCAAATAACTACCATTAATAACAGCCATTTGTAATCTTGTTGGAGCAATAAGCTGTGTTATAGGTGCAAAATTTCCTTGTGGAATTCCAGCTATTGGAGATACATATTGGTAAATATTAGCTATTGCATTGCTAGAATTAATAATATAATTGCCTTGATTATCTCCAACTAACGTAAACCTAACACTAAATAACTCATCGTTCGGGTCGTTAGAAAACACGAATGCTTCAACTCCACTTATAAGTTCCTTTTTATACAGAATTCTGTTCTCATTAAAAGCTTCTGGAACTGCCGAAGGTGCTACCATTAATCCATTATCGTCACCAGAATCTTTTAAAATCTGTACTTGGTCAGTAGATAAATTTTGTTGTAAAGGCTGATTTTTTGCGTCATTTTCATTGTAAACAGACACGCCAATTTTTAGTTTTTCTGTTTCGTGTCTTGCTCCACCATAAGCTATAAATCGAGAGTAATTTCTATCACTAAATTGATAGTCAACACTAATTCTCATTTCAGATGTTATTGGAAATGTTGAGTTGAAAATTATTTCACCAGCATTATAATCAATAATATAATCTTTGTTTTCACCCCTTTCAATAGCAATACCATTTACATACACAGTTTCGCTTCCAGAAACAATAAGCACAAACAACTCGCCATTACCTCCTTGCAATTTATAAGGACCTTGATTGCCTTCTTGAGCTGTAAACTGGCTAGATGTAAACTGACCACGCACTAATGCTCCAGCAGCAAAAGCAGTTGTTTTGGTGCCTTCGTTTCCAAAATTCATGTTAACTGAAAGTCCTTGAACACGTTTAGTAAATTCGGCGAAATAAGAATTGTTATTTTGCAAATCAATATCTCCCGCACGTATGTTCCATGTGTCACTAAATAATTCAATAAAAATTTGGTCAAACTCGTCTAACCGTTGCGAATAACCACTTTCTTGCAGTGGAATATTGGCATCTTGTATAGATGCTCTTAAAGAGACTTTATCATTTAACTTGCCTGAAATTTGTAAATCTAATTCACTGTTTAAAACAGAGTTTTGATTATTCCCAACAGTGATGCCTCTTGAAATGCTTCCAGAAGTTGTCAATCCATCAAAAGGAACAAAATTATTGGTTTCACTTGGCTGTGATAACTTATATAACTTATCCAGACTACTAGTGTTTTTAACAATAATACTTTCATCTAATTGCTTATATGTTTTCGTTAAAAAATCTGGAAAACGTAAATATTCAATAATTATGGAGTCGGTTTCAATTGGTTTTTTAAACGTTAATAGTGCTTTTGAAAAATTAATACTGTAGAAAGTTGAATCTAAAGTAATTCCATTTTTAAGCTTTACTAAAAACTTACTGGAATTAATACTCACACTATCCACCAAAATGGAATCCTTGACAATCACCTTTTTGGTCTTGTAATTAGAAGTTTGCTCTTGAGAATAGCTCAAAAAACAAAAGAAAAAAAAGAAAAAAGGTAGTGTTACTCTCATCTAGTATGTTAAACTAAAAAGCTAGTGAAATATTTTGTTGATAGTTTTCGTTAAAACTCCTTTAAAATTATAGTGTAAAAGTACAGCATTATTTATTTTAGCTGAAATTAGATTTGTTTTCAATTGAAACAAATTTATCCTGACCAAGTTCAGGACTTTTTCAAGTTTGAATTAATAACCAAAAAGATTCCCATTTTCATGGGAAGTACTATGAAAATAATTTCTTATAACGTTAACGGAATTCGTGCAGCAATTAACAAAGGTTTTATCGATTGGCTTCAGAACGCAAATCCAGACGTAATCTGCTTACAAGAAATAAAAGCGCTTGAAGAACAATTAGACTTGACACTTTTTGAAAATGCTGGGTATAAACACAATTATTGGTTTAGTGCTCAAAAAAAAGGGTATAGTGGCGTTGCTATTTTAAGTAAAACCGAACCTGATCACGTCGAGTATGGAACTGGAATACCAACAATGGATTTTGAAGGACGAAACATTCGTGCTGATTTTGGTGACCTATCGGTTATGAGCATGTATTTACCTTCTGGTACAAATATGGATAGATTGCAGTTTAAGTTTAATTACATGGACGAAATCCAAGAATATTTAACATCCTTAAGACAAAGCAAACCTAACTTAATTGTGTGTGGCGATTATAATATTTGCCATGAAGAAATTGATATTCACAACCCAAAAATGAAAGGTGTTTCTGGATTTTTACCCGAAGAACGTGAATGGTTAGGAGGGTTTATTGATAGTGGATTTATAGATTCTTTTAGATATTTAAACAACGATTTACAACAATATAGTTGGTGGAGTTATCGCGCCAATTCTAGAGCAAATAATAAAGGATGGCGCTTAGATTATGCTATGGTTTCAGAACCTTTACAAGAAAACATTAAAAGAGCCGTTATACTCACTGAAGCTGTGCATAGTGACCATTGTCCAATTTTGGTAGAAATAAAAAAATAATCAAATCTATATAATAACCTAACAACAACAGTTATGATTAAAAAAATGTCATTAATAGCAGTAATAACAACACTTATAATATCTTGCGTATCTCCTAAGGTTTATAAAGAGTTAGAAGACAAATACACTAATTTAAAAAAGGAGCACAGACAATTATCAGACGATAATGAATCACTTCAAAATGCTAAAACTAAGTTAGAAAACAGTTTAAAGGAATTACAAAAAAATTATGATGAAACTGTAGCAAAGCGAGATAAATTACAAAGCGACTATAATGCTTTAAAAGCCAATTATGATAATTTAACGGCTTCGTATGATGCGTTAGAAAAAAATAGTTCTGCAGCTATCGCAGAAAACTCAAAGAAAAATAGAGAATTATTAGCGCAACTTGAAGCCAAAGAACAAGCCCTTGCTGCAGAAAACACAAGACTTGAAGCACTAAAAAAACAATTGGAAAACCGTTCAAACCGAGTGGCAGAATTAGAAGCTGTGATAGCGGCTAAAGACAAAGCCATGACCGATTTAAAAAATGCCATTTCTAGAGCATTAACTGATTTTGAAGGTAAAGGGTTAACTGTTGAGCAACGTAATGGAAAAGTGTACGTATCAATGGAAAACAAACTATTATTTAGCTCTGGGAGTTGGGCTGTTGGAAGTAATGGTCGTCAAGCAGTACAGCAACTTGGTGTTGTATTGGCTGATAATCCAGATATTGCTATTTTAATTGAAGGACATACTGATAATGTACCATATAAAGGTAACTCTCAATTAAGTGGAAATTGGGATTTATCTACCAAGCGTGCTACTGCTATTGTCAATATTTTACGAGAAAATGCCAATATTAATCCTGAAAATTTAACAGCCGCTGGGCGTGGAGAATATGCACCAATAGCAACTAATGATACTGCTGAAGGGAAAGCAAAAAATCGACGTATTGAAGTAATTTTAACGCCAAAGTTAGATGAACTTACTAAATTATTAAGTGATATTTAATTTAACCACGGCGAGAATTATACAGCTAATGAGGGTTTTAAATAAAGTAATGAATATACTTCCTGAACTATATTTTATAGTATCAGTACTTTACTATTGGTCATTAACAGCTTTATTGGTTAATCCTGTTGCTATAATTTTACTGCTTCTTTTAGTGTTTCAAATTACAACTAGAAAACAAGTTTTAGGTATTGTAATTGCTGCAATCCTTATTTTGATTAGTAGTTATCTTGTTTTAGCCTTATTATCTGAGCTATCCGAGTTTAGTGAATTTAACAATGATGCTAGAAATCTTGTAGTTTTTGGGTTTTTGTACTTAGGTTTAAATATCACTTTTGGTGGAATTATGTTATATAAATATATCAACAAGAATAAATTAAAATACGCTAAAGTTACTTAGCAACTGTCATTGCGAGGAGCCTAGCGACAAAGCAATCTGCCAATCATTTCTAATGCTTTGAGAGAGATTGCCACAGCGAACAAGTTTGCTTCGCAATGACGAAAACAATAATAATTAAAAAGAGATTGCCATTTTCGTGGGAAATGAATATGAAATACACCAACTTACCAAGCACCAATATAAAAGTTAGTAAAATTTGCCTAGGCACAATGACTTGGGGAAATCAAAATACCGAAGCCGAAGGTCATGCTCAAATGGACTTAGCTTTTGAAAAGGGTATCAATTTTTTTGATACTGCCGAGTTATATCCAGTTCCAGCCGAAGCAAAAACTAGCGGAAGAACAAGTGAAATTATTGGTACTTGGCTTAAAAAAACCGGAAATCGAGATAAGATAATTTTAGCAAGTAAAATTGCTGGAGGTGGCGATTATACAGCACATATTAGAACAACTGGCTTTGCAAAAGGCATTAAAGATGCTGTAAATAAAGAGCTTAAACGTTTACAAACCGATTATATTGATTTGTTTCAACTGCATTGGCCAGAACGTGATACCAATACCTTTGGTGTGAGAGATTATGTTCATAATCCAAATGACCCATGGGAAGATAATTTTAACGAAGTGCTTCACGTATTACAAGAAGTGATTAAAGAAGGTAAAATTATGCATGTTGGACTTTCAAACGAAAAAGCTTGGGGAACCATGCGTTATTTAGAAGAATCCAACAAGCACGATTTACCAAGAATGATAACCATACAAAATGCCTATTCGTTATTAAACAGAGTATTTGAAGGCGATATGGCTGAAATTGCTATACGTGAAAACATTAAACTGTTAGCATACTCGCCAATGGCATTTGGAGTGTTATCTGGAAAATATATTAAAGGAACAGCATCAGATAACGCAAGGTTAAAGTTATTCCCTAGATTTTCAAGATATAGCAGTGAGCAATCTACCGAAGCTACAAAACAATATTTACAGTTAGCTGAAGAAAACAATATGAGTTTAGCACAAATGTCTTTGGCTTTTGTGACTCAAAGACCTTTTGTAGCTAGCAATATTATTGGTGCTACAAGTGTTGAGCAATTAAAAGAAAATATAGATAGTATCAATGTAGAAATAAATGATGCTCTTTTAAGTGAGATTAATACCATACATGCTGCAATACCTAATCCAGCGCCTTAACAAATTCAAAAAAGTTATTAAAAACAAAAAAGCCTTACTCGCAATGAGTAAGGCTTTTTTTATAATGTAATTTCGTTACCATTTTTATCTAAAAAATGATACTCTAGATATGTGTAAGCATCTCTTGGTAATATTTTTACCCATTTTTTATGTTCAAAATACCATTTTGAACGTAATGATGGAAAACCTTTTGTTAAAAAGGCTGCTATAAAAGGATGTGTGTTTAATGTCACCTTTTTATAGTCTTTTTTCATAATTAAATCCAGGTCTTGTTTTATTTTTTGTACTAAAACAATTGGAGCTTCAACCTCTTTACCATTAATTCCATCAGGGTTTTCCTCTCTGGTTTTAATGTTCATTTCAGGTCTTACTCGTTGTCTGGTTATTTGTATCAATCCAAATTTACTTGGAGGTAAAATTTTGTGTTTGGCTCTATCATCCTTCATTTCATCACGAAGGTGATTAAAGAGTTTCCTCCTATGGTCAGCAGTATTCATGTCAATAAAATCGATAACAATAATACCACCCATATCACGTAAACGTAACTGTCGTGCCACTTCTGATGCCGAAATTAAATTAACTTCAAGTGCTGTATCCTCTTGGTTTCTTGCTTTGTTAGAGCGGTTTCCGCTATTAACATCTATAACATGAAGTGCTTCGGTATGTTCTATTACCAAATACGCTCCTTTTGCCATAGAGACAGTTTTTCCAAAGGATGTTTTAATTTGTCTTTCTATTCCATATTTTTCAAAAATTGGAACTTTAGACTGATACAACTTAACTATTGATTCTTTTTTTGGTGCAATTTCTTGCACATAATCTTTAATTTGAATGTAAAGCGATTCGTCATCAACAACTATTGAGGAAAATGAATCATTAAATATGTCTCTTAAAATTGAAGAGGCTTTATTCAATTCTCCTAATACTTTACTTGGATGACTTGCTCTTTGTAGCTTTTTACACATTGCGACCCAACGGTCGTACAAATTTTGTAAATCTCTGTCTAGTTCTGCTACTTTTTTGCCTTCTGCAACCGTACGTACTATCACTCCAAATCCTTTGGGTGTAATACTTTTTAGTAATCGTTTTAATCTATCTTTTTCTTCTTTGCTTTCAATTTTTTGAGAAATTGAAATACGGTCAGAAAAAGGAACTAACACCAAATATCTACCAGCTATGGATATTTCCGAGCTAATTCTCGGTCCTTTTGTAGAAATTGGTTCTTTAACGATTTGCACTAATGCAGATTGATTTGATTTTAAAGCGTCAGTAATACTGCCGTTTTTATCAATATCTTTTTCAAATGGGAAATCTTTTAAAGAGTAATCTTTAAGTTTACCTGTGCTTACACGTTTAATGAATTTTAAAAGAGTTGGAAGTTTAGGTCCTAAATCATGATAATGCAAAAATGCATCTTTTTCATAACCAACATTAACAAATGCGGCATTTAGACCTGGTACAGATTTTCGGATTTTGGCTAAAAACACATCACCAACCGAGAAATTACTGTCATCTTCATCTTTTTGTAATTCAATAAGTTTTCCATCTTTTAATAAGGCAAAATCAACATTGTTTGAACTAGATCTAATGATCAATTCTTTATTCATTTTGTTAATTTTTATCCATACAATTAATGTACAGATGGATTAAACATATTATTTGATTCACAGGGTTTTAATCCAGAAAATTCATGATTATGTTAGGTAGTAACATAATAATTTCATGAATTTGATATCAAAGAACGATTTTTAAATAAAACTGAAAAAGTAGTTTTACAACTACTTTTTCAAATTATTTTTTCTTGTGACGATTAGCGCGTCTTCTTTTTTTACGCTTATGCGTCGCTACCTTGTGTCTTTTACGTTTTTTACCACTTGGCATAAATAATGCTTTTTTTAATTAATACTTTTTTTAATACTGAAACTATTTTTCAGTTGTCTTATTTAACTTCAACCTTTGCTTTTACACCTTCTACAAAAACTTTTGCAGGTTTAAATGCAGGTATGTTGTGAGCTGGAATTTTAATAGTTGTATTTTTTGAAATATTTCTACCGGTCTTCTCTGCTCTTGTTTTTACGATGAAACTACCGAAACCTCTTAAGTAAACATTATCTCCACTCTCTAAAGAGTTTTTTACTTCACTCATAAATGTTTCTACTGTTGCTTGTACATCTCCTTTTTCAATTCCTAACTTGTCAGAAATTTTAGCTACTATATCAGCCTTCGTCATTATTAATTATTTTTAGGGTTATCTATTTAATTCTAAGGGATGCAAATATATGTATTTTAAATTCAATATTTCAAGCCTAAATCATTAAATTTTAACCCAATAAACGTTTATTTTTGCAGCTTATATAGTTTTAAAATGATTTTTACTAAAATTTTAATTAACTGGTATTCAGCACATAAACGTGAGTTGCCTTGGCGCGAAACCAAAAATCCGTATTTAATATGGTTGTCAGAAATCATTTTACAACAAACTCAAATTAAGCAAGGGTTGCCTTATTACGAAGCTTTTGTGAGCAAATTTCCTAAGGTACAAGACCTTGCAAATGCTAAAGAAACTGATGTTTTAAAGTTATGGCAAGGACTTGGGTATTACTCTAGAGCACGAAACTTGCATTTTTCGGCTAAGTATATTGCAAATGAGTTAAACGGTGAGTTTCCAAAAACTTATAAAGAGCTTCTAAAACTAAAAGGTGTTGGTGATTATACAGCAAGTGCCATTGCTTCTATTTGTTATAACGAAGCTACTGCTGTGGTTGATGGCAATGTATATAGAGTGTTGTCACGATATTATAATATTGATACGCCTATAAATTCTACAAAAGGCATCAAGGAGTTTAAAACTCTAGCGCAAAATTTACTACCAAAAACCAATATTGGAGATTACAACCAAGCCATTATGGAGTTTGGTGCTGTACAATGTAAACCTGCAAACCCAAATTGTAATGAGTGCCCTTTGCAAAATGGTTGTAAAGCTTTTGAGTTGAATAAGGTTAACGTGCTTCCTGTAAAACTCAAAAAAACAAAGGTCAGTAAAAAGTGCTTCAACTTTTTGGTGTTTCTTTCTAATGATAATAAAACTATACTTGAACAGCGAACTGAAAAAGGCATTTGGCAAAACATGTACCAGTTTCCTTTAATAGAATCATCAAAAAGTCTGAACAAAAATGGTTTAAAAAAACATCTAGAAATTAAGAGTTTTTTAATTGATGATGTACACGACATAAGCCTTTATAATGAGGAGAACATTGTACACAAGCTATCACATCAACATTTACATACAAAATTCTGGATTATTGAAGTCCAAAGCCTTCCGAAAGGGAGTATTCCGATTTCAAAAATAAGGGAATATCCAGTTCCTATATTAATTGGAAAATTTATCGAACAATTTAATTTTTAAAAGCTTTTTCATTACTTTTAAGTAAACTTCGAAGTATTCAAATATCGATTATCGAGTAAATTAATTAAAAACCACTAATTTTGTGGTTTAAAACAAACATATTATGTCAGGAACATTAAATAAAGTGATGCTTATTGGGCATTTAGGCGATGAAGTAAAAATGCATTATTTTGATGATAAAAATTGCGTTGGACGTTTTCCGTTAGCAACCAACGAAACTTATACAAACAAGCAAACCAACGAGCGTGTTACAAATACCGAATGGCATAACATAGTTGTACGTAACAAAGCAGCCGAAATTTGCGAGAAATATTTAAGCAAAGGTGATAAAGTATATATTGAGGGACGAATTAAAACACGTAAATGGCAAGACGATAAGGGTAATGACCGTTACTCGACCGAAATTCAATGTAACGACTTTACCTTTTTAACAACCAAAAACGACAGTGGTAATACTCAAAATACTCAGCAACCAGTAGCTAAACAGCAAACGCAAAATCAAGTAAGTGAGCCTATTGGAGACGATAACGACGATTTGCCATTTTAGCACTAACCAAAACCTGTAAACTTGGATCCTGAACCCATTAGCTTAACAATATCTTTAATTACAATAGATGCTTCAACGGTGTTTGGAATTGTATTGTTCTTTTTTTTACTGCTATGTTCTGCTTTAATTTCTGGTGCCGAAGTTGCCTTGTTTTCGTTGACCCAATCAGATTTTGATAATTCTACTGAAGCGTCTAAGCCACTTGAAATTATTTCAAAACTATTAGAAAAACCCAAAAAACTTCTAGCCACAATCTTAGTAGCAAACAATTTTATAAACATTGCTATTGTTATTCTGTTTGCTTATTTAAGCGAATTTTATTTTGCAAGTTTATCTCCAGCTTGGTTTAAGTTTTTAATTGAAGTTGGCGTTGTTACCTTTTTAATTTTATTGTTTGGTGAGATTTTACCAAAAATTTATGCCAGCAGAAATAGCGTGAAATTTGCTAAATTTATGGCATATCCTTTACGTTTTTTAGACGTATTAATTTCTCCTTTAAGTATGCCTATGCGAAGTATTACTATTGGCATGCACAATAAATTAGGAAAGCAAAAATCTAATATTAGTGTAGACCAATTATCGCAAGCATTAGAGTTAACTAGTGAAGAAGATACAACTAAAGAGGAACATAAAATCTTGAAAGGAATAGTCTCGTTTGGAAATACCGATACGAAACAAGTAATGCGCCCTCGTATTGATATTTTTGCCCTCGACAGTACTTTAAAATATAGTGATATTGTTCCTGAAATTATTAAAAATGGATATTCAAGAATTCCTGTATTTCAAGACAATGTTGACAATGTTATTGGTATTTTATATGTAAAAGATTTGCTACCTCATTTAGGTAAAAAACAGTTTGATTGGACTACATTGTTACGCGAGCCATTTTTTATTCCTGAGAATAAAAAGCTGGACGATTTAATGCAGGAGTTTCAAGAAAAAAAGGTACATTTAGCCGTTGTGGTAGATGAGTATGGAGGTACCTCAGGGATTGTATCGTTAGAAGATGTTATAGAAGAAATTGTAGGTGATATAAGTGATGAATTTGACGACGATGACCTTATTTATTCTAAACTTGATAATAACAATTTTGTGTTTGACGGTAAAACTACATTAAAAGATTTTTATCGCATTGTTAAAATAGAAAACGAAGCTATTTTTGAAGACCAAAAAGGTGAAGCAGAAACCATTGCAGGTTTTGTTTTGGAGATTTCTGGGAACTTCCCAAAATTAGACAGTAAAATAAATTTTGAAAATTACGTTTTCACTATAGAATCTTTAGACAAAAAGCGTATTAAACAAGTAAAAATCACTATTAATTAAAATGAGAAATGTTTTTTTATTACTAATCGTTATTTGTTGTATATCTTGTAGAAATGACCCTGTGCCAAAACCAAAAGCCTTTTTAAGGTTGGAGTACCCTGCGCACAAATATGTTCAAATTCAGCAAGACCTTCCTTTTACTTTCGAAAAAAACATATTTGCTAAAGATGTTAGCAATATTAAAATATCTAACGACCAAAAATCGTATAGTTTAGATATCTCATATCCCTCTTTAAAAGGCACAATATATATTACCTATAAAGAGATTATAAATAAGAATCTAGAGCCTTATTTAATAGATGCTCAAAATATTACCCAAAAACATTCTCAAAGAGCCGATGAAATTGTCGAGCAACCTTATTTAAATTTTGAAAACAAGGTTTTTGGAATGTTTTACGAAGTTGGTGGTAACGCAGCATCACAATCGCAGTTTTATGTTACCGATAGCATTAACCATTTTTTAACTGGGTCTTTATACTTTTACGCAAAACCAAATTACGATTCTATACTTCCAGCTGCCGACTATTTAAAGAAAGATATTCAGCATATTATGGAAACTATTAGATGGAAGGAATAATTTAACACGTTATTTCATAAACTTCAACAGGCGGTTTTCACAAAAAACTTTACTTTTGCACATATTGTTAATTATTTAACACATGAAAACTATTGCAAGTTGTGTAGAAGATGTACTAATCACACAACCTTATTTAGAGGAGGCCTTATCAAGAGGCATAATTAATTATAGTGCTTTGGCTGAAGAGTTACAACAACCTATTGGTGATATGCTAAAAAAACCTGTGAAATCGGCTGCCATTATGATGGCATTGAGGCGTTATAATTCGCCAATGATTCCTGGGCATTCGTTAAAGATGAAAAAAATCATCAATAACTTAGGTGATATTACAGTGCGCTCTAACCTTACCGATTTTACCGTTAAAAATTCACATACGTTAATACAAAACCACTCAAAAATATTAGAGAAAGTAAAAGGGCAATCTAAATTATTTTACACCTTTACACGAGGTATTCATGAAAGTAATATTATTATTTCCAGTAGTTTGAAACCTTTTATTATGGAATGTTTTAAAGGTGAAACCTTTATTGCCATTCAAGATGGCTTAACAGCTATAAGCATTAATTTACCTGAAGAAAATTCTAAAATTGCAGGTTTATATTATCACTTTTTTAAACGTTTAGCTTGGGAAGGCATTATTTTATACGAAGTAGTATCAACCACCAATGAATTTACCATTTTGGTTGAAGACGATTTTGTGGATAAGGCATTTTCGGCAGTTAAGAGGTTAAAGAAGTGATTACATACCTCTCACTTAGAGATAATCCAACGGACTTTTAATTTGCTGAATTATTGCCGAAGAAACACGTGTGTAAATTTGTGTGGTTTTAATATCGTTATGTCCCAATAGTTTTTGAATGACCCTTATGTCTGTTCCGTTTTCCAATAAATGCGTAGCAAAGCTATGACGTAGCGTATGGGCAGTAACCACCTTATTAATTTTGGCTCGTTTTACGGCTTGTTTAATAACTTGTTGTAAACTACTTTGGCTATATTTTCCGCCTTTTTGACCTTCAAATAAAAAGACTGTAGGTTTATATTTTATAAAATATTCTCGCAGTTGTAATTTTAACCTTTGAGATAGCATTACAACTCTGTCTTTTTTTCCTTTTCCGTTTTTAATAAGTACTACATTTCTAGCACCATCAATATCTTCAATCTTTAAATTTAATAATTCCGCACTTCTTAAACCCAAACCATAAATTACCGAAATAATAGCTTTATGTTTTACATTTTTGGTTTTATTGAGTATGTCCTTTACCTCACTTGGCGCTAAAACAACTGGCAAATAACTTGGGGTTCTATTTGGAGCCAATGCTTTAAACCTAACATCCCTATTAAACATTTCCTTAAAAAACAAGTTTAAGGCACTTAAACATTGTTTTTGGGTATTAAAGGCCATTTGCTTTTTAGTGATTTGCAAATAGGCGTTGTTTAACAATTCTTTGTCGGACAAATCAGACCAACTACTAAATTGAAACAAATTTTTAAAAGTTAACAAATGGTTCTTATAATTATCTATCGTACTCTGGCTATAGCCTTTTATTTCCAGAAGTTTACAAAATTTGTCTATTGTTTTAACTACCATTTTCGCACCTATTTGGTATAAATATAACAATACTTATTTACAACAACATTGTATTAAAGTTTTAAAAACATAATACTAAATGTGTTTTTTAGGATATAATTGTTAGGTTTTATACTTTTAGCTATTATAACCAAGTTGCCATTAATACTGACCCATCCTTAAAATTCCATCTTTTTTTTATAAAATGTTCTCTAAATTGTCATATTTCTCAAACTATGGTAACTAAAGTAATAAAGGGAAGTATTAAAAATGGAAAAACAAAAAAGCCTATTTCTATCCAAACTTGAGGAAAACCAAGATAAATTATATAGGCTTTGTTCAATATATTCTGATAATAATGAAGACTCAAAAGACCTATTTCAAGAGGTTTTAGTTCAAATCTGGAAGTCGATGAGTTTATTTAAAGGCAATTCATCTATTGGTACTTGGATGTTTAGGATAGCATTAAATGTTTGCCTTCGTTTCAAATCAAAATACACGAAAAACCAAAACCGATTTATAAGATTAGATAGTATGACTATTTGTAATATCGGTTCTGAAGTAGAAGACGAAAATAATAATGAAAAACTAAAAGCTTTAAGGAAATGTGTTAAAAAATTGAATGATGGAGATAAGGCAATAGTTGCTTTGTACTTAGAGGGATTAGCATACCGAGAAATTTCAGAAATACTTGGGTTATCTGAAAATCACGTAGCCGTAAAAATCAAGCGAATTAAATCAAAATTATTTAACTGCATAAATGGAATATCATGATAGAAGATGAATTAATTAAAATCTGGCAATCGTCGAGTAATCAAGAGCGTATAAAATTTGAGAAATCAAAATTAATGATTGAACTACAATCAAGTTTAAAGCGTTTAGACAAATGGTGGAACTATCTGGAACTTTCAGAAACGGTTTTAGCTATATTTGGAGTTTTATTATCTACTCTTTTATTATTCAAGATTCCATTCATTCTGACAAAAATAGCATTGGGTTTAATGATTATTTGTGCAGTTTATTTAATAATAAAATATCGAAGTGTAAAAAAGTTTCAGCCTAGTGACTTGGAAAAAGATTACATCAATTATCTCAAAAAAAACAAGGAATATCTTCAAGCAAAAAAGAAATTCCTTAAATCATATTTCTATTGGGGCATATTACCAGCTTATCCAATAATGCTATTATTCACTATCAGCGTTCGGGAAAAAGTTCCAATATATTTGATTGTCCTTATTAATGTTGCTGCAATCGGAATAGGTGTTTATGGATATTTCTTAAATAAAAAAAGAGTAAAAAAAGAAATCAACCCAAGAATATCTGAAATTAAGGAATTAATAAATCAATTGGAACAATAGCATATGAAATCCGAATATAGACCATCAAGAGTTTCAACAAACTTTTTAGAACAATTATCAAAAATCTTGAGTTTTTCAACTTCAAAAACAAGAAGAGAAACAATTAAACAAAAGAGAAATCAAATTAGGAATAAAAAGTACTAATGGCAACAATGTGTATAATTCATTGCTAGTTAGAGCTTACTTACGAAAGTCCTCGCTGACTTTCTATCTGTGATTTATTTGCTAACTTAGTGCTTAAACACGCAACGAAATCATACACTAGACCGTTGTAGCACATTTGAAGAAACGAACTTTCCTGAAATAGGTTGACTAAAAATTAAACCATTAATTATAGTCACTTATGAAACCAAAAAAACAGCACTGGCGAAAAAAAAGCTATCAAAAAGCAACCTTAGAAACCAAACTTTTAGTCGTTGACCAAATCCTCAATGGGCAGATATCCAATAACCAAGCTTCCAAAAAATATGATGTTCCTAGAACCACCATTGCCTATTGGTTAAGAAAATACAGTACCTTAGTACAACAAAATACAGGTATGAGTAAAAACGATGAAATAAAAAGACTAAAGGAAAAGATAGAGGAACTTGAATTTCAAAAAGACTTCCAACAAGATATTATAGCCGATATGGAACTTATTACAGGCGTGGATATGTCAAAAAAGTCGTTGCCCAAAACATTGGCAAAAGAGATAGAGCAAAAGAAGAAAAACCGTTTAAAAGAAAATGGCTCTATGGGTGTTTTGGGATATCTAAACAAGCCTTCTACAAAAGACTCAAAACACAACAAAAACAACAAATAGACCATCAAAAAATGATTAAAATGGTCAAAGACTACCGTAAAAAAGTAGGCTCTAAAACGGGCGGAATTAAGCTATATAAAGAACTTAAAGATGAGTTTATTAATGCAGATATTAAGATAGGTAGAGATAAATTCTATCGCTTTCTAAGGCTCAATAATCTTTTGATTCCTAAAACTAAAAATTACATCACAACCACAAACTCAAACCATATGTACAAAAAATATAAGAACCTCGTAAAAGACCACGTTCCCACTCGACCAGAACAGCTTTGGGTAAGCGACATCACATACATTAAAACTCAAAACGGACACAATTATCTAGCTCTGGTAACAGACGCCTATTCCAAGCAAATTATGGGCTATAAACTAGCCAACCATATGAGAACATCGCTTTGCAAAGAAGCGCTCGCTATGGCTATTAAAAACAGAAAATATCCTGACCAAAAACTCATTCATCATTCTGATAGAGGCTTCCAATACTGCAACCCTAAGTATACAGAATTTGCAGAAAGCAACAACATCACAATGAGTATGACAGAACAATATGACCCATATGAAAACGCTGTTGCAGAACGTATTAACAGAACACTCAAATACGAATATGGCCTAAAACAAACAATTAAAAACACTGACCTTGCCCAAAAAATGACCCAACAAGCAGTGTATATTTATAACAATCTAAGAACCCATTTTAGCCTAAACCTTAGAAAACCAGCAGAAGTGCATTTAAATCCAAACATTAAATACAAATCATATAGAAAAAATAATGTAAATTTACCTATACTAACAATTTAAAAACTAGACCTAGTTCAAATGATTTTTTTGCCTTCTAAACGGCTAAAAAAATCTTTTGAACGTGCAAAAAATCAATAAAAAAAGGTCAACCTATATCAGTATAATATAAAACCTAGGAACAACAAAGATTGATATTTACATTTTGGCTACTTTTTCGCCAATTTCTTTGTATGCCTTTTTCATTTCCTTTCCGAAAATAGGCCAAAATTTTGAATATTGATTTTTGATTGTATCATCACCATTGATAGGTTTCATAACACGATTAGCTTTTTCTAAATAGCTAATGTAATTTCCCCAATATTGTTCTTTAGATTTTGAATATCCAGTCTCTGATTCTGGGTCTGGTTTGTATATCAATCTTCTTTTTGCACCTTTGTAAGTAAACCTTTTATAAAGTCTTTCTTCAAAAAGATTATGGCTTTTATTCTCTGGTTTTGTAGCGAAATGAACACCTCTTCGAAAAGCTCTTTTCATACTTCTGTAGAATTTTGAAAAGCCAACAGTTTTAACTCTAACTTTTTTGCCATCATACTTAAAACCTAAATATTCAAGATGCTTATTTGGAACAACTACATTCTTTTCGTTTACAATTCCACCAACAAATTCACCTTTAATATTTTCATACCGATAAATATTTGTCTTTTCAGGTTGTATATCCAGTTTTGCCAAGTCCTCAATGGATTTACGAATTAAATTATTAAAGTAATCTTCATCTTTTTGGTCACAAACTATAATTAAATCATCGCTATATCTTTGGTAGTAAGCATTTTTTTGTTGTGCCTCTTCAAACACCAACTCATCAAAATCAAGCATATAGATATTCGCAAGTGTTGCGCTCATTGGAGTTCCTTGAGGAATTCCTTTCATACCACAATTCTCTCGACATCTTTTGTGCTGATGACTACAATTTTTTTCAACTCTTATCAAATTTGTTGCTTCTCTAAAAAAATCTTCTTTCGAGCAATAGGCAACTACTCTTTCTCTTTTTAAATTCCAAATATGTTTGACCTTTTTAGAACGTAATTTAGTTTTCTTATCATTATTTTCAATTCCACGTTCAACTATAAGCCTGTTTTGGAATTTGTTAAACAATTCTAGTTCATTAACGTACCTCTTTGAAATTAAGCTTTTATATACATTATAATGGTCTTCAGGTAAGTTATCAGTTTTTAAAACACGTTTCCATTGTTTATGAAGAATTCTATGGTCAAGGTTATCAAAAAATGATGTGACATCAGCCACTATCATTGACAACTTGCGATGTTTATTTTCTTCAATAAACTTAAATGTTTCGTACGCAAACTCAATATTACTTTTATTACCCTTCTTTCCTTTAACAATTGGAATTTTTCTATAAGCTACTGCACTAATACCATAATCTTCATTTTCTAGATAATCCTCATAAGCTTCAGTTAAACTATGACTGTAAAAACTATAAACAATTGAATCCAAATGTGAGGCATAAAATATTGGTCTTTCTTTTGGTTTTTGGACAGACCGTTGTCTTTTTTTATACTTGTTTTTTGGTGCATCTTTACTTGGTCTATACTTTCGCTGATAAATTTTCTTATGAAGTAAAGGAGTGAATTTATGATTAGCAATTTTATCAGGATTAGTCACATATTCAATTACCCAACCCTTATCTTTCTTTTTAGTTAGAGGTTTTCCTATATGTGGATACTTTTTAAATTTTAACCAATCTGGAATCATAGAATAAAAAAAAAGGGCTGGTCGTGGCTTGCTTTATAATGGTACAATCCTTATGCTACTTTACAGCGTTTAAACCTAGGTAGCGCCACTCATCGTTAGAATTAAATTCGTATCTTTAATACTTATAACTATGTTACAAACATCTCAAATAGAACTCAAGACATCCCTTGACCTTGTACAGGGCTTATGCTTTCTTGTTACAGATTGCACCTGCATTTGGTTTTCTGGAATGCGTCTTCACACGTCAGCCAAGTCCTGCGCGTGATACACCGAAGTGCATTGATAATAAAACGTGACCATCAGCTATGTTCCCAGCCCAATAATGCTTTTCCTACATCAAAAATAGTACCAATTACCTTTTGTCAGTTAATTTAGACGATTATTGGTGTTTTTATCGGTTTAATATAACCAACTGAAAGTATGTCAGGTTTTTACGCCCTGAAATCTGATAAAAAACGTGCTACAACAACGTGTATAATTCATTGCTAGTTATAGCTTACTTACGAAAGTCCTCGCGGACTTTCTATCTGTGATTTATTTGCTAAATTAGTTGCTTAAACACGCAACGAAATCATACACAAAACCGTTGGCAGTAATTTGAGAAAATGAAGAGAAAAACAAATCATAAGTTAAAGCATGTTTCAAAACTTCCAATTTTAAAATATAGTGGATTCAGTCCGAAATTTGGAGATATTGAAACTGCAAAAAAACACCAATATTGCGTGATTAAAGGTGTTTCTGTTACTGGTGATGCTCCAAAGGATATTATACGATATTATGAATATGGACACTCGCTAAAAATCAAAACAAAAAAGTGGCCGATTTACATAGCAAAACTCGGTCATAAATACTACCCATTAGAATCAATTACTGAACAACTGATTTCAGATATTGGAAAATGGTTTGGTTTTAATCTTGCCGACTCAAAAATATGTTTCATTGGTGGGCAAATAAGATTTCTTTCAAGATACTTTTTAAAAGAACACACTGATGAACTTTACCATGGAGCCGATATGTATGCTGGTTACCTTAATGATAAACAATTTGTAGACGATATTGAGTTACAAAGAATGACCCAAGCATTTTTCACTATAAGTTTTACGAGAGATGTTCTTACGCACTTTTTCAAAGACTCATTTAATGATATTTTTAAATCATTTATGTTAATGTTGTTTTTCGATGCATTAATTGGAAATAATGACAGACATATGTACAATTGGGGAATAATTCGTGACGTATATGGTGAAAAGCTAGCTGAATTCTCCCCTATTTATGATTCGGCACGAGGTTTGTTATGGAATGAGACAGAAGATAAAATTGAGGAAATTTTAAACACCAAGAATCGCAAAGAACAATTCATAAAGAAATATTGTAAAAATAGTAAACCCAAAATAGGCATTGAAAATGAAGAAAGTGTCAATCATTTCCAACTAATTAAATCTTATGATTCGTATTATAAAAATACTCAATTTGTACAAGAACTATTTGAAGAAAATAAAATTGAGGAAGTAATTGAAAACTTTAACATACAATATAAGACACTAATCAGTAACAATAGACGTTCTTTAGTTACTGATATATTAAGATATAGATTTCAAGAACTAAAAAAAATCGTAACTTAGTTTTCAAATGAAAGAAAAATTAAAAAATATTTTACAAAAACTTACTCCATGGTCTGGAGATGACGACTTCTTGTCTAAACTTAACTCGGAAAACGAAAATGCAAAGTTTGGGTTATTATTTGATGACCAGCTAGTTGGCATATTAGAATTTAACGAAGACAAATGGATTTTTGAATATTCTGAAGAATACAAAAAAAAGCAGTTTGTGCTGCCTTTAATCAACTTCCCAGATATCGACAAAAAATATGAATTTGAGGAATTAATGCCATTCTTCGCTACTCGAATTCCAAATTTGAATCAGCCATATCATGAATCAAAATTAGACAAACTCGAAGGTGATAAAACAAGTTTAGTTTCTTTGTTAAAAATCTTTGGAGAAAAGTCTATTAATAATCCTTTCGAACTTAAGTTTTTATAAACTACTGCCAACAACGTATATAAAAAATAGCAAATTAAGTGCAAGTCATTAAAGCTCGCACTTTTTTAATACATTTATTTATCCGAAAAGTGGGTGACCGACAAACTTGCTACTTTTCATATACAAATCCGTTGGCAGTAATTCATAAACCTTCCTAGCAAAAACACATTATCAAATGAGATTCGCATTAATTGATAACTTAAAAGTAGAAGCATCTAAAGGAGTTAGGGGTTTCTGTCAAAGTTGTGGAGCTGAAGTGATTGCTAAATGTGGAGAATTTAAAATTAACCATTGGGCACATAAAAAAAAGAAAGATTGTGATAGCTGGTGGGAAACAGAAACCGAATGGCATAGAAACTGGAAGGACAATTTTCCAATAGATTGGCAGGAAATCATTCAATATGACAGTATTACTAATGAAAAGCACATAGCAGATATTAAAACTGATTCAGGGCTAGTAATAGAGTTTCAACATTCCCATATTAAACCTGATGAACGAAGAAGTCGTGAAGCATTCTATAAAAACATGATTTGGGTTGTTGATGGCACCCGACTAAAAAGAGATTTCCCACGTTTTTTCAAAGAATTTTGGACAGATGATGGAATTTGTGATGTCCATGAAACAAAAAACAAAGATATTTATACTGTTAGTTTTCCTGAATGGTGCTTTCCTAAAAATTGGGTTGAGAGTACTGTACCTGTAGTATTTGATTTTTTCGGTGATGGTTCATCACAAATCTTAGAGAACTTGGAGCATATAAATTATGAAATTGAATTAAGCGAATTAAGAGCATTAAGAAAGCCCTTATACTGTTTGTTTCCCAATAATTATTTCGCCGTTATAAGTCGGAGTTCATTCTTTGAGGCATGTTCAAATGGTACATGGACAAAAAGAGTTCAAGATTTTTTAATTAAAAAAGCACAAGAAAGAAAGATTCAAGAAGAAAAGAATAGACTTGAATATTTAAGAATGCAAGCTTATTATGCAAAGAGAAGAATAATGAGACGAAATTCTAGAAAAAGAAGGAGGCGTTTTTGATATAACTTAAAACAACTGCCAACAACGTGTATAACCAATTGCTTGGTTCTAGCCTACTTGGAAATTCCTAACGGAATTTCCTCTGGTTCGTTTTCTTTTGTTAACTTAGTTCTCGCCAACGCAACAAGCCATACACGAACACGTTGTGCGTCACTATAAAAAATAGGCATTAATAAATTATCAAATATTTTAAAACTCCGTCCAGCTTTAGAAGTTTATGTGAAATTTTATTGAACACTTTTGTCCAATTTCTAAACTTTCAATCATTAAGAATATAAACGTTTATTAATAATTCATTAAAAGTAAAAGACATGAAAAATTTTATGATGTTGTTTCACAGTGAACCAAATCCTGATTTTAGCCCTACTCCTGATCAAATACAGGATGAAATTAAAGCTTGGCAAGATTGGATGGAAGGTATTGGAGCACAAGGCAAACTCAAAAATCCGGGAGAAGCTTTGGGCTTTGAAGGAAAAACCATGCACACTGATGGTTCTATTACAGATGGCCCCTATGCAGAAGTTAAAGAAATTGTAGGAGGTTTTATGATCGTATCGGCTGATTCTATTGAAGAAGCTATCCAACTTAGTAATGGTTGCCCTGCATTAAGTAACGGTGGTAAAGTAGAAGTCAGAGACATTATGGTTTTTGATGAAATGTAATCTGCATAACTAGGATGATAGCTACATGGATGACGAACAACTATCCGAAATATTTAAGTCTGAGTACAGCAATTTGATTGCTGTACTCAGCAATTATTACGGATTAACTGACCTACAATTAGCAGAAGATATTGTCTCAGATACTTTTCTTAAAGCCATGAAATCATGGTCTCATAAAGGTATTCCCAAATTTCCAAAAGCCTGGCTCCGAAAAGTAGCGCAGAATCTGTTGAACGAACATTATAGAAGAAAAAAAATCTATGATGAAAAAATCACTCCTGAAATAAGAGCAAAAAATCATCAAATTAATTTCGTAGAAATTACTGATAGAATAATTGAAGATAGTCAGCTTCAGATGATATTTGTGCTTTGTGATCCTGACCTCAATAGAGAATCTCAACTTTGTCTTGCTTTAAGAATTTTATGTGGTTTTAGTATTGAAGAGATTGCTAGAGCACTTTTGTCAAACAAGGAAACAATTAATAAAAAAATCTATAGAGCTAAAAAAGTAATCAAAGAACGTGATCGAATTGAAACAAATCTTACATCAGATCAATATATATCGAGGCTTGATAATGTGTTAAGGGTTATTTATCTACTATTTAATGAGGGATATTATAGCAGTGTTGACGAAGAAAACATCCGCCATGAAATATGCTGGGAAGCTATGCGACTCGGCCTTTTTTTATCAGAGCAAAAAAATTTTCCAAAGCAAAAAATATACGCCCTGATAGCCTTAATGTGTTTCCATGCTTCTAGGATAGATGCAAGGACATCTGGCGAAAACGGTGATCTTTTGTACCAAGAACAAGATAAAAGAAAATGGAATAAAGATCTGATTCAAAAAGGCTGTAAATATCTCAACCTTTCTGCTGTGGGAAATGTTGTCACCAAATACCATCTCGAAGCTGCAATAGCATATTGGCACACCAAGGAAACTAAAGAAAAATGGAATAACATATTACAGCTATACAATAAATTGCTCGCTATAGAATATTCGCCCATCATAGCTATGAATCGAACCTATGCCCTTGCACAAGCGAACTCTATTGATGAAGCCATTCAAGAAGCACATAAGTTAGAATTAAAAGATAACCACCATTATTTCTGTTTGTTAGCTGAGCTTTACCGTATGCGCAACAACAGTAATAAAGAAATAGAATACTTAAATAAAGCAATTGAATTTGCGAATAAGAAAAATGAAAAAGAGTTGATCAATGATAGATTAGAAAAAGCAAGGCGATAACATCTTAAAATTGGTAAAGCACCAAATAAATAATAACCCGAACAAAATAAATTTAAACTATAAAATGAAACGGATCATTCTAAATGCTACTATTATACTCGCCCTTAATTTCACGGCTTGTAACAATCAAAATAAACCTGAACTAGAAGGACATAAAGTAGATTCTGGCAAAGAGCAAATGACTAATGAGAGACAACAAAGTTATATCTCCATTTTTGAAATCCCAGCAACGAATATTTCACGAGCAGTTAATTTTTATCAAGCAATATTGGACATTAACATTGAGAAAATGGAATTCTCAGGAATGGAAATGGGATTGTTTCCATACGAAGGACAAATGGTAACAGGAGTCATAGTTAAAGGAGAGGGATATCAACCTTCAGCAGATGGAGTAACTATATATCTGAATGGTGGAGACAACCTTCAGGTAATTCTTGATAAAGTTGAGAAAAATGGAGGGGAAATCATCGTCCCCAAAACTGCCCACGCAGATGAAAGCGGATTTTTTGCTTTGTTTTTAGATACGGAAGGAAATAAACTAGGTCTAAATTCTCCAAACTAAAAGGAATAAAAAGCGAACGCACAACAAGGTATAAAATGCATAGCCACCCTGCGGGATGGCTACGACATTTTATACTGAACGTTGGAGAGTAATTGCCTGCGGCTCATAGAAACCGTGTTTTGCAAACACTCTCCTTTCTATTAATTACTCTCCAACGTTCCCTGTTAATTGCGCCAACTATGTTTTTGTATATTTGCTAGGTTACCTGTGAACTCCACACGTAACTACTAACAACACAGTGTATAGCGAATCAGGCGCAATTATGGCTCTCCGTGAGGCGCGCCTCACTACGCCATACACAGAGAACGTTGTACACAATTTTGAGAAACCTAATCACATATAGCATAATTCTTATTTCACTTTGTGCATATTCGCAATCAAAGACAAATTCTATCATTTCTGAACTGACAGAATTAACAGCTAATAGTGGACAGACAATCCGAAAAAAAAGTGACTCAATAAAAAATGAATTTATCGTTTACCGACTTTGTGAAAGTTGGGCTGAAAAAGTTGAGTATTTGAAAACAAATTTGACTGACGAAGAAATATCTGAATTGGAAGAGTATAAAAATGCCTCGATGCACGTCATTGCCGTTATAGCAAAATTGGAAAAAGAAAACACCAAAGACTTCGCATTGACCGAAATAGATAAACTTATAAGCGGTGAAATGAAATTGATGAATATTGGATGTTCAGATGCTATTTCAACTAATTCTATATCAAGATACTTACTCTATCTTCTTACTTATGAAAACCCCTTTTTCAAACCTGATTTTAAATTAAAAAAACGAGAAATAAAAAAACTTGAGGAAAAAATTTTAATAGCAGAAACAAAGTTTTGGTATGATATGTAAAAAACTGTGTACAACAATGTATAACCGCAATTACGGCGGATTCGACTACGTCCGAATCCACTCGGAATTGCGAGCGTCAGTGCTTAATCGAAAAATAGTAAATTAAAACCCGTAACTGACGGTTATACGAAACCGTTGTGCTTCATTATTTCTCACTCTTACGGAATAAAAAAATTATTCTAACTTTAGAGAAAGAACTAACCAATGATAAAATTCTTTAGAAATATTAGACAAAAAATGCTGACTGAAAATAAATTCAGTAAATATCTGATTTACGCAATTGGAGAAATAATTCTTGTTGTCATTGGAATATTGATTGCAGTACAGATCAATAATTGGAATACAAATAGAAATGAAATAACAAGATTAAACAGTGTTTTGAATATTGTGAAATCGGATTTAATAAAAGATACTTTAAATATTTTACGTCCAATAAAACTATATGAAGAAAAAAACACTCGAATATTAAATATATTGGAAAATAACCTTTCTATTTCTTCATTAGATACTATAACTGAACTGAACCCTAAAAATTACAATTCATTTAGAAATTTAATTACTAGTTATGATTTATTTAAAATACAAAATAAAGGAATCTCACTATTAAAAAATATAGCAACTAATATAGACTATGAAAAAGATACGCTTATCACAAGTTTAATAAATAGTCATTCTGAATACAAACTCTATTTTGAAGAAGATAATGAAACAATTACCAAAATTGCTGTTCAAAATATTGAAGATTATGAAAAACATTCGTGGTTCACAGATTGGTTGTTACGGAAATACAACAAAAATATGTTTCAGTACTTTTATAGTGACGAATATAAAAGAAAAGCAGGAAAATACAATGTGTACTCAAATCAGTTTTTAAGAGATTTAAAAGAATATGATAGCATTTCCAAAACTTATATTACAATAATTGAAAAAAGGTTAAAAAAATAACGAAAGCACAACAACGTGTATAGCTAATAGCTCGTTCTGTGTGTACTCGGAAAATCCTACGGATTTTCCTCTGGTTCGTGATAGTTTATTATCTTTAAGCTAGCCAACGCAACTAGCCATTACACGAACACGTTGGAGAGTAATTGCCTGCGGCACATAGAAACCGTGTTTTGCAAACACTCTCCTTTCTATTAATTACTCTCCAACGTTCCCTGTTAATTGCGCCAACTATGTTTTTGTATATTTGCTAGGTTACCTGTGAACTCCACACGTAACTACTAACAACACAGTGTATAGCGAATCAGGCGCAATTATGGCTCTCCGTGAGGCGCGCCTCACTACGCCATACACAGGGAACGTTGTGCTTCATTATCAGAAACCGCTAACCAATGATAAAATTCTTTAGAAAAATTCGCCAGAACTTACTTATGGAAAACAAAACTGGAAAATATTTTAAATACGCTATTGGAGAGATTATTCTTGTTGTTATTGGGATTTTAATTGCATTGCAGATTAATAATTGGAATGAAGAGAGAAAGGATAAAAATTTAAAGCAAACCTTTCTTATAAAATTAAAATCTAATCTTCAGGATGATATATTAAAATTCAATGACGTAAGTGATAGTAATGAAAAGTATATAATGCGTATTGATAGTGCTATGCATATTTTAAAAAATCACAAACATTATAAGACGACGGATTTACAAAAGCATTTGAAATTCCTTATTTATTCTTCTCGATTTAACACTAACAGAATTGCATTTGACAACCTATTATCTTTAGGTAAAATTAATGTAATAGATAATGATTCAATTACCGAAAGACTTTTTGCTTATTATAGAAATATTCAGAATAATAAAGAAGCAGTCACAGAAGGTATGGATGCATATAACAGAAATACATTTGGTCCAGCACTTTTAGAATTTGATTTTTTAAACAGTTCCGAAACCTTTATACCTAGAGACCTTACTGCATATGTCAAAAACCCTTTTATTATTAATAGTTTGGAATTAAAAAAACAAATGTTGAACTATTTTTATAAACAAAATCAAGGACAGAAATCAAATGCTTTAGGAATAGTAAAATTAATTGATGAAGAATTAAAAAAATAACGAAAGCACAACAACGTGTATAATTCATTGCTAGTGCTCGCATACTTGGAAATTCCTTCGGAATTTCCTCTGGTTCGTTTTAGTTTACTAATTTAGTTGCTTAAACACGCAACCAAACCATACACAAACACGTTGTGCAACATTTAGACCAACCATTATCGAAGAATAAATTGACCTTATTTTATGTCACTTTCAAAATAAGATGTAACATTTTTTGATTTCCTCATCTAAAGGGAAATCAAAACTTAAAAACAATGAAAAATCTTATTTTATTATTAGTCTCAGTCGCATTTTCTTTATCAATTTACGCAAAGAATGAAAGTCAACCTGTAATTGTAGAAGTTACAGGAAAAGGTAAACCCATATTATTAATTCCTGGCTTTACAGTTCCTGGAGACATTTGGAATCCACTAGTAAAGAAACTTGAAAAGAATTACGAATGCCACATAGTAACTTTAGCTGGTTTTGGAGGAAAAGAACCAATAGAATTCCCTTGGTTACCTAAAGTCAATGAGTCTCTAAAAAACTATATCTTAAAAAACGATTTACAAAATGCTACCATAATTGGACATAGTTTGGGTGGCACGATTGCAACTTGGCTTGCTGCACAAAACGATTTAAAACTTTCTAAAATCGTACTAATTGATGCGCTTCCTGCTTCTGGAGCATTAATGATTCCTGATTTTAACCCTGAAAATTTGGCTTATGAAAGTGCATATAACAATCAACAACTAGCAATGGATGATGTAGCCTTTGAGCAAACTGCCACAGCAATGTCGAAAGCTATGAGCCTTAAAGAATCAGCTCAAGAAAAAATTAAGAACTGGATACTAGAGTCTGACCGAAAAACATATGTTTATGGATATACAGATTACCTTAAATTAGACCTTAGAGAAAATTTAAAAAACATTTCGATTCCAGTTACTATAATTGCAGCGTCACAACCATACGGTGAGGAAATGGTTAAGCAAACTTATAAAAATCAATATGCAAAATTAAAAGATTACAATTTTATTATAGCGGAAGATAGTGCCCATTTTATAATGCTTGACAAACCTGAATGGTTTTTAAAACAAATTCAAACGATATTATCATCTAAATAATGATTACAGAACAAGAATTTACTAACATCTATAATTTACACGCTTCTAAAATCCACAGGTTATGTTTAGGGTATGCATCTGGAAATAATGAACTTGCAAAAGAATGGCTTCAGGAGACTTTTATAAAGGTTTGGAAGCATAGAAACTCATTTAAAGGGAAATCATCTATAGACACTTGGATTTATAGAATTGCCGTAAATGTGTGTTTAGGAGATTTACGTAAATCTAGAAAAAGCATCACTATTAATGAAGACTTATTGTCAAATAGTAGCATTGATGATAACAATGACAATGATGAAAAAAATATCAAAAAAATGTATCACTGTATTGACCAACTAAACGAGCAAAATAGAGCATTAATATTATTAGAACTAGAAAACATACCACAAGCTACTATTGCAGAAACCGTTGGTATAAATCACGGAACATTACGAACACGTTTGAGTCGTATTAGAAAATCACTTTTAAAATGTATAAAAAATGGAAAATGATAACTTAAATAAATTATGGGAGAATCAAACTAACGATATCCCAAACTTTAGCCCCAAAGATATAATCACGAAAGCAAAGAAGCAACGTAACGGACAATACATCAGTATCACTGTTATGTCGATAACAGTTGTTGTATTGATTATCTATGCTTTATTTTATGCATTCAATCAATGGAATACCTTTAATTTAGGTTTAGTTCTTATGATTTCTAGTCTTTTATTACGAATTATCTTGGAGTTCTATTCTTTATATCGCAAAGAAAAACAACTTATTTCGATGACTCAAAAATCTTACCACACCTATTTGAAAAAGTACTACAAAACTCGACAAATTATAAATTTTATTATTACGCCAGTCTGTATTACAGTTTACATATTTGGATTTTATTTGTTATTGCCTTACTTTAAGGAGTACTTTTCTAAAGCATTCTATAATTACATTCTAATTTCAGGTGTTATTTCTCTTATTGTTGTTATTGCTATCATTATTAAAAGCATCATCAAAGAAAAATACTATTTAAAACAATTGCATAAATGATAAAAATATTAAATGGAATAAAAAACGTTGCACAACACCGTATATAAAAAATAGCAGTTAAGAGCTAAACTTTAAGTTTGGTTCTTTTCTGCTATCTTTGTTTTTAAACTGAAAAAGAACACATATCTGTCTGCTACTTTTCATATACAACAACGTTGCGCCAACTATGTTTTTGTATATTTGCTAGGTTACCTGTGAACTCCACACGTAACTACTAACAACACAGTGTATAGCGAATCAGGCGCAATTATGGCTCTCCGTGAGGCGCGCCTCACTACGCCATACACAGGGAACGTTGTGTGTAATGATGACTCAAACGAAAAACCATAAAATGAACCGAATTTTCATCCTCATTGTATTAATAATTTCCACAATAAACCTGAATGCTCAAGAAATCAAAAAAGATTCTATAATTGAGCCATTTAAAATTGAAGAAAGAACTTTATCAGGTTTAGATATTCCAAAACAAAAACTAAAAGACCATCCAAATAGAGACTATTTTCAAAAAAGAATTTATAAAGGCTCTGAATTGAGCATCTATATTCTTTCTAGTGAAACAGCTGTAAATGAAATTAACAGTTTCCCAATTGATGAATTTGTTTTCTTTATGAATGGAAGAGCAGATATTCAAACAGCTGAAAACAATGAATTTTCATTCTATTCTGGAGATTATATTTTTGTTCCTAAAGGGTTTTCTGGAAATTGGACTAATAACGGAGGAAACAAATATCATTTAGAGCTTTCTGTAATATCCAACAAAAGAGCTGACAGTTCTTCAACGCAAAAAGCACAAGAGCCATTTTTACTTGATAGAGAATTAATATCAGGTATTGGATTAACGGAACTTACTACTAAAAAATTTAGAAATTCTTTATACTCTGGTGTGGAATTGGAAGTTCTTACAGAATCTGAAGAACCTTGTGAAAAAAATATCGTGAATAATGGGAAAGAAGAGTTTATTCACGTTTTAAATGGAATTGTGGTTATCAAGCCATTTAACGGAAAAGAGCAAACATTTTACAAAGGTGATTTTTTTATTTTACCCAAAGGATTTACTGGAAGTTGGAAAAGTGAAGGACAAAATCTTTTTCGAACATTAAAAGTAATACAAAAATAAAATCACTACACACAACAACGTGTATAATTCATTGCTAGTGCTAGCCTACTTGGAAATTCCTTCGGAATTTCCTCTGGTTCGTTTTAGTTTACTAATTTAGTTGCTGAAACACGCAACGAAATCATACACAAACACGTTGTGCTTCATTTGAGAAAACAAAAATAAATCAACAAAAGTTTAACCAAAAACGAATATTTATGAAAGAAATATTAGAAGAATATGCCTTGATTGCTGAAATTATATCAGCTTTTGCTGTCATTATTTCATTGGTTTTTGTGGGATTACAAATTAAGGCCAATACAAAAGCGACACAAGCATCAACGTTTCATGAGATTGCTGCTTTAGATATTAATATACTTCTAAGTTTAGGTTCTTCTAAAGAGTCAGCAAGAATAATTTCAACCTTTCGAGGAAATCCAGATTCCTTATCGGAAGAAGAACATAACTATGGTTTTTACTTATTTGCTGCTGAAATTCGGCACGTTGAGAATTTATTTTTACAGAACGAAAACAAAATGTTAAGTAAAAAAAATTGGGAATCTAGAAAATCATTGGTTGATGGTATGATACTATCTCCTGGTTTTGGGGCGTTGTTAAAAAGTCCGAATAAACAATTTTTCGATGGTTCATTCATTGAATATGGAGAAAATCTAAGAAAAAGATTCGAAAAAAAAGAGTAAGAGTTTTGAAAATTAAAACTAAGCACAACAACGTGTATAATTAATTGCTTTGGTTATTGCCTACTTAGAAAATTCCTTCGGAATTTTCTCTGGCACGTTTTTGTTTGCTAAATTAGTTGCTGAAACACGCAACGAAATCATACACAAAACCGTTGGAGAGTAATTGCCTGCGGCACATAGAAACCGTGTTTTGCAAACACTCTCCTTTCTATTAATTACTCTCCAACGTTCCCTGTTAATTGCGCCAACTATGTTTTTGTATATTTGCTAGGTTACCTGTGAACTCCACACGTAACTACTAACAACACAGTGTATAGCGAATCAGGCGCAATTATGGCTCTCCGTGAGGCGCGCCTCACTACGCCATACACAGGGAACGTTGTGTGCAATTTGAGAAAAATTTCGTCATTATACCAAAATTTGGTATATTTGAATAAATTTATGTCAAATGAATAAAAACACATCAATATCACTCGGAAATTATTTTGACCAATTCGTTCAAAGTCGAATAAGTGAAGGAAGGTTTAAAAATGTTAGCGAAGTCATTCGTGCTGGATTGAGACTTTTGGAAGAAGAAGAAAGTAAAGTGATTGCTTTAAAAACCGCAATACAAGAAGGAATTGACAGCGGAATTGCACACGATTTTGACCCAAAAAAGCATTTGGAATCTTTAAAAGCCAAAAAACACTCGAATGGCTGAATATAAATTGACTAACAAAGCTGTCGAGGATTTATCAAAAATTTGGGATTACACATTTGAGGTTTGGTCCGAAAAACAAGCTGATAAATATTTCGATGGACTGATTTCAAACTGTGAAGAAATTGCGGAAAATCCTGAATTAGGAAAAAACTATGAAGGAATATCAAAGCAACTTCTCGGAATGAAAGTAAATCGACATATAATATTTTACAGAACGTTAGAAAAAAATTATGTTGAAATAACGAGAATATTGCACGAACGAATGGATTTAAAGAAAAGAATAACCGAATAAAAACTGCACACAACAATGGCTATAAGTAATTGCTTGTTCTCGCCTACTTTGGAAATTCCTGCGGAATTTCCAACTTGGTGTGCACTTGTAAAGTTAAGTGCTAACCCACGCAACTACTCATAGCCGAGACCGTTGCAAACAATTAAAAAAGATTTACAACTCCGCGTATGTTTCATCGCGTTAAAAAACTGTTTTTATGTGACTCGTTATTTAAGGTTTTTTCTGAAAAACATTCACTACAATAAAAGTAGCCAAAGCTGGAAGCACCCAACCCAAATTTTGATTTGCTAAAGGGATACTTTCTTTTAAGTTTGTTAACCATTCTGCTTCCATTAAAAAGCCTAAAAAATCTGGAATACTAAATATAAATGTAATTAATACCACAGCTTTAAACACCAACTTAGTGGCATACTTTTGCGGAACAACATTTAATAAAATAAGCACAATCGTTAAAGGATAAATAAACATTAAAGCTGGTAACGCAACAACTATAATATAATGTACATCAAATTGACCAACCAAAACACCTATAATACAAGATATAATGGCAGTAATTGTATAAGCCATTTGTGATTCTTTAAATAAGCCTTTAAAAAAGTCGGCAGTTCCAACAATGACGCTAACTGCAGTTGTAAAACATGCTAACGAAATTAGTACGCTTAAAAACAAGTTGCCAATATTTCCTAAAGTTTTTATGCTTAAACCCGAAAGTAATCCTGGTCTGGTAATCGACGCATCAAACTCCGTATTGTGCAATGCTCCAACGGCAATCATTCCTGCATATATAATGAATAAACCTGTAGCTGCCACTAATCCAGATTTAGCAATAATGCTTTTTTTATCTTCAAACGAAATACCTCCTTCTAAGTTGAGTGAAATTATAACAACACCTCCAATTAAAATACCTCCAAGGGCATCATAGGTTTGATACCCTTCGAGTAATCCAGCTACTAAAGCTGGTGTTTCCAATATCGAAGCATTTACAGTATCTGGTGAAGAAAAAATACCGATGATTATGATAGCCAATAAAATAACAACTATTAAAGGCGTTAAAAACTTACCTAAAATACTTAGTATGCTATTCCGTTTCATTATAAAAATAAAAGCAATACCAAAATATAAGCTACTTGTTAAAAGTGATGATGTATTAAAAAAAGGCTGAATTGCCATTTCGTGTGCTACAGCTGCAGTTCGAGGTATTGGCAACGTGATGGCAATGGTATACACACACAAACAAAACACTAAACTAAACAATGGCGAAACCTTATTACCAAAATCCAACATGGTACCTTGTAACCTAGCATGTCCAAATAAAGCAAGCAATGGAATGACTGTTGCCGACATAATAAAACCAAAGGCAACCAACCACCAATCTGGACCTGAATTAAACCCTAAATATGGTGGTAAAATTAAATTCCCTGCACCAAAAAAACTTGCAAATAATGCAAAGCCAATTATGAGTATTGTTTTCTTATTATTCATACTATAAAATTATCTTTGTGGAAGATACTAAATTTGCTCGATGAACACTTTTGTTTTATTTAAAAATACAAAAATCCATTACAATCATTATGGAAAAGGCAAACCCATTGTGTTGCTGCATGGTTTTCTAGAAAACTCGACCATGTGGAACGACTTTATTCCGCAGTGGTCTAAAAATAACTGCATTATAACTATTGATTTATTAGGTCATGGAAAAAGTGATTGTTTAGGGACTGTACATTCTATGGAACTCATGGCAGAAGCAGTTAACAAAGTGCTTTCTCATTTAAAAATTAAACGTGCCACATTTATTGGCCACTCAATGGGTGGCTATGTTGCATTGGCATATGTCAAGCTATATTCGTCAAAAGTTTCTGGTCTTTGCTTAATGAATTCTACATATAAAGCTGATGATGATGAACTTAAATTACTACGTATTCGCGCCAATAAAATGGTAAAAAATAACTTTAAGAATATGGTACAGGTGTCTTTTACTAATCTATTCGCACCTCAAAGTAGAATAGATTATGAAAAAGCCATTAAGAGTGCTTTATCTGAAGCATTAAAAACGTCGGTTAATGGATACATTTCAGCTCAAGAAGGCATGAGAATTAGATTAGACAGTAAAGATGTATTTAAAAAACTACCATGTAAAAAGCTAATTATTATTGGCAAAAAAGATATGGTTCTTGATGGAAACATTTTAAAAAAAGAGGCCAAAGAATTGCAAATAGATATTGTTGAATTCCCTGATGGACACATGAGTCATATTGAAAATAAAGAATCTTTTTCTTACAACATTATGCATTTCATCGAAAATATTTAATGCTTTAGCGTTTATTTGTATTTTTTTTCTAAGTTTACTTTCCCAATAACCTACTTAGCTTATGAAAACATCTACTATTACTAAAACTAATCCAGTTTCAAAATTTTATTGTAATATTTTTGGTCACCAATATGATGTCTCAAAACTGGTCACTAAACACGTAAAAGAATACACTTGTAAATGCTGCAAAAAGCAACTAACTACAAATGGTAATGGTCGCCTAACCGAACTTACTCCAAAATTTCAAGAAATAAATTCGATTTTAGAATATATTCATACTAAAAGAAAGAGCAGAGTTGAACAAAAAATGTACACAACTACTGCTGCTTGATTATTACTATAAGACTCCTTATTTATAGTTTTTGAAACCAACTACTTAGCTAAAAATTATTGGCAATATTCTGCGTATTAAATACCCAATTCATGTTTTTACAACATATTTTTAATTAAAAATGTTGCATTCAAAGAAAAAAACAAACCCTTTAACGAATACTTATCGTTAAATCCTTTTATTTTTGCGAAAAAAATTACTTTTAAAGTTCCCTCATTAATTAATTAGCTAAAACTAAAAGGTTTGAAACATTTATACTGTTCATTTTTTGGTCATGATTATTCAGTAACTAAGAACGTGACATATCATGTAAAAGAATACACTTGCAAGCATTGCAAAGAGCAAGTGACCACAAACGGCAATGGTAAATTAACTTTGTTAACTCCAAAATACAAAGAGATTAATGCTGTTTTAGAAAGAATCCACAATAACAGACTTAAGAAAAAAAATATTCCTGTAATCGATTTAAGCGATAACTCTCTATTCCGATTGGCTAAGTGAGTTCCAGCCTTGGGCTTTTAAAGGTATTTTTTCATCTGCTCTTGTTACCAAATGCATTCCTGCACTTTTGCCTGCCATATAACCAATAACCGTTAAATTAGGATTGGCTTTTATTTTAGGAAAATCTTCTTGTGAAATTGTCATGAGCAATTCGTAGTCTTCTCCTCCATTTAAAGCAATAGTAGTGCTATCTATATTAAATTCCTCGCAAGTGGTAATTACTTGAGGGTCAAGTGGTATTTTGTTTTCATATACATCGCAACCTACATCACTATGTTTGCATAAATGCATGATTTCAGAAGATAACCCATCACTTATATCTATCATCGATGTTGGCTTTACATCAAGCTCTTTTAAAAGTGTTACTATATCTTTTCGAGCTTCTGGTTTTAATTGACGCTCAATAATATATGTGTATTTATCAAGGTCTGGTTGATTATTTGGGTTGACTTTAAACACTTCTTTTTCGCGTTCCAATACTTGAAGTCCCATGTACGCACCTCCCAAATCACCAGTAACAACTAATAAATCGTTTGGTTTTGCGCCTTGTCTATACACTAAATCTTCTTCGTTTGCTTCACCAATAGCAGTAACAGAAATTAACAATCCTGATGTTGAAGATGTTGTGTCGCCTCCTACTACATCTACTTGGTACACTTTTGCTGCAGCTTCAATTCCTGCATACAATTCTTCAAGAGCTTCCAATGGAAATCTATTGGACACAGCAATCGATACGGTAATTTGAGTTGCCATGGCATTCATAGCATAAATATCCGATAGGTTCACCATAACCGCTTTATAGCCTAAGTGTTTTAAAGGCATATAGCTCAAGTCAAAATGAACACCTTCAACCAACAAATCTGTTGAAACAGCTACTTTTTTATCATCAAACCCAAGAACAGCAGCATCATCTCCTATGCCTTTTAATGTGCTTTTATGGGTAACTTTAAAGTTTTTTGTTAGGTGGTCTATAAGTTTAAACTCTCCTAAATTGCTTAATGGCGTTCTCGTTTGGTTTTTATCTTCTATCATGCAGCAAAGATATAGCAATTACTTTTATTTACTAATAAATCGTTCTGTATAAAAACGAAAATAGCACCTCGACATAAGGTGCTATTTCGTTATGGAAAAATGAATTATCTTAACTTATAATATTTAAAAACTGGATAGGCAACAGGTTTATTGTCAATGTCTTTTTCTTTAAAATAATCATCAAAGAAATTCCATGTTACCAAACCATCATCACTTTGTGGTTCAAGCATATAAAAAATAAGATTAGAAAGTGGTTGTGCCATATCTACCCAATAATCGCCTTTTTTAAATTTTTTGGTTTTGGTTTTAAATTCACCTTTGGCTGTTGCCATAAAATGTCCTTCAAATTTACGTTTAGAAAGGTTTAAATCGGTCATAATAAATTCTTCACCAACTGCTCTTTTTCTCTTTTTTAATTCGGTTACTTCAATGCCTTGTTTTCTTAAATGCTCCACAATGTGCTTCATAGATTTTGGTATAAAATAACCTCGTGGTAAAGTACTTTCTACCTGAGCTTCAAACTTAGAATAGTTTTGAACATTAGGTATCTCGATAATCTTCCCTGAACGTGCATATCGTTTTTGTCCTTCTTCATTATTATAAGCAATGTAATCGTAAGTTCTTAATGTAAAAGTATCTTCTAAAGGCACCATTTTAAAACGCACGCCTTTTTTTGCTGTTCCTGCATTTTGCTTAACATTATTAATAGCATCTTGAGTTGCTCTAGCATTTATTTCAGCCATTTTTTTTCCGTTCTTGTGTGTGAATTCCAAAATTTCGGCTACAAACCCATAAGTGCCATTCATTCGTTTGTAAAAACGGTCGTGAGCAAATGCTTCACTTAAAATACCTATCTTATTTCTTAAACCCATTTGATTAACAATATATCTTGGGTGATGATTATAAGTGTAAATAGCTTTTGCTGGCCACCCTTGACGTAACGAATAGCCTCCATAAGGCCCTAATTTAACGCCATAATTTTCATCAATAGATTCTACAATACTTGGTAACATAGTATTCCATGTAAAATCGTAAGGTGCTTTTTCGCCAGCATAGTGATAACTTGGTGCATATGTAACACCATATCCATGCCAAGTTCCATTTGTAGTATGTAAATCGACCAACATTTCAGGGTCCCATTTTACTATAACATTTTGGACCAATCCTTCAGTTTCAAAAGCTTCCATTTTAACACCATCTCTATTTAAATCAAATCCTTGGCTATTAGCTCTAATACCAACTTCAACTGGACTATCTTCTTGTGATGGTCGTCTGCCTTTTTCCATTTTATCATTAGAATCTGTATTATATATTGGCGCAAAAATGATTATTTGATTATCTAGTAAATACTTTTTATCTCCCAATAGAATATCTCGCATTAATTGTTGCAAAATCTCTTTACCTTCAACTTCTCCTGAATGAATATTTCCTTGAACATACATTACTGGTTTGTTTGATTTTTTTGCTTCCTCAGGTGAACTCACTTTAGGATTAGCCATCACCACAACAGGAATATCTTTTCCTTCTTTGCTTGTTCCCATAAATTCAAGATGCACTAAATTGGACTTACTTTGAATGGCTTTAATAAAATCCATGACCTCAGCATAAGTAGATGTTTTCTGGTAGTTGGTAAGTTCAGGTGTTGTCATTAGATCTGTACTCCAAGGTGTGCTTTGAGCAGATAATTGAAAACATACTAATAAAACTGTGAGTCGTAATAAAGATTTCATTTTTAGATAGGTTGGTTTATAAATTTATCTGCATAAAAATACTTTATTAAGCAATAACTATGCAATTATTTCGATTACAAATTAACTAACAGTACGTTTTTATAAAACTGACTATTGAACTATTTTGTTTTTTTCTTGTATTTTAGTAAATAAAAAGAATTGCATGACATATATTAAAGCACGGTTTTTACCTGTTTTATTAGGAACTTTTGTATTGTTTCTAAATCAGGGCTGCTCAAAAAATAATACATTTATAGACGAACCTACACCTCGAGAAACCACAAATACAACTTGTGACAACGGTTTTGCTGGGGTTTATCCTTGTAATGATTACGATTTACTAGCGCATATAACTTTAGAAGAACTTAAAGGTGGTGTCGAAGGAAACGATTGTTGGGGTTGGACAGATTCGGTTTCAGGAAAAGAATACGCATTAATGTGTACAACAACTGGAGTATCTTTTGTAGATATTTCAAATCCTATTGACCCTGTTTTAGTGGGAACTTTACCTACTGCAACGACTAATAGTTCTTGGCGAGATGTAAAAGTTTACAGCGACCATGCCTTTGTGGTAAGTGAAGCTTCTGGTCATGGTATGCAAGTCTTTGATTTAACAAGACTAAGAGATGTGACGTCTGCTCCAGAGACCTTTACAGATGATGCTCATTATACACAATTTGGAAATGCTCACAACATAGTGATTAACGAAGATAGTGGTTTTGCTTATGCTGTAGGTACTAGCACATATAATGGCGGTCCACATTTTGTAAATATTCAAGACCCTAAAAACCCTATGTCTGCTGGTGGTTATAGTGCCGATTCGTATTCTCACGACGCGCAAGTAGTAACATATAATGGCCCAGATACAGATTATACTGGTAGTGAAATTTTAATTGGAAGCAATGAAAATGAAGTAGTTATTGTGGACGTTACCGATAAAAATAACCCTGTAAATATCTCAAAAGTATCTTACTCAAATATTGGATTTACGCATCAAGGTTGGTTTACTGAAAATCAAAAATATTTTATTCTTGGTGATGAAATAGATGAAGTTAATTATAACACAAGAACTCGAACCATCGTTTTTGATTTTTCTGATTTAGATAATCCATCCTATCATATGCAACACTTAGGGCCAACAAATGCCATAGACCATAATGTATATGTAAAAGGAGATATTTTATATCAAGCCAATTACACAGCTGGTGTGAGAATGATTGATATTTCTAATATTGAAACAAATGCAATGACTGAAATCGGTTTTTTTGATACATATCCAGAAAACAATAACACGGCCTTTCATGGTGCTTGGAATGTATATCCATTTTTTGAAAGTGGCAACTTAATTATTAGCGATATAGATAGAGGGCTATTTATTTTGCGTAAAAGTGGCTCCTAACATGAAAAAAAGCACTTATTTATTTTTCTTAGTATTAAGCTTCAGCATTACGTCCTGTTTAGAAGATTTTGATGATAATTATGTGTCGGTTTTTAACGATGTAGCTTTTATAAACACATATGGAGGCTCGCAAGAAGACCATTTGGTTTCAATAGTTGAAACCAACGATGGCAATCTAGCGCTTTTTGGTTACACCAATAGTATCGATGGTGATATTACAGATAAAGCAATTCAAGTAAACGATTATTGGTTACTAAAAATGGCGCCTGATGGTACACTTCTTTGGAGCAAAACCTATGGAGGAAGCGGTGACGATAAAGGTCAAAAAATAGTAGCAACCAATGATGGTGGATTTGCAATTACGGGCTACAGTATGAGTAGTGATGGAGATGCTAGTAATAATGAAGGTTTTCACGACAATTGGCTGCTAAAATTAGACGCTAACGGAACAATACAATGGGAAAAAAGTTATGGCTTTTCTGGTCATGACCATGCGTATTCTTTAATACAAACGACTGATGGTGGTTTCTTAATGACTGGATTTTTGGATGTCACAGCTTCTGGAGGATTAGGAAATACACGAACTACAAATAATAATCGTCATGGCATTGGTGAATTTTGGTGTCATAAACTAGATGCTAATGGCAATATTGAATGGCGAAAATATTTTGGTGGCACTAACAACGACCGTTCTTTTGATGTGGTGCAAGCTAATGATGGAGGCTATGTAATTACAGGTTTTTCTGAAAGTGATGATTTTGACATTAGCAACGCCAATGGCTCTTACGATTATTGGGTCATTAAATTGGATACATCTGGGAACTTGCTTTGGGAAAAATCCTTAGGCGGTAGTGAAATTGACCAAGCAAGAACCATAGTAAAAACTGGTGATAATGCTTATTTAATAGGCGGAAATGCTTTTAGTACCGATGGTGATATCACTTCAAATAAAGGAAATTCCGATTTTTTCATCGTTAAAATTGATGATGATGGCAATGTAAAATGGCGAAAAAATTATGGAGGCTCCAATTTTGATTATACGACATCAATTTCATCAGCAACTAACGGATTTCTAATTACAGGAAACTCAAAAAGCAGTGACAAAGATGTAACTTCCAATTATGGTGAAAACGATTTTTGGGTGATTAAAATCGACTCCAATGGTAAACTTCTAGACCAAAAGAGTTTTGGTGGTTCTGGGTTGGACTTCGCTTTTGATGTTATAGAAACTACAATAGGCAACATCTTTATTGTTGGTGAAACTGAAAGTAACGACCACGATATTTTAGAAAACAAAGGCCTTAAAGATGCATTAGTTATTAAGGTAAATAACTAATCTACTTCGCATAACAAAAACCTATCTTACTATTAGCTAATATAATGTTAGGTTTTCTTTAAAAACAGTACATAAATTGTATATTTGTTCTCTATTTAGAAATAATCTACATAAGAATATGATTAAGGTTTCTGAAACAGCTAAAAAGAAGGTTGTTGAGCTAATGCAAGATGATGGCTATAATGCTATAACCGATTATGTGCGTGTAGGCGTTAAAAGTGGCGGATGCTCTGGATTGTCATATGATTTGCAATTTGACAAACAAAAGCAAGAAGAAGATAAGGTTTTTGAAGATAATGGCGTAAAAATTATTGTTGACAAAAAGAGTTTTTTATACCTTATTGGCACTACCTTAGAATATTCTGGAGGATTAAACGGAACAGGATTCGTGTTTAACAATCCCAACGCAAACCGAACTTGTGGTTGTGGCGAAAGTTTCTCTTTATAATTTACAAAAATGAGCAAATATACCGAAGACGATTTAAGAGAAGAACTTAAAACCAAGGAATATGAATATGGTTTTTACACAGATATAGAATCTGAAACATTCCCTGTTGGTTTAAATGAAGATATTGTTCGAGCTATTTCCAAAAAGAAAGAAGAACCAGAATGGATGACCGAATGGCGCTTGGAAGCTTTTAAAGTGTGGAAAGAAATGATAGAGCCTGAGTGGGCAAATGTACACTATGAAAAACCGGATTTTCAAGCAATTTCTTATTACTCTGCGCCAAATAGCAAACCGAAATACGACAGCATCGACGAAGTTGACCCTGAATTATTGGCAACTTTCGAAAAATTAGGTATCTCTTTAGACGAACAAAAGAAATTGGCTGGAGTCGCTATGGATGTTGTGGTCGATTCTGTTTCGGTAGCAACCACATTCAAAAAAACATTGGCTGAAAAAGGCATTATTTTTTGCTCAATTAGTGAAGCTATAAAAGAACATCCTGAATTGGTGAAAAAACATATTGGAACCGTTGTTCCAAGAACCGATAATTTCTATGCTGCCTTAAACAGCGCTGTGTTTAGCGATGGTAGTTTTTGCTACATTCCAAAAGGCGTACGTTGCCCAATGGAACTATCTACGTATTTTAGAATTAACCAAGCAGGAACTGGACAGTTTGAAAGAACCCTTGTAATCGCCGATGAAGGTAGTTACGTGAGTTACCTCGAAGGCTGTACAGCACCAAGTCGAGATGAAAACCAATTACATGCGGCAGTTGTAGAGTTAATTGCTTTGGATGATGCTGAAATTAAATACTCAACAGTACAAAACTGGTATCCTGGTAATGCCGAAGGAAAGGGTGGTGTTTTCAACTTTGTAACCAAAAGAGGATTGTGTGAAACCAATGCTAAAATTTCTTGGACGCAAGTTGAAACAGGGAGTGCTGTGACTTGGAAATACCCTTCTTGTGTATTAAAAGGAAATAACTCTGTAGGTGAATTTTATTCTATTGCTGTCACCAACAATTTTCAGCAAGCAGATACAGGAACAAAAATGATTCACTTAGGAAAAAACACTAAGTCGACCATTATTAGCAAAGGTATCTCAGCTGGAAAATCACAAAACAGCTATCGTGGACTGGTACAAATAAATTCACGTGCTGATAATGCAAGGAATTTTTCACAATGTGATAGTTTATTAATGGGTAATGAATGTGGTGCACACACCTTCCCATATATAGAAGCAAAAAATAAAACAGCTCAAATCGAGCATGAAGCCACAACTAGTAAAATTGGTGAAGACCAAATTTTCTATTGCAATCAACGTGGTATAGATACCGAAAAAGCGATTGCATTAATCGTTAACGGATTTAGTAAAGAAGTATTAAATAAATTACCAATGGAATTTGCTGTTGAAGCTCAAAAATTATTGGAAATAAGTTTAGAAGGGTCAGTAGGTTAAAAATCATTAAACTATGAAAAAAATAGTATTCTTATTAATTCTAGCAATATCATTTGCAAGTTGTAAAAATGATGCTAAATCAGAATCAATAGAAACAGAAACATCAGAAGAAAAAACCGAAAAACAAAGTGACGGTTTAACGCTTTTAAAAGGTGAGTTTGTATACTATAACGATGCGGCTGTTATACAAACCCATTCTGAAATATATGGTGTTATTTTAGCTAATAAGTTTGAAGAATTAAAAAATCAAGCAGAAAAATTTAAGACCAAACCTACAGACATGGTTCAGGTTGAAATTAGAGGAAAAATCACCAACGAAAAACGCGATGATATTCTTTGGGAGAATAAAATCGAAATTGTTGAAATATTAAACGTTAGTAAGCCAAATCCTGAAGGAGGCGAATTGATAACCATAGGCAAAGATTAATATGTTAAAAATTAAAGATTTACACGCAAGTGTTGAAGATAAAACCATACTAAGAGGAATTAACCTTGAAGTTAAAGCAGGAGAAGTACATGCTATAATGGGACCAAATGGGTCTGGTAAAAGTACGTTAGCCTCAGTAATAGCTGGAAAAGAAGAATACGAAGTTGACAAGGGCGATATTATTCTTGAAGGAAATGATATTGGCGAATTAGAAGCCGATGAACGCGCACACAAAGGTGTGTTTTTATCGTTTCAATATCCAGTTGAAATCCCAGGAGTTTCGGTTACTAATTTTATGAAAACTGCTATAAACGAAACTCGTAAGGCAAGAGGTTTAGCTGACATGCCAGCTAATGAAATGTTGAAACTTATTCGTGAAAAAGCAGAGTTACTAGAAATTGATAGAAAATTTTTATCACGCTCATTAAACCAAGGGTTTTCTGGTGGCGAAAAGAAACGAAACGAAATTTTTCAAATGGCAATGCTTGAACCTAAATTGGCAATTCTTGATGAAACCGATTCTGGGTTAGATATTGATGCGTTGCGTATTGTGGCCAATGGTGTTAACAAGCTAAAAAGCAAAGATAATGCTACCATTGTTATTACCCATTATCAACGTTTGTTGGACTATATAGTGCCAGATTATGTTCATGTAATTTATGATGGTAGAATTGTAAAGTCTGGAGGTAAAGAACTGGCTCATGAGCTAGAAGAAAAAGGGTACGACTGGATTAAAGAAGAAGTGAACGCTTAACATTAAGCAAATGGAATTAAAAGAAAAATTATTATCGTCATTTTTAGCATTCGAAAATCAAGTAGATGTGGACACCTATGTTCATGATATTAGAAGTAATGCGATTAAGGCTTTTGAAACAAAAGGATTTCCAAATAAAAAGGACGAAGCTTGGAAATACACCTCTTTAAATAAAATTTTAAAGGAAGATTATAGTGTCTTTTCAAAAGAAGAAAATGCACTAGAATACAGTGATGTAAAGAAGTATTTTATTCATGACATCGATTCTTATAAAATCATTTTTATAGATGGTAAGTATTCTTCTCATCTGTCTGAAACGACTCATGAGGGAATGGACGTTTGCTTAATGTCTGCAGCATTAACAAAGCCAAAATATCGATTAGTGATTGAGAATTACTTCAACAAAATTGCAAAAGATGATAGCTTAGCTTCGTTGAATACTGCTTTTTCTCATGAAGGTGCTTTTATAAATATTCCAAAAAACAAACTTGCTGAAAAACCAATACAAATTATTCATTTTTCAACTGGAAACGAAGCAGCTCTAATGCTTCAACCAAGGAATTTGATTGTTGTTGGTGAAAACTCTCATGTTCAAATTATCGAACGTCATCAAAGCTTGACGTCGAATCCTGTTTTAACAAATTCAGTAACCGAAATTTTCGCAAATAAACGTGCCATTGTAGATTATTACAAAGTACAAAACGATGAGCAAAACGCGTCTTTAATTGACAATACATACATCAACCAAAAGCAACAAAGTCATGTATCTTTACATACCTTTTCTTTTGGAGGAAAATTAACCAGAAACAATTTAAACTTCTATCAAAATGGAGAACGCATTGATTCTACCCTAAAAGGTGTGACAATCATTGGCGATAAACAGCATGTAGATCACAACACATTAGTGCATCACATTGAGCCTAATTGTGAAAGCCATCAAGATTACAAAGGTATTTTTGGTGATAACTCTACAGGTGTTTTTAATGGTAAAGTAGTGGTTGAAAAAGAAGCACAAAAAACCAACGCATTTCAAGCCAATAATAATATTTTGGTAAGCGATAAAGCGTCCATTAACACAAAACCACAATTAGAAATTTTTGCCGATGACGTGAAATGCTCACATGGTTGTACTATTGGACAATTGGACGAAAGTGCTATGTTTTATTTACGTTCTCGTGGAATTCCTGAAAAAGAAGCTAAAGCATTATTAATGTATGCCTTTGCCAATAACGTTTTGGAAAGTGTAAAAATTCCTCAACTTAAAAAACGCATCACCAAACTTATTGCCAATAAACTTGGTGTAAATATTGGGTTCGATTTATAATAACTGCTCTGTAATAAAAATATGTTAGATGTTACCGCGATAAGAAAAGATTTTCCAATACTTTCTCGTAAAGTTAATGGTAAGCCTTTAATTTATCTAGACAATGCAGCTACATCGCAAACACCTCAACAAGTAATTGATGTTATTGTAGATTATTACAGTAATTATAATGCCAATATACATCGTGGTGTGCATACTTTAAGTCAAGAGGCTACAGATAAGTATGAAGCTGCTCGACACACAATTCAAAAGCACTTTAATGCCGAAAAGGCTCATGAAATTATCTTTACTTCAGGAACAACTCATAGTATCAACCTTGTTTCTAATGGCTTTGCTTCATTATTAAAAAAAGATGATGAAGTTATTGTTTCTGCTTTAGAGCACCATAGCAATATTGTGCCTTGGCAAATGCTTTGTGAAAAAACTGGTGCGACGCTGAAAGTAATTCCAATGAATGAGGAAGGCGAATTGGTTATGAGTGATTATAGCGCTTTGCTTTCCAATAAAACCAAACTGGTATTTGTCAATCATATTTCTAATGCCCTTGGGACTATTAATCCTATTAAAGACATAATAGAAAAAGCACACAACGTTGGTGCAGCTGTTTTAATAGATGGTGCTCAAGCATGTCCGCACGTTAAACCAGATGTTCAAAAATTGGATGTTGACTTTTATGTAGCATCAGCGCATAAAATGTGTGGTCCAACAGGTGTTGGAATACTCTACGGAAAAGAAGAATGGCTTAACAAATTACCACCCTATCAAGGTGGTGGTGAAATGATTGCCGAAGTCACTTTTGAAAAAACCACGTATGCAGATTTACCACATAAGTTTGAAGCAGGCACACCAAATATTTGTGGAGGCATAGCTTTTGGAGCAGCAATTGACTACATGAATACTATTGGTTTTAATAACATTGCGGCTTACGAAAACGAACTATTAGCTTATGCTACTAAAAAACTTCTGGAGATAGAAGGACTGCGTATTTATGGTCCCGACGCTTCGGGATCAAAAAACAAAACCTCGGTTATTTCATTTAATGTCGGTGCTATTCATCCTTATGATATTGGTTCTATAGTCGATAAATTAGGCATTGCAGTTAGAACTGGGCACCATTGCGCGCAACCTATTATGGATTTTTACAACATACCAGGAACCGTTCGTGCATCGTTTGCGTTTTATAACACTTTTGAAGAAGTTGACACTTTTGTGGACGCCCTTAAAAAGGCTGTGCAAATGTTGTCTTAAAAAGATTTTTGGCTTTGTTTTTGCATATTAAATTGAAACTATAATTCATTAATTATGAAACTACTTATTACAATATTCACTTTGGCTATTTTTCCAAAAGAATGTAATAATATGTCTTCACGTTTTAATGATTTACAAAAACGACAAGACGACATTACTATTACCTATCAAGCTGTTTCAAGAGGGTTTTTTGAGGAGATTTCTGTTACTAATAATAGTGTTAAAATTAGTAATGACATCAATAGAAAGGACGATAAAACGTATGACTGCTCAAAAGAAGACTGGAATGAATGCTTAAAATTAGTATCAGAAATTGACTTGGATAATCTATCAAAACTAGAAGCACCAACAAATTATCGATATGTTGATGGTGCTGCACATGCAACACTCATCATTAAAGATGGTGACAAAGAAATAAGGTCAAGTGAATTTGACCATGGACATCCTCCAAAAGAGATTAAAGATTTGGTTGAGAAGCTTCAATCTTTTAAAAAATTAAGTTCAAAACAATAAGGAATCGTATTTTTGCATAAAACAATATTACTGTGACCATTAAAGACATACAAAACGAAATTATTGATGAGTTCTCCATGTTTGACGACTGGATGCAACGCTATGAATATATGATAGAACTTGGTAAGTCTTTACCACTTATTGACGACCAATACAAAACCGATGACAACATCATCAAAGGCTGCCAAAGTAAGGTTTGGGTGCATGCCGAAATGAAAGATGATAACGTAGTGTTTACAGCTGATAGTGATGCCATTATTACCAAAGGCATTATTGCTATTTTAATAAGAGTCTTTTCAAACCAAACACCTCAAGCAATTATTGAGGCTGATACAGCTTTTATTGATGAGATTGGATTAAAAGAGCATTTGTCTCCAACAAGGGCAAATGGCTTAGTAAGCATGATAAAACAAATAAAAATGTATGCCATAGCATACCAAACGCAAGTAAAATAATGAGTACAACACAAATAGATGTAAATGCCTTAGGCGAAAAAATAGTTCGTGTTATAAAAACCATTTTCGACCCAGAAATTCCTGTAGATATTTACGAATTAGGATTGATATATGATGTTTTTGTAAACGAAGATTATGAGGTTAAGATTTTAATGACCTTAACAACACCCAACTGCCCTGTGGCCGAAACATTGCCAATGGAAGTGGAAGAAAAAGTAAAATCTATAGATGAAGTTAAAAGCGCTGAAGTAGAAATTACCTTTGATCCTCCTTGGAATCAAGACTTAATGAGCGAAGAAGCTAAGTTAGAGTTAGGAATGCTTTAAATTCACTCTTTTCCACGTGCCGCCGAAGCTTTAGCGGAGGAGCAAGGAGGGATTAAGGGAGGTGTTCTTGCAGTCATCAGTTGCAATTGGCAGTTTTTAAACATACTTTTTCAACTTAACAAAAAACTATGAAATCATTTTTAAAAATATTTTTAATCTCAGCTATTTTATTTACTTCTTGTAATAGAGTGACTGAAAAAGCTAAAGAAACCATAAATAAAGGTGGAGAAGCTGTTGGTGAGACTGCTACAGAATTTTTTGAAGGTGTCTCAGAAGGTGTAGAAAAAACACTTGAATGCGAAATAATTATTTCTCAAGACTTAAAAAATAAAGGAATAAAAACTGGGTCATTCTCAATTGAGAATAAAACATCTGGTGGTGAAAACAATTTGCTTACCCTCTATTTAATTTTTGAAAAAGATTTTAGTTCGACTCTTACTGCCAAAGCTTTCAATAAAAATGAACTGGAGATTGGCAGAACAAAAATTGACGTTAAAGGTTTGGCTGGAGAAGCAAAATATTTCGATTTCGAATTTGATAACAGAACATATATAGGTGTAAGAAACAAAATTATTATCGAATAAAAATGGCAGACGACATCATAAATCGCGTAGCGAATAGCAAATTGGTCACTATCGATTTGGAAGATTATTATCCAAGTGGTAAACGTGTGCTTTTTGATATTAAAGATTGGTTGTTAGAAGGCTTAGTACTTCGAGAAAAAGACTTTAGACAGCAGGCCAAAGAACACAATTGGGCGCAATATAAAGATTGTTTTGTTGCATTACATTGTTCGACAGATGCCATTGTTCCTGCTTGGGCATTTATGCTGTTATCTACTTATTTAGAGCCTTATGCAGCTAAAACGGTTATTGGTAATTTAAAAACCTTAGAAACGGCAATCTATCAAGATATCATTACAAATTTAGATGTTTCCGAATTTCACGATAAACCACTTATTATTAAAGGGTGTTCTAACAAACCCATTCCAGATAATGCCTATATTCAATTAACAACTAAATTAAAGCCAGTTGCTAAATCCATAATGTATGGAGAAGCTTGTTCTTCTGTACCACTTTATAAAAAGCCAAAACCTTAAGATTCTTGTGACTTACTTAGTATCTTTGGGTCTTAATTATAATTCTTAGTAAAACCCTACAAATCAATAAATTTTAAAAAATGAAAAAAATAGTATTATTAGTTACTTTCTTTTGTGGTATCGCTTTTACACAAGCACAAACTAAAGAAGAATTACAAGCTCAAAAAGCTGAAAAACAAGCCGAAGCAGATGCTGCCCAAGCTGAAGCAAACGCTCTACAAGCACAAATTGATGCTTTACCTGGTTGGAGAGTTGGTGCCTTTGGAACCATTGGTGGAAGTTTATCCAATTTTAAAAATTGGTATTCGCAAGGGACTCCAAATAACTCATCAGGTAATATTGGTATAACTGTTAATGCATATGCCAACTTAATTGAGGATAAATTCTTTTGGAGAAACTCATTGTCAACCAATTTAAACTGGGTAAAATTAGATAACAAAGACACCAATTTAGACGATGATAGCTTTAACCCAACGACTGATGTGTTTAATCTATCATCACTTTATGGACACAAGCTTAGTGAGAAATTTGCTATATCTGGTTTAGCCGAATACCGAACAACTTTGTTAAACAACTTTAACGACCCTGGGTATTTAGACGTTGGTGTTGGTGGTACTTGGACGCCTGTAGAAAATTTAATTGTGGTGATACACCCTTTAAACTACAACTTTGTATTTAGTAACAATGATGCTGTGTTTGAATCGTCAATGGGTGCTAAAATTGTTGCAGATTATACAAGACAAATTGGAGCAATCAATTTTAAAACTAACTTCTCGACCTTTCAAAGTTATAAATCCAGTGACTTATCAAACTGGACATGGACTAACTCATTTAGTTACACGCTATGGAAAATGATTGGTGTTGGTTTTGATTTAGGATTAAGAAGTAACCAACAAGAAGCTGCCAATTATCAAGGTGTTGCCCTTGAAGATGCTGATAACGACTTACAAAGCTATTACACCTTTGGCTTGAGCTATAAGTTTTAATCACAAAGAACTCAAATAAAAAAAGCCGCTTAAAGCGGCTTTTTTTATTCATAAGATTCGTCATAATCTGGATACAAAAAATGGTTATAAGGAAATCGAGTGATATGAATTTTTCTAACCTCATCATAAACTCTCTTCCTAAACTCTTCTAAATTCTCTTTATTCAATGCCGAAATAAATAAGGCATTATCACCTATTTTAGACATCCATGTATTTTTCCATTCCTCAAGTGAGTAGTGTGCTTTGGTTCTTTCGGCAATTAAATCGGTGTCGTCAAAAGGTTCAGGTTCGTAAGCATCAATTTTATTAAACACCATTATGGTAGCTTTATCTGCACTATCAATTTCTCCTAAAATCTGGTTAACCGAGTCTATATGCTCTTCAAAATTTGGGTGCGAAATATCTACTACGTGCAATAACAAATCAGCTTCCCGTACCTCATCAAGCGTGCTTTTAAAAGACTCTACCAATTGTGTTGGCAGTTTTCTAATAAATCCAACCGTGTCACTCATTAAAAAAGGCAAGTTTTTAATCACCACTTTTCTAACGGTTGTGTCTAACGTTGCAAACAGTTTGTTTTCGGCAAATACTTGCGATTTACTAATGGTATTCATCAAGGTTGATTTCCCAACGTTGGTATAACCTACCAATGCCACACGCACCAACTTCCCTCTGTTACCGCGTTGCACAGCCATTTGCTTGTCAATCTTCTTGATTTTGGATTTAAGCAATGAAATTTTATCACGTACGATACGTCTGTCAGTTTCTATTTCGGTTTCACCAGGACCACGCATACCAATACCACCTTTTTGTCTTTCGAGGTGGGTCCACATTCCTTTTAATCGCGGTAATAAATATTGGCATTGTGCCAATTCAACTTGAGTACGAGCGTAACTGGTTTGGGCACGTTGTGCAAAAATATCAAGGATTAAGTTTGTTCTATCCAATACTTTGCAGTTGAGTATTTTACTGATATTTCGTTCTTGTGCTGGCGATAATTCGTCATCAAAAATAGCTGTTCCTATTTCGTTCTCTTCAATAAAATGACGTACATCTTCCATTTTCCCTGTACCAATAAACGTTTTGGGATTAGGCATATCCATTTTTTGAGTAAACCGTTTTAAAACTTCTCCTCCAGCTGTATATGTTAAAAACTCCAACTCATCTAAATATTCTTTAGATTGTTCTTCGTTTTGGTCTTGGGTAATAATTCCTATTAAAACCGCTTTTTCTAATGCTATGTCTTTCTTTTCTATCATAAATGAGGTTGCAAAGGTACAAATTGAAATGCATATTATAATTGTACTGCAAGATTTTAGTATTTTACGCACTTATTCACATATATGACCACAAATTATCATACCATCGCTTTTTATAACCTAGAAAACTTGTTTGACACATTTGATGATAAGTTTACTTTTGATAATGATTTTTTACCAAAATCAGACAGACGTTGGACAGAAAAGCGTTATCGAAAAAAAGTACGGAAATTAGGCTATACTATTTCAAATGTTGGTGTTAAGACTTCAAAAAAGCTTCCTGCAATTGTTGGGTTAGCCGAAGTTGAAAATAAATTGGTAATTGATGACCTTTTGAATTCTAAATTTTTAAAAGATACATCGTATGACTATGTACATTATGATTCGCCTGACGAACGAGGAATAGATGTTGCCATGATTTATGACACTTCAGTTTTTGAAGTAATTAATTCTGAAGTCTTCCCTTTAGACTTGTTTGATGAAGATGGCTCTAGGGATTACACTAGAGATATCTTAATGGTTGAGGGGAAATTAAATAATGAACGCATGTTTTTTATTGTGAACCATTGGCCTTCAAGACGACAAGGTGCAGAGGAAAGTGAGCCAACGCGCTTGTTAGCTTCTTCAAAAACACTTGAGGTTATCTCTAAAATTAAGGCTGAAGAACAAGATGCAAAAATTATTGTCATGGGCGATTTTAATGATGGTCCATTCAATAAAAGTGTCAAGCAATTGGTACATGCCGAAGATTTGTTTAATCCAATGGAAAAACTAAAATCGTTTTTTAGAGGCAGTTTAAGTCACCGAAAACAATGGAATTTGTTTGATCAAATATTGTTCACCACCAACTTTTTTGAATATCAAAAAGGGGAACATGGATTTTCAAAAGCTGATATTTTCGATAGGGAGTTTTTAAGGCAATACAAAGGAAAGTATAAAGGTAATCCGTTTAGAACTTACGTGGGCAGAAAATACAAAGGTGGTTATAGTGACCACTTCCCTGTGTATATTCACTTAAAGCAATCTTAAAATTTATCCAATAGCATCAACGCAATTGCTATACAGCCAAAAGGTATCAACCAAAGCACCCAGACATTATAGGTGTTCGACTTTTTTCTATTTGATTTGGCATTTAATGACAATCGTTTTTTACCTGTAAATGACATCCAGTTTTTAAAGTATATAAGTACTGAGGCAATGATAAACAATGTCCAAGCATTTGAGGCTGACATCGTATTTACCTTCATTTGATTAAAAAACTCAGAAAAGAACACTCCCAACAGCAATAACATTGAGCATTGCAACAATGACAAATAAAAAACAGCTATGGTATTCGCTTTCCTTTTAAATCTAGGTTTATAGTGATTGAAAATACTCAATGCAAATTGGTCAAAAATCGTCATAAGTGATTAATAATAAGGCCTGCTTTTAAAGGCAGACCTTAAAAGGATAAATTTAATTAGGATTAGTTTGTTCCCAAAACTCTAAAATCTTCTACATGATAAGCACCATCAAGCTGCGTATCCGTCCCAGAACCTGTTACTTTAAATGCCACATACATTGTTCCTGAGTAACCTGAAACATCAATTAACCCAGAGTCTTGAAATGCATACCAAGAATCGCTTTGCTTTGCCAAATTAGCTTCAATTGGTTGCCATGTGGCCGCCAATACATCGGTGCCATTAAAATCGGTAGATACAAATACTTCTAAAGTATTATCTGGAGAATCTAAATGGTGTTGTGCTGTTTGGAAATTTAAGAATTCATTGTCTTGAGCATCCATATCTATTCCTGGTGACACTAACCAACCAATGTTGACATCATCACCTGTAAAATAGCCGCTAAACTCAGCATAACCATTTCCGCTAAAAACTTGCTCTGTCCAAAGTTCTCCACCTACTTCAGCAAAATTTGTCCATCCAGCAATATCTAAGTTCGTATTATCTACAGCAGTATCGAAATCTTCTTCATAAATCACATCAAAATCATTAATGTTTAAGGGTTCACATTTTGAATCTGTTAAGTTAACATCGTCCAAACTGTTTAAAACCATTACGATATTGCTTCCATTAAATGTTTTGCTTATTACACCAGCAATAGTTCCGCCTGCATCAGTTGGAAGAATTACATTTTTAAAACTCGCAAAAGAGCTTGTTTCTAATGGGAAGTTAACATAGCTGAATCCTTCACAACTTTCCATCATTCTTGTAGTATCAAAATCATCACTTTCATCAACATAAGATTCTCCTTGCAAACTATTTGGAAATTGTACGTTTTCAACCATCACAAACATACCTATATTCGAATCGTTAATTTGAGAGAAGTTCAACACTTTTGGCGCGATATTTTCGGTTATTTCAGATCTAAATACATGTTTTGGAATTTGGTTTGCTGTGATTTCTTCAATTTCTTCACCATCGTCACTTGGTTTTCCTCCAATACCAATAACATCATCGCCTGAGCGTGTTTCTCCAAGATACAATCCTTTTAAATTAATATATACTTCACGACCAAAGTTAAATTGGTTATAAGAATCGGTTAAATTCAACACTACTTTTAAAGCCGATGTTGGATTTGTTGGATGGTCTTGGATAAAAAATTCTTTATAAAAATTTCCAGTTGCATCAGATGAACTTACATAGCCTTTTACATAAACGTCAGATACTATTTCGGTAGCTTGACGAAATACAAATTGGTCTTTTAATTCGGCTATAGTCATAGACGTTGCATTGCTTGACAATAAAGCCTCTAGGCCTTGGTTATTTTCATCATTTAAAGATGTTGGTACAGTAAAGTCATCATCTTGAACACAAGAAACAACAACTAAGCTCATAGTAAATAATAGAGCTACTATTCTATTTATTTTCATTGTATGTGATATTATATTTTTCATAATTATTTTTTTTAAAATCTGAAGTTTAGGTTAAGAAAATAAGTAGTGCCTCTGCCATACCAATATTTAGGTCCAAATACTCGTTTAGGATTGGCACTATCGTCTCTTAACTCTCTGAAATTGGCATTTCTTCCTTGTTCAAAACCACCTGTTTTATATTCTTTGTCTAGTAGATTATTGACACTTGCAAATAAGCCAATAAAATAATCTCCTATTTTCCATGACTTCCCTCCAATGGCATTAACCGTCATATACGAATCAAATTTTTCTTGTTTTAAAAGCTCTCTGGCTAAATCTGGGTCGTAATCGTTAAATGGCAATCCATCATTATCTAAATAAAAATTTTGTGTTCTAGTTAGCGGACTAACATCTAGATACGCATTAGAAAAGAAGTTGGCCGTAGCACCAAACCACCAAAAATCTGGGTCTCGATATTCAAACCCAACAGAAGACGCACGTTGTGGTCCTCCTGCAATTTTATAATCTTTTAAATTAGCTTGGTTAAAGTCTTTAAATCCGTTTTCAAAATCATCAGATGTTAAAATAAGGTTTGGATTATTATCGTAAGTAAACTGTCCAATTGAAGCAGCACCTTTTAATTTAATAGTTGGTGTAACTTGTGCTTCAATACCCAATTCACCTCCAAAATGTTTCTTGTTTACTCCTTGAAGAATTTCTTGTACAAAAGCTGTGTTATCACCTCCAACACCATCAGCAAAGAAGAATGAAATTTCATTAGCATCTTTAATGGTTGTATAATACCCTGTTAATCTAGCTTTAACTATTGGCGATCTAAATATGTAACTAGCATCTGCCGACATTATTTTTTCTTCAGTAATATCTATACCGCTTTTGTCTCCAACAACATTGTGGTTTTCTCTTGAATTTGAAAATGTATTACGTAATGTTGGTGCTTTAGAAATATACGCTGCATTGACATCAAACAAATGCTTTCCAGTAAGTTTATAAGTAAAGCCTCCTTTGGCGCCTAAACCATTAAATTTGACTTTTTCTCCTTTACCATACGAATTGTCTTTATACGCTTCGTGTTGATACAAACCTTCTCTTTGGTATTGTGTGTTAGTAACACTTGCCGCCAAATAAAAATCTATTTTATTATACTTAAACAAAGCTTGAACATTGGCGCTAAAAACATTGGCATCCAAGTTATAATTGTACCTAAACTTATCGCCTTCATCTATCACTCTATCTGGGTTTCTTAAATCGTATTGATAGCCATCAAATGAATCCACATTTAAATAACCCGTAGTACTACCTAACATATCGGTTATTTGTGCGAAATTTTCAGATTTTAATTGTCTTAAATTTAAAGCACCATTTAAGGTAATATTATCTGAAATTTCAGTGTTAAAAATAGTATTTGCCGTAAACTGTGTGTCGTCACTTCTATCTTCATACAGTACATACGCTGCATTGTTTCCATTAATATTGTTGGTTATGTTTGCGTCGTAAATTCTGTTCCAATCTATTTGTCCTTTATTGATGAAGTTTTGTTCAAATTCGTAGGCGTTTTCTAAATCGTCTCTTGCAACCCAATAACTAGGTAAATTTTGATAATAAGCTGGACTTGGATTTGCACCTCCAGCGTAATCTAACCTACTATTACCCAATTCACCAAATTGGTAAGCAAAATTTGTGTTTAAAGTAGTTTTATCACTAATATTCCAATAATGGTTTAGCATAATTATTGGCTCATCGGTACGTTTCACTCTTGAGTTGCGCTTTTCGCCATCTTGCCACCCCCAATACTCGTTATATCTAATGTCTTTTAAATCGTAAACTTCTTGCGTATTAGGTGAAGATTTCCCTCTTCTATTTGGTGCATAAATTCCAGTAAGATTAATACTGTGTTTATCATTAATTTGCTTTTCAACCGAAGCGAAAAATGAATTGGCATCGTAAAACGTTCCGTCTTGAAAGCCTTCATTTCCCCAGCGTCTTCCTAAAGACAGTGAATATGCCCAACCTCTTTCTACTAAACCAGAATTATAAGATGCCATCATACGATTGGTATAACTTCTATTGGAGGACGAATAGGTAACACGACCACCTTTTCTATATTTAGATGCTCTTACGTTAATATTGGTAGTTCCTAAAATGCCTCCAAAATTATAAGCCGAAGGTGGAATACCATTGGTAAACTCTTGATTTCTCATTACATCGTTTAATCCTCCCCAATTGCTCCATTGAGGACGACCGTTGAACATTTTGTTCATTTCAACACCGTTAATGAGAATAGTTCCGTTTTCAGAATCTAGTCCTCGAACTCTAAAAAAGGATGAACCAAATTCAAATGCTGCTGTACGTAAAAATACATCCTGAGACGATTGCAATAAGCCTGAAATATTATCGGCGCCACTTGTATCGTCGTTGAGTTCATCGTCAGATAGTGTTATTGTAAACAAATCGGCATCATCTGAAACATCAATTTTTAAAGACATATCTGTGATGTTAACAGTGCTCCCTTCATTAACAACAATCGGGTATCTAGCAGTGATGAATCCAAGCTTAGATAGATTTAAAATCTGCTCTCCCAAAGGCACATTTCTAGTAAAACTAAACTCCCCATTTGCATCTGTTTTAGTTGAGTACGATGTTTCTTCGATTGTAATTGTAACTTCGGGAATTGGTAGGTTAGTAACTGCATCTTTCACACTACCTTTAATAATAGTTTGTTGCGCAAAAGTTGTCGAAACTAAAAAAAACCCCAATAAAAAAATAAATAAGTTTTTTTTCATTTTCAATTATAAAATTAATACTCTTTTTCTTAAAAATTTTTGTCTTTAAGACTCCCAAATTTACATTATTTATCACTAATATTTACCTTTGGCTTAAGATTTGATTGTATCTTAACGGTCTTGTAATATATATTTAAATGAAAAAATTAAATTATTTAATAGTAATACTTCTCTTTTTTGCTTTTATAAACACTAACGCACAAGAAAAACGAAAATTTAAAGTGCATACTGTGGCTTTTTATAATGTTGAAAACTTATTTGACACCATAAATAACCCAAACAAATTTGATGAAGCAAGTCCCATGATGGAGCTGAATTTTAACCGAGGTGATGTTTACAAAAAGAAAGTTAGAAACATGGCACGGGTTATATCGGAAATTGGCGCAGATGTGTCCAAAAATACGCCTGTTATTATTGGTCTGTCTGAAGTTGAAAACAGACAGGTTATTGAAGATTTAGCAAACGATTCTTCTTTGGTGAAAAAAGATTATGGTATTGTGCATTTTGAGTCGCCTGATGCTAGAGGAATTGACGTTGCATTAATGTACCAAAAAGCGTTTTTTACACCTACAGATACCAGTAGCCACGAATTAAAAATTTATGACGATAACACTCGTAAACGAGTCTATACCAGAGATCAACTATTGGTTAGTGGAAAACTTGAAGGCGAAACAATACATGTAATTGTTAACCATTGGCCTTCTAGAAGTGGTGGTGAAGCGAGAAGTAGACCTAAGCGTATAGCTGCAGCTAAGCTAAATAAACGCATTATAGACTCTTTACAAGCCATCGACCCTTATGCCAAAATATTTTCGATGGGAGATTTAAATGACGACCCAACTAACTCCAGTTTAAAAGATATTTTAAAAGCAAAAAGAGATAAAGAAGATGTAAAGTTAAAAGGCATTTATAACCCTATGGAAAACTTTTTTAAAAATGGTTTAGGCTCTAATGCTTATCGAGACGCTTGGAGTTTGTTTGACCAAATATTAATTACTAAACCCTTATTAGAAACGGACTATTCGTCTTTTAGGTTTTATAAAGCAGGTATTTTTAACAAACAATACTTAACAAATAAAAAAGGAAGGTATAAAGGCTATCCTTTTAGGAGTTTTGCCGATGGTGGCTTTACCAATGGTTATAGCGATCACTTTCCTGTGTATGTGCATATTATTAAAGAAGTAAAGTAGAATTAAGATAACAGTAAAATAAAAAAGCAGCAATTAAAATTGCTGCTTTTTTATTAAGTTAAAACCATGCATCCCATGGAATTCTTGATAAGAACAATAATAATGCAATTCCATAAAAAATAGTAATCGTTTTATACTTTGAAACTGAAGTTGATTTCTTTTTATGCTTAGAGTAACCTATTGTAATTAATACTACTGCTAAAATATTTACAAAAGGATGCTCTACTAGATATAAGCGCATTAATGAATTCCCCATTACTTCTCCACCCATTTCACTCCACATATCAAACATTGGTGAAACGAAGTACAAAATAATTCCTATTAACAATTGTATGTGAGATACTATTAATCCAAATAATGAAATTCTAAACGCTTTAGCATCATACTCTTTTTTACCTGTTAGTCCCATAATAGCATTTATAACTGCTATTAACAGTATAATTAATACTAAATAGGCCCAATAGGAATGGAGCATTTTTACGGTATCATACATAGTTAATTATTTTAGTTAGTTGAATTTCAAAAATAGTGAATTTTATCCATAAAAAAACCTGCTCGAATCGAACAGGTTTTTAAAATATCTAAATAAGGCTATTAGAATTTGTAACGTAAACTTACGTTCCACGTTCTACCTAAACCAAAGTATCCTTGGTTACGGTTGCTAATACCTTTAAAGTTAGCTTCTCCTCCTGTAGATTGAATATTAGTTCTTAAATCTGAAAGATAAATTTCATAGAATACATTGTTAACATTAGCTCTAATGTTAATAGACTTGTCTTTATCTTTTCCAACTAACATTTTGTATGATACACCTGTATCTACGATTTTGTACGCAGGCAATCTTAAGTTTTGCTTTACAGCTCCAACATCAGCATATAAATTGTCATAGAATCTAAAATCAGCATCCCAAGATAATCTTTCTGCTAAATCTACATCAAGACCAAATCCTAATGTAAATTGTGCTGCATCACCAACATGACCTCCGTCAACATCGTTTTCACTAGTTGAAAGAATGTTTTGGTCTTCATCTCTTTCTTCTGTTATAGAAGTTCCTTTAAATTTCCAATTACCTGCTGACATAAATCCGTTAACTCTAAACCCATCAGACGGCCTTGCAGTAAAATCTATTTCTACACCTGAGTGTAATTGCTCAACACCAAAGTTTACAGTGTTAACAACAAGACCTCCAGAAACTCTAGAAGAACTTACAACTCTGTCTTTCCAAGATGTTCTGTAAGCATTTACATTTACCGAAATTGGTCTTGTATTATATGAGTAACCAGCTTCTAAACCAAAAATAGTTTCGTTTTGGTGACCTGGACTCACCTGATTGTTAAACTGTGTAAAGATATTGTCATGATAAGGTTGTCTTGAATAAAGTCCAGCATTAACATATGCTTTATTTTCTTCAGCTTCGTCTAATACAAAACCTAAACCACCTTTAATGTTGTAACCTACATTACTAACTTTTTCTGAATCTACAGAATCTGTTGTTCCACTCGGAAGTGGTGTTCCTGTCCATTGTGATGATGTCCCATCAATAAGTGACTGGTCTGCATATTGATAATGGTCAAAACGTTGGTGCGATTGATTAGATAATGACCCTTGGAAGAAAGCCGAGAATCTGTCAGTAGAATATTCTAACTGTGTAAAGATTCCTGCATATGAAATACGCTCATCATTACTATAAGCAATTTTTTCATCTTCATCAAAATCTGCAAACATCACTGTCCATGGGTTTGCTGATATGTCTCTAGTTGCAATTACATTTTTATAAGTTCCAAAAGAACCATAAGTTTGATGGTTTTCGTCTCTTAAACGAATGTTTTCTTGCCAAGAAGTTAAACCATGAAAGTTTTCAACAACTCTAAAGTGTTTCCCATAATACGTTCTTAAATCCAATCCAACATTAAATGATAAATTTTCGCTTAGTTCAGTTTGTAAGTTAGAAACAACTCCATACCAACTATGTAAGTTCATAGAAGCACGTGTAACATAACCACCTTCTGCAGCAAAGTTTCCTCCAGCTCCAGAAGTACTGTTATTGTAAGCATAAATAGCATCATAATCTACACGACCTTCAGCTGTTCTAATTCGACTTCCTCTGTTTCCAGTTCCTCCACCTCGTCCCCAAGATGCATATAATACAGTTGATAAATTAGTGTCATCACTAATTTTATAATCCCAGTTTAAGTTAGCTACTGGTTTATGGTAAAAGTTTCTTCTTTCAGTCATGTATTTACCATTACGTGTTCCCCAGTTATTATTGTAACGTCTGCCATATTTTTCATAATCAGATAATCTCTTAGAGAAGTTTTGATCATGAAATTGTGGCGCTCCAGTAAGTAGGAAGTTGAAGTTATGAGTTTCATTAGGCGTATATCCTACAGATAAGAAATATGTTTGACCAGCTCCAAAGTTACCTTCGTTATAACCATCACCTTGCCAGTGAGACAACATGAAACTTGCTCCCCAGCCTTTTTCAGATTTTCCTGTACTGTATTGATACGTTGTTTTAATGTAATCGTTGTTAGCAACACCTGCATATAAAAATCCAGATTCTCTCTTGTCGGTAGTTTTAGTCACAAAGTTAGTTGTACCACCTACTGAAGAGATTGCTAATTTAGACGATCCTAATCCTCTTTGAATTTGAACTGCACTAGCAATGTCATTAATTCCAGACCAGTTTGACCAGTACATTTTACCATCTTCCATACCGTTAATTGGCTGTCCGTTTAGTAAATATGCTGTGTTGTCTTGCTCAAAACCACGAACCGCAATTCTAGAATCTCCAAATCCACCAGATTGTCCAGCAACATATACTGAAGGTGTATTTACAAGCGTCATTGTAATATCTTGCGTTCCAATTTTCTTTTGAATCTCACTAGCTGTAATTGTAGATACTGCTACTGGTGTTTTTCTATCATCGGCTAAATCGATAAGTCCTGTACCAACAACAACAATTTCTTCTAAAGCATTGTCAGGAAACAAAGTAACTGTTCCTAAGTTAGTATTACCATCAAAAGTCAATGTTACAGATTCGTATCCTACATAAGATATGATTATCTGTCCTGAAGCTGCTTGAGTGGTTAAAGTAAATTTACCATCAAAATCCGTAGATGCTCCATTGGTTGTTCCTTTTTCAAGGAGGTTCGCTCCTGGTAACGGAGCATTCAGTTCAGAATCCATAATAGTTCCTGTAACTGTGCTTTGAGCTATTGCGCTTGTAGTAAACACTAGTGCTAAAGCAAGTAATAAAAATTGAGTAGTTTTTTTCATACTGAAAAATTAAATTGATTTTTTAGTTCTAGGCAAAATTAACCATTATTTGTTATTGTTTATTAACTAATAGTTAAGAATTTTTACCGCCGCAAATATACATACTATTGTTGAATTTTAACAAATTTTAACGTAATAACATCTATAGATACAATTTTGCGCTTAATCTTATATATTCTTGTAGTAATTTATGAGGTTTTTTGTAGAAGAATCATGACTTTTGGTTTTAACAGAATTAAGTTCTTTCAAAATACTTGAAGCCAACTGTTTTCCTAACTCCACACCAAATTGATCGTAACTAAAAATATTCCAAATAATGCCTTGTACAAATATTTTATGTTCATACATAGCAATTAGCTTTCCAAGGCTCTGAGGCGTTAATTTATCAATAAAAAAAGTTGTGGTAGGCTCATTGCCTTCAAATATTTTAAAGGCTGTTAGTGTTTTTTGGGCATTTTTAGACAATTTAGTGTCTAAAAGTTCCCTTTTCACCTCTGTTTTAGGCTTTCCTTTAAGTAATGCTTCCGTTTGAGCAATAAAATTGGATGTGAGTTTATTATGATGCTCTTTATTACCATGTAAACTCTTTTTAAAACCAATAAAATCTGCCGGAATTAATTTTGTACCTTGATGTAATAATTGAAAAAAGGCATGTTGCGAATTGGTTCCCGGTTCGCCCCAAATAATATTACCTGTTTGATAGGTTACTATGTCACCATTTCTCATAACCGTTTTACCGTTGCTTTCCATAATGGCTTGCTGCAAATAGGTGGCAAACTGATTTAAATACTGCGTGTAGGGTATAATGGCTTCGCTTTCAGCTTTAAAAAAATTGTTATACCAAATGCTTAAGAAAGCTGAAATAACAGGGATATTATTTTTAAATGGTTCATTTTTAAAATGCTCATCCATTTTATGAGCACCTGATAAAAGTGCACTAAAATTATCATATCCAACCGATAAACTAATGCTTAATCCAACGGCGCTCCACAATGAAAATCGACCACCAACCCAATTCCACATTGGGAATATATTTTCTGAAGCGATGCCAAATTCTTTAACCTTTTCAATATTGGTCGATACTGCTACAAAGTGTTTAGAAATAGCGTCTTTGTTTGCCGATTGTAAAAACCATTGCCTAATGGTGTTGGCATTAGACAGTGTTTCCTGGGTAGTAAATGTTTTAGAAACAATTACAAATAAGGTTGTTTCTGGGTTTAGTTTTTTTAATACCTCGTTGACGTGGTCACCATCTACATTACTTACAAAATGAGTGGTTAAATGATTTTTATAATAGCTTAATGCTTCCACAACCATAGCTGGACCAAGGTCGGAACCACCAATGCCAATGTTTACAATATCTGTAAATGATTTTCCAGTAAAGCCAGTATGTTTACCGTTTACAATGCTATTGGTAAACGATTTAATTTTGCCTCTTGTTTCGTGAATTCTTGGAATGATATTTTCACCATCCACAAAAATCTCAGCGGTTTCTGGTGCTCTTAAGGCTGTATGAAGAACCGCTCTTTGTTCGGTTTGATTTATTTTGTCTCCTAAAAAATAACTGGATATAGCATTTTTTAATTCAACTTCTTCGGCTAACTCTAAAAACAGGTCGATGGTAGTTTGAGTAATTCTGTTTTTGGAATAATCAACAAAAAAATCGTCCCACTTTACAGTAAAACGATTTGCTCTATTAGTATCCTCTTCAAACCAATGCTTCATGTGAACATTTTTTATGTCTTCAAAATGTTCTTCAAGTTTTTTCCAAGCTTTTGTTTGGGTTGGGTCAATGCTTTTTAACGCCATTATTCTTCGGTAATTAAATCGTCCTCAGCTAGAATTTGTTTGTCTAATATCTCTAAGCTATCTATTTTAACTTTTAATGTGTCTTTTAAAAATTCAATATCGTCTAATTGCGCTCTAAGCGGTTTAATAAATTCTAGATATTCTACCTTAAGACTATCAGAAATTGGTTCGGCTTCTGGTAATTTCTGTTTAAATGGGTCCACTTGTTTTCCATTTTTCCAGAAACGATAGCATACATGAGGCCCTCCTGTGTTTCCTGTCATGCCAACCCAACCAATAATATCACCTTGTTTTACAAATTGCCCAACCTTCACATTTCTGTTTTTCATGTGTAAATATTGGGTGCTATATGTGGCATTATGTTTTATTTTTACATATTTACCGTTACCTCTCGTATAGCTTGACTTTGTCACTGTTCCGTTTGCAGTTGCTAAAATTGGTGTGCCTATGCTTGCAGCAAAATCAGTACCTCGATGTGGTCGTACTTTGTTCCCATAATAAGCTATTCGTCTTCGTAAGTTATAGCGAGAAGACACACGACTAAATTGTACTGGTGCTTTTAAAAATGCTCTACGTAAATTTTTGGCTTCATCATCAAAATAATCAACAATACCTTTTTCGCTGTCTGTTTCAAATTCGAATGCATAAAAAGGTTCGTTTTTATGTTCAAAATATGCTGCTTTCACATTATGCACACCTACATAAATACTATCGTCTATATATTTGTCTGTATATATAACCTTAAATTTATCGCCTGGATAAAGTCTATTAAAATCAATTGTCCATGCATAGATATCATCAGCCATTTTATGTGCTAAAACTTGACTTATACCAAGGCTATCCAATGTTTGAGAAATACTAGAAGTTATTGTGCCTGTTAATTCTTTATCAACAAACTTAATTGGTTTTTTGTTGGTATAAGCGTGTATGGAATCCTGAAAATTTATGACCACATAATCTTCCTTACTAGGTTGATATATAAAACTTTGCGGCTGTTGTAATGAATCTTTTGAGCACAATAGCGTGTAGGGTTTCCCTACTTGAAGCCTTCTTGTGATATCGAACGTGTCTTTGGCTTTTTCAACAATATTATAAATTTGAGGATAGCCTATTTTGTTTCGCTCAAGTATTTTACCAAATGTATCGCCGCTTTTTATGGTGTCTCTTATAACTATAAAATCGTCAAGGTTAAAACCAAATTCATATCTTTCAACTACCTCTTCTAAGACTAATTCTTCAGCAACAGACTCTTCTTTTGGTTCTTCTTTACAAGCTATTGTGCCAACACCTATTGTTAGCGTTAAAAACACGATTCGTAATGTTTTGTTTTTAAAAATCATTTTTAAACGTTTTCTCCCCAGTTATCAATTTCTTGTTGGCTCCAAAGTTCAGGAAAAAATATTCTTTTTTGATACTTTGGGTGCATATATTTTTGCCAATCGCTTCCACCAGTTGCTTCGCCATCGCCTTCTGGTCCTAAAATATAATGTACGGCTGCATTATAATGTGCCATAACCCAAGTAATATTAACCGTGTAATCGTAATGCCTCATGGCTTTTACTAGGGCTTTATTTTTTTGGTCGGCTTCTGGTAATTCTTTAAAACGAGACCATAAATTTTTAGTGTTATATATTTTCATGAAGGTTATAAACTCTTCTTTATAACGCTTTTCAAAATTGATAAGTAACTTTGATTTGCTGCCAGTTTTATAATCTTTTCCTGCAGCTTGCCAATATAAATGGTCAAACGCATGCTCGAAAGGTGTGTTTCTGTCTATGGTTTTTCTAAACCTATTATCTATTAAGTTAATAAGCTCGGTCGAGGCAAATTCAATTTTACGGTATTGTCCACTTTGAAAACCGCTTGCAGGCGTTAATGTGTGCCTGAATTTACTGTATTGCTCGACATCCATTCCTTCACGCATAATGTTGAATGACGTTGTTAACATATCGAAATAACGACTAATGCGCATTAATTTGTCTTCAAAGAATTTAGCTGTTAATTGTTCGTTTTCGGCTACTTGAGAAATTTCCCAAAGTATCATTTTAAACAGCAGCTCGTTAATTTGATGATAGGTAATAAATACCATTTCATCTGGAAACGTGGTGCGTTGTATTTGAAGACTCAATAGGGCATCGGTATGAATATAATCCCAATAGGTAATAGAATTTGAATAGAGTAAACCTTCTAAATAGTTTTCGGTGTCTTCGCTTTCGGCGTCGTACTTTTGCTTGATTTTATTTAGTAAGTGGCTATAATCTGGTTGGTTAGACATAATTATTAATCAAATTGAATTTCAAACGGATGTTTTAGTCCTCTAAAAGCTTCTAAATCGGCACGTAAAGAGCCAATAGCTAAATCGGCTTTTAAGCGCAAAGGTATTTTATTTTTATCTGCACTTACCCACAAAGTTAAACTTTCTTCTTCTTTAAATACACGTCCTGCCATTACATAAGGCCTAAACATTAAGCATTTTACTTTTCCGAAGTTGGTTTTAATGGTTTCTACACCTAAATATTTTAGTTTAAAATTGTAGTTTTCATAATCAAAAAACATGGTGAGATTCACCTCGTCTCCTGGTTTTATGTTTGTGGTGTCGTAATTATTCCGCAAATAATAAAAAGCCGATACCATGTCTTGAACACTAGGTTCGGTATCATGAGTAGTTTTTCTTTTTTTCTTGATATTATTTACATGAGCCTTTTGGTTTTCTTGGTCAAACTCTATTTCCAGTTTTTTTGTATGACCACCTTCATTAATATCTCTTACAAACTTGTAAGGTAAATTGTTTTCTTTATCGAAATAGCTTTCATATCTATCTCTTACTTTAAAAAACCAGCTAATAGCTCCAGTTGTTTTACCTTTTCCAACAACATGGAATACGGGTTTTCCTTTGAGTTTCTTTTCTTTAAGTTCCATGGTGGCCTCACCTGCTTTCATCCAGCCACTATAGCTCATTTTAAATTTAAACCATTCTCCAGCCTTATATGCTGACTCTTTTTGGGCGAAAGTAGGCATACAAGCTAGTAATACTAATACTATAAGTAGATTCTTTTTCATAATTTGAGTAATTATATTTAAACCAAAATATTGTGTTTTTATTGTTATTATACATAAAAATACAATTACTGTTCCAAAAGTATTAAAACCAAAAAACTCTATCGATATAATCAACAGAGTTTTTAAGCTAATTTTAGTTAAATATTTGTTATAATGTACCTCTATTGGCTTGTTCACGCTCTATAGACTCAAAAAGTGCCTTGAAATTCCCTGCACCAAAACCTCTTGCTCCCATACGTTGAATGATTTCAAAGAATAGTGTTGGCCTGTCTTCAACTGGTTTCGTGAAAATTTGTAATAAGTATCCTTCTTCGTCGGCATCAATCATTATTCCTAAGCTTCTTAAAGTTTCTATATCCTCTCTAAGTTCGTGGCTAAATTCTTCTAATCTGCCTGGAACTGCTCTGTAATATTCTTCAGGTGGTGTTGATAAAAATTCAATCCCTCTTTCTCTTAATTGGGATACTGTAGATATAATATCATCGGTCGCAACTGCTATGTGCTGAACACCTGGGCCTTCATAAAAATCTAAATATTCCTCAATTTGAGATTTCTTTTTTCCTTCAGCTGGTTCATTAATTGGAAATTTTATGCGTCCATTACCATTACTCATTACTTTACTCATTAAAGCCGAGTATTCTGTATGGATTTGTTTGTCATCAAACGATAAGAAATTTTCAAATCCCATAACATCTTCATACCATTTTACCCATTGATTCATTTCTCCCCAACCTACATTACCAACCATGTGGTCTATGTATTTTAATCCTACAGACGTTGGATTATAATCAGATTCCCATTTTTGGTATCCTGGAAGAAACGTGCCATTATAGTTTTTGCGTTCGATAAACATGTGAACTGTTTCACCATAGGTATGAATGCCTGCTTTTACAACTTCACCAAATTCATCTTTTTCAGCAATAGGTTCTAGATACGATTTTGCACCTCTATTGGTTGTTTCTTGATATGCGCTTCTGGCATCATCCACCCAAAGTGCTACTACCTTGACGCCATCACCATGTTTTACAATGTGGTCATTAATTGGTGAACTGCTGTTTAACGGTGTGGTAAGTACCAACCTAATTTTATCTTGAACCAACACATAACTCGCTCTATCCTTAACGCCAGTTTCCAATCCTGCATATGCCAACGATTGAAACCCAAAGGCTGTTTTGTAAAAATGTGCTGCTTGTTTTGCGTTGCCTACGTAAAATTCGACGTAGTCTGTTCCTAGAAGTGGCAAGAAATCTTGCGCTCCTTCAAATATTTTTTCTAATCCGTAGTTTACTGATTCCATCTATAAAAAAGCCCACCCTAACCCTCCCAGAGGGAGGGAACTCTAAACTGGACGTGGAGAGTTTTGTTAATAAATTTACTTGCCTCAAAAAATCCCCTTTGGGGATTTAGGGGCTTATAACCAAGATTTATAATAATCTCCGTCTGCTATTTTTAATGCCTCTTCGGTGACTTGTAATGGCTTAAATGTATCGACCATTACAGCTAATTCTTGTGTGTCTTTTTTGCCAATACTTCGCTCCATTGCTCCAGGATGTGGTCCATGCGGAATACCTGCTGGATGCAACGAAATATGTCCTGCTTCAATATCGTTTCTACTCATAAAATCCCCATCTACATAATACAACACCTCATCGCTATCAATATTACTGTGGTTGTAAGGTGCTGGAATTGCTTCTGGATGATAATCGTATAAACGAGGTACAAAACTACATACTACAAACGCAGCAGTTTCAAAGGTTTGATGTACTGGTGGCGGTTGATGTATGCGACCTGTTATAGGTTCAAAATCGTGAATTGAAAATGCATACGGATAATTATAACCGTCATACCCGACCACATCAAAAGGATGTGAGGCATACACCATTTCAATAATTTCTCCTTGTTTTTTTACATTAATTAGAAAATCTCCTGTTTCATTATACGTTTCTAATTCTTCAGGACGACGAATATCACGTTCACAGTAAGGTGAATGTTCTAAGAGTTGCCCAAACCAATTTCGATAACGTTTTGGTGTATATATTGGATGAAATGACTCAACAATGAACAGTCTATTATCATCGGTATCGAAATCTATTTTGTAAATCATTCCTCTTGGAATAATTAAATAATCACCATACTTAAAATCTAGATTTCCATACATGGTACGCAGTTTCCCTGTGCCTTTATGGATAAAAATCATTTCGTCTGCATCTGTATTTTTATAGAAATACTCTTGCGATTTGTTTTGAGGTGCTGCTAAAATGATGTTACAATCGCTATTGGTGAGTATGGTTTTTCTACTTTGTAAATAATCGGTTTCTGGTTGTATTTGAAAGCCTTTAAACTTGTAGGATTGTATGTTATTGGCTTTAGCTACTTTTGGCTTAACACTATACTGCTTTTTAATAGCTTTTACTTGTGTTGGTCGTTGCTCGTGGTATGAGTTTGTAGACATTCCATCAAATCCAATGGTACCAAAAAGTTGTTCGTAATAATAATCTCCATTTGGTTTTTTAAATATCGTATGTCTTTTAGGTGGAATATTTCCTAATGTATGATAAAACGGCATTGTTTTAAGATTTAAAAATTAGTCTTAAGTAGTTAATAACTTAAGATTTATAATTTGCTTGATTAAAGATACGAAAATGCCACCTTATTCAGGGTTTCTCTTGATAAGGTAATGTAGAAGCACTAGATATTCTGTCCAGAATGGTTTCATATTATAACAAATATCGTTAAAATGAGATACTGAAACAAGTTCAGCATGACAAAATCATCAAAACCAAAAGCCAATATTAAAAAACCACTTGCTTTGGCTGGTTTCGGGTGACCACGTATATTTTGCTTCTATAGGCCCAATAATGGTGTCAAACCCATAGCCAAAGGCGTAACCACTATAATCTGGAATTGTAAGCCATTCGCCATCTATAAAAATATTGTCAGCTACATTGGCATAGTTGGCTGAAAAATTAATATGATGGTTTTTTACAAACTCGTAGTCTAAATTAATAAGTCCCTTAACAAAACTGTCTCCAATTATTGAAATATGGTCATACCCATAAAATGAAATGAAATTATTAATGAAATTATTGCCATAACCTCCCAAAGCAAAACTTAGAGATTGATTAGAATGGTCTCCTATTCTAAAACCACCTTCTGAACCAAATAGGATAGAAAATTTATCTGACACACCAACCACATAACCTATATTGGCTTTAGCAAATGAAAACTGAGCGAAATTGTTGTTAAAATTGGAAGATGATACATACAACTGAAAATCACCGTCAAATAAAAATCCGGTTTTTGGAAAAAACCTGTTACTATAAGTATCAAATTTTAAGTTTCCAAACAAACTAAAGAAATCACTGTTCTCAAAGGTTGTTTTATTTGCGTTTGGATCTGGGTTATTTACAATAGTTTCCGAAGTAATTTTAAGTCTTTTTAATTCCGCTCCTAGAGATAACGATAAATCTTTTCTAAACAGTGTTTGCAAGTAAAACTGATTGGTCAAATCCTCTAAATGAATATCCAGTTTGTTTAATCCTGTTGTGGTTATTTCAGCTTCAGTCAACAATAATGAGGCATTTATGTTTTTATGAAACGAGTTATATCTAGAGCGTAAACCTATGCTCCAGTAAAAACCTTTATCAATATAATACTCAAAATTATATCTAATATTATCGCCAAGAATAAGGTCTAAACTAGCTACATCGTTTTTTAACAACAACCGTTTTTGGGTAAGGTTTAATAGTGCTGCACTTTTATATAAATCGTCATAATGAGCACCCAGTTTTAAATATGTTTTTGTATCGCTTTCTTTTAGGTTTGCAATTAAATCGTAGCCATCATTTTTTGGCTTAAACTGGTATAGAAAGCTATCAAAATTATTGGTTGCTACTAAGTTGTTTACACCTCTTGTAAACTCTTGGTAGGTTGTTTTTTCATTTCCTTTTATTTTCAATTTACCAAGCACATAGGCTCTTGTATATTTTTCGTTTCCTTTTAAAAGTATGTTGTTTATTTTAAGGCTATCTATGGTTGGTATTGAATATGTTGGCATTACATTATGTGTGCTTTTAGCAGCTAATTGTTTTAATGCACTTAAATTTTTAGCTGCCGCAACTTCTCCCCTTTTAATTATTTGTTCGCCATCATCAAAAGAGACTACCGTGAATTCTTTTATATCTGGCTTAATATAAATATCAGTCCTAGTAGACTTCTCTTTCATATCCTTAATCGTCCTATAATTATTGATTTGTAACAGGATTTCAGGCGCCGATTTTAAATTTTCTCTCGAAGCTAAATCATCTTGAACATCCACTCCAATAATAATATCCATGCCTTTGGCTCGTAACTCATCTATTGGGTAATTATTAACCACGCCACCATCTATTAAAATTTGGTCATTAATAATAATTGGCTGAAACAACGACGGAAAAGCACCACTTGCTGCAATGGCTTGTGCTAAACTTCCGTTTTCCAAAACCACAGGCTTTCCTGTTTCTACATTGGTTGCTATACAGAAAAAAGGAATTGGCAGATTTTTAAACTCTTCTATATCGCTAACGTGCAACGTGAGTTTTGAGAATAAATTAAACACATTTTGCCCTCTAGAAATTGCTGAAGGTAATTGTATTTTAAAATTATTAAAAGGAATAGAAATAGCATATTTCTCTGCATTATCACGTTCATAAAATGTTTTTGATGCTCTTGGTAAATCGTCGCCAATAAGTTTATCGAAATCTAACTCGTTAAATATTATTTCCAATTCTTTTCCAGAATATCCTGAAGCATACAACGAACCAATCACTGCTCCCATACTTGTGCCTGCGATATGGTCTATTTTTATACCAAGACTGTCAATAGCTTTTAAAACACCTATATGTGCCAATCCTTTGGCACCTCCACCGCTAAGTACTAGTCCGATTTTTTGTGTAGCATTATCTCCAGTTTTGTTTTGTGCTTTTGCAGAAAACGACACTAGTAGAAATAGAGTTAATATAATAGTTGATTTTTTCAAGTAGTTAATATTGATAACTGGTTGCTAATTTATTTTTTGTTAAAAAGCCTTCCAAAAAAGCTTTTTTTCTTTTTCTTAATAATCCATATTAGTTCTCTAGGGTGTCTTTTTTCTAAGTTATTTGGTCCAAATTTTCCCCAAGCAAATCCATCTTTGTTTTTTGAGTTTCTTAAGTCTGCAATAACCCATTCATCTCCCTCATAATCTCTTAAAAATTCATTAAAGCTCTCATTTTGAATTAAAAAATCTTGTTTTTCATATATTCTCCCTCCACTTTTCCAAATATCATAAACAACTTTTTCGTGTATTTCGTCTAAATAATTTTCAGTTGGTGATTCATAGAACTCAACCAAACTATTTAAAAACTCATTTAAATTATTTGAGTACTTTATAAATACTGCTGGGTCATGACATGCATAATATACATTACCAAGAGCTCCATCTAACAATATATCCAATATCCAAAAATTGCCAAAACCATCATGACCAATAGTTACTGAGTTGGGTGACAATTCATAAAAACCGAAATGACCAATTGATGAAAAATCTATTTGCCCTATTCCATATCCATCCCATCCTTTTGTTTCCTTAAGTATTTCTATTAACTCAGGATTAATAGTTTCATTTGGAAATGATTTTGATAGCTCTTCAATTTCCGACTCAGTTAATCCTTCTTGAAAATCAAGTTGGTAGTTTTCTCCATCCTCATCCTTAAAAGTAGAAGTCTTAAGTTTTTTAATTATTTCAATATTCTTTTGCATGACTTTTTAAGGCTTTTAAAACTCAAAACATCTATTAAATATATTTATTTATCCATGATAATAATCATAAATTTTCTGAGCCCTAGACACACCAACCACATCCTCAAGTTCATCCAGCTTTGCATACGAAATACGTTTGGCTGATTTAAAATGTTTCAACAACTCCACAATGGTTTTTTCGCCAATCCCGGGAATGGTTTCCAATTCTGTATTTAACGCACTTTTGCTTCGTTTATTTCGGTGGTGCTCAATCCCAAAACGATGCGCTTCGTTACGTAATTGCTGAATAATTTTAAGGGTCTCGCTTTTTTTATCTAAATATAATGGAATTGGGTCATTTGGATAGAATAATTCTTCTAAACGTTTTGCAATTCCGATAATGGCAATTTTTTTTCTCAAATTTAAGGCATCCAAACTTTTTAAAGCTGAGGATAATTGCCCTTTGCCTCCATCAATAATAATAAGTTGTGGTAATGGTTGTTTTTCGTCCAACAAGCGTTTATAACGTCTGTAAACCACTTCTTCCATTGAGGCAAAATCGTCAGGGCCTTCAACCGTTTTTATATTAAAATGTCTGTAGTCTTTCTTGCTTGGTTTTCCGTTTTTAAACACCACACAAGCTGCCACAGGATGTGTGCCTTGTATGTTACTGTTATCAAAACACTCAATATGCCGTGGTTCTTCTTTCAGTCTTAAATCAGCTTTCATTTGTGCCATAATACGATTGGCGTGTCGGTCTGGGTCAACAATTTTAACCTGTTTTAATTGCTCCAGTCTGTAATATTTAGCATTTCTAATTGATAAGTCCAGAATGTGTTTTTTGTCGCCTAACTTAGGAATAGTGACCTTCACATCGTCGCCCATATCAATCTTAAAAGGCACGTAAACCTCCTTACTTAAAGAGTTGAAACGCTGCCTGATTTCAACAATGGCAATTTCCAATAATTGTTTATCTGTTTCGTCCAGTTTCTTTTTAATTTCAAGCGTATGGGAACGCACAATAGAGCCCAAAGAGATTTGTAAAAAGTTGATGTAGGCATAACTTTCATCGCTCACAATAGAGAAAACATCCACATTGTTAATTTTAGGATTAACAATAGTAGATTTTGCTTGGTAATTCTCCAATATCTCTATTTTTTCTTTTACTTTTTGGGCTTCCTCAAAGTGCATGTTTTCAGCAAGCTCTTGCATTTGTTGTTTAAAACGCTGCAAAGAATCTTTAAAATTCCCTTTTAAAATCTGGCGAATGGCTTTAATGTTTTCTTCATACTCAGCAACCGTTTCTTTGCCTTCACAAGCACCTTTACAGTTGCCTAAATGATACTCCAAACATACTTTGTATTTTCCTGCCTCAATTTTTTCTTGGGATAAATCGTAATTGCACGTGCGTAATTGATACAAGCCTCTAATTAAATCCAGCAATGTGTAAACCGTTTTCACGTTTGTGTAAGGTCCAAAATACTCGCTGCCATCTTTAATTAATCGTCTTGTTTGAAACACTCTTGGGAAACGCTCTTTTTTAATACAAATCCATGGGTACGATTTGTCATCTTTCAACAATACATTGTATCGTGGTTTGTATTTTTTTATTAGATTATTTTCAAGTAACAACGCATCAGTTTCAGTATCGACCACAATATGCTTAATGTTCGCTATTTTTTTTACGAGGATTCGTGTCTTTCCGTTGTCATGCGTTTTTGTAAAATAAGAGCTGACTCTTTTCTTTAAATTTTTGGCTTTCCCAACATATATAATGGTATCGTTTTTATCAAAATATTGATAAACACCTGGTAAATTTGGTAAGGTTTTTAGTTGTATTTCCAAAGAAGATTGAGCCATTACTCAAAGGTATATTAATTCGTGGATATTGTAAAAATTCATCTTGCTTTTTTAGTATCTTGCGTCAATAATAGCTACAATTAAGCGCATGAACATTGTTATTTTATCGAGAAATGAAAATTTATACTCTACCAAACGGTTGATAGAAGAAGGTGAAAATCGTGGTCATGACATAGAAATTGTAGACCCTTTAAAATGTGATATCATTATTGAAAAGGAAAAACCAACCATCTATTATCAAGACCGTTATTTGGACTATGTTGATGCCATTATCCCACGTATTGGAGCGTCGGTAACCTTTTTTGGATGTGCTGTGGTGAGGCAATTTGAAATGATGAATGTGTTTACCATTGCCACATCTGATGCCATTATTAGGTCTAGGGATAAACTTAGGAGTTTTCAGCGTTTAAGTAAAGCCGGAATTGGTATGCCCAAAACCGTATTTACCAATTATTCTAGAGATGTTGAAGAAGTGATTGCACACGTAGGCGGAACTCCAGTAATCATCAAATTATTAGAAGGCACACAAGGCCTTGGAGTGGTGTTGGCAGAAACAAAAAATGCTGCTGAATCTGTTTTAGAAGCCTTTAATGGCTTGCAAGCAAGAGCGTTAGTTCAAGAATATATTGCCGAAGCCAATGGTGCTGATATTCGTGCTTTGGTAGTAGATGGTCAAGTAGTTGGCGCCATGAAACGCCAAGGTAAAGAAGGTGAATTTCGCTCCAATTTGCATCGAGGTGGTCATGCCGAAATTGTAAAACTTAATGAAGCCGAACTTAAAGTAGCCATGAATGCGTCACGCGCTTTAAAACTCCCTGTTTGTGGTGTCGATATGTTGCAATCTTCTCGAGGTCCTTTACTCTTGGAAGTGAATTCAACACCTGGATTGGAAGGCATTGAAAGAGCAACACACAGAAACATTGCGAGAGCTATCATCACTTTTATTGAAAGAAATAGGAAATAAATAAAGAGATTCCTGCGAAAGCAGGAAATAAGTATGAGCGAAAAAGAAGTTTTAGATATTTTAGGTCAAAAAGTGGCACTTGGTGAAAGTGCAACGGTTTACTTTAATGTCGCAAAATTACACACACAAAATAAAATAGACGTTCCTGTAATTATTGAACGTTCAAAAAAACCTGGCCCTACGGTTTTAATTACTGCCGGCATCCATGGCGACGAAATAAATGGTGTTGAAATTGTAAGACAGATTATTGCCAAAGGCATTAATAAACCAAAACGTGGCACCATTATTTGTATTCCTGTTATTAATGTGTTTGGTTTTATTCACATGGATAGAGAGTTTCCTGATGGACGTGATTTAAACCGTGTATTTCCTGGCGGAAAAGGAGGTTCTTTAGCAAGTAGAGTTGCTCATAAACTCATTACCGAAATTGTACCTCATGCCGATTTAATTATGGATTTTCACACTGGAGGAGCTGATAGATTTAATTCTGCCCAAATAAGAATTAAAAAAGGAGAAATTGTACTTAATGAATTAGCCGAAGTGTTTGGTGCGCCTTTCGTTTACTATTCAAAAAATCTTAATAAATCGTTTAGAAACACAAGTTATAAAATGGGTATTCCTATGTTGCTTTTTGAAGGTGGAAAGTCATTTAACATTGATTCTAGAATTACAAATACAGGTGTAAATGGCGCAAAGCGTGTTTTGAATCATTTAGAAATGTTAAACACAAAATTTAAAGTTTCTAAACCTAAAAAATCTTGTGTTTATATCTCAGAAAGTAAATGGCTAAGAGCTAAGTATTCTGGTATGTTTAAAGCTTCTATTGCCATAAATGCTAAGGTTAGCAAAGGCGATGTTATTGGTCATATTACTGACCCTTACGGAAGTTTTAACCATTTTGTAAAAGCGCCTAACGATGGTTATATTTTTAACATTAACGAATCGCCAATTATTTATCAAGGTGATGCTATTTTTCATATTTCTACAAAACTTACTGAATGACCAAGAAGGAACTCCGACAAAAATATAAAGCTCTTAGAAATACCTTGTCAATTGAAGCTATTGATGAAAAAAGTTTAGCCATTGCCAATCAATTATTAACGCTTAATATTTGGGGCAAATCCTTCTATCACGTCTTTTTAACCATTGCTGAACATAAAGAAATAAACACCGATTACATTTTAAATATTCTTGCAGGAAAAGACAAACACACCGTAATTTCTAAAAGTAATTTTGATACTATTACTCTTGAAAATTACTTGCTTACAGATAGTACCATTATTAAACCAAACCATTGGAACATCCCTGAGCCTATTGATGGTATAAAAATTGAAAACTCAAAAATAGAGGTAGTTTTTGTACCGCTTTTGTGCTTCGATGAACAAGGCCATCGTGTTGGTTATGGCGCAGGTTACTACGATAATTTTTTAGGCGATTGCAATCCAAACACTATTAAAATTGGGTTGTCTCTTTTTGAACCTGAAGATAGAATAAAAGATGTTTACAAAGGCGATATTCCTTTAAATTATTGTGTTACTCCTGAAAAGGTTTATACGTTTTAATCACAAAGCTCACAATAACTGGTTCTTAAATATTCATCTTCAAGTAACTGAAAAGTGACACCTCCTTTTTCAACAGAATTGAATAATCGACAAAATCTATCTTTATTCATATTTACAGCGTTTAATAAAATAGTTCTATAATCTTCTGTTTGAGTTAACTCCTTGTTTATTAAAGTTAAGTTTAGATAATAGAAGAGTAAATCTTCGTCAACATCAATGGTTTTTACTTTATTTTCTAGCAGTTTTTCAGATAATTTTGTGTTGGCATAATAACTAAAAAATTGTGATAAACTCAAATAATCGTAATCTGATAAAGGAAATTTCTTGTAGTTTTTATTTATATAATCTACTGATTTATCTTTATTGGTATAATCTCTTTGCCTCATGTAATTCTCGGCTTTAATGATGTGAAAATTAACCATCATTCTTGTAATTAAAACTGGAGATATTTTATAGTTTTTTAAGGCGTAAATTTCCGATTTCAGTTTGTTTTCATTAACGGTCAATGCTTTATGTCTCCATAAAATAAGTTTAATAGCAACTTTATTGTATTTAACCTCTTTGTTTTTGGGCGCTAATTTTTCTAATCGTTCTAATTCATTATATACTATCATAGATTGTCTTATATCTTCAAGATATCTAAACGCTGCATTTTTATTAAAAATTCTAATGAACTTAACTTGGTTAGGTATTTGCATTTTCTTTAAAAAATCTGGAGATATTTTTTTCTCTTTCATTTTCTCGAAAATGGAGTTTTGAATAATTCTTGCTTCTTCTTCATTTCCTTGGGCAACATTTGAATTGAATAATGTTACCAATTCATTTTCAGATTTGTTTTTATACTTGTCCTTTTTCTCCAAGTCCAATGTAATAACTGCTTTTCTGTGGTTTTTAAGGTACTTTTCCATGTCGTTTGAAAATGTACCAACGAGTTTTCCTTTTATTTGCGCTTTACTAAATGATTTAAGATTTTCATGTTCGGTCCCTGAAATATCATTAAAAAACTCAACCCAATTTTCAGATGAAGATATATTAGTAGTTATTGTTGGTTTTTGAAATGTTTGAAGTGCATTTGCAATACTATTTGCTCGTTGTTCTTGTAATTCAATATTGCGTTCTAGATTTCCTTCAACCGAAGAGTAGGCTCTAATATTAATTTTTTTAATGTTATAATCAGTTAATCTTAAAGAGTCATAAAGAGGTTTAATGTCTTCTGGTTTATACTCCGATTTATTTTTTTTAAATGGAATAATAAACTTTAATGCTTTAGTTTTTATTGCAAAAGCATCTTCGCTATTCGGCTTAATTTTTTTGTTTTTATATGTTAAGGAGTCAAGGTACATTCCCATATCCAATAAATCCCAAGGGTAAGATTCTAAGTCATAAATGACATAATAATTGCAAAGGGTTTTATTACTTAAGAAAAGAATATTAAACTCTAATTCTTTGTTTAATAAGTTGTCTGGAATTTTTCCAACTCGCACTCTAAAAACATTTTTGTCTCTAGCACGCAATCCTGCTTTTAGCTTTTGCGCATACACAGGCTTTAAAAGAATTCCCTTTATTTGAGATTTTTCAATACTTACGATATCACAATTATATCTTTCTTTATCAACTATATCTACAGCTATTCCATCTCCACTATTTTTAATTAATGAATTAAACCATTGCTTGTCATTTACTTCAAAAAAAAGATAGTTTTTATCTCTTTTAATAGAAAAACTAACTTCTTTAGGTTTACTTGCAAAAACTTGAAAACAACTTTTGCATTGTTGATTCCTTTCAGTTTCAGTAGTTGGAAACTTAATATCAAATGTGTTTTGGCTATAACTATTTGAGGTACAAAAGGCAATAAATACAATTGCAAAAATGAACTCTTTAAAGTAACGCATGATGGTTTTTGGGTTTGTAATTAAAGGGCCTAATTTAAACGTTAATAAAATTTCTCACAATAGGTATTTGTACTAAAATTCTATTAACTTATATCTGGTGTCTCAATTGCGTTGCTGATTTTAGTAACTTTTTGCTCTTTCGGAAATGCTTTTCTATTAAAAACAATCAACATACCAACACCTGTACTAATGGCAACATCGGCGATATTAAAAACAGGATTAAAAAAGATAAAATGTTCACCTCCATAAAAAGGAATCCATTCGGGTAAATCACCTTTCCATAACGGAAAATGAAGCATATCTACTACTTTACCATGCAATAAACTATCGTAACCTCCTCCTTCTGGAAAAGCGTTGGCTATTTGTCCGTAACTATCATTGAAAATTATACCATAAAATACCGAATCAATAATGTTTCCTAAAGCACCTGCAAATATAAGTGAAATAGCAACCACTAACACTCTAGAGCCTTTGTTTTTAATTGAATTTATGAGCCAATAACCTATACCTACAATGGCTACTAACCTAAAACTGGTAAGTATTACTTTGGCTGTTCTATCGGTTATCATAGAAGTAAAGTCACTTAATTTTGCACCCCAAGCCATACCATCATTTTCGATAAATAAAATACGAAACCAACCAAACACTTTAATTTCCTCACCAAGTTCAAAATGTGTTTTGATGTACACCTTAGAAATTTGGTCTACAAGTAGAATGAGAATTATTATTATCGAAGCCTTTTTTAAAGACATTAAGCAATAGGTTTAAAAGGTAAATATAAAAAAACGCCTCTAAGAGACGTTTTATAAATAAGTATAACTGTATCTTATTTTTGCATGTTTTTAGCTTCTATGCTCAAAGTTGCATGAGGGACTAACTCTAAACGTTTTTTATTGATAAGTTTTCCTGTGACACGACAAACACCATAGGTTTTATTTTCAATTCTAATTAAAGCATTCTTTAAATCGCGAATAAATTTTTCTTGACGAATTGCCAATTGTGAGTTTGATTCTTTACTCATAACTGCGCTTCCTTCATCAAACGCTTTAAACGTTGGTGCTGTATCTTCTGTACCATTGTTATGGTCGTTCATATAAGCACTTTTAATCAATTCTAAATCGTGTTGTGCTTTGTCAATTTTTTCTTGAATGAGCGTTTTGAATTCTGCTAAATCCTTGTCAGAATATCTTACTGTATTTCCTTCTGCCATAGTTCTAAATTTTTTGAATAAATAATTTGGTATTTACATCATCAAAGGCAATATCTATACCATTATTTAAGTCGTCTAAAATCTCCAATTCATCTGTTAATGTCTCGGTTTTTATGTACTCTAAGTTTTTATTTATTGCATTAATAATTTGTTCGTCTTTTTTAAATTGTACTGCTATTCTATCTGTCAACTCAAAACCAGAATCCTTACGTAAATTTTGAATTCGGTTTACCAATTCTCTTGCAATACCTTCTTTCTTTAAGTCGTCTGTTAATGTCACATCCAGTGCTACTGTTAAAGCTCCTTGGCTAGCCACAAGCCATCCTTCGATATCTTGCGATGTTATCTCAACATCAGACTTCTCCAATGTAATAATTTTTCCATTAATTTCAACGTCAAAAGTACCGTTTTGCTCGATATTTTTGATATCCTCAGCTTCAAAGTTATTAACTGCTTGCGCCACCGCTTTCATGTCTTTTCCAAAACGTGGTCCTAGCACTTTAAAGTTTGGTTTTATCTGTTTTACTAAAATATCCGAAGCATCTTCTAAAACTTCAATTTCTTTTACATTTACTTCAGACTTAATCAAGTCAGCAACCGCTAATATTTCATTTTTCTGGGTGTCACTACTAATAGGCACCATTATTTTTTGAAGTGGCTGACGTACTTTAATCTTTTCTTTAGCTCGTAACGATAAAACCAATGATGATATTGTTTGGGCTGCTTCCATTTTACGCTCCAATGACTTATCAACATAACTTTCGTCAAATTTTGGGAATTCTGCTAAATGCACACTCTCAAAAGATTCTTTTTTGGTTACTGAATTCAAATCCAAATACAGCTTATCCATAAAGAAAGGTGCAATTGGCGCTCCTAACTTAGCGATGGTTACCATACAGGTGTATAGCGTTTGGTATGCTGAAATTTTATCTTCTTGATAATCACCTTTCCAGAATCGCCTTCTACTTAAACGCACAAACCAATTACTTACATAGTCTTGTGTGAAATCTGAAATTGCTCTTGCTGCTTTTGTTGGTTCATAATCAGCATAAAAGACATCAACTTTCTGAATCAATGTGTGTAATTCAGATAAAATCCATCGGTCAATTTCTGGTCGTTCGTTTAACGGAATATCAGCTTCAGTATAACTGAAATTGTCCAAATTTGTATATAAAGTGAAAAATGAATACGTATTGTAAAGTGTTCCAAAAAACTTGCGTTTTACTTCTTCAATTCCATCACTATCAAATTTCAAGTTATCCCATGGATTGGCATTCATTATCATGTACCATCGTGTGGCATCTGCTCCATAGGTCGATAAAGTTTCAAACGGATCAGTGGCATTCCCTAAACGTTTAGACATTTTCTGTCCATTCTTATCCAATACTAAACCATTTGATACAACATTTTTATAAGCAACTGAGTCAAACACCATTGTTCCAATTGCATGAAGTGTATAGAACCAACCTCGGGTTTGGTCAACACCTTCTGCAATAAAATCTGCTGGGAATGATTTATTCTCATCGATTTTTTCTTTGTTTTCAAAAGGATAATGCCATTGAGCATAAGGCATCGAGCCTGAATCAAACCAAACATCAATTAAATCGTTTTCACGCTTCATTGGTTGCCCTGTTGGTGATACTAAAACAATCTCATCTACGATGTTTTTATGTAAATCTATTTTTGCGTAATTCTCTTCGGAATTGTTCCCAACTTCAAAGTCTTCAAAAATATCTTTAGCTAAAACTCCAGCATCAACAGCTTTTGCCATTTCAGCTTTTAACTCTTCAACTGAGCCAATACAAATATCTTCTTTTCCATCTTCAGTTCTCCAAATTGGTAACGGAATTCCCCAATATCGTGAACGCGATAAATTCCAGTCATTGGCGTTTGCTAACCAATTCCCAAATCGTCCTGTTCCTGTAGATTTTGGCTTCCAATTAATGGTATCGTTTAATTCTACCATTCTATCTTTTACGTCTGTAACTTTGATGAACCAAGAATCTAATGGATAGTATAAAATTGGCTTATCAGTTCTCCAGCAATTTGGATAACTGTGTTTATATTTTTCAACCTTAAAAGCCTTGTTTTCTATTTTTAATTTAATAGCTAACTCAACATCCACAGATTTTTCTGGAGCTTCACCATCATTATAATATTCATTCTTCACATACTTACCAGCAAACTCTCCAAGTTCTGGTCTAAAACGACCTTGTAAATCTACAAGAGGCACTAAATTCTCATTGTCATCTTTTACTAACATTGGCGGAATTTCTGGAGTAGCTTGTTTTGCAACCAAGGCATCATCTGCTCCAAAAGTTGGTGCTGTATGTACAATTCCTGTTCCATCTTCTGTGGTTACAAAATCTCCAGAAATAACTCTAAAAGCATTTTCTGGATTGTCATTTGGTAAAGCATAAGTTAATAGCTGCTCATAAGTTATCCCAACTAAATCTTTTCCTTTACACTCAGTCGCAATAAAAAATGGAATCTTTTTATCATCTTTTGAAAAACCTGAAAGCTCAGAAACTTCATTAGTTTTATGATACTTTCCTGTAAATTGTTTTTCAACCAAATTCTTTGCTAATATCACATGAATTGGCTCAAACGTATATTGATTATAAGTTGCTACTACAACATAATCGATTTTTGGACCAACGGTTAAAGCTGTGTTACTTGGAAGTGTCCAAGGTGTGGTTGTCCAAGCTAAAAAATGAAGATGGTCAAACTTTTTTAGAAACTCAGGTAATGAGTGCTCGTTAGCTTTAAACTGTGCTACAACTGTGGTATCTGTCACATCCTGATAAGTTCCAGGTTGATTCAACTCATGTGAACTCAAACCTGTTCCTGCCTTTGGTGAATATGGCTGAATGGTATAGCCTTTATATAGCAAACGTTTATTATAAATTTGCTTTAATAACCACCAAACCGACTCCATATATTTAGGTTCGTATGTCACATATGGATCATCCATATCAACCCAATAACCCATTTTTTGAGTTAAATCATTCCAAACATCAGTATATCGCATAACTGCTTTACGACAAGCAGTATTATAATCTTCAACCGAAATGGTTTTACCAATATCTTCTTTAGTAATTCCAAGTTCTTTTTCTACACCAAGTTCAATTGGAAGTCCATGAGTATCCCAACCTGCTTTACGCTTTACTTGGTAACCTTTCATGGTTTTATAACGAGGAAAAATATCTTTGATAGCACGAGCTAATACGTGGTGAACTCCTGGTAATCCATTGGCTGAAGGAGGCCCTTCAAAAAACACGTAAGGTTTACTTCCTTCACGTGTTGTTACACTTTTTTCAAACACATTATTTTCTTGCCAATAGCTGAGAATTTCTTCCGCTACTTTTGGTAAGTCAAGTCCTTTATATTCAGGAAATTTAGTACCCATTATATCCTATTTCATTTCGATGAGCGAAATTAAGGAATTTTGGGAAAATAGCTAGGTAAAATTATTATAAACTATTTTTAAATTGATTAACGTAAGTCTTTGCTCTGTTAATTAAAAAATCAATCTTTTTAGAACTAATATTGTCTTTATAAATTACTTCAGAATTTTGGAGGTAAGCTTCACTTTTTTCTATCTCTATATTATTTCTTAATTTCTTTGTTTGAACAAATACCAATTTCATTTTCTTAAAATAAAACAACCTTTCAAAATAAAGGTCATTAATAGTCTCATAATCTCTAATTCTATATAATTCCTTTCTGTTATCATCATAGAGTTCGTAATATTCAAACCCTCCAGTATCTTTTTCTCCTTTTTCATCAGTTATTACACCCTCAATAATTGATTCTACTAAACTCTTATTATTATCAGTTTGTTGTACATAATAGTCTATTTGATTAATTATATAGCTTGAGTTTTTAGAAGGATTAGTTCCACAAGAAAAAAGACAAATAAAAAGTAAAATTGTATGTTTCATTCATTTTAAACCACAAACTCAACCAAATCCTCAATTTTAGAAATCAGTTGAATTTTAATAGCTGTATTTTTTAGTGAAATCTTGTTGTATTTAGAAACAAAAATAGTTGAAAAACCTAATTTTTCAGCTTCTAAAATACGTTGCTCTACACGTTGTACAGGACGTATTTCTCCAGAGAGTCCAACCTCAGCTGCAAAGCAAAAATCTTTTTGCAAAGCTTCATCTTCATTGGAAGATAAAATGGCTGCAACCACAGCTAAATCTATTGCTGGGTCATCGACTGTGATGCCTCCAGTAATGTTTAAAAAGACATCTTTGGCACCTAAACGGAATCCTGCTCTCTTTTCCAAAACAGCTAATAGCATATTGAGTCGCTTGGCATTAAACCCTGTAGCACTTCGTTGCGGTGTTCCATAAACTGCTGTACTTACCAAGGCTTGCACCTCAATCATTAAAGGTCGCATGCCTTCTAGGGTTGCAGCTACAGCATTTCCTGAGAGTTCTTCGTCTTTTTTAGAAATAAGTATTTCACTTGGATTGGAAACTTCACGCAATCCAGAACCTTGCATTTCATAAATACCTAGTTCGTTAGTTGAGCCAAAACGGTTTTTGTTGGCTCTGAGAATTCTAAACACATGATTTCTATCGCCTTCAAATTGCAAGACTGTATCGACCATGTGCTCCAGTATTTTTGGACCAGCAATATTGCCATCTTTTGTAATATGGCCAATTAAAACCACAGGTGTTGCTGTTTCTTTTGCAAATTTTATTAGTTCTGTGGTGCATTCTTTAATTTGAGAAATACTACCAGATGATGACTCGATATAATCGCTATGCAATGTTTGAATAGAATCAACCACGACAATATCAGGCTCTAAAGCCTCAATTTGTTTAAAGATATTTTGTGTTTTTGTTTCTGTTAATATGTAGCAATTATTACTATTTGGGTTAATGCGTTCAGCACGCATTTTTATTTGCTTTTGACTTTCTTCGCCAGACACATAAAGCGTTTTATATGACAATTTTAAGGCAATTTGTAAAAGTAAAGTACTCTTGCCAATTCCTGGTTCGCCACCTAGAAGTGTTAATGACCCAGGAACAATACCTCCGCCCAACACACGATTAAATTCAGCATCACTTGTTTGCATTCGTGCTTCTTGTGACACGTCAATCTCGTTAATCAACAAAGGTTTTGAAACTCTTTTTGATGAGTTTGAAGGTGTTTTCCAATCGCTTTTTTCGGCTTTTTGAATCACTTCTTCGGCTATTGTATTCCACTCTTTACAGGCTGTGCATTGTCCTTGCCATTTAGAATATTGAGTGCCACAATTTTGACAATAAAAGGTTGTTTTTACTTTAGCCATTTAATATCCAAAATCTCGTTTAATTGCATCAGCTCTTTCTAACATTTCATCTTTTGTATAACCTCCAATTTCTTCTAGAACATAAGCCGATTTATAAGTTCGCATAGCTTTTTTAGGTTCGCCTGTTTCTTCGTAAAAACGTCCTAAATAGTAATTTCCTAACAAAGTATCTGGGTACTCTTTTCTAGCCAATTTACCTAAAGCCTCATATTCATTAAACGTTTTGTTTTTTTCTATTGCTGCTGCTACTGCCCTAAAGTCATTGATAAGTACCTGCTTTTCTATATTAAACAGTTCTTTAATCATGCTATATTTTTCATTCAAATATTCTACAGGAGAAGTCTCTAAAGTTACTATACGCTCTGAATATTCCTTTTTACTTATAGGCTGAAACACAAAAAAGATGTTTTCCAAAGCATTTGGAATGGCATGTGCTGGTAAGGAATAATGGGTTGGGCCCTCAAACTCATTAAAAGCGAAAAACACATTTTTATTTTCTAGCCCTGAAAGACGCTTATTTAAAATGTTGGCGTCTTCTTTTAATGGTTTTATATCGTTGGTTGAAGTTGATAAATAGTAAAATATTTTCCTTTCGAATTCACTAAGTCTAGTTGGTAAATTCTCAAGCATACTCATCGCTAAATCTGGACTTAAAGCCACATAAGCATTAAAAAGAGGTTCTTTTTTGAACAAGTAATAGTTTATAAAATTAGCTGTTTCACCATGACCAACTGCCACTCTAAAATTTGCTGTCCTATATTTATCTTCGATATAAGGAATAAGTTCCATACCAATAAACTCAAAGAATTTTACACCTGTTTCTGCTGGAAAATACGTTTGGTCAGAATAATAATTATCCTCATCTCTTGAATTAACTTGATTAATTCCCACTACTATGGCTTCAGGCATATCTTCCCAATAGGAGTAATAATCTACATTTCCAGCTACAGGTTCAAATAAATAATCACCATCGAAAACTATAAAAATTGGGTATAGTTTTTCTGTGTTTTCTTCGTAATTTCTTGGTAATTGAATTTTTAATTCTCTTGAAGTACCAAGCTTTGCTGATTGAAACTCTTCGTAAATCGTTTGGGCATTTAAAAGGCTAAAACAAAGTATGGCAATGCAAGTGGTTAGTTTGGTTTTCATCTTAATTTTGATTTGAGATTTATAATGGCAAGGTACACAATTAGGGCTAAAAAAGGAAGTGATTTTATGTTAGCTCTTTATTGCTTGTTTTTCGATTTTTGTTGTAAATAGGTAAAAACAGCAACGATAAGCCCCCTAAAACAATGACCATTAAGGTTTGTGCTGCCCACATGATATATCCAAAACCTATACTTGGCTCTTTAGCAATTCCAAAAACTGAGAATGCTGCAAATATTGCTACAGGATACGAGCCAACACCACCATTGGTAGCCGCAATACTAAAGCTCCCAGAAATAAATCCTATTAAAATGGCTGCAAACGGTAAACCTGAGGTTTCGTCTACCGCAAACGTCGTCACGTAAAACATCAACACGTACATAAGCCAAATAAACACGGTGTGCCCTATAAATGCCCATTTTTGTTGCATTCTAAAGATACTTAAAACACCTTCAATTAATCCAGCGACAAAATCTTTAATTTTTAAGGCTATTTTAGAATTACTTCGGTTTATAAATACTACAAACACTACAAAAAGTATGATTAACCCTAAAACTCCGAAAAGGATTTTATAAGGGTCAAATCGTTCGGCAAAAAACTTATAGATGTAATCAAACTCCAAAAACAAGGTTATGGCTATTATTAGCAATATCATTACTAAATCTGCAATGCGTTCGGCAACGATGGTTCCAAATCCTTTTTCAAATGGAATCCCTTCATAATTGGCAACTATTGATGCTCTTGATATTTCACCTGCTCTTGGTATGGTGTAATTAATAAGATATGCTGCCATCACAGCCATAAAACTATTGGGGAGATGCAATTTATAGCCCAATGGGTTAATCATAAATTTCCACCGATAAGCTCTTGAGAGATGACTTAAAATACCTAATACAACTCCTAAACCTACCCAAGTATAATTCGCATTTTTAAAGTAATCAGCTAATTCAGCTAAAGAAATTTGAGATAATGAATACCAAACCAATACCACTCCCAAAAGTAACGGAAGTACTATTTTTACAATACTCTTTGCTTGTTTGCTCAATGCTTTATTTTAATAAATTGGTACTTTCATCTGGAAATACCAACGATGGCTTAAAAGTTTTGGCTTCTTCAATATCCATAAACGCGTAGGTTATTAAAATAAGCGTGTCACCTACGGCAACTTTTCTTGCAGCAGCACCATTTAAGGTGATTTCTCCACTATTTCTAGGGCCAGGAATAACGTAGGTTTCAAGGCGTTCGCCATTGTCATTATTTACAATTTGAACTTTTTCACCTTGAATAATATTGGCAGCGTCCATTAAGTCTTCATCAATGGTAATGCTTCCTATATAATTTAAATCTGCACCTGTAACTTTTACACGGTGAATTTTAGATTTTACAACTTGAATTTGCATTGGGCAAAGGTAATTAATTTAGTGCGATATTGTCTATAAGCCTAATCTCTCCAGCATAAACGGCAATAAACGCAAGATATTTTTTTGATTGTGATTTTCTTTTTACTGGCTTTAAGGTATCTATGTCGGCAATTATAAAATATTCTAACTCTAAAAGTTGATTTTTTTCAAATTGCTTAGTGACCCATTCCGTTACTTTTGTAGCACTTTTTGTGCCAAATTTTTTCTTGGCATCTTTTAAGATTTTAAAAATGAATGGTGCTGCTTTTTTATATTCCGGAAGCAACCTCTCATTTCTTGAACTCATTGCCAAACCTGTAGTTTCACGATGAATTTTACAGCCAACAATTGTGACTGGTAACTTGTGTTTTTCTACTAACTTTCTAATAATTTGTAATTGTTGAAAATCTTTTTCACCAAAATAAGCAGCATCTGGTGTAACAATTTCAAATAAACGTTTTACAATAGTACCAACACCATCAAAATGACCATCTCTAAATTCGCCTTCCATTTCATGTTCTAATCCATCAAAATCAAACCTAGCAGCTTTTGTATGGTTTCCATAAATATCTTCAACTGTTGGTGCGTACACAAAAATTTTAGAATCGGATACTGTTTTTAATAATTTAATATCTCTATCTAAAGTTCGAGGGTAATTTTTAAGGTCTTTCTTATTATCAAATTGTGTTGGATTCACAAAAATACTCACAAAAACAACCTCATTTTCTTGCAAAGCCTTCCTTATTAACGACAAATGACCTTCGTGTAAAGCACCCATAGTAGGCACAAACCCAATAGAATCGTGATTTTTTCTTAAGTCTAAGACTATGTTGGCTATATGTTCTTTTGAGCTTGCTACTTGCATTTTATAAAAAAATTAACAGCGTGCAAACATAATATATTACTATTAATCTGCATAATTTTTGTAATTTTGCGTGTTTTTTATTCTAAAATTAAAGCAGAAGCGTTTATGAAAGATAAGAGAATATTATACGTGTCCTCTGAAGTAGTGCCATATTTACCTGAGACTGAGATTTCTTCAATGTCCTTTGAGGCGCCAAGAATGGTAAACAAACAAGGAGGTCAAATACGAATATTCATGCCTAGGTATGGTAATATTAACGAAAGAAGGCATCAACTTCACGAAGTCATACGCTTATCAGGAATTAATTTAGTGATTAACGACCTAGATATGCCTTTAATAATTAAGGTGGCGTCTATCCCTAAAGAAAGAATTCAAGTTTATTTTATTGATAATGAAGAATATTTTAAACGCAAAGCAACACTTACTGACGAAAACGGAAAACTGTTTGATGATAATGACGAACGTGCCATTTTCTTTGCAAAAGGTGTTATTGAAACTGTTAAAAAATTAAACTGGGCGCCAGATATTATCCATGTTCATGGTTGGCTGGCATCGTTGCTTCCACTTTATTTAAAAGAATATTACAAAGACGAACCTCTTTTTAACGAGAGTAAAATAGTGACTTCTTTATACAATCAAAGTTTTGATGACTCGTTAAATAAAGAACTGATAAACAAAATAAAGTTTGATAACATAGAAGAATCAGCAATAAAAACATTAGAAACACCTACTTACAATAATTTAATGAAAGTAGCTGTAGATTATTCTGATGCACTAATTGTTGGTTCTGAAAATTTACCAGACGAATTACAAGACTATTTAAAAAATTGCGAAAAACCAGTCTTAGATTATCAATACCCTGATGAGTTTGCTGAAGCTTACACAGCATTTTATAACACCCAAGTTTTAAGTTAATAATACATGAAAAAGAAAAATAGTTTATTAAAAAATATAGCACTTTTGGCTATAATCGTAACTGTATTTGCAGCTTGTGAAAGAGATTTTTCAAGTTTAGATTCAGATGTGGTAAACTCTGAAAACACAACGCATTTCAATTCAGACGTGGCAACATATCCAATAGTGGCTTACAACAAAAAAATCACACCATTTCAATCAAGTAGAATGCCTTCGTATATATTTGGGTATTACAATGACCCTGCTTTTGGAAGCTACTCTGCAAATTTTGTAGGACAACTATCGCCAAGTATTTTTAATCCCCAATTTGGTGAGAATGTTGTTTTAGATTCTGTTATACTTACTGTGCCTTATTACAGTCGTGTTATTGGCACTAATGAAGAAGGTGGTTCTGACTATGAATTAGATTCAGTATATGCAGATACACCTATTAAATTGTCTATATATCAGAACAATTATTTTTTAAGAGAGTTTGACCCTAATTTAGACTTAAACCAATCTCAAAAATATTATTCTAACGGTGCACTTTCAGAAACTGTTCAAATTACTCCTGCCGATTTAGAAGGGCAACTTATTTACGATGCAAGTTTTATCCCTAGTGAAAAACAAATTGTTTTAAGAGGATTTGATGAAGATGGTGAACAAGATTCTACTTACGTTGCACCATCAATGAGATTACACATTAAAGATGATCCAAGTGACAATTATTGGCAACAGTTATTATTTGACAAAGAAGATGAACCTGAACTTAGTAACAGAAACAATTTTCTAGACTATTTTAGAGGGCTCTATTTTAAAGCTGAAAGCATTAGCGGGTCAGGTTCAATTGCGCAACTTAATTTTAGCTCCACTGATGCTAATGTTACTGTATATTACACTAGCGATAAAGATAATACTGATGAAGATAATGACGGCATCCCTGACTATGCAGATGTAGATAGCAATGGTGACAATGTAAACGACAATGGAACAGATTCAGATGGCGATGGTATTAATGATGTCCATGATGTAGATGAAACACAAGGTGAAGACCTAAATAATAACGGAATTGATGATACTCTAGACTCCAATAAAGGTGAGTACACCATGAACTTTTTTAGAAATTTAATTAATTTAATAGACAACAATTTAATTACAGTTCCTGATGGTGATGAAAATTTAGGTGACGAAAAAATATACTTAAAAGGAGGTGAAGGTTATATGGCTGTTATAGATTTATTTAATGGGACAGTTGAAGATGAAAATGGAGACCCTGAAGATGCCTTTGATAATTTTAAACGATTATTTAGAAAACAAGATGGCGATGATATAACTAGAAGGCGCTTAATAAACGAAGCTTATTTAGAATTTTATGTAGACCAAAGTACTGTTCAAGGTAATGAGCCAGACAGAATTTTCATTTATAATTTAACAGATAACACGCCTTTGATTGATTATTACATAGACCAATCTACAAATGGTACAACCGTAAATGCAAAAATAGACCATTTACCTCCTCTACAAAGAGAAGATGACGAACCTGAAGGTGAAGGTGTTAAATACAAAATAAGATTAACCGAGCATTTAAAAAATATTTTTGTTAACGACTCAACAAATGTAAAGTTAGGTTTATCTGTAATTTCAGGTGTGGGTTCTGTTAATACACAAGCTCTCCTAGATGATAATGATGGTCTTATTAAAGCAGTTCCTAACGGAACGCTTTTATCTCCTAAAGGAACTGTGCTATTTGGAAATAATACCACTAACGAAGCGAAAAAAGCTAAATTAACTATATATTACACCGAACCTGAAAACTAAAAATTATGTGTGGCATTGTTGGATACATTGGGCATAGAGAAGCTTACCCTATTATTTTAAACGGTCTTAAACGTTTAGAATACAGAGGGTATGATAGTGCAGGAGTTGCATTGTTTGATGGTAACGACATAAAGCTCTCAAAAACCAAAGGTAAAGTTGACGATTTAGAGAAACGAGTAGCCGACGAAATATCTACCAAAGGAAGTCTTGGAATTGGTCATACACGTTGGGCAACACATGGAGTTCCTAATGACATTAACTCACATCCACATTATTCCAATTCTGGCAACTTAGTGATTATTCATAATGGAATTATTGAAAACTATGCTGCCTTAAAAAAAGAGCTACAAAAAAGAGGCTATACATTTACATCTGATACAGATACCGAGGTACTAGTAAACCTAATAGAAGACATTAAAAAAAGCAACGATGTTAGACTAGGGAAAGCAGTTCAAATAGCATTAAATCAAGTTATCGGGGCTTATGCCATCGCCGTTTTTGACAAAACAAAACCTAACGAAATTGTAGTTGCTCGACTAGGAAGTCCGCTAGCCATTGGAGTTGGTGAAGATGAATTTTTTATAGCTAGTGATGCTACACCATTTATTGAATATACGAATAACGCCATCTATCTAGAAGATGAGGAAATGGCTGTTGTTAGAAGACATAAAGATGTTAAAATTCGTAAAATTAAAGATGACTCTTTAGTTAGTCCTTATGTGCAAGAACTCCAGCTTAATCTTGAACAAATAGAAAAAGGTGGCTATGAGCATTTTATGCTTAAAGAAATTTTTGAACAACCTGATGCAATTAGAGACACATACAGAGGTCGTTTATTAAGCAACCAAGCAATTATAAAAATGGCTGGTGTTGAAGATAACATGAAAATGTTTCTTAACGCAGAGCGAATTATTATTGTTGCTTGCGGAACGTCTTGGCACGCAGGCTTAGTAGCTGAGTATATATTTGAAAACTTAGCAAGAATTCCTGTTGAAGTAGAGTACGCATCAGAATTTAGATATAGAAACCCCGTTATTAATAAAAATGATGTAGTGATTGCTATATCACAATCTGGTGAAACTGCCGATACTCTAGCTGCAATTAAGTTAGCAAAATCTCATGGTGCATTCGTATTTGGTGTTTGTAACGTTGTAGGGTCTTCTATTGCAAGAGAAACAAATGCAGGAGCTTATACTCATGCAGGACCAGAAATTGGTGTTGCATCAACAAAAGCATTTACAACACAAATTACCGTTTTAACTTTAATGGCTTTACGCCTTGCAAGAGCAAAAGGTACAATGTCTAGCTCAGACTTTAGACGTCATCTAGTTGAACTCGAAATGATTCCAGATAAAGTTGAAGAAGCCTTAAAATCTGATGCGTATGTTAAAACTGTATCCGAAATATATAAAGATGCCAAAAACTTCTTGTATTTAGGTCGTGGTTATAATTTTCCCGTAGCACTTGAAGGTGCTTTAAAGCTAAAGGAAATCTCCTATATTCATGCAGAAGGTTATCCAGCTGCCGAAATGAAACACGGCCCTATCGCTCTTATTGACGAAAATATGCCTATTGTGGTTATTGCTACTAACAAAGGTCATTACGAAAAAGTTGTGAGTAATATTGAAGAAATTAAAGCTAGAAAAGGTAAAATTATTGGTATTGTTACCAAAGGAGATGTGAGTGTTAAGAACTTGGCTGACCACGTTATTGAAGTCCCAGAAACAATTGAATCACTAACGCCATTACTTACAACAATACCGTTACAACTGCTCTCTTATTATATTGCTGTAATGTTAGAAAAAAATGTGGACCAACCACGTAATTTGGCAAAATCGGTTACTGTAGAATAAGATTTCTTATTTAAAATTAATCCAAATTTAAATTTTAAGACAATCAATCTTTAAAAAGTCTTATATTGTATCGTACAACTTACTATGCGTGCATAATTGTTTTATTTTTTTATATTGCAGTGCCTAGTTAAAAGCAATTATTAAAATTTAATTAATACCCTATATGAGAACTATTCTAAAGATTTTTCTATTATTTTTTTGCGTATCATCCTATGCGCAAACCACTATCAAAGGTACAGTTACCGACGATAGCGGACAACCACTCCCTGGAGCCAACATTATTATTGTAGGCACCTCAACTGGTACTATGACTGACTTTGATGGTAAATACACCTTAAATACAAGTCAATTGCCTCCATTTACAATTCAAGTAAGTAGTGTTGGTTTTGAAACTCAAACAAAAGAGGCAACATCAAACAACCAAGTAATTGACTTCGCTTTAAAAGAAGGAAGTGAATTAGATGAAATTGTAATATCTGCTTCGAGAACTCCCGAACGTATATTTGAGTCGCCAGTAACGGTTGAACGATTTGGAATTAAAGAAATTAAAAATACTGCATCAGCCGATTTTTACGATGGGCTAGAAAATTTGAAAGGAGTAGATGTAAACACCAATAGTTTAACTTTTAAATCTATTAATACTAGAGGGTTTGCGACTTTTGCAAATAACCGTTTTATGCAATTGGTAGATGGTATGGATAATTCAACACCAGCTCTTAATTTCCCTATTGGGAATTTAGTAGGTATGGTTGAAACCGATGTACAAAGTGTTGAGCTTCTTCCAGGGGCGTCTTCTGCTCTTTATGGAGCAAATGCTTTTAATGGTATTTTATTTATGACCAGTAAAAGTCCTTTTGATCATCAAGGAATTAGTGTTTCAATAAAACAAGGTATTACATCTCAAGAAGCTGCAGGAGATAATAGCTATACAGATTTTGGCATTAGAGCAGCACATAAATTTTCTGATAAGTTTGCAGCCAAAGTAAACTTTGGATATTTAAAAGGAACAGATTGGGCAGCAAATAGTAGAGTAGATAAAAACTCTGATGGTGGCACAAGAGCCACTAACCGAAACTACAATGGTGTAAATGTTTATGGTGACGAAGTTGCACAAGACATAAATAGTGTTGCGGTTTTACTTGAGGGATTAGGATTAGCGCCATCAGGCTCAAGTGCTTTAGTTCCTTCTGAGGTAGTTAGTAGAATTGGATATGATGAAGGTGATTTAACAGATTATAATGCCCAAAGTGTAAAAGCAGATTGGGGATTATATTATCGCCCATGGGAAGATGATTTAGAGTTTTCTTATGTTGGAAAAGTTGGTACTGGAACCACTATTTATCAAGGACTAAATAGGTATAATATTGATGGCTTCTTTCAAGAACAACACAAGTTAGAGGTTAAAAACGACAACTTCTTTTTAAGAGGATATGTTGTTGCAGATAAAGCAGGAGATTCATACGATATGGTTTTTACCGGAATTAACATTTTAAATGATTGGAAAGACCACAGAACTTATTTTGGTGAATATGTAGGGGCTTATATTGGAGCAACACTTGGTGGTGCAACAAATGACCAAGCACATACAGCAGCAAGAGCTCAAGCAGAAACTGGACGATATGAACCAGGTTCAGTAGGTTTTCAAAATGCATTCAATAAAAGTATAAACGATCCCGACTTAAAAACAGGTTCTAAGTTTCAAGATGCATCAAAATATTATCATGCTGATGGTAATTATAACTTCAGCCATTTAACTGATGTTGCCGATATTCAAGTAGGTGGGTCTTACAGACAATATAGCTTAAATTCTGGAGGAACAATATATACTGATACAGATGGCCCAATAGACTATTCAGAATATGGTATATACACACAAATTCAAAAAAACTTAGAACTAAGTGATGATTTGGAGTTAAAACTAACAGGTTCTGTTCGTTATGATAAATCTGAGTTTTTTGATGGTAATATATCACCAAGATTATCTGCTGGCTTAACAGTTAATAGAAATCATAATATTAGAGCCTCAGTACAAACAGGGTTTAGAAATCCAACAACGCAAGATTTATTTATTGGTTTAGATTCTGGTGCAGGATTTTTAGTAGGGTCGGCTCCAGCAAATTTAAGTCGTTGGTCAAGAGATTTGGCAGTCAGTGGTCCTGGGCAATTATTAGGGCAACCTGCTACTATTACCCAAACTGGTGCTGCACCATACAATAATTCATATACTGCAAGTTCTTTAGAGGCTTTTGGAGCCTCTGGTAATCCTGCAGTTTTAGAAGTGGCTAATCCAGATTTAATAAAGCCAGAAAAAGTATCTTCAGCCGAAGTAGGGTATAGAGGTAAAATTGATAAATTAACAGTTGACTTTAGTGTGTATTATAACAGTTATAAAGATTTTATTTCACAACAAGCTGTTGCTTCTCCTTTATACGGAAACGCTGGCGATGGTAGTTTATCTGTACTAGCAATTGTAAATGGTGATTACCAAGGCTATAGTGCTTATACAAATGCCGAAGCAGATGTAAATTCTTATGGAGCTTCGATTGGTTTGAATTTAAAAGTATTAGGTAATTTTGATTTAGGCGGAAGTTATACTTATTCTAAGTTAGACTTTGATAGAGAAAAGTTCCCAAATTTTGTAACAAACTTCAATACGCCTGAGCATAAATTCAAGGCAACTTTAGGTAATACTGAGTTATTTAAAAATGTTGGATTTAATGTCGCTTATAGATTTAGTGATGATTACTATTGGGAAGCAACATTTGGCGATGGTCTTGTACCAGAATTCCATGTATTAGATGCTCAAGTTAATTTTAAAATTCCAAGTTTAAAATCAACAATAAAAGTAGGTGGAACTAACCTTTTAGGTGAAGAGTACTTTACTGCATATGGCACTGGTCTTATTGGGTCAATGTACTATGTTTCTTTGACAATCAATAACTAATAAAAAATATTAAAATGAAAAATATAAAATTTCTATTACTCTCAGCTATCTTAATTGGATTTACTGCTTGTAACGAACCTGTTGATATATTAGAAGACCAAGGTATTGATACTGCCGATGTTGTATTGCCTGCATTATCTGCTGGTTCTGCCGATTTCTCAACATATGTGTCATTAGGAAACTCTTTAACAGCAGGTTTTACTGACAACGCTTTATTTAGAGCAAGTCAAGAAAATTCATTCCCAAATATATTGTCGAAAAAATTCGCAATGATAGGTGGAGGAACTTTTACGCAACCATTAATGAGTGATAATGTTGGCGGACTTTTACTAGCTGGAAATCCAGTTATAAATCCTTCAACAGGAGGTAGGTTATTTGCTCCAAGATTAGTATTTGGTGGTGCAGGACCTGTACCTTTACAAAGTATAAACCCTAGTGCTGAATCTACAACAGATTTTGCTTTAAATAACCCTTCAGGGCCTTTCAATAATATGGGAGTTCCTGGTGCGGCAAGTTTTCATTTAATCGCTCCTGGTTATGGAAATATTACTAATTTTCCAGCAGCGGCAAATCCTTATTTTGTAAGAATGACTGGAGCTACACCAAATGCTTCTATTATGGAAATGGCTATGGCACAATCTCCTTCTTTTGTAACGCTATGGGTTGGAGCTAATGATGTTTTGGGATATGCTACTGGAGGTGCTGCAAATGGTGCACCAACACCTCAACCAACATTTGATTATGCAATGTCACAAATAATGTCGGCTCTAGGAAGCACGCAAGGTGTTATGGCCAACGTACCTTATGTTACTGATATTCCATATTTTACAACTGTTCCACACGCGCCTTTAGACCCAAGCAACCCAGATTTTGGCCCACAAATACCAACTCTTAACGGTATTTTTGGAGCATTGAATCAAATATTTGCTCAAGTTGACCCTTCACGAATTATTGTATTTTCTCAAACAAGTGCTAGTCCAGTAGTAATAAAGGATGAAAGTTTAGCAGATATTTCTGCAATAATAACTGGCGGCTTATTATCTGACCTTCCAGCATTTGAAGCTTTTATCGCTCAATTTGGTTTACCACCTATTGCTGCTCCTTCCGTAGCAGGATTGTTAGGATTGGTCTATGGACAAGCAAGACAAGCAACAGCTGACGATTTATTAGTGCTTCCTTCCTCTACTGTTATTGGAACAGTAAACGAAGACTTTGCTGCTTTTTTAGGCACCCAAGGGTTGCCTCCAGCATTAGCTGGTCAATTTGCAGTTGAAGGTGTATCATTACCATTAGAAGATAAATGGGTTGTTATACCAAGTGAGCAAGATGAAATAAAAATGGCTATAGATGGTTATAATACAACTATTCAGTCTGCAGCATCTACGGCAGGTATGGCTTTTGTAGATGCAAATAGCATATTCCAACAAATGGCTTCTGGTGGATATACAGATGGAGATTATACGCTAACTGCCAACTTAGTAATGGGAGGCGCAGTATCATTAGATGGCGTGCATCCAACCTCAAGAGGTTATGCTTTAATTGCAAATGAGTTTATGAAAGCTATTGATGCGACTTATGGTTCGAATTTTGAAGCTTCTGGTAATTTAATTGATATTGGAGATTACCCAACAAATTACTCGCCTTTGCTTCAGTAATAAAGACATAAATTAATAATTAAAAACCCGAAACAATGTTTCGGGTTTTTTGTTTTAAATTCTAAATAAATAACCTTCAATTATAAACATTAAAAAACTTCAATTTTTTGATACTATTTATATATGGTTTTTTAATTAAAACTCATATATTTGCAGCGCGAAAAACGAGCTGTTTTTCAATTATATTTTAAGCAAAAACATTAAACACATAAGTAATGTCAAAAGTTACAGGTAAAGTTGCACAAATAGTAGGTCCAGTTATCGATGTTGAATTCGGTGCTGGTGCTGAACTTCCAAAGATTTATGATTCGTTAGAAATTAAGAACGCTGATGGTTCTATTCTAGTATTAGAAGTACAATCTCACATTGGTGAAGACACTGTACGTACTATTGCCATGGACTCATCTGATGGTTTAAGTAGGGGTACAGAAGTTACTGCAACTGGTGCACCTATTCAAATGCCAATTGGCGACGATGTTTACGGACGTCTTTTTAACGTAATTGGTGATGCTATTGATGGATTAGGAGATTTACCTAAAGCTGGTGAAGCAGGATTGCCTATTCACAGGGAAGCACCAAAATTTGAAGACTTATCGACATCTACTGAAGTTTTATTTACAGGTATTAAAGTAATCGATTTAATTGAGCCTTATGCAAAAGGTGGTAAAATTGGTTTATTTGGTGGTGCTGGAGTAGGTAAAACAGTATTGATACAAGAGTTGATTAACAATATTGCAAAAGGACACGGTGGTTTATCTGTATTTGCAGGAGTTGGTGAAAGAACTCGTGAAGGAAACGATTTACTTCGTGAAATGTTAGAGTCTGGAATTATTCGCTATGGAGATGACTTTATGCATTCTATGGAAGAAGGCGGATGGGACCTTAAAAAGGTTGACAAAAAAGCGATGTTAGATTCTAAAGCAACATTTGTTTTTGGGCAAATGAATGAGCCTCCAGGAGCACGTGCTCGTGTTGCATTATCTGGTTTAACAATTGCTGAATATTTCCGTGATGGCGCTGGAGATGGACAAGGAAAAGATGTTCTTTTCTTTGTAGATAACATTTTCCGTTTTACACAAGCAGGTTCTGAGGTATCTGCATTACTTGGTCGTATGCCTTCTGCAGTAGGTTACCAACCAACATTAGCGACAGAAATGGGTGCGATGCAAGAACGTATTACTTCAACAAAAAGAGGTTCTATTACATCTGTACAAGCGGTTTATGTACCTGCAGATGATTTAACAGATCCAGCACCAGCAACAACGTTTGCTCACTTAGATGCAACTACAGTATTATCTCGTAAAATTGCTGAGTTAGGAATTTATCCTGCGGTAGATCCATTGG
>CAKZMU010000077.1 GCA_937129145.1 uncultured Lacinutrix sp. | reverse complement strand
AGATGCCATTGCTGATGGAGCAATAAGTCTGTTTGGTGAAAAATATGGAGTTACTGTTAGGTCAATTCGATTTGGAAAATCCATAGAGTTATGCGGTGGAACGCACGTAAAGAATACTGCTGATATTTGGCATTTTAAAATAGTTTCTGAAGGTGCTGTAGCTGCAGGAATTAGACGTATTGAAGCTATTACGAATAAAGCTGTAAAAGACTTTTATTTTGAAAATAACGACGCGTATTTTAAAATGAAAGGCTTGTTGAACAATGCAAAAGAACCTGTAAAAGCACTTGAGAATTTACAAGAAGAAAATGCCGACTTAAAAAAGCAAATAGAAAGTTTACTAAAGGACAAGGCAAAAAATATAAAAGGTGATTTAAAAAATGAATTAACCGAGGTAAATGGCGTACAATTTCTAGCAAAACAAGTGGATTTAGATGCCTCAGGCATGAAAGATTTGTGTTTTGAGCTAGGTAATGAATTCAATAATCTATTCTTGTTGTTTGCAGCCGAAAAAGATGGAAAAGCGTTGCTATCTTGCTATATTTCTAAGGAGCTAGTTGCTGAAAAAGACTTAAATGCTGGCTTGGTGGTTCGTGAGTTAGGTAAATACATTCAAGGCGGTGGTGGTGGACAACCATTTTTTGCAACTGCAGGAGGTAAAAATCCTGATGGGATAAAAGAAGCGTTGTCTGAATCTAAAAAATATATTGAATAATTTTGTCATTCCTGCGAAGGCAGGAATCTATCATGAACCTTCAAACAAAAATACCATTACAACCACAACCACATAATCAAATAGATTATAACTCTAATTTATTACTGTTAGGGTCGTGCTTTGTAGAAAACATAGGCAAGAAACTAGATTATTTTAAGTTTCAAAATTTTCAAAATCCGTTAGGCATTTTATTTCAGCCATTAGCGATTGAAAAATTAATCACCAATGCAGTTAATAAAAGAGAATATACTGAAGACGACATCTTTTTTCACAACGAGCAATGGCACTGTTTTGATGCACATTCTAAAGTAAGTAGCAATTCAAAAAACGAGTTACTAAATCTTTTAAATAGTCAAATCGACTTAACAGCTCAACAACTGCACAAATCAACCCACATTATAATTACTTTAGGAACAGCTTGGGTTTACAGACATATTGAAACTGATAGTATTGTAGCCAACTGCCACAAAGTGCCGCAAAAAAAGTTTTTAAAAGAACTGCTTTTAGTAGATGAGATTGCAGAATCATTAGAATCTATTATAGCACTTATTAGAAGCGTCAACAAAGAAGCGTCTATTCTATTTACAGTATCTCCTGTTCGTCACTTAAAAGATGGTTTTATTGAAAACACGCAAAGTAAAGCGCATTTAATTTCAGCTATTCATCAAGTGGTTGAGTCTAGAAAGAATTTTCACTACTTTTCATCTTACGAAATAATGATGGACGAGCTGCGTGATTATCGTTTTTACAGCGAGGATATGATTCATCCTAATCAAACTGCTATTAATTGCGTTTGGGAAAAGTTTCAAAATGTATGGATTTCAAAAGATGCCTCACAGACTATGAAAGTGGTTGAAGAAATTCAAAGAGGAATAAACCATAAACCATTTAACCCAAACTCTGAAGCACATCAAAACTTCCTCAAAAAATTAAATGAAAAGAAAGAAGGTTTGCAAAAAAAATATGCCCATATAGTTTTTTAGGAAATAATTATCTAATTACCACAATTTGAATACATTATAATTTCATTCAATATTTTAAGAATTATTCCTTAAAACTCTTTACCTTTTTTAACGACTTGTTATCGAAAAAAAATTATCGGAAACCAAAAAAAGTATATATTCGGTCTGCTATTAATCAATTTTTAAAAGGCGTCAGGGATTTCTGTTTAATCAGAGTATTACTGATGCTTTTTTTTGCACATAAATCTTCTTTTCTATACTTCATCGAATAAATAAGCATAAATTTTCAGTTTATCTAGTTTAATATTACACTAGTCGAAAAACACTTTTAGGTTTCAATTTTAAGATTACATTTACACTGCTATTAATCAATATATTTAAAACGCTACTAACACTTGTTTACAAGAAGAAGTAGCGTTTTTTTATTTTTATTAAGGTTATTCGATTCGATAATCTGCACTATTTTTTTGTTAGCTTTCTCACCTTTTTAGTGATTTAATCGAAAAAATACGCATGTTGCTTCCGTTTATCTAGTATTCTATTAAAGTAATCGAAAATCACAACTAGGTTATACTAATAAGGTTACATTTACACTGCTATTAATCAAATATTTGAAGCATTAGTTGACGTTCGTTTACGAAAAGATCTAATGCTTCTTTTTGTTTAACAAGTGTTTGTAATTACTATTTAGCAATTTGTTTTAATCGTTGAAACCCTCCACCATTAATAGCGTCAACATTATTAAGGTTTAAAAATTTAGCAGCTTTTGCAGACCTCACACCACTAGCACAATACACAATAATTGGCTTTTTTAGCTTTCTTAAATTTTCAATGTGATTACGTAGAGTATCTAAAGGAATATGCTTTGCACCAGTAATTGCACCATTTTTATATTCTCGTTCTGTTCTTACATCAAGAATTAAAGCATTGTTTTCTAAATAATCTAATATCTTCTTTTGTTGGTTGCCAAATAAAAAACTAAAAATCCCCATAAATAATATTTTTTACAAATAACAGAAATATTAAGCTGTTAGCATGTAACATGTGTTACAGTTTTTCAGTATATTTCATAACAAATTTAATTCTTTTGAAATACAAAACACGTAAGGAAGAAATCATTCAAACTTCTACGATTCTATTCAAGCAAAGAGGTTTTAGCGCAGTTACAATGAGAGATATCGCTAAAGCTATGGGAATTAAAGCTGCAAGTCTATACAATCATATCAATTCTAAACAAGAAATTTTATCTGATATCATTATTTCGTTAGCTGAGCAGTTTACCCAACAAATGAAAGTCATCAAAAATTCTAACGAAAATAATATTGATAAATTAAAGCAAATTGTTGCATTACATGTTGATATTACTTCTAATAACCCTTATGGGATGGCATCTCTAAATAATGATTGGATGCATTTGGAAAATGAGTTGGAGTACTATTTGAAGCTTAGAAAGGATTATGAAAATGATTTTAGAATTATTATTGAAAAAGGAATAGAAGATAGTGAGCTTGTAAAAGGAAATTCTGAGGTGATGATATTCTCTATGTTGTCAACCTTACGTTCATTGTACATATGGCTACCTAAAAAGGAGGATTTAGACATTCAAAAATTCACGAATGAATTAAGTTTAGTACTCATTAACGGAATTAACAAATAGTTATCATATTATTTTGTAAATTTGTCAATGAAACTAACAAGTGTTAGTTAAATATTTTAAATTTGATATGGCAGATTTTTATAACATAAAAGTTGCAGATATATATAAAGAAACTGAAGACACATCAGTAATTACTTTTGAAATCCCATTGGATTTGAAGGAAATATTCCAATTTAGACAAGGCCAGCATTTAACTTTAAAAGCAGATATCGCTGGAGAAGATGTTCGTCGTTCGTATTCATTATGTTCAAGCCCTTTTGAAAATCAGTGGAAAGTTGCTGTAAAAAAGATACCAGGAGGAAAGTTTTCTACTTATGTTAATGAAGAATTGAAAAAAGGAGATGAATTAGAATTAATGCCTCCAAGTGGTACCTTTGGTGTTTCCGTAATGCCTGAAGAAGATAAAAATTACTTGTTCTTTGCTGCAGGAAGCGGAATTACACCTGTGCTATCAATGATAAAAACACATCTTGCTGCTGAGCCTAACTCAACTTGTAAATTATTTTTTGTCAATAAAACAGCAAAATCCATTATCTTTAAAGAAGAACTGGAACAACTAAGAAATAAATATTTTGGAAGACTAGAAATATATTATTTCTTAACAAAAGAGCGTCGCGATATCGAATTGTTTAATGGACGATTTGATGATGACAAAATGAAAGTGCTTACTAAAACTTTTATTGATATTCCTGATACTAGTGAAGTGTTTCTTTGTGGACCTGAGAAAATGGTGAATTATGTAAGTGAGTATCTAATTAATGCAGGATTACCAAAAGAATTAGTGCATTTTGAGTTGTTTGTAACTGGACTTTCGGAAGAAGACATTAAACGTGCCGAACGTTTAGCACAACAAAATGTAGAAGGAACAGAAGTTACAATTGTAGATGGTGGTAAAGAGTTCGCTTTCACCATGACTAAGGATTATGATAACATTCTTGATGCAGCATTAGGAGCAGGAGCAGATTTGCCATTTGCATGTAAAGGTGGTGTTTGTAGCACCTGTAAATGCGAAGTTATTCAAGGATCAGTTGAAATGAAAATTAATTATGCTTTAGATGATAAAGAGGTTGCTCAGAATTTGGTTTTAAGCTGTCAAGCTGTACCAACTACTGATAAAGTAGTAGTAGATTTTGATGTTTAAATATTAGCGATTGAAGAATGTTGATTAGAGATTTAGGAAATCTGAGTGAGTAATTCAGAAATCAAAAATCGTCAATCAAAAGTCATAAATTATTATGAGTGAAGAACAAATAAAAAATTTAGAAGCACAATTTGAAGCACGTATAGCGCGTGATGAAAAAATTGAACCTAAAGATTGGATGCCTGAAAAATACCGCAAAACACATATTAGGCAAATGTCTCAACATGCACATTCCGAAGTTGTTGGAATGCTTCCAGAAGGTAACTGGATTACAAGAGCACCTTCTTTACGACGTAAAGTAGCGTTGTTGGCTAAAATTCAAGATGAAGCAGGTCATGGGTTATATTTATATAGCGCTTGTGAAACTCTTGGTGTATCTAGAGATGAACTCTATGATCAACTACATTCAGGAAAGGCTAAGTATTCATCCATATTTAATTACCCAACAATTACATGGGCAGATATGGGAGCCATTGGTTGGTTAGTTGATGGTGCAGCCATTATTAATCAGGTGCCATTGTGTAATACCTCTTATGGGCCATATGCAAGAGCGATGATTCGTGTGTGTAAGGAGGAAAGTTTTCATCAACGTCAAGGTTATGAAATCATGATAAAATTAGCTCAAGGAACTCCTGAGCAAAAAGAAATGGCACAAGATGCATTAAATCGTTGGTGGTGGCCATCATTAATGATGCTAGGTCCAACAGATGATGTTTCTGTGCATACAGCGCAATCAATGAAATGGAAATTAAAACGTAAGTCTAATGACGATTTACGTCAACAGTTTATTGACCAAACAGTCCCTCAAGCTGAATTAATAGGATTAACCATTCCAGATTCCGATTTAAAATGGAATGAAGAGAAAGGAAGTTACGATTTTGGAGAAATTGATTGGGACGAATTCTGGCAAGTAGTAAAAGGACATGGTCCTTGTAATAAAGAAAGAATGAATGCTAGAGTAAGTGCTTGGGAAGAAGGCGAATGGGTTCGTGATGCAGCAATGGCATATGCTGAAAAGCAAAAAGAAAGAAAAGAAAAACAAGCCGTATAAAAGATATTGATATGGGAACAAAAAATTGGCCTCTTTGGGAGGTTTTCGTTAGAAGTAAAAACGGATTAGAACATAGACATTGTGGAAGCTTACACGCTACTGATGCAGAAATGGCTTTAGAGAATGCTCGTGATGTATATACCAGAAGAAACGAAGGGGTGAGTATTTGGGTTGTGGAATCTAAAAATATCACGGCGTCAAATCCTGATAATAACGGTGAATTATTTGAACCTGCTCAAGATAAAGTATATCGTCATCCAACGTTTTATGATTTGCCAGACGAAGTAAAACATATGTAATAATTGTCATTCCTGCGAAGGCAGGAATCTCTTAAATAGGAACAAAATGTCACCTTGAGCGCAGTCGAAAGGTCTCAATTTAAAAAACATGAAAAGTAAAAATCTATACAAATATATTCTAGGTATTGCTGACAACTCCTTAATACTTGGTCAAAGAATGGGAGAACTTTGTGGTCATGGCCCAAGTTTAGAAACAGATATAGCTTGTACAAATATCTCATTGGATTTATTTGGTCAAGTTCGAAGCTATTATCAATATGCAGCAAAAATTGCAGGCGATAACAGAACTGAAGATGATATAGCCATGCTTCGCAAAGAACGCGAATATGTAAATGTATTATTGGTAGAACAACCAAACACCAATTTTGCTTATACAATGGCACGACAGTTTTTGTTTGATGCATATCATTTATTGTTTTTACAAGAATTAGAGAAGAGCAATGATTTGACACTTTCAGCAATTGCTACAAAATCGATTAAAGAAGCGAGCTATCATCAACGTTTTTCATCAGATTGGATAAAACGATTGGGAGATGGAACAGAAGAAAGTCATCAAAAAATGCAAGAGGCTATTAATGGCTTATGGACGTATACCGACGAATTATTTCATCAGACAGAAGCCGACAAGGCCATGGTTGAACAGGGTGTTGGGGTAGATGTGACAAAGCTGAAAGAAGTATATTATAAACAAGTTGGTCAGATTTTAGAGGGCGCAACTCTCGAAATTCCAGAATCAAAATGGTTTCAAAAAGGAGGTAAACAAGGAATTCATACAGAGCATTTAGGATATTTGTTAAGTGATTTGCAATATATGCAACGAACGTACCCTAATATGTCTTGGTAAAAATGAATAAAGTAATGATCGAGCACGCTGACATAGATTCAGAGTTAATTCCAATTCTAGATCAAGTATCAGATCCAGAAATTCCGGTATTAACAATTTTAGATATGGGAGTTGTTCGTCAAGCTAAACTTGATGGTGATTTAGTGCAAGTTGTTATAACACCTACATATAGTGGCTGTCCTGCAATGGATGTTATTGCTGATGATATTACTGCGGCATTTAATAAAGCAGGGTATAAAACAAATATTGAATTGGTGTTAACTCCAGCTTGGACAACAGACTGGATTTCTCAAGAAGGTAGAAATGCTTTAGAGAAATATGGAATTGCACCACCTTTAGATGCCGATGCTGACAAGGATGCATTATTAGGAAATAAAAAAATAGTGAAGTGCACTAATTGCGGTTCACAAAACACTAAGTTAGTAAGTCAATTTGGTTCAACAGCATGTAAAGCATTATTTAAATGTGAAGACTGTCAAGAGCCTTTTGATTATTTTAAATGTTTGAAATAAAAGAATTAAGAGTTCAATCAGGTATGAGCGATAATAAATCTTTAATGCTAGGACTTAGAACTACCATATATATGGTTGGTGATATAGTTGAAGGTACAAAATGGTATTCAGAAGCTTTTAATACCAAACCTTATTTTAATGAACCATTTTATGTTGGTTTTAATATTGGCGGATATGAACTAGGATTACAATCTGAAGACAGGGATATCAACTTAAAAACCGAAAATGTATTTTCATATTGGGGAGTGAATAATATTAGTGAGGCATATCAACATTTATTAAATTTAGGAGCAACAAAACACGAAGAACCAAATAATGTTGGTGACGATATAATGGTTGCAAGTCTTTATGACCCGTGGAGAAATATCATTGGAATCATTTATAATCCGCACTTTAAATTATCAAATTAATATGAGTTCTATAGAACTGAAAATTAAAAACAAAATAGCGTTTATTACTCTCAATAGACCTGAGGTATTTAATAGCTTTAATCGTGAGATGGCTTTAAGTCTTCAAAACATATTGGATGACTGTGAAGCAAATCAAGATGTTAGAGCAATTGTACTAACTGGAAATGGAAAAGCGTTTTGTGCAGGTCAAGATTTAAAAGAAGTTACAAATCCTGATTTAAACCCAGGATTCAAAAAAATTCTCGAAGAGCATTACAACCCAATTATCACTAGAATACGTTCTATAAAGAAGCCCATTATCGCTAAGGTAAATGGTGTAGCTGCTGGTGCAGGAGCGAATATAGCTCTAGCCTGTGATATTGTGGTGGCTCATGAAAAAGTTAGCTTTATTCAAGCATTTAGCCTTATCGGTTTAGTGCCAGATAGCGGAGGGACTTTCTTTTTACCACGTTTAATTGGTTTTCAAAAAGCTCAAGCTTTAGCTATGTTAGGAGATAAGATTACTGCAGAAGAAGCTGAACGCCTTGGCATGATATATAAAATGATTCCATTAGATAGTTTTGAAGAAGAGGTTAATAAACTCGCTTTAAAACTGGCAAATATGCCAACCAAAGCACTTGGAATGATTAAAGAATTGTTTAATAATTCAATGACAAATGATTTAGATACTCAATTGGCATTAGAATCTAAATTACAAATTGAGGCAGCTCAAAGTGAAGATTATAGAGAAGGTGTTGCGGCATTTATTGAAAAACGTAAACCTAATTTTAAAGGAAAGTAATGTGAGTTTGCTTGAGCTTTTTAAACATAACAGATTATATATTAAGGTTTCAAAAAATTATGTTGAAATAATTGACGTTGATAAAAATATTAGAGTAAGTGAGAAATCAGAAAAACCATTTTCATCGGAAAGGTTATTGATTGCTGAATTCAATATAGCTGAAAACTTCATGAATGATTTGATTTTAAAATTAAAAGCGAAGAGTAGTATTAATAGATATAGTAGTATTTTATTTCATCCACTTGATTATACTGAAGGTGGTATAGCTGAGGTGGAAAATAGAATATTCTTAGAGATTGCAGAAAGATTGAAAGGTAAAATAGTTAAAGTTTGGGAAGGCAAAGAATTAACTAATAGTCAAGTAATAAAAGAATTGAAAAATAATTGAACAAAAATTTTCTCATACAAGTTCATAATCGAGTGAAACCATACATTCACAAAACGCCTGTGCTGTCATCTCAATTAATAAATGACATTGCAGGTTGTTCAATATATTTTAAATGCGAAAATTTTCAAAAAATGGGAGCTTTTAAAATGCGTGGTGCGGCAAATGCAATTTTAAACCTTTCCGAAGAAGAAAGACAAAAAGGAGTTACAACACATAGTTCAGGGAATTTTGCACAAGCTTTATCATTAGCTGCAAATAAAATTGGTATTGAGGCATTCATTGTAATGCCTGAAAATGCACCAGAAGTAAAAAAGAAGGCAGTAAGAGGTTATAAGGGTGATATAATTGAGAGTGGACCACTTCCTAAAGAACGAGAGGAAATGTCCATTAAGGTAAAAGAAGAAACTGGAGCAACATTTATTCATCCTTCAAATGATGATGATGTTATTCATGGACAAGGAACAGCTGCTATTGAACTATTAGAAGAGCAGCCAGATTTAGATTATATATTTACACCAGTTGGTGGTGGAGGGCTAATGGCAGGAACTGCTTTAGCTGTAAAATATTTTTCTGATAAATGTAAAGTTGTAGGAGGAGAACCTAAAAATGCTGATGATGGATATCGTTCATTGCAAAGTGGTAAAATTGAGTATAATGATTCTACAAATACAATTGCTGATGGCTTAAGAACAAATTTTGGAGATAGAAATTTTCCGATTATTAAAGATGAGGTCGAACGTATTATTCTTGTGGAAGAGGATGAGATTATTGAAGCAATGAGATTAGTTTGGGAACGAATGAAAATAATCATCGAACCATCTAGCGCAGTTGCTTTCGCGGCATTATTAAAAGAGAAAGAACAATTTAAAAATAAAGAAGTCGGAATAATTATTTCTGGCGGAAATGTAGATGTAACAAATTTACCATTTTGATTAACGATTGCAGAATGTTGATTTATGAATTTTGAATTAAAAACGATAATAAGTGAAGCCTAATCAATTAGAAGAAAGACTAATTCAATTTTCAATTGATATTATTTTGTTGTGTAAGACAATAGATAAATCCTTTGCATCTGAACATTTGGCAAAGCAACTGATTAGGTCAGCAACGTCTTCGGCTTTAAATTATGGTGAAGCTAGAAGTGGAGAATCTACAAGAGATTTTCTTCATAAAATGAAAATCTGTTTGAAAGAATTAAGAGAATCTTTCATTAACTTGAAAATTCAAAAAGGAACACAAACGATTTCAGATTTAAATTCTTTAGAAAAATTATTAAAAGAAAACGATGAACTAATTTCAATATTCGTTTCAAGTATTAAAACAGCATCAAAAAAGTTAAAATGATTAACGATTAGTGATTGTAGATTGAAGATTTTAGAATTAAAATCAATAATCTAAAAATCTAAAAATTATAAGTGTGATAGGAGAAAATCAAAAATCAAAAATCAAAAATCAGCAATCAAAAATCCTGCATGTAGGAATTATAGGTTCTGGAACAATGGGAAGTGGTATTGCGCAAGTAGCAGCAACCTCTGGTTGTAAAGTGAAATTGTACGATACTAGTCAAGCAGCTTTGGATAAAGCAAAAACTGCTTTAGAAAAAATATTGAATCGACTCATTGAAAAAGAACGAATTGATAATGTTGAAAAAGATAGGATTCAATCAAATATATCTTATGTAGATAGTTTGAAAGATTTAGCAAATTCTAATCTAACCATTGAAGCTATCGTTGAAAACCTAGATGTTAAGAAAAAAGTGTTTTCAGAATTAGAAAGCTATGTAGTAGAAGATTGTATTATAGCATCAAATACATCTAGTTTATCAATAGCATCAATCGCTGCGTCTTTACAAAAACCAGAGCGTTGTGTTGGTATTCACTTTTTTAATCCAGCACCTCTAATGAAATTAGTTGAGGTGATTCCTGCGATTCAAACATCTGAAGACGTACTTCAAAAATCCATTGAAATTATTTCAGATTGGAAGAAGGTAGTTGCGGTAGCAAAAGATACACCTGGTTTCATAGTAAATCGTGTAGCAAGGCCATTTTATGGTGAGTCGCTTAGAATTTATGAAGAAGGTATTGCTGATTTTGCAACCATCGATTGGAGTTTAAAAACTCTAGGAAGTTTTAGAATGGGACCGTTTGAGTTAATGGATTTTATAGGTAACGATGTTAATTATACTGTAACCGAAACTGTATTTACAGCATTCTATTTCGACCCAAGGTATAAACCAGCATTCACTCAAAAACGTTTTTCAGAAGCTGGTTATTTAGGCAGGAAATCAGGAAAAGGGTATTACGATTATGATGAAAATGGAAAAATTGTTGGAAGTTTAGATGTCACCTCGAGCGCAGTCGAGAGGTCTTTAGCTGAATCTATTTGTAATCGTGTATTAGTAATGCTCATCAATGAAGCAGCTGACGCTTTATTTTTAAATATAGCATCAGCAGAAGATATTGATAATGCCATGACAAAAGGTGTTAATTACCCAAAAGGTTTATTGGCTTGGGCAGATGAAAAAGGAATGGATTGGTGCGTATCAGAATTAGATGAACTTTATAATGAGTATCATGAAGATAGATATCGTTGCAGTCCATTATTACGTAAAATGAACAAAGAAAATAAAACGTTCTTTTAATGAAAGGAGAACAAATACCATACAAAATGTTATCTCAAGACGCTTTCAGCCAATGGATGGGAATAGAAATATTAGAATCAGAAATTGGTCGCGTTAAAATTGGAATGACAATACGTAAAGACATGCTAAATAGCATGAATTATGCACATGGAGGCATAAGTTATTCATTAGCTGATACTGCTTTTGGATTCACTTCAAATACGCATGGTAAATATGCAGTATCAATTGAAACATCAATAAATCACATTGAGGCTCTAGAAAAAGGAGATTATCTAATAGCTGAATGCGTGATTGAAAAAGTAAATAATAAATTAGGATTTAATATCGTCGAGGTAAAACGCGGCGATGAGTTAGTGGCACTTTTTAAAGGTGTCGTTTATAGAACTCAAAAAGAATGGAGCTAATCCCTGTAAAGGCAGGAATCTCATTAAGATGAAATGATTAAGTTTTTTAGAAAAGTAAGATACAATCTCATGGAAACTGGCAAAACAGCAAAGTATTTCAAATACGCTATAGGTGAAATTATCCTTGTGGTCATAGGTATTCTTATTGCATTACAGATTAATAATTGGAATGAAAATCGAAAACTCAATGAGCAAAGAAAAGAATTGATTAGTAATTTAATTACAGACTTTACTACAACAAATGAAAATATTGAAATAGCTATTAAAAAGCGAGAAAGTGAATTAAATAGAATGGAAAACTTCTATGGATTTATTGAAAATGAACAGACAATTTCTATAGATTCTTTAAGGAAGTTAGCTAAAATATTTTTTGCTGAATATAACTTTAAACCCAATATATCAAGTTATAATGAAGCCGTTTCTAATGGTAATTTAAAATTGTTAAAAAACAGGGTGTTAACAGAAAATATTGATACTTTTTTTGAAGCGATGGATACATATGGGCAAATATATAATATAGGCGGAGAAGGTTATTATCGTGGACCCATTTGGGAGCTACGTAAAAAATTGGGATCGTTGAAATCCATTACTTTAGGTAGTAATAGTTTTCGAGAATTACCATATAAAAAATTATCTTATGATGAGTTTGTAACTATCATGAATGAACCGCAAACTACAGCTACATTTGAAAATAGTTATAATATAAAACGAAATCTAACAAAGCATTTATACACAATGAAAAGTAGTTGCGATAGTATTATTTCAACGTTAAATAAATTAGATAATGATTAACGATTGGAGAATGTCGATTGAAGATTTGAGAAGTATGAGTGAGTACTTCAAAAATCGTTAATCCACAATCTCAAATGAGAATAGAAGATTAAATGATAAAGTTTTTTAGACAAATAAGATTTAAATTAATGGAAACTGGCAAGACAGGAAAATACTTAAAGTATGCTATAGGTGAAATTATCCTTGTAGTTATCGGTATTCTTATTGCGTTGCAGATTAATAATTGGAACGAAGAAAAAAAAGGAAAAGCAGAACTTAATCAATATTTGTCTAGCTTAAAAGAAAACATAAAAAACGATATTATAGTGCTCGATTCTCTAGTTAAAAGAAGAGAAGTAGCTGTTGCATATTGTAAAAAAGAACAGCTTAATTTTTTGAATGAGACATTCAATTTTGAAGATACACGTAATGCCTTTTCTGCTTATGTAGATTTTTATTTTAAGTCAAATACTAGTGGTTATGATGCTTTAAAGAATTCACCATATTTAGGTAAAATTAACGGAACTGCTTTAAATAATTTAATCAATAACTATTATGAGAAAATCTATCAAATAGCAGAAGTAGAGAAAAGCTATAACGAGTTTGTAGAATCTTTGGAAGCTAAACAAGCATATGATTTTGATCGCAGTTTAGCAATGGCTTATTTTTTTATGAGTCCAGAAGAATTTGAGGAGACAAAAGCAACGAAAGATGATATTATTGAAAAATTTAAAGAGTCACATAATTCAGCAGCTTTTAGAAATATAGTAAGTCAGGCAGTATCTTTAGATAGAAATATTATTGGTCCATACAAAGATGCACATACTATAGGCGATGATATTATAACAGAAATAGATAAAATGATTAACGATTGAAGATTTGTGATTGCTGATTTAAGAAGTATGATTGAGTACATCAAAAATCAAAAATCGTTAATCCACAATCTCAAATAATGAAAATGGAAGCATATATAATAGACGGTATTAGAACTCCAATTGGAAGTTATAAAGGAACCTTATCTGCTGTTAGAACAGATGATTTAGGTGCTCTTGTAATTAAAGAGTTGATTGAGAGAAATCCATCAATTCCAAAAGAAGCATACGACGATGTCATTATGGGTTGTGCTAATCAAGCAGGTGAAGATAATCGTAATGTCGCTAGAATGTCTTCATTATTAGCAGGTTTACCATTTACAGTGCCTGGTGAAACAGTGAATCGTTTATGTAGTTCTGGCTTATCTGCAATTATTCATGCAAATAGAGCTATAAAAGCTGGTGATGGCGATGTGTTTGTTGCTGGAGGCGTTGAAAATATGACTCGTGGACCATACGTAATAGCAAAACCTTCTAGTGCTTTTGGTAACGACTCCAAAATGTACGACTCCAGTTTCGGTTGGCGTTTTATTAATCCTAAAATGCAAGAATTATATGGAACTGATGGTATGGGAAACACTGCTGAAAATTTAGTAGAACAGTTCAATATTTCTCGTGATGCACAAGATGATTTTGCTTATTGGAGTCAAATGAAAGCTGCTAAAGCACAAATAAACGGTCGTTTAGATAAAGAGATTGTTTCAGTTGAAATTCCACAGCGTAAAAAAGACCCAATCATTTTTTCAAAAGATGAATTTGTAAAACCTAATACAACTAGAGAAGTATTAGCAAAATTACGTCCAGCATTTAAAAAAGAAGGCGGAAGTGTTACTGCTGGAAATTCTTCAGGATTAAATGATGGTGCAGCGGCAACTATTATTGCTTCAGAAGAAGCTGTAAAAAAATATAACCTAAAGCCATTAGCGCGAATTGTGAGTTCAGCAGTTGTTGGAGTAGAACCAAGAATTATGGGAATTGGTCCAGTTGAAGCTTCTAATAAGGCATTAGCAAAAGCTGGATTGACCATGAATGACATGAGTATTATTGAACTAAATGAAGCCTTTGCTGCTCAAGCATTGGCTTGTACGCGAGCCTGGGGAATTGCAGATAATGACCCAAGGTTAAATCCAAATGGAGGTTCTATAGCTATAGGTCATCCATTAGGAGTTACAGGAACAAGAATTACATATTCGGCAGCTTTGGAGTTGCAAGAACAACAAAAACAGTACGCTTTAATAACGATGTGTATTGGTGTTGGTCAAGGCTATGCTGCAATAATTGAAAGGTGTGAAATTAACGATTGAAGATTGTCGATTGAAGATTTAAGAAGTAATTAGAATTTCAAAAATCAAAAATCGGTAATCCACAATCTCAAATAATAAATGATGAATAAGGTTCAACATTACGTCCAAGGAAACTGGACAACCGGAAAAGAAGAAGGGCAACCAATCCATGATGCTATAACTGGTGAAGCATTTGCTAGTGTGGCAATTGATGGACTAGACATACCTGAGATACTTAATTATGGAAGAGTGAAAGGTGATGCTTTGCGTAAAATGACGTTTCAGCAACGAGGCAATATGATTAAAAAATTGGCCTTATATCTCACCAAAAAGAAAGATGCTTTCTATGAATTAAGTTATAGAACTGGAGCAACAAAAGTGGATAGTTGGATAGACATCGAAGGTGGTTTTGGAAACCTATTTGCTAATGCTTCATTACGGAAATTATTTCCGAATCAGTCCTATCATGTAGAAGGTGATGCTATAGATTTATCACGAGGAGGTCGTTTTATGGCACATCATATTATGGTACCAAAAAAAGGAGTAGCAGTTCATATTAACGCATTTAATTTTCCAGTTTGGGGAATGTTAGAAAAGTGTGCTGTCAATTGGATGGCTGGAGTCCCTGCTGTTGTTTTACCTGCACCATCTTCATCGTATTTGGCTGAAGCAGTGGCTAGAGAAATTATCGCCTCAGGAATTTTACCTGAAGGTGCATTACAAATTATAAATGGAACCGTTCGTAATATATTAGACACCGTAGAATCTCAGGATGTAGTGACTTTTACTGGTTCTGCATCAACTGGAAGATTACTAAAAGCACATCCAAGAATTATTCAAGAAGCTGTTCCTTTTACGATGGAAGCAGATTCTTTAAATGCATCAATTTTAGGAAAAGATGCAGTTCCTGGAACTCCAGAATTTGACTTATTTATTAAAGAAGTTAGAAAAGAAATGACTGTAAAAGCTGGACAAAAATGTACAGCGATTAGAAGAATTATAGTTCCTGAAAATTTAGTTGAAGATGTTCAAATTTCTTTAGGGAAAGCATTAGATAAAGTAACCATTGGAGATCCAAGATTGAAAGAAGTTAGAATGGGATCATTGGTTAGCAAACAACAAGTTAAAGCAGTAAAAGATTCAGTGAATGATTTAGCAAAAGAAGCACAAATTGTTTATGGTAATCTTGATAAAATTGATACTATTGGCGCTGATGCCAAAAAAGGGGCATTTATTAGCCCAATATTGTTAAGAGCAGATCATCCATTCGAAAATACTGCCATTCATGAGCGCGAAGCTTTTGGACCAGTTAGTACGATAATGCCATATAAAAATATAGAAGAAGCAATTACTTTGGCGCAAATGGGTAAAGGGTCTTTAGTGTCTTCAATTATAACGAATGACGATACAATTGCTAAAGATTATGTGATAAATGCTGCAAGTCATCATGGACGTATTTTGGTGTTGAATAGAGAAAGTGCAAAGGAAAGTACAGGACATGGTTCGCCATTACCAGCATTAGTACATGGAGGCCCTGGTCGTGCGGGAGGAGGAGAAGAAATGGGAGGAATGCGAGGAATTAAACATTATTTACAACGTACAGCAATCCAAGGTTCGCCTACTACTTTGACAGAAATTACTGGAATCTATCAACCTAATGCTAAATACAAAGAAGCAGAACAACATCCTTTTAAATACCATTGGGAAGACATCCAACCAGGAATGTCTATGAAAACTCATAAGCGTACCATTACAGATTCTGATATTATTAGTTTCGCGAATATTACTTGGGATCATTTTTATGCACATACAGATATTACCTCTTTAGACGGAAGTATTTTTGAAAAAAGAACAGCTCATGGTTATTTTATTATTTCAGCAGCTGCAGGATTATTTGTGTATCCAAATAAAGGTCCAGTATCTGCAAATTATGGATTAGAGGAATGCCGCTTCCTAAGGCCATTATATCATAATGACACCATTTATGTACGATTAACGTGTAAACAGAAAATTGACAGAGATGTTGCAAGTGCAGAACATCCAAGTGGAATTGTAAAGTGGTTTGCTGAAATTTTTGATGCTGATGATGAGCTAGTTGCATTAGCAACTGTGTTGACTATGGTTCAGAAAAAGCAAGAAACTTTTGTCGAAATGACTGAAGATAAAATTCAAGAGTGTTTAAATAACCTTAAACCTGATGCTAAAGCAAAATGGGGAATTATGACACCACAACACATGATTGAGCATTTGGAATATACCTATAAAATTGCTTCAGGAGAAATTCAAAATTTCGAAGTTTCAACTCCAGAAAAAATATTGGATAAAGTTCATAATACATTATATAACTATGATAAAATGCCACAGAACTTTGATTTGCCAATTCTTAAAAAAGGCGAGTTAGAAATTTTGAGGCATGATAATTTAGAAACAGCAAAAGTAAAAATGCTTGAATCTCGCGAAGAATATTTAGAATATTTTAAAAATAATCCTAAGGAGACGAATAAAAACCCCGTTTTTGGTGAACTCAGTAAATATGAATGGTATTTACAAGAACGCAAACATTTAAACCATCATTTTGAACAATTTGATTTGTTATAACAAATCAAATTGTTCAAAGTTCCCACGAAAGTGGGAATCTCAATAATGAATTAAGGAATGAAACATTATATATATATATATTGTCAAATAAAAAAGACGGTGTTTTATATATTGGTTTAACAAAAAGAATTAAAGAAAGAATATATCAACATAAAAATAAAGTACATCCAAATACCTTTTCAGCAAGATATAATTTAGATAAACTAATTTATTTTGAAGAATATAAAATTGAAAGCAAAGCAAAATTAAGAGAAAAACAAATGAAGAAATGGAATAGGGCTTGGAAAATAGAGTTAATAGAAAAAGTAAATCCTGATTGGAAGGATTTATATAATAATTTATAAACAATAAAAAGTTTCCCACTTTCGTGGGAACACGCTAAAGCGATGACGGAACCATACGTAAAATTAAATACAAAAAACGGAGTAGGATACATCGAATTTTTTCATCCTTCTCATAACTCATTACCTTCAAATTTACTGTCGCAGTTGGCCAGAACAATAGCAAATGCAGGAGATGATAGTAATATAAAAGTGATTGTTTTAAAAAGTGGAGGCGATAGAACATTTTGTGCTGGAGCAAGCTTTGAAGAACTAGTAGATATTAATAATGAAGAAACCGGAAAAGAGTTTTTCTCTGGTTTTGCAAATGTTATTAATGCCATGCGAAAATGTCCAAAATTTATTGTAGGACGAATTCAAGGTAAAACAGTTGGAGGTGGTGTTGGCTTAGCATCGGCAACCGATTATTGTATGGCTACAAAATTTGCAAGTATCAAACTAAGTGAATTGAATGTTGGTATTGGACCATTTGTTGTTGGTCCTGCAGTGCAAAGAAAACTAGGTTTGAGCGCTATGTCGCAAATAGCAATTGATGCGAATAGTTTTTATCCTGCTGAATGGGCTAAAGACAAAGGATTGTTTACGCATGTATTTGACAGTACTGATGAATTGGATGAAGCAGTAACTGCTTTTGCTGAAAATTTATGCAATTACAACCCAAAAGCCATGAGTGAAATGAAAACAATGTTTTGGAGAGGTACTGAGGATTGGGACCAATTACTAATGCAAAGAGCAAAAATTAGTGGAAGATTAGTATTAAGCGATTTTACGAAAGACACTTTAAGAAAATATAAATGATTTATAGCTTTAAAGGATACATACCAGTAGTTCATGAAAGCAGTTTCGTGCATCCTTTGGCCGCAGTAACAGGCAATGTTATTATTGGCAAAGACTGTTACATTGGTCCTGGAGCTGCCATCCGTGGTGATTGGGGACAAATCATTTTGGAAGATGGTGTTAATGTACAAGAAAACTGTACAGTGCATATGTTTCCTGGGAAGTCAATAACCTTAAAAGAAAGTGCACATATTGGTCATGGAGCAATTATTCATGGCGCTAATATTGGTAGAAATGTACTTGTAGGAATGAATACTGTGATAATGGATGATGCCGAAATTGGTGATGAGAGTATTGTTGGAGCAATGGCTTTTGTAAAAGCTGAAACCAAAATTCCTAACAGAAGTTTGGTTGTAGGTAATCCAGCTAAAGTTGTAAAGCAGGTTTCAGATGACATGTTAAAGTGGAAAACGAAAGGCACACAGTTGTATCAGCAATTACCAAAAGATTGTCATGAGAGTTTGAAACAAGTTGAGCCTTTAAGGAATGTGCCAAAAGATTTGCCAACTCAAGAGGAAGCATATAGAACATTGAGAGAAACATTTAAAAATAAATAAGGGTTGTCATTCAGAGCGAAGCGAAGAATCTCATCAACAGATTGCCACGTCCTTCGTCCTCGCAATGACAATAAAATAAAAAACTAACAAACATTAGTTAATATAATGTCAAGATTTGAATTTAAAATGCCCAAATTGGGTGAGAGTATTACTGATGCAGCCATAATCACATGGTTCAAAAATGTTGGTGATACTATTGAGCAAGATGAAATGCTGTTGGAAGTCGCTACAGATAAAGTAGATTCTGAAGTGCCTTCAACAGTATCTGGTGTCATTGAAGAAATTTTATTCAAAGCAAATGAAGTCATAAAAATTGGAGATACTATTGCCATAATTAAAACTGATGGTAAAGTTGTTCAGACAAAGAAGGTAGAAAAGAAGGTTGAGAGTAAAACTCCAAAACAAGTTAACCAAGTAACTCCAAAAAGACCAAAAAAGTTGACTGTTGCAAGTCAAAATAATAACACATTCTTTTCGCCACTAATAATTTCAATTGCAAAAGAACAACATATAAGTTTCGAAGAATTAGCTCGAATTCCTGCTACTGGAAAAGATGGAAGACTGCGTAAAAGCGATGTATTTCAATATATAAAAGAAGGTCGTCCATATAAGTTTGTACAACCTAGTGTTGCCCAAGATCCAACCGCATATCGAATTCCTCAACCAAATTTAGACAAAGGCACTGGAAAGATTGTGAAAATGGATAGAATGCGCCAGATGATTGCAGATCGTATGGTGTATTCAAAACATACCTCACCTCATGTAACTGCTTATGCTGAAGCCGATTTAACGGATTTAGTCAATTGGAGAAACGATAATAAAATTCCATTTCAAGAAAAATACAATTGTAAACTAACATTCACACCTTTATTTATAGAAGCAGTAGCTAAGGCAATTAAAGATTTTCCAATGATTAATGTATCTGTAGATGGTGAAAACATCATTGTGAAAGAGCATATTAGTATTGGAATGGCAACAGCTTTACCAAGTGGCAACCTCATAGTTCCTGTGGTTAAAGATGCAGATAGTATGAGTTTAAAAGAGTTGGCTGCCGATGTGAACAACCTATCAGGAAAAGCAAGAGAAAATAAATTAAACCCAGAAGATATTAAAGGAAGCACATTTACAATTTCAAATGTTGGAACCTTTGGTAGTGTGATGGGAACACCAATAATTAATCAACCAGAAGTTGCTATTCTCGCTTTGGGAATTATTAAAAAGAGAGCTGAAGTGATGGAAACTGAAAAAGGCGATGAAATAGCCATAAGAAGTATGATGTATTTATCATTATCGTTTGATCATCGAGTTGTTGATGGTTATTTAGGAGGAAGTTTTGTACGTCGTGTAGCCGATTATTTAGAGCAATTTGATATAAATAGAAAAATATAGTAATTGTCACTTCGAGTGATTTGTGAAGTATGAACAAATTGTATCGAGAAGCCATTTAAAAAAGTTCTCGATATAAAATTGCAAAAACAATTTCACTCGAACTGACAAAAAGATAAAACCATGAAACACAACATTTCAATAAAAAAAGCAGAAAAAACGAAAGCCGAAAATTTAGATTTTAATAATATTCCATTAGGAAGAACTTTTACCGACCACATGTTTATATGTGATTACGAAAACGGACAATGGAATAACCCAAGAGTTGAACCTCTTGAGCTTATCCCTACGCATCCAGCAGCAATGGCTTTACATTACGGACAAGCTATTTTTGAAGGTATGAAAGCAACTTTAGATACTGAAGGAACACCAATGTTGTTTAGACCTGAAAAAAATGCAGCAAGAATAAATTTTAGTGCAGATAGAATGGGAATGCCAAATTTTCCAGAGGATTTGTTTGTAGAAGGTTTAAAGCAATTAGTATCAGTTGAAAAATCTTGGATTCCACCACAAGAAGGAAGCGCCTTATATTTAAGACCGTTTATGTATGCAGATGAACCTTTTATTGGAATGCGTGCAGCTACTAGTTTTAAGTTTATAATTATTTGTTCACCTGCTGGACCGTTTTTTAGTAAGCGCATTAAGTTATGGGCAGAAAATAAATATATACGTGCTGCCTCAGGAGGAACAGGTGAAGCTAAAGCTGCCGGAAACTATGCAGCTGCAATAAGACCAACTGAATATGCAAAAGCTAAGGGTTATGATCAAGTGCTTTGGTTGGATGCTGTTGAACATAATTATATTCAAGAGGTTGGAACAATGAACATTTTCTTTAAAGTAGATGAAAAATTCATAACACCAAAACGTGATGGCTCAATTTTAGATGGTATTACAAGAATGAGTGTAATGGATATTTTAAGAGATAAAGGTTTTGAAGTAAAAGAAAGAGCAATAACCATACAAGAAATTCGTGACGCTTCAATAAACGGAAGTTTAGAAGAGGCCTTTGGAACAGGAACTGCAGTCGGAATTGCTTACATTCAAGAAATTGCAATGGGAAATAAGACAATTCATGTATCAGATGAAAGCCCTGTTGGTTTAATGGTTAATCAAACTCTTAATAAGATTAAAACAGGAAAAATTGAAGATAAGTTCAATTGGATGGTTAAAGTTGAAAAAGAGCTAGTTTAATATTTTGTCATTCCTGCGAAGGCAGGAACCCATATTGAAGTTTAAAATAAATAAGATTTCCGTCTTTACGGAAAAAGAATATGAATAAAAAAATACAAAAAACTGCGTTTTCAAAGCTCTGTACAGCCAAGAGTATGACTGAATTGTACGAAACCAACTTTAAACAGGTTTCAAAATACGTGCATGCAACATCACGAGGTCATGAAGCTATTCAAATTGCTTTAGGTATGCAGTTGTTGCCACAGGATTATGCTTTTCCTTATTATAGAGATGATGCCATGCTGTTGTCGTTTGGATTAGAGCCTTATGATTTAATGTTGCAGTTAATGGCAAAAAAAGATGACCCTTTTTCGGGAGGTAGGACTTATTATTGCCATCCAAGTTTAAAAGATGAAGACAAACCAAAAATCCCACATCAATCTTCCGCTACAGGAATGCAAGCGATTCCAGCAACTGGAGTTGCAATGGGAATGCAATATCTCGAAAAGCAAAAATTAAAAAATGTCATTCTGAACGAAAGTGAAGAATCTCAAGAAAATCCGATAACAGTTTGTAGCCTTGGTGACGCCTCAGTAACCGAAGGAGAAATAGCTGAAGCTTTTCAAATGGCTGCTTTGAAGCAAATGCCAATTATGTATTTGGTACAAGATAATGGTTGGGATATTTCAGCAAATGCAGCTGAAACTAGGGCTCAAAATGCGTTCGAATACGCACAAGGGTTTCATGGTTTAGATGCTATTTCAATTGATGGTGCGAATTTCACAGAAAGTTATGAAGCTTTAGAAAAAGCCATCAAAACTATTAGAAAAGAACGCAGACCATTTTTAGTACATGCTAAAGTACCTTTATTGAATCATCATACTTCTGGAGTTCGTATGGAATGGTATCGCGATGATTTAGAAGAAGCACGTTCTCGCGACCCTTATCCTATTTTAAAACAGCAATTATTAGATAATGGGTTTTCTCAAAAAGAAATTGAGGAGATAGAAAATTCCGCGAAAGCGAAAGTAGAAGAAGACTTCAAAAAAGCCTTAAACGCCGAAGACCCTAAACCAGAAGATTTATTCACTAACGATTTTGTTCCTACTCCAATTACAGAAGAAAAAGGAATACGTGAACCTGAAGGAGCGGATAAAGTAGTCATGGTTGACTGTGCTTTATTTGCTGTGGAAGAATTAATGAGAAAACATAAAGAATGCTTACTGTATGGACAAGATGTTGGCGGACGATTAGGAGGTGTATTTCGTGAAGCAGCAACCTTAGCACAAAAATTTGGTGATGATCGCGTGTTTAACACACCAATTCAAGAAGCATTTATAGTTGGTTCCACAGTTGGTATGAGTGCAGTTGGATTAAAACCTATTGTGGAGGTTCAGTTTGCCGATTATATTTGGCCTGGATTAAATCAACTTTTTACTGAAGTAAGTAGAAGTTGTTATTTATCTAATGGAAAATGGCCAGTGAGTATGATTTTACGTGTGCCAATTGGCGCTTATGGTAGCGGAGGGCCTTACCATTCATCTTCAGTTGAAAGTGTTATTACCAACATTCGAGGCATAAAAATTATTTATCCAAGTAATGGAGCCGATTTAAAAGGACTAATGAAAGCTGCGTATTACGACCCAAATCCTGTGGTAATTCTAGAACATAAAGGTTTGTATTGGTCAAAAGTTCCAGGAACCTTAACAGCCACTTCAGTAGAGCCTTCAGAAGATTACATCTTGCCTCTCGGGAAAGCATGGGTACTACAAGAAATTTGGAAACAAGAGGATGTTGAAACACTTACCATTGTGACTTATGGAATGGGAGTACATTGGGCTTATAATGCTACTGAAGACATGCGTGACCAAGTTGAAATTATTGACTTACGTACCTTATTTCCTTTAGATGAAGACACAATTATGACATCTGTGAAGAAAACAGGAAAATGTTTAGTGGTTACTGAAGAACCTTCAAATAATAGTTTTGCTTTTGCTTTAGCTGGTAAAATTCAAGAACAATGTTTTCAATATTTGGATGCACCAGTAATGACCATTGGTAGTGAAAATATCCCTGCAATTCCATTGAATTCTACTTTAGAACAAACCATGATTCCTTCAACTGAAAAAGTAAAAAATAAAATTTCTGAAATTTTAAATTATTAGTTTTTGTATTTTACATACGTAAAAATTTAACGTATGTACACAAAACGCATTTACTCACTAAAAAACATGGTCAGATGGACACGCTGGGAAACCGTGCTTTTTTTCTTTATAGCTTTAATTCCAACACTATTATTTGAAGTTTTTGGATTAACGTGGTTACAAATCCCTTGGACTCCAATTGCTTTGGTTGGTACAGCTTTGGCTTTTGTTATTGGGTTTCAAAATAACGCTGCTTATGGTCGTATTTGGGAAGCCAGAAAAATTTGGGGAGGCATTGTAAATACTTCAAGAACTTGGGGAATGAAAGTAAATGCAATGGTGACTAATGAATATGCTGACAATCCTGTTTCAGAAGATGTATTACAAAAAGAAATTAAAACTCTTACGTATCGTCACATTGCATGGATGACTGCTTTAAGACATGCAATGCGCCAACGTAAGCCTTGGGAGGTGTTTATGAATCATAAATCAAATAAAGAATATGAAAAAGAAATGCATATTCCTGAAAGGCTAAATACTTTAGAAGATGAACTAAAGCCGTATTTGAATGATGAAGAAAAATCCTATGTTTTGTCTAAAGGAAATAAGCAAACTGCATTGTTAAACTTACAATCCAATCATCTGAAATCTTTAAAAGAAAAAGGATTAGTTTGGGAGTTTTCGTTTTTAGAACTTGAAAATGTATTGGAAGAATTATTTACACTACAAGGAAAATCCGAGCGTATCAAGAACTTTCCATATCCAAGGCAATATGCAACCATTGGGAGCTATTTTGTATGGACTTTTATTTTATTATTACCTTTTGGTGTGATTCCGGAATTTGATAAAATAAGCGTCAAGTTTATTGATGATTTTCCATTAGTTAGCCAATATTTTATTTGGGCTGCTATTCCGTTTTCAATAATTGTGTCGTGGATTTTTCATACAATGGAACGCATTGGTAGAGCAGGCGAAAATCCATTTGAAGGAACTTCAAACGATGTTCCTATTTCAACAATATCGCGAGGTATTGAAATTGATTTACGCCAAATGCTAGATGAAAATAACGACGAGATTCCTAAGCAATATCCAGTTGTGTGGGATACTCAAATGTAATAGAGATATTAGCATGAAAGCAGCGGTTTACGAAACATTTCAAGGCCAAATAACCATTCAAAATATAAACGACCCAACGCCTAAAAATGATGGTGTTGTTGTTAAAGTGAATGCCACAGGCTTGTGTAGAAGTGATTGGCATGGATGGATGGGACACGACCAAGATATTGTGTTGCCACATGTTCCAGGACATGAGTTAGCTGGTACTATTGTTGAACTTGGAAAAGATGTCAAGCATTTTAAAATTGGTGACCGAGTGACCATTCCATTTGTAGCTGGATGCGGAAGTTGTGGTGAATGCAAATCTGGAAATCAGCAAGTGTGTGACCATCAATCGCAACCAGGATTTACCCACCATGGCTCGTTTGCTGAGTATGTTGCTTTGGATTATGCTGATACTAATTTGGTAAAACTTCCAGAAGAGATAGATGATGTTACAGCAGCCACTTTAGGTTGTCGGTTTATAACTTCTTTTAGGGCAATAGTAGAACAAGGAAAAGTACAAGAAGGACAACATGTAGTTATTCATGGTTGTGGAGGTGTTGGTTTATCTGCCATTATGATTGCAAATGCGCTTGGTGCTCAGGTCACAGCTATAGATATTAATAATGATACCTTAGAATTGGCAAAACAGCTTGGAGCACATTCCATAATTAATGCTTCAAATAACAACGTCGTGGAAGCAATTAGTGAAATCACTAAAGGCGGAGCACATGTATCTATGGATGCATTAGGAAGTGAAATTACATGTTTAAATTCGATTGCCTCATTGAAGAAAAGAGGCAAACATATTCAAGTGGGATTAATGACAGGAAATCATAAACATTTGAAACTTCCGATGGATAGAATTTTAGCCGATGAATTGGAAATTATAGGAAGTCATGGCATGCAAGCACATAAATATCCAGAAATGCTTAAAATGATAGTTGATGGAAAACTACATCCAGAAAAACTCATCGAAAAAACCATTACTTTAGTGGAAGCAACGAATGCCTTACCAAATATGAACAAGTTTGAGAATAAGGGCGTGTTAGTTGTTAATTCATTTTAAAATATAAAACATGAAAAAACTTGTAGGAATCCTTTTTGTTATAACACTTTTTTTTAGTTGTAAAAACGAGGAAACAATAACGTACGATTTAGTGATTGAAAACGGAAATGTTATTGATATAGTTTCTGGAAACATCAACAAACAAACTATTTTTATTACTGAAGGACGCATTGTAAAACTTTCAGATGAAGGGGATAATAAACCCTTTGAATCTGAAATAACGCTCGATGGCACCGATAAATATATCCTTCCTGGATTTTGGGATAATCATGTGCATTTTAGAGGAGGCGACAGCTTAATTCAAGCGAATAAAGATTTTTTGAAACTCTTTATCATGAATGGCATAACAACGGTTAGAGATGCTGGAGGCGACTTGACCTCGTCTGTTATGGATTGGAAACAACAAATAGACGATAAAGCCCTCGTCGGTCCAACTATTTTTTCATCTGGACCAAAAATTGATGGAAAAAATGCCACTTGGGCAGGTTCCTTGGTTGTTGAAAAAGAAGAAGATATTGCAGTTGCTTTAGACTCTTTGGAAGCAATAAATGTTGATTTTGTCAAACTATACGATAGCAGAATTTCAGGCGAACTGTATTTAAAAACCATTCAAGAAGCTACAAAAAGAGGTATGATTACGTCTGGTCACATGCCTTTTACTGTTGAATTGGATGAAGCATTGTACGCTGGAATTGGAGCTATTGAACATTTATATTATGTTTTAAAAGGTTGTTCTACTGAAGAAAAAGAAATCACAGAAGCCATTAAAAATCGCGAATACGGATTTTGGTCATCCATGGAAAAGCTTATCGCAACATATGAAGATTCTACAGCACAAAATACATTTAGTTCACTAAAAGAACATAATACCTATGTGGTGCCAACATTGCATATTGGTAATGTATTGAGCTATTTAGATGAAGTCAATCATGAGAATGATACTTATTTAAAATTGATGCCATCAGGAATAGTAAAAACCTATGAAGGCAGAATTAGAAGCTCTTACAATTCATCTGAAGAAGCACGACAAAACCGAAAAGAATTAAACACATTTTTTAAATCGTTGGAAAAATCGCTAAGTGATGCTGAGGTTAAGTTGTTGGCAGGCTCAGATAGTGGTGCGTTCAATTCCTATACTTATCCTGGGATTTCGCTTCATAAAGAATTAGAAGTAATGGCCAATACTGGAATTTCAAATTTAAAGGCATTACAAAATTCAGCTTATAATGGTGCTCATTTCTTGAAAAAGGAATCGGATTACGGAACTGTTGAAGTTGGTAAAATTTCAGATTTAATAATACTTAACAGTAACCCTTTAAATAATATTAAAAACACAAGAGATATTAATTTTGTTATTAAAGGGAATGAAGTTTTTAATCCTGAAATTATGGCAATGAACATTGATTGTCCAGATTGTATAAAATAAAATTTTATGAAAAAATTAATCATCATTATCCTTGCGTACTCTTCATTATCATGTACTAAAGCACAAGAGAAAATTAGCGCATCTGCCATTTTAATTTCAAACGTTGGCATAATAGATGTGCGAACTGGAACTATCATTGAAAACAGACAAGTTGTTGTTGACTCAGGAAAAATCTCAAAAATTTCAGAGTCCGTTTCAAATGCAGAAAGTTATACAACTACAATTGATGGCACAGGTAAATTTTTAATGCCAGGACTAGCCGAAATGCATGCACATATTCCGCAGCCGTCAAATTCCAATCCTGGGATAGTAGATGAAACGTTGTTTTTATACTTATCTAATGGTATTACGACCATTAGAGGTATGCTTGGTCATCCCTCACATTTAGAATTACGAGAAAAAGCTAAGAAAAATGAGATTGTATCTCCTAGAATTTATACGTCTAGTCCATCGTTAAATGGCAATTCTATCAAAACAGAACAGGAAGCTATTGAAAAAGTAACAGCCTATAAAAAAGCAGGATATGATTTTCTAAAAATTCATCCTGGAATTAAATTAGAAGTTTTTGATGCAGCAGTAAAAGCAGCGAAAGAGTTAAATATGCCATTTGCAGGTCATGTTCCTGTAGATGTTGGTGTAAGGCATGCTATGGAAAGCGGCTATGCATCAATTGACCATGTAGATGGATTTCTCGAGGGTTTAGTGCCCCAATCTGCTAATGTAAACCCTAATGAAAATGGCTTTTTTGGTTATAGCTTTACATCTTTGGCAGATGTTGATGAGATAGATAATTTGGTGTCACTTTCAAAAGATAATAAAGTATGGATTGTATCAACACAAAGTTTGTTTGAACGTTGGTTTGCGCCTATAACTGCTGATGAGTTATTGAAAGAACCAGAAATGAAATATATGGCAAAGTCCACTCTAGATAATTGGAAACGACGAAAAGCACAATATACAGAGACTAATGATTTTAGTGTGGAACAATGGGAGAAATTCAATGAGATACGTAAAGAATTAATGTTTAAACTTCAAGAAAATGGATATGGGATGTTATTAGGTTCTGACGCACCACAACTGTTTAATGTTCCGGGATTTTCAATACATCATGAAATTGAAGGCATGGAAAAAGCTGGTTTAACTCCTCTAGAAATAATTCAATCAGGAACAATAAATCCAGCGATTTATTTTGGTAATGAAAATAATTATGGAGAGGTTAAAGAAGGCCTATCTGCCGATTTAATATTGCTAAATAGCAATCCACTAAACAATTTAAAAGCATTGCAAGATATTTCTGGAGTTATGGTTAGAGGTAAATGGTTGTCAAAAGAAGCAATTGAATCAAAATTAGCAGACATTGCAATAAGAAACACAAATAAATAATATGAATATGAAAAAAGTATTTACAATATTTTTCGGTTTTATAATATCAATCGCAAGTTCTCAAACTTTATTAAAACCAGATAGAGTATTTGATGGAAATCAAATGCATGAAGGCTGGGTAGTGTTGGTAAAAGACAATAAAATATTGGATGTTGGTCCATCGAGCAATGTCAAATCACCAAAAGGAACAAAAGAAATTATTTTAAAAGGTAAAACCTTAATGCCAGGATTAATTGAGGGCCATTCGCATGTGCTTTTGCATCCTTACAATGAAACAGGTTGGAATGACCAAGTATTAAAGGAATCTCCAGTTGAGCGTTCCATTAGAGCGACAAATCATGTAAAAAACTCATTATTGGCAGGAGTGACTACAATGCGTGATTTAGGTGCCGAAGGTGCTGGTTATAGTGATGTGTATATTAAGAAAACTATCGATGAAGGCATCATTATAGGCCCAAGACTTTTGGTTGCAGGACCAGCAGTTGTGGCTACTGGAGCTTATGGTCCAAAAGGGTTTCATGATGGTGTTCATGTGCCTTTAGGAGCTGAGGAAGCTAGTGGGAATGATGTGATTAAAACGGTGCGAAGACAGTTAGGAAATGGCGCAGATTTTATAAAAATTTATGCCGATTATAGGTGGAAACCTGGAGCAGTATCGAATCCTACTTTCACTTTAGATGAAATTAAATTGATGGTTGAAGTTGCCGAAAGCGCAGGAAGCTATGTAGTGGCGCATGCAAGTACACCTGAAGGAATGCGAAGAGCAATTCTTGGAGGTGTTGAAACGATTGAACATGGTGATGGAGGAACAGCTGAGATTTTTAAACTAATGAAAGAAAACAATGTAGGTTTTTGCCCTACGATAGCTGCTGGAGATGCAATTATGCAATATAATGGATGGGATAAAGGAAAAGACCCAGAACCGGCTAGAATTATACAAAAAAGAAAGTCTTTTAAATTGGCATTAGAATCAGGTGTGGATATTGTTTTTGGTGGTGATGTAGGTGTATTTAAACACGGTGAAAATTATAGAGAGTTGGAATTAATGGTCGAATATGGCATGACGCCAACTAAGGCGTTGCAATCAGCTACATTATTAAACGCAAACATATTTCATTTGGATAATTTAGGACAACTTAAAAAAGGGTTTTTAGCAGATATTATAGCTGTCGATGGTAATCCAACCAAAGATATTAAGACAATGAGAAATGTGAGGTTTGTAATGAAAGATGGTGTGGTTTATAAAAATGACTAAGTAATGTTTTAGAAAATTTTTTTCTTGATATTCTTCCAATGTAACTGCCTAATAAACCTCCCTTGATTTTCGTCAACAAGAAACGTTTGCTTTTCACGTTTAGCTTTTAAGTATCCAATAACTGAATTAAAAAAGTAGGATATACTTCTTTTGTTAAAAGCACTTTTAAGCGATGCTATTAGGGTTAAAATAACTCCAAATCGCATTTTATATAATGCTTCGCCTCTTAAGTACTTAGTATTTTTTGAATAGGTTTTTCCTGTCGGTTTTAAATGTTTTACATGCAAGTTTGTATCGGTTTGTATCTTCCAACCATAATATTGAGCCAACAACACATCAATAGAATCCCAACCAACCGATTCTTTTAATCCTCCAATAGCTTCAAAGCATTTTTTTCTATAAGATTTTATTGGGCCTCTTACATGATTTTTAGATGCAACCCTTTCAAAAACCCATGCATCATTCTTTTTAATAAATGGAATACCTCCAGCAATTCCAATTTTTGAATCACTTTCAAATAGCTTAGAAATAGATTCTAAATAGTTGTTCGGAAAAATAATATCAGCATCATACTTACAAATAATATCGTAGTTATCATCAAGTACTTCTAACCCTTTGTAGAATGCATTAATGACTTTAGCTCCTGGAATATGTTTATTAGATGTTGTTAAATTAATTGAAGAAATCCAATTATACTTTTCTGTGAATGTTGAAATAATTTCAGACGTATTATCTGTAGAATTATCATTAACAACAACAATGTGATTTGGTTGTAATGTTTGATTTACGATTGATTCTAGGGTGAGACCAATGGTGTCTTGTTCGTTATGTGCTGGTATGACGATATAAAAATCCAAAGTTCAACGTTTAATATTCAAAGTTAAACTTATTTATCATTTTTGGGATTTGGATTTTCAATATTGGAATTTTTTACCCTTTCGGCATAAATAATATAATATCTAGGTGTAAACCATCGTAATATGGGTCTAATTCCAATCTTTTTAGTTGGGTTGGTCCATTTTTGCCTATCAATAATTTTCCAACCAGCTTTTTCAAGTAACCAATCGAATTGCCAATCTTCAAATTCGTGATAGTGTCTGTCCCATTTATCAGTTTTGCTTCTGTAAGCTGTTGAAAACCATAATCTAAGAGGAACACTAGCAGCCAGTTTGTCTGCCTTAATACTCTTTAAAACAGTAAAAGGCGATAGTAAATGTTCAAAAATTTCAAAAGCAGTTACTACATCGGCTGTTGAATTTTCAATTCGTGACGTATCAATATCTATATCTTCACCCTGTGTGTTTTCAACTTTATAACCATGGTCTTGCATGACTTTTGTAAAAGGATTTTCAACACCTAAATCTAAAATTGAAGAGGTTGTAGAGATATGTTTTTGTAAAAATTGAAATGTGAGTTTATAACGCTTGTGCGGAAATTTACCTTCGTACATTTTTATTCTTGATATACTATAGCATTAATATTCATTCCTGCGCCAACACTAGCAAACAAAATAATGTCGCCTTTGTTTATGTTGTGACCTTCTAGTTCGCCTTTTAAAATCATGTCGTATAATGTTGGTACAGTAGCAACGCTGGAATTACCAAGTTTATTGATGGTCATTGGCATGATGCCTTCTGGCATTTCCATATCATATAACTTATAAAAGCGTTGTACAATGGCTTCATCCATTTTTTCGTTGGCCTGATGAATCAATATTTTTTTCACATCCTTGACGTTTACACCACTTAACTCAAGGCAGGATTTCATTGCTTGAGGTACATTGCTTATGGCAAATTCATAAATTTTTCTGCCATACATTTTTATATAGCATTGCTTATCATTTATCTCTTGATTATTCGTTTCGCCAAAGTATATATAATGCGCTTCGTCCAAAGCAAACGTTGCGCTATCATGAGCAAGAATACCTCCATCATCATTGGTGGATTCTAGAATAACAGCCCCAGCACCATCGCTATAAATCATGGAATCCCTATCATGTTTATCAATGACACGAGATAGTGTCTCGGCGCCTATAACCAAGCATTTTTTTGCCATTCCAGCTTTAATAAAAGCATTGGCTTGTATGGTGGATTCTATCCAACCTGGACAACCAAAAAGCATATCATAAGCGACACATTTTGGATTCTGAATTTTTAAAAGATGTTTAACTCTAGAAGCTATACTTGGAACCGTATCACTTTGTTGTGAATTATGTTTTACGTCCCCGTAATTATGAGCCACAATAATATAATCAAGCTCTTCAGGGTTTATTTGAGCATCTTTAATGGCATTTTCTGCTGCATAAAAGGCGATGTTAGACGTGCTTAACGAATCAACTACATAACGTCTTTCGCCAATACCTGTAATGGCTTTGAATTTTTCGATTATAACTTCATTGGGAGAATTTATTGTCGACCCATCTGAATTTAAAAATTCATGTTGGTAAAAGTCTTCATTTTTTTCAACGACATTTGGTATATAACTACCAGTTCCAGTAATTTTAATATTCATATAAAAAATATTTGCCTTTAATTTTGCTAATGTAACGAATATAATAGCAAAAAATTAAAGGCAAAAAAAGTTTTAATATATTTTACGATGTTCAACCAACTTTATGCTTCCATAAACTCTTCAATTGGAGCACAAGTACAGATTAAATTTCGGTCGCCATATGCATCATCAACACGTCTTACAGATGGCCAAAACTTATTATTATTTACATAATCTAACGGAAATGCTGCTTCTTTTCTGCTATATGGAAAATCCCAAGTATCAGCAGTTAGCATCTCCATAGTGTGTGGTGCGTTTTTAAGCACATTATTAGGATTTTCTTTGTCAGCTACTTCAATTTCTTTTCTAATGGAAACCATAGCCTCACAAAAACGGTCTAATTCTTCTTTACTTTCACTTTCGGTTGGTTCAATCATTAATGTTCCAGCTACTGGGAATGAAACCGTTGGCGCATGGAAACCATAATCCATTAAGCGTTTTGCAATGTCGCCAACCTCAATTCCGTGGGCTTTAAAAGCTCGACAATCCACAATCATTTCGTGAGCTGCACGTCCTTTTTCTCCAGAATACAAGGTGTCAAAATGACCTTCTAATCGTTGCTTTAAATAGTTGGCATTTAGAATAGCGATTTTGGTAGAATCAGTTAAACCTTCAGCTCCTAACATACAGATATAACCATAGGAAATCAAGCAAGCCAACGCAGAGCCATAAGGCGCAGCCGAAATAGCAGTAATCGCATTTTCGCCTCCTACTTCAATGACTGGATTTCCTGGTAAAAATGGCACTAATTGTTTGGCAACACAAATTGGGCCAACGCCTGGGCCACCACCACCATGAGGAATAGCAAAGGTTTTATGTAAATTTAAGTGACATACATCTGCGCCAATATTTCCTGGATTGGTCAAACCTACTTGCGCATTCATGTTGGCACCATCCATATATACTTGCCCACCATTATCATGGATGATTTGCGTTATTTCTTTAATAGCAGATTCGTAAACACCATGTGTAGATGGATAAGTTACCATTAATGCAGATAAATTTGCTGCATGTAATTCTGCTTTTTCTCTTAAATCATTAACATCAATATTTCCTTCTTCAGTTGATTTTGTTACCACTACTTTCATCCCAGCCATCACAGCACTTGCAGGATTTGTTCCGTGGGCAGATGATGGAATTAAACAAATATTTCTATGATGGTCACCTCTTGATTCATGATACGCTTTAATAACCATTAATCCAGCATATTCGCCTTGAGCACCAGAGTTTGGTTGTAATGATGTTGCTGCGAAACCTGTAATTTCTGTTAATTGGTCTTCTAGTTTTTTAAGAACCGTTAAATAGCCTTCCACTTGATTTAATGGTGCAAATGGGTGAATATTTCCCCAGTTAGACCAGCTTAATGGCAACATTTCGGCAGCTGCATTTAGCTTCATGGTACAAGAGCCTAAAGAAATCATCGAGTGATTTAATGATAAATCTTTACGTTCTAATGATTTTATATAACGCATCAAATCTGTTTCAGAGTGATAAGTGTTGAAAACTTCGTTGTCCAAAAATTCAGAAGTTCTTTTTACAGCATCCAAAACGTTATTTGCTTTAGATATTGAAGCTAATTCGTCAGCTGATTTGCCAGCAACTTCAGCAAAAATAGATATGATGATATTTACATCTGAAAGTGTTGTTGTTTCATTTAACGAAATAGTGACAGTATCAGCATCAGGATAATAAAAGTTTACGCCTTTGGCTTCTGCTATTGTTTTTACCTTATCAGCATTCGCTTTGATTTTTAATGTATCAAAATACGCTGAATTTTCCTGAACAAAACCTAAACCTTGTAAAGCATTGTCTAAACTGCAAGTTGTATGATGTACTTTGTTAGCAATATATTCCAATCCTTTTGGACCATGATACACAGCGTACATTCCAGCCATCACAGCTAATAAAACCTGAGCTGTACAAATGTTTGAAGTAGCTTTATCACGCTTAATATGTTGTTCGCGAGTTTGTAGTGCCATTCGTAAAGCGCGATTTCCATTAGTGTCTTTAGTAACACCAATGATTCGTCCAGGAATACTACGTTTGTAACTTTCTTTAGTAGCGAAATAAGCTGCGTGTGGACCACCATAACCCATTGGAATTCCAAAGCGTTGTGTGGTTCCAACAACCACATCAGCTCCAAATTTCCCAGGTGCTTCTAGTTTTACTAAACTTAAAATATCGGCAGCTACAGCTACTTTTATATTGGCATCGTTAGCTTTTGCTATAAACGACTCGATATCGTGTATTTGTCCATCTTTTCCAGGATATTGAACGATTGCTGCAAAGTATTCTGATGAGTAATCAAAGTCATTTACATTGCCTACGACCAATTCAATTCCTAATGGATTTGAGCGTGTTTTTAATAGTGATAATGTTTGAGGTAAAATTTGCGCATCTACAAATAATTTCACAACGTTCTCTTTCTTTTGTTGGCGCTCACGTACGGCGAATAACAACGCCATAGCTTCAGCTGCTGCAGTACTCTCATCTAATAATGATGCATTGGCAAGTTCCATTCCAGTAAGGTCTGTGACCATGGTTTGGAAGTTCAATAATGCTTCTAAACGGCCTTGAGCAATTTCAGCTTGATAAGGTGTGTAAGCTGTGTACCAACCTGGATTCTCCAAAATATTTCGCTGAATAACCGCAGGTAAATTAGATGGATGGTAACCCAGTCCAATGTAAGATTTGTTTACTTTGTTTTTTGAAGCCATGTCATGTATGTGCTGCAAATATTCTTGCTCGCTCATGGCTGCATCCAAATTAAGTGGATTTTGCAACCTGATATTATCAGGAAGTGTTTCGGTAATTAGTTGGTCTATAGATGATGCTCCAACGGTTTTGAGCATCGCCTCATGGTCGCTACTTCTAGGTCCTATGTGGCGCAGTGCAAACGAATCTGTATTCATACTAAAAAAGGTTGAGTTTGAAGCGCAAAATTAAGGAAATAAAAGCGGTTTTAATACGCTTATATTGAAAGTTTTTAACCATTTTAAGGCATTATTAACAGTTTGACTAAATTTGTAATATGCAAGTTTTGAAGCGGATTTTCGATTTTTATATAAACAGCAGCATTCATGTGGCTTTAGCCGTATGCGGATTGGTTTGGGTAACACTCTTAAATTTTAATGTTGGTGCAGACTTAGACTTTATTTATTTCATTTTTTTTGCGACAGTAACTGGTTATAATTTTGTGAAGTATTTTGGGTTGGCAAAATTTCATCACAGAAGTTTGGCAGGTTGGTTAAAAGCTATACAGATATTTTCGTTTTTATGCTTTATTGGCTTAGTATATTTTACTTTCAAACTTAAGATGGAAACCATCGTTTATTTTGGTGTTTTGGGTGTAATCACATTTATATATGCCATTCCATTTTTACCTAAGAAAGTATTTATGGATGCAGGGAATTTAAGGGCAATAAGCGGCTTAAAAATTTATGTAATTGCTTTTGTGTGGATGGCTGTAACAGTTATTGTTCCGTTATTAAATGAAGGCTATACACTTAATAATGACGTGCTGATTGAAGCCATACAGCGTTATCTATATGTGATTATTGCCATGTTGCCTTTTGAAATTAGAGATATGAGGTATGATAGCATTAAATTATCGACAATCCCTCAAAGGATAGGTGTAGCAAGAACCAAAATAATAGGTGTTTTATTGATTGTTTTTATGTTTTTATTAGAATTTTTTAAAGATGAATTTTACATTAATAAAACAATCATTTTGGGAATAGTAAGTGTATTGCTTTTGCTATTTGTGGTGTTTAGCAAAGTCAATCAAAAGAATTATTATAGCGGATTTTGGGTAGAAGGAATTCCTATACTTTGGGCTCTATTAACAACTGCCAATTATTGAGCTTTTTTTAATTCTTTTTCGAGATTTTCCTGAATTTTTTCTTTTTCAGAAGCTTTTAGACATTCAATTTCAGGCTTTTGTACAAGCTTTGTAAGTTTTCCATTGTTTGAAGAGTATTTTCTGCAAGCCTTACAATATATAAGATGTATGTTGAGCTTTATTTTTTCCCAAAAGGAAGCCTCTTTATACTGTGTTTTATCACAAGTATGAACTGCTTTATCGCATGAAACAAATAATTTATAATCTTTACTCATTGCTTTATATTAAAACCAATTTTTTTCCATACAGGAAGCCAAAGATGTTCTGGCTCTATGTATGATTACCCAAAGGTTAGACGCTGTGATACCCAATTCATTACAAATAGTTTCAGTATCGTAACCTAAAAGTGTTTTCATTTTAAAAACTTCAGCTTGTTTGTGAGGCAATTTACCAATGCAATTGTGAATAGCCAAACCAAGTTCGGTATTTTCTAAGTTGTTTTCGGCTGTTTTATCAAATGGGTCTGCAACACGTTGTTCGAGCCAATCACCTTCATCTTCACCGTTAAAATTCAAATTCATTCTTACTTCGGCTTTGCCTTTGTTCGAATTTATTTTTCTATAATGGTCAATTATTTTCCGTTTTAAAATTGAAATTAACCATGTACGTTCACTAGCCTGCCCTTTAAAGTTTTTCATGGATTTTAGTCCAGCAAAAAAAGTTTCTTGTACCAAATCTTGAGCAGTCTCTCTATCTCTCACACGCGTAATGGTGTAGTTAAACAGATAATCTGAATACAAATCTATCCACTTATTTGGATTTATTTCATGACCTGACATAGATGGCTATTAATTTTTGCTCTCCCAAAAATATAATAAAAAGCGGACTTGCAATGCTTTTGCTATAAGTTTAAAATTTTCATCGATAGATTGGGTTTATGGTGCGCTTATTTTCTACTGATATGTCAGAGCCTACAGCTAAAAATACTGATGTTGGTGTTAATTGATTTAGCATTTTGAATTCTGAACCATAATTAGCTTCAAAATCCACATTTATATTATAATCTATAACAGTTTTTTGCTCCCATTTTGGGTGTTTAACTTCATACTCAAAGGTTTTGTTTTTGTATTTGGTGTAACCATAATAGTGTTCAGCAATGAATTCAGCTTCTGAATTTTCATCAAGAGGAATCGTATTTTGCTTAGTTTTTACTGAAAGCGTTTGCCACTTTGCCTTGTTCTTCCAGTTATATCTATAAACATTTTTGTCGTTATCTTCTTCGTGCTTCATTTTGCAAGTTTGATAATGTTCATGGTATAAAGTGTTTGCCACAAAAGTTATTAAAGACTTTGGTACAATTTCTTTAATAAACACTACGCCACGTTTTTCTTTATTTTTAATATAGAATCGAAGGTTAACCTCCTCAAAGTTAACATGGTACGGTAGTTTTAAGCCTAATACTTTTGTGTCTTTAAACATAAAACCAACTAGACTGATGTAGCATTTATCCTCAAAAAAATCAAGTTGAGTTCCCAAAGGAATGTATGGTTTTAATATTTCTGGGTTTATGACGTAATTTGCCATAATAAGATTTTCCCATTTTGCAGTTAAGAAGCTCATAACGTTAAGTTTTTTATAGCAAGATTAATTTTTGTGAATTTAAATTTAAAGCCTTCATTTAATAAACGCTCGGGAATTACATTTCTACTTTTTAGTATTAATTCTGTTTCTGTACCAATGAATCTTGTTCCTAGATTTAATAATAATTTAGGTTGTGGAATTCCAAAAGGTATTCCTAAAGCTTTTTGCAAACTTTTCATTAAGGTTGTATTATCTGTTGGTTTTGGTACACATACATTGAAGTTTCCTTCTAAGTTTTCATTTTCTAAAAGAAATTCAACTGCTCTAGCAAAATCCAGTTCATGAATCCAGCTTACTTTTTGTTTGCCATTTCCTTGTTTACCTCCAAGACCTAATTTTGTCAAAATTTTGAGTGGTTTAAATGCACCACCATTTTTTCCAAGAACAATGGCTGTTCGTAAAGCAATTTTTCTTGTTTTTGGATTAGTAATGGAATAGAAAGCCTTTTCCCAAGACTTTGCAATATTCATTGAAAAATCGTTACCTATTTCACCATTTTCTTCACTCATTTCTTTATCGTATGAATCTCTGTAAATTGTCGCTGTTGAGGCATTCATCCATAATTTCGGTGGATTCTCGCAAAGATTAATTGCTAAACCCAAAATGTTTGTTGAGTTGATTCTAGAATCATAAATGAGTTTTTTGTTTTTTTCGTTATATCTACAATCTACCGACTTTCCTGTAAGATTTATTAGAGCATCTGACTTTTCTAATACAGTTGTCCATTTACCTAAATCTGTGGCATTCCAATATACTTCGTTTTCTTTTTTAGGTTGTCGAGTTAAAATGACAACCATGTACCCTTTTTTGGTAAAGTGGTTTTCAAGAACTTGTCCAAGAAAACCACTTCCACCAGCTATAATTATTGTTTTCATAGCTCTTCTTTATTTGGTTTTGGAGAAATAGGAGTTCTTAAACTCTGCTTAGATTTACGTCTTCCTCTAAAAAATAAAAAAAGATTTAAGAAAAGCATTAGGCCTAAGTAAATTGTGAAGCCACCAATTTTCATACTTAGCATTTCCATTAGACGTTGGTAACTTAGTTCAGTTGTTGTTGAGTAGTAATATAATTTCATAATGTATAAAGCAAAACCAATGTTGATAAGGTAAAAACCAATTTCAAAAAGCTTATTGGTTGCTAGAGCAATATCTTCATTGCCTTTAAAAATATCTATCATAAATAAGCGCCCATTTTTAAATAGTGATTTTGATACAAATATTGTTAGTGTAATAACTATAGGTAAGTAGATTAAATATCCGATTACAATTTTTGAATTTTCCATGATATATTAATTTAGAATTTTAGATTTTGTTAAATAGTTCAGCCAAAAAATATTGTTATAATGTAATATGGCTAGTATTAGCATTATTTTGCCTATCATAAAAGCCAATGTGTTTAAGATTTCTATATAAGAATTGACTTCTTCCCAATTTGAAATTGTTAAGATTGCATAACCCAAGTTTACTAGGTAATATCCTATCAATAGTAGGTTGTTCACGTTTTTTGTTAACTGGAGATTGTTTTCAAAAAGGCTTATTAAGAATACTTCACCATTTTTATAAAACAACCAACCAACTTTTATCATAATAAAGCCAATAATAGGTAGGTATATTATGTATGTAATTACATTGTGATTCATAATTATTAACTTAGGTTTTATGAATTTTGGTGTTTACTAACTAGGTAGGTAACAGCAACAAAATATAAGCCTATAGTCATTGGGACTATATTAACAATTGTTAAGCCAAAATCTTTGTCAACCCAACGAACAATCAAAATTAAAAAGCTGATAAACCAAAGAAGGACTGCATACCAATAAATTTTTAGAACTTTCCTACCAAAAGGTTTAAATTCTTTTGCATCCATTGATAATTTAATTGCTAATACTAGTTGAAAAACTCCAAGACCAATTTGACCTAAAGCACCATATATAGGCTCATATAGATATAGAGCTATAACTATTAAATAAACTGTGGTGTTGAAATAGTGTATATTTTTCATTTTTTATAAATTTTAAACTTTCAGAAAAAATTGAAAGTATGATTTAAATTTTTTTATTTAATGAGTTTTATAATAGACTTAGTTAACCAGTTTTGTTTTTGCGTGATTAATTTGTTTAACATGGCATCTGCATTTTGGGTTAAATCATGAAGCGCTTTTGTTTGTTTAATCAATTCTTTGGTTTTCTCTGTACCATCATCTTTAATTGACGAGACATCATTAAGCACTTTTATGACTGGCTGAAGTTCTCTTCGGCTACGTTCCTTTGCAATAATTCTAGTGAGTTCTTGTACATCTTTTTCGGTTGTGAAAAATTCTTTTCGTTCGCCTGGAATGAGTTCTTTGGTTACAATTCCCCAATCCATAAGCTGCCTTAAATTCATACTTGTGTTGCCACGCGAAATTTTAAGTTCTTCCATAATGTCTTCCATAGACAATGGTTTTGTGGAAATAAAAAGGAGCGCTTGTATTTGAGCCATTGCCTTGTTAATTCCCCAAAGTGAGCCTAAACTTCCCCAAGTGCTAATGAATTTAAATTTTGCTTCACTGTATTTCATAGTACAAAGATATGAAATATTTTAAACTTTCAATAATTATTGAAAGTTTATTTTAATTGATGTCGTTATTTTTTTAATTCCGTAGGAATTTAATAGTTGTAAAAAAACAAGGTTAGGTTGAGCTGTTCGACTCCGTAGGAGTCGAACCAAAGTGCTTTATGAATCTTCAATCCAATCAAATAAATACTCAGTTTTATAATCAACATCGAATTTTTTAAGAAAATCCAGATACTCTTCCTTGAACGATTTTGTTTTATGATGCTCTTTCTGGTTCATCACATATTTATAAACCGTATCTATCTGTGAGTGACCATAAGAAAATGCACCAAAACCTTTTTGCCAATTAAACTTGTATGGAGAGAGCTTATTTTCATTTATAAAACCAGTGCTTGACTTTTTTATTTCACGTACCAAATCACTCAACGAGCAGTTTGGTTGCATGCCAACAAAAATATGAATGTGATTTTGGGTGCCGTTAATGGCAATGAGCTTTTGACCTTTGTTTTTTATAATTCCTGTGATGTATTTGTAAAGTTTGTCCTCCCAAGTAGGTTTTATCAATGCATTTCTGTGTTGAACTGCAAAAACAATTTGGATGTAAATTTGTGAATAAGTGTTTGGCATCAATCGGATATTATGATATGATTATAAAGGTATCATTTTTTATTAAAATCCCTATTTGTAATTGTTTGTGGCTTTTCGGTACGACTCCTATGGAGTCGCAAAACCATATAGTGTTTTGTGTTATAAATGTTTGATGGCTCTACCATCAGGTTATTGTTGTTTTATTATAAACGTGAAAATGTGTTTGTATCAGGTTGATTGTTGCTTTTTGTTTAATGTTATCAATGTATGATGTCTTTGGTAATAAAACCAATGCGTTGATAGGTTTTTCAAATATTTGAAAGGTTGAATTCATTAAGGATAAAACATTTGTAGAACTATTTGTAAATTTTTGGGTTCGACTCCTACGGAGTCACGAAACCATATAATGTCTCGTATTACAAATATTTGATGGCTCTGCCATCAGACCTGTTTTTATCAGATATTTTGTGATATAAATGTATGAAGCCTATGCCATCAGGCCTATTGTTGCCGCAATGCAACGCGTTAATAGATTTTATGAATAGCTGAATTGTGGAAATTGTCTAAAATTCCGTAGGAATTAAGCATTTATAAAAAAACAAAATGATGAAAGCGTAGCGACTCCAGAGGAGTCGAACAAAACAGAAAGTCAGTTTTACCTCTCTATCAATCCAGCACGCTTCAACAAAGCCTCAGGTTTTGGCTCTTGCCCTCTAAAACGTTTATACAATACCATTGGGTCTTCCGTTCCGCCTTTTGATAATACATATTCTTTAAACTTGTTGGCAACCGTTTTATCAAAAATGCCTTCTTCTTTAAAATATTCAAAAGCATCGGCATCTAAAACTTCTGCCCATTTGTAACTGTAATAACCAGATGAATAACCACCTTGAAAGATATGTGCAAAAGCGGTGCTCATACAATTCTCAGGTACATCAGGATACAACTTTGTACCGCTAAATGCTTTTAGTTCTTGCTTCTTTACATCTGTAATGTCTGAAGGGTCTTGACCGTGCCAACTCATATCCAACAAGCCAAAACTTATCTGACGCAATGTTTGCATGCCTTCATGAAAAGTAGCCGATTCTTTAATTTTATTTACTAAATCCATCGGAATAACTTCATTCGTTTCGTAATGTTTTGCAAACAACTCTAAAGCTTCTTTTTCGTAGCACCAATTTTCCATAATCTGACTTGGTAATTCTACAAAATCCCAATACACCGACGTCCCAGACAAACTAGGATAAGTCGTGTTTGCCAACATGCCATGTAGCGCATGACCAAATTCGTGAAAAAGAGTCGTAACCTCGTTAAAGGTTAGGAGTGAAGGTTTGCTTTTTGTAGGCTTTGTGAAATTGCAAACAATAGACACATGTGGTCGTTCTTCCTTACCATTTTGTATGTATTGCGGTTTATAGGAAGTCATCCACGCACCATTGCGTTTTCCTGCTCTTGGGAAGAAATCTGCGTAAAAAATGGAGACTAAATTACCATCGTTATCTGTTACTTTATAAGTCAACACATCTTCATGGTACTTATCAATGGTATCAATTTCTTCAAAGTTTAAATCGAAGAGTTTATTGGCGACAGTAAAAGCACCATTAATCACATTTTCAAGTTTGAAATATGGTTTTAACTTTTCGTCATCTAAATCAAACAATTTTTGTTTTAATTTTTCAGAATAATAAGCTGAATCCCATTTTTGTAATGTATCGATTCCATCTAGGTCTTTTGAGAAATTTTCAAGGTTTGCAAATTCACGTTCAGCTGCTGGTTTTGCTTTTTCCAATAATTCATTTAAAAAACTTTCAACCTTTTTAGGTGTTTTTGCCATGCGTTCTTCTAACACAAAATGTGCATGCGTTTTATAACCCAATAATTGGGCACGCTTAAAACGAAGATTTGCAATTTTAATAACAATGTCTTGATTATCCAGTTCATCATTTTTAAAAGCTTTACTTCCAAAAGCAAGCGATAGTTTTTTACGTAACTCACGGTTATCTGCGTAGGTCATAAAAGGTATATAGCTAGGATAATCTAGTGTAATCATCCAACCTTCTTTACCCTTACTTTCTGCTAATTGTTTTGCAGCTTCTTTAGCACCTTCTGGTAAACCAGACACATCGTTTTCATCTGTAATCAGCATCTCAAACTTGTTGGTTTCTGCTAAGACATTTTCGCCAAATTTTAGTTTTAGCTTACTTAGTTCTTTGTCTATTTCACGAAGTTGTCCTTTTTTAGCATCAGGAAGATTAGCACCATTTCTTGAAAAGCTTTTATAGCGTTTATCTAATAATGTTTTTTGCTCTTCGGATAGATTTTTAGGTTCAGAATCGTAAACCGTTTTTATACGCTTAAATAATGCTTCATTTAGAGTGATGTCGTTACCAAATTCAGAGAGTAAAGGCGATACTTCTTGTGCTATTTTTTGAATTTCATCGTTTGTTTCAGCAGAATTCAAATTGAAGAAAATACTCGATATTCTATCCAGTTCTTGACCAGAAAATTCTAAAGCTTCAATAGTATTTTCAAACGTAGGGTGTTCTTTGCTTTCAACAATGGCGTCAATTTCTTTTCTAGCTTTTTCAATGGCAGTTTTAAAAGCAGGCAAAAAGTCTTCATTGGTTATTTTTGAAAAAGGCGCAGTGTTAAATGGTGTTGAAAATTGTTGATTTAAGATGGACATTATAGGGTGAAAATTATTTTAATAATTATTTATTAGAAATTAGATTACAAAAAATCTAATTGTATAAGTTTTTTCTTTCTAACTAACTGATTTTATGAATAGTAATTAACAATTTACTGTTAATACTGATATATTATTTACTTTCGCACAATGATTTTTTAAAGAGAATCTTCATTCTTATAAAAAAATTAATAGCAAATGTAAAACCTCGATGTTCTCGAGGTTTTATTGTTTTATGGATTTTGCAGCGTCTATAACTTTTGCTTTTAAACCTTCTTTATAAATAAGTACTTTATCTAATACACATTTGTCTGAAGCTCCAATAATTTGAGCTGCCAAAATACCTGCGTTTTTTGCGCCATCTAATGCCACAGTTGCCACAGGAACACCTCCAGGCATTTGTAAAATAGATAATACAGAATCCCAACCATCGATTGAGTTTCTAGATTTTACAGGAACACCAATTACAGGTAAAGGAGATAATGACGCTATCATTCCTGGTAAATGAGCAGCACCTCCAGCACCAGCAATAATGACTTTTATACCACGTGTATGCGCATTTTTTCCATAGTCAAACATCTTTTCTGGTGTGCGATGTGCCGACACAATATCAACTTCAACATCTATATCAAAACCTTTTAAAATATCTATTGCTTCTTGCATGACTGGGAGGTCGCTATTGCTTCCCATAATTATTCCTACTTGTGCCATATTATTCACTTATTACTTTTATTTTCTTTTTTACGTCTGCTGCTATTTTTCGCGCTTCATTTATATCTTCGTGGACAATGGTTACATGACCCATTTTGCGAAAAGGGCGTGTTTGCTTTTTACCATAAATATGTGGTGTTACGCCATCCATTGCCATAATAGCTTCAATATTTTTGTAAACGACATTGCCTGTGTAACCTTCAGCACCGACTAAATTAACCATAATCCCTCCAACTTTGCTATCGGTTTTTCCTAGTGGAAGATTTAAAACTGCTCTTATGTGTTGCTCAAATTGCGATGTGTAACTTGCTTCAATGGTATGGTGACCAGAATTATGAGGTCTTGGAGCCACTTCGTTAATTAAAATGTTGTCATCTTTGGTTTGAAACATTTCTACAGCCAACAATCCAACGTGTTCAAATGCTTGCGAAACTTTTAAAGCCACCAACTCTGCTTTTAAAGCTACTTCTTTAGAGATTCTTGCTGGACAAATAACATATTCAACTTGGTTAGCTTCAGGATGAAATTCCATTTCAACCACAGGATATGTTTTTACGTGTCCATCAACATTTCTAGCCACAATGACCGATAGTTCATTTTTAAACGGAATTAAAGTTTCAGTAATACACTCTACATTTGGTAACTCATCCAAATCAGAATGTGAACGCACAACTTTTACACCATTGCCATCATACCCAAATTGAGCACTCTTCCAAACAAACGGAAACTCTAATGTTTCATGTTCAATGGCAGTCAGTATTTCATCTTTATAAGCAAACCTTGAAAAAGGCGCAGTAGGCAAGTTATTATCTACGTAAAATAATTTCTGCTTTGCTTTATTTTGAATGGTTCGTAGCGTTTTAGCCGATGGATATACTTTTACACCTTCTTTTTCTAATTTTTCAAGCGCGTCAACGTTTACATTTTCAATTTCAATGGTCAACACATCTACCTGTTTTCCAAAAGCGTAAACCGTGTCAAAATCCATTAAATCGCCTTGTTGAAACTCGTTACAAGCAATTTTGCAAGGCGCTTCGTTACTTGGGTCTAAAACACAGGTGTAGATATCGAATTTCCGAGTATTGTTAAGCAGCATTTTACCAAGTTGTCCGCCACCAAGAATTCCTAATTTGAATTGAGAAGAAAAATAGTTCATATATATTTCCCGAGAAAACGGGAATCTTTTACATTAATAATTAAATTTTACAGATTTTCGGCTCTCATGCTACAAAAATACATTTTAATATTGAACCAATTTCTAAAAACATAAATCAAAATATCGTTTAAACCTAATCAATTGATTATCTTTGCCTCTTTCAAAATTTATTAAGGTGATAAAGCTTCATGACAAATACTTTAAACCATTTATTTCTGAACAAGAAATAGATGATGCCGTTTCAAAAATGGTGGATGAAGTTTTGGCTGATTTAGGTGATGAAATTCCTGTCTTTGTAGGTATTTTAAATGGCTCATTTATGTTTGTGAGTGATTTTGTAAAAAAATACCCAAAGCCTTGCGAAGTCACATTTATTAAGTTGGCTTCTTATGAAGGCGTAAAATCTACCGAAGATATTCAGCGACTAATTGGGTTAACTCAAGATTTAACAGGAAGAACCGTGGTGATTCTTGAAGATATTATTGACTCTGGAAATACCCTTGAAGAAGTCCACCGAATTTTTAAAAGCGAAAATGTAAAATTACTATTAATAGCCACCTTATTTTACAAACCTCAAGCCTATAAAAAAGACTATAAATTACACTATGTTGGTATAGAAATACCCAATAAATTTATTGTAGGATATGGATTGGATTATGATGGCTTGGGAAGAGATATACCAGAAGTTTACCAAATAAAAGAAACACAATACATGACAAATCTAGTATTATTTGGACCTCCAGGTGCTGGAAAAGGTACTCAGGCCGAATTTTTAAAAGAGAAATACAATTTAATTCACATTTCAACAGGCGACGTTTTTAGATATAATATTAAAAATGAAACCGCTTTAGGAACTCTTGCCAAATCTTATATGGATAAAGGTGAGTTGGTGCCAGATGAGGTAACCATTAAAATGTTAAATGCCGAAGTTGAAAAGAACAGTGATGCCAACGGTTTTATTTTTGATGGCTTTCCACGTACTGATGCTCAAGCCAAAGCATTGGATGAACTGATGGAAGATAAAGACTCAAGTGTTAACGCGATGATTGCTTTAGAAGTTGATGACGAAGTGCTTGTGGGACGTTTATTAGAGAGAGGAAAAACTAGTGGTAGAGCTGATGATGCCGATGAAAGCATTATTAGAAATAGAATTACTGAATACTACAGTAAAACTGCGGTTTTAAAGAATTACTATTCTGCACAAGATAAATATTTTGGTGTTGATGGTGTTGGAAGTATTGAAGATATTACTGAGCGTTTAAATAAAGTGATAGATAGTTTATAGTTGTCATTCCTGCGAAGGCAGGAATCCACTTATTTTTAATGTAGATTTAAAAGAGATTCCCACTTTCGTGGGAAATAAACATGACTGAGGGAAATTTTGTTGATTATGTTAAAGTCTTTGCTTCTTCTGGTAACGGAGGAAAAGGCTCTGTGCATCTTCATCGCGAAAAGTACATTACTAAAGGAGGTCCTGATGGTGGTGATGGTGGACGTGGAGGTCATGTAATTATTAGAGGTAACGAAAATCTTTGGACCTTATACCATTTAAAGTTTAAAAAGCATTTTAAAGCTGGTCACGGAGGTCATGGAAGTAAGAGTAGAAGTACAGGAGCCGATGGCGAAGATGTATATGTTGATGTACCATTAGGAACTGTAGTAAGAGATACAGAAACCGATGAAATACTTTTTGAAATTACTGAAAATAACGAAGAAAGAATTTTATGCGAAGGTGGCATGGGCGGACGTGGTAATTGGCATTTTAAAAGCTCTACAAACCAAACACCTCGTTATGCACAACCAGGTATTCCACTAGAAGAAAAACGTGTAACTATCGAATTAAAGCTGTTGGCTGATGTTGGTTTGGTTGGTTTCCCAAATGCTGGAAAATCCACATTATTATCGGTAATCACTTCGGCAAAACCAAAAATTGCCGATTACGAGTTTACTACGCTAAAACCAAATTTAGGAATCGTTGAGTATAGAGATTATCAGTCGTTTGTTATGGCTGATATTCCTGGAATTATTGAAGGTGCAGCTGAAGGCAAAGGTCTTGGACACTACTTTTTAAGACATATTGAACGTAACTCTATATTGTTGTTTTTAATTCCAGCTGATGCTGACGATATTCATAAACAATATGATATTCTACTGGATGAGTTGCGACGTTACAATCCTGAAATGTTAGATAAAGAACGATTTGTTGCAATTTCAAAAAGCGATATGTTGGATGATGAGTTAAAAGCAGAACTTAAAGTAGAATTAGATAATAATTTACCAATAGATTATATGTTTATTTCTTCTGTTGCTCAACAAGGAATTACTGAGTTAAAGGATAAACTTTGGAAAATGTTGAACGATTAAAATGAAAAATAGTTAACTTTATATAAAACTGTTAGCTATGAAATTTATAAGAACTTGCCTATTGGTGCTTCTAGTCGCTTCTTGCGCGCCAATTCATGTAAATTACGATTACGAGAAACAAACCGATTTTACTAAGTATAAAACTTATAATTACTATTCTGATATTGAATCAGGATTGAGTGAGTTTGATACCAAACGATTACTAAATGCACTTGATGAAGCTTTATCAATCAAAGGATTAACTTTTTCTGATAATCCAGATTTTTACATTGACATTACAAGTTCCGAATTTCAAAATGCACAAAGAAACTCTGTAGGTGTTGGCGTTGGTGGAAGTGGTCGTAATGTTGGTGGAGGAATTTCAATTGGCTTACCAATAGGGCAACCAAAATTAAGCCGACAGATAGTCTTTGATTTTCACGATGAAAACAGTATTGGGTTGTTTTGGCAAGCTGTAAGTGAATCTGGATATAATCCAAACGCTACTCCAGAACAAAAAGAAGCACGCATAAAAGCGATTGTTGATAAAGTATTAAAAGGGTATCCTCCTAAAAATTAACGTTTTTTTGTCAGTTAAGTAAGTGTTAATTCATTTTTGAAACCATTTGTATTTCTTTTATTTGAGATGAATATAAATCAATCATAAATGAAAACACTCGCCAAAATTTTAGTTTTTACAATTATCACAATTTCAGCTCAAGCTCAAAACACCATTGAACCTCCAAAAGGATTTACAAATGATATAGGAAATATGGTGTCTATGCTCGATAATTTGAAGCAACGTGTAGAACGATTGGTTGTAAACTTAAATCAAGAACAAACAGATTTCTTATTAGACGAAAATGCCAATAGAATTGGAGCCATCATCTATCATTTAGCAGCAACTGAAGCGTATTATCAAGTCTATACGTTTGAAAAAAGAGGTTTTAATAAAGAAGAAAGAGAAAAATGGAATATGGCTTTAAACTTAGGAGCTAAAGCTAGAAATGAGCTAAAAGGAAAACCAATTAGTTATTACCTTGATATTTACAACGAGGTGAGACAAAAAACCAAAGAGCTTTTAAAAACGAAAGACGATAAATGGTTTTCAAAAAATATAAGAGGAATGAGTAATCATTGGGCTTGGTTTCATGTTATGGAACATCAAGCAAACCATATGGGACAGTTGGCTTTAATTACTAAGCGTTTATAAAACTAACAAAATAACGTCATTACGAGGAGTAGAGCGACGTGGTAATCTTCTACTAAAATACAGATTGCTTCACTTTGTTCGCAATGACGTTAATTTATAATTTATCCAGCGAGTAAATCTTTGTATTTATTCTTGTAGCCAATTATTACTACAATATTTAAAACCAATAAAACCGCAGCTCCACCGATGCCACCAAGGTCTAAGGTTAAATGAAATAACACGGCGTTTACAGCCACACTCATTAATATGAGTGCCATTAAAGCACCATATTTGTTTAAAATTAGAGCTAAGCCTGCAACTATTTCGACAATAGCAACTAAGGTTAGTGTTTTTGCACTTGATAAAGCTCCAAAATAAGCACCTGCTTCTGCAGACATTTCAGGCATTGGTAAAAAACCATCTGGGACTAATTTATTTGCACCAAATACCAGAACAAATAGTCCTAATAATATTCGAACAACCATAAAAACTTTTGAATTCATAATATGTGTATTAGTTAGTAATTATAAGGTCTTTGTCGAGAGCTTTAGTAAAAGCTGACAATTAGACTCATAACTGACCCTTTAATTCACATTAATTCTTGTGCCTTCACTATGACTACTAAACTCTGGAGCATACATGCTCTGAATGGTGGTAATACCATTACTCATATTTCCAGCATTGTTTACGCGTAAGTCGTATTCAAATATATACATGCCTTTTGGTAAATAGTCAAAGAAGAAATTTGTGCTTGCATCTTTTGTGCTTTCATAATAGCCTAAGCCATCTTGCCATTTGTATTGCGACAAGACGTTTACAGGTTCTAATCCTGATGCTCGCATATCTTTCATATGGATGAATTCCATGTTTCTATCACTTCGCAATTCAATTCGTACTCTTACCAAGTCACCAACTTGTAGTTTTGTGTCTGAGGTAATTTCAGTGATTTCTTCGCCTTTATCAGTATTGGTTTTAAGGAATAGTTTTTTGCTCAATTTTAAAGGCGTTTCTGCAGACGTAATCTTATCTAAATCTTCAAAATACTGCCAATACAAACTTCCCCAAGCAATGCGATCACCTTTTTTGGTCAGTTTTACATTAGCCATTTTAGGTTGTATTTCAGAACCATTCCAAGAGGTTTTGTAATAACCAGTTCCAGCTTCAACTTTGACATTTTCTAATTTCGATGGACTAATTGTTTCGCCACCTAAAACCACATCAACCATGTCTGTAACGCTTAACCAATCACTACCTTGAAGTAATAAGGCGTACACAGCTTCAGTCGTTGCTTTGGTCGTTTTCCATTGGTTGGTTTGCTTGTTTTTGAGGAGCCAGATTTTAAGGTTGTCAATGGTTTCAGTATCATTTCCAGCTTCTGAGAACACCTCAACCATCAACGCTTGTGTCTCAATTGGTGCTTGATACCAATGCCATGAATTAGTATTTGCTTTCCAATACATGCCTAACTCATCAGAAGTAATGCTATTTTCTTTTAAGGATTTTAAAATTTTGGCAGATGTCTTTGTATCGTCCATTCTATCAACTACTAAAGCCATTAATCCTTTGGCGTACAATGAGCGTGATAACCAATACTTTTTAATTTGAGAATGGTAATAAGTAGTTATATCTTCAACTTCTTTTGATTTGTCTATATCACTAAAGAAACTTCGCATGTATAAATAATGCAATTGCGTGTAACTTAAATGGTCTTTACTTAAATCGACATCTTTGTTGTATTTAGTGATGTCTTTGTATTCTTTTACAAATTGCGCATCCAAGTATTGGATTGCTTTATTAATCATTTGAGACGTCTCGACTCCGCTCGACGTGACACTTAATTGTTTTAAATGTCCAAAACCGGTAATAATGTGCTGTGTGATATAACGGTTTTCGCGTCCTCCATTAAACCATGACCAAGCACCTGAGCTCATTTGACTATTTTCTAACTTTCGTAAAGCCGATTGTAACTCGTTATTCATTTTGTTCATATCGAATAACAACGCAATACGTTTCTTTTGTTCGGTTTCACTTTGTGCATCTCTTAGCCAAGGTGTTTCTTGAATGAGTATTGATTTTAATTCTTGGTTTTTTTCAAGATTACTAATTAGTGCATCTGAATTTCTCCATTGATTAAACACTTCTTGAATTCTTGGATTGCTATTTGCAATGTGACTAGCTAAAGCATTTGCATAGTAACGAGAGAATGTCTGCTCGTTGCACTCATAAGGATATTCCATTAAATAAGGCAATGCTTGAACTGCATACCAAGCAGGATTGCTTGTCATTTCAAGTGTTAACTTATGATGTTTTAAAGTGTTTGAAGTATTCGTTTTTAGCTTGTCTAAAGAGAAAGTTCTTGTTTCGTTGCTTTTAATCCACATTGGGAGTGTTTCAGTCACTAACATTCTATTACTTAAAACAGGTAAGGCGTTTTGTTCACCATCGCTAAAATCGCCTGCTTTAGCAATCACTTTGTATTGTACTGCTTGGACTGTATCTGGAATATCTAATTGCCAGGAGACAGAAGTGTTGCCATCTTTTTCTACTGAAAAGGTCTCGACTCCGCTCGACCTGACAAGTGCTTCAGTAATATCGTTTCCTGAAATGGCATCAGTTAGCTCTAATTTTGCTTGTCCTGTTAATTGTTTGTCTGTAAGATTGGCAATTTTAGTGCTAATGGTAATTTGGTCGCCTTCACGCAAAAAACGCGGTGCATTTGGAATGACCATGAGTTCTTTTTGAGTGACGGTTTCTAATTGCGTTACTGCACTTTCCAAAGTTTTAGTATGTGCCAATAATTGCAATTTCCATTTGGTCAAGGCTTCTGGTGTAGTAAAACTAAAGGTCACATTGCCTTCTGTATCTGTTTGTAACTGTGGAAAGAAAAAAGCTGTTTCTTGGAGGTTTTTACGAATGGTTACGCCTGAGAAATCAGTTGATTCTCCTCCAAATTTATCTAAATATTGTTTGGATTTCTTATCACTATCTGAATACCCTATAGAATTTTTTGGATTCCAATCATCTTCCGTTGCTTCAACTTCAGTTAATTCCATTTCTACTGTTTGAGAAGCATAGCCTAAAGATTTGTTTTCTCTTTCGATTCCTAAACCAGTAACAACAACTTCTTCTAGTATAGATTCATCTTCTAGAACTTGAACTCCTGCAACTTTTCCACTCAGAGCTCTTACTAAATTATTATTGCCAAAATAAAATCCAAACCAATTCATTTGGTCGTATTGTTGTGTGTGATATTGATAATAAACAGGTCTTTCTCTTTGAACTCTAAAGTTGATATTTCTAAATCCTCTGGCATTTCTACGTGAATTACTTCTATACGCTGAGTTTTGAATAGGATTAAACGTCCAGTTATGTGGTTTAAATTGGTCTAAAGAGGCATCGTACATGCTTGCCAATAATTCGGCAGAGATTTTATCGCCTTTTGGGCCTTTAATTTTAAAGCTCCAAGTTTCATCAGTTCCAGGTTGTAGCTTATCTCTAAACGTGAGCGTTTCAATATCCAAGTCGGTTTTTGGATAAGGAACTCGAATACCTACTGTACCACTTTTAAAACTATTGAAGGCTGCAAAACTATAATGTACTACAAAACCTCCTAGGTCGTTTTTAGTAACTGGAATACTAATAGTTTGCTTGTTATTGTTAAGGTGTATAATTTTTGATTGAATGATTTTTTGGTCTTTCTCAACATCAATAGTCACCTTCATATTTGCTGCTGAGCCAAACGTTAGGGTTGTAGTATCTCCAGTTTTGTACTTAGGTTTATTTGTAGTAACTGAAAACAATTGGTTGTCTGACACCTGTTTGTCTTTATCACTATACAACGTTGTTTTTATTTGGTCTTTTACCTCTTGATCAAATTTATCTTTGGTTTCTAGAACAATGACGTATTGTCCAGATTCCCATTTTTTAATGTTTCCTAACTCTAGTTCTTTCGATTTTTTTGTGTCGAATGATTTTTCTAATACGAGCTTTCCTTTTTTCCATTGGTTGCTGTCGTCTTCATTAGCATAAGCATCATGAGGAAACAGTTGTTTAAATTCGTTTTTAGATAGCATTTGATAATCTGGAGCTTTCCAAGGTCGCGCTCTCAACACAGATTTTGGTGGAACTAGCTTATAAATTTTAATGGTGCCTTTTGCTGGCACAAATTTGCCATTTAAGTTTTTGGTGTCAATTTTTAGCTTATGGTCTTTTTTGGTTTTATCCAATTTTGCATCCACAGAAAGATTAGCTGTTAAGGTATGATAACCAACGTTTACGATGGTAGAGGCACTTCGTGTTTCGCCATTTAAATCGGTAACATCTGCTGTGATTTCATATTGAAAAATAGGTAAACTGTTTTTATCAACACTTTCGTCTGGTAATGCTTTAAAAGTGATTTCAAACTCTCCTTTGTCGTTTGTGATACTTTCGCCATGTGTGATTTCCTGTGGTTCGCTATTAAACCATGGTCTGTACCAAAAATACCAATCTGGATATTGCACTTTTCTATGAACGCGATATACTACTTTAGCATCAGTGATATTGCTTCCAGCATACGCCAAGGCATTTCCTTTTACAGTCACAGAATCATTGACTTTGTAAGTGTTAGTTACAGGATTAAAGGTAGTTTCAAACTTTGGGCGCTTGTATTCTTCAACAGATATATAGGTGTTATTTCTAAATCTATTTTTTTCAACGGAATTTAACTCAATCCGAAATTGACCATTCAAACCATTACTTGGCAATATAAATTCTCCAGATACAGAGCCAAAGTCATTAGTTGTTAATTTATGTTGAGAGATAATTTCGTTATTTACATCAAAAAGAGTTGCGGTAACAGCTTCTTTTTCTAAAACTTCAGATTTACCATCTTCAGTTTTCATGGCAATACCTTTAAAATAGACCGTTTGTCCAGGTCTGTAAATGCTTCGGTCTGTGAATAAAAAAGAGCGGTAACTTACTTTTTCTTCATTGGTATTATTGTAACGTCTATATAAGTTATAACCATCAAAATTGGCTTTGTCCTTTTTATTCTTAACTTCAATATCAAGCCTCCAACGGTCTTTGGTTTTATCTAATCTTATTTCTCCTTTTGAATCTGTTGTTTTGTTTTGGGTGTGCTTACCAACGTTATTTACCGTATAGTTTAGCGTTACTTTTGCATTAGCAATTGGTTGCCCGTTATTTCTATCAATAACCTGATAAATATGGTTTTTGTCATCACTTTTATCTACAATTGCCATATTAGTGACTTGTAGAGTGGCAAAGGCAAAGGTGTCTTCTTTTCTACTTTCTGGTGTTGCAAATACGACGTAATAACCATTATTTAAAGCTGGTAGCACTACTTCGGTGGTGTGTGTTTGATAATCGCCTTTGTTACGCAAATTACTTTGCCATTGTTTGTCAGTTTTTAGTTTATTGAAAAACACTAATTGCTCTTCTTTTCTATAGGTTCGGTTTAATTTTTTAAGCTGATTTCTACTAATGTGATAGACTTTAAAATCCAGTTTATCATAGTTTTTATAGCGAATTAATAATCGAGAGTTTTTGTTAATTGGTAAATGACTCTCAGCTGTGATTTGTAATGATTTTTGTAGGATTTGCCGTTTTAAAACTTTAAACTTTTCTGCGGCTTTGCTATTAGGAAATATCTGATAAACATTATTGCCCATATCGAGTGCTTCTTTTAGCATCCAACGGTGTTTGTCATTAGTTGTTGGTTGATAGGTCCTACCTTGTTCAAGGTAAATAGAAGCTATTTCAAAAGCATACAATCCTGTTAATTCATTAAACTTAATTCCTAAAATGTGATTTTGAAGAGTATTTAAATAAACAGCTTCTTTATTTTCGAAAGTTGCATGTTGATAAACAAATTTTAGTCTTTGAATATCAATGTCAACTAAAGCATCTTGTTTCTTATCTTTTAAATGAAACTGAGTTAAGTCTTGATATAGTTTTAGGGCTTGTAATTGTAAAGAAGTGTTGTTTTTTGAAGTGATTTCCAATTTTGAAAAGCTTTTGGCATTACTAAGGAATTCTTCGTTATCAATTTCAAATTTGTAGGCAGGTTTAGTGATGCTGTTTTCGTCTGTTGTGTAAAATTCTAAAGCATTATGTGCTAGGAAATCGAAAAGTGTTGGTCTATAGATTTTGGAATCTTTTTGAAGAATTAAAAGCTCATTATAGCTCTCTAAATCTTCCAATTGCAGTAACAACTGATTTTTTAACGAGTTTTGATAATATACACTAATCTCATCAAAAAGTGTTTGTAAATCCCAGGTTCTAAAGTCCTCTATATCTACTTTTTCCGAGGTTTTCGTTCTGTTATAAAATTGCCATCTATTTTGTTGAAAGTATTGCCAATATAAGTTAGCTAATAAATTTTCTAAAATGTTTTTTGTTGGAAATTCACTTTGTGAAATCTGTGTTTTAAAATCGTTAACAATCTTTAATTGCGCATCTTCTTCTAGGATAAGTGCAAACTTACTTTTAAACAGTAGCGCTTTAATATTCTGGATATTATTGCCTTCTTTTTCTGCTTTGGCACCAATGGTTTCAACTACTTCAAGGGCAGATTTTGGCAAACCTTCAGTTTCAAATTTCTCGACGTCTTTCCATAAATCGTCGTAGTTTTGTTGTGCATGTGTGAAGTTTGCGAATAGCAGAATCATTATAATGGCCAATGTTTTGTTCATGTTGTTAATTTTTCACAATGATATGTTCAAAATGTGTTCCAAAAAATACGAAATGAGTAAAATGCTTCGTTGGATGAGTAAAGTTAGCTATTTTAAAAGTTAAACGGAAAGGTTAAATTTGCAATTCCGACTTATATCACATGAAAAAGTTTTTGTTTTTACTATTGTTTCCATTATTTGGTTTTTCACAATCCATGGTGATTGAGATTAATCAGTTATTTCAACAAAAACAATTTGTAAAGGCAGAGCAAAAGGCGAGTGAATACGTAAAACAAAATCCTAATAATTTAAAGGCCATCGAATTGTTAGGTGATGCTTATGGTCATCAGAAAAAATGGGATGAAGCCATTGCACAATATAAAAAATTGGTTGTAGCCAAAGCCACTAACGCTAATTACCAGTACAAATATGGTGGTGCTTTGGGTATGAAAGCTCTTGAAGTAAATAAATTTAAAGCTTTAGGCATTATTGGCGATGTAAAAGAAGCCTTTTTAAAAGCAGCTGAATTAGACCCAGAACACATTGACACTCGTTGGGCTTTGGTGGAATTATACATGCAATTACCAGGCATTATTGGAGGCAGTAAAAAGAAATCGCTTAAATATGCCAATGAGTTGGAACAACTCTCAAAAGTTGATGGCTATTTGGCTAAGGGTTATATTTATGAATATGATGACGAGCCGAAACTTGCCGAAACTTATTATAAAAAAGCTATTGTGGTTGGAGGTTCCATTAATTGTTATATGCGTTTAATAGATTTCTATGAAAAGCAAGAAAGCTATGAGTTGGCTATAAAAACCATTGATGAAGCGTATGATGCCCATAAAGATAAAAACTTATTAACCCGAAAAGCAGAACTTGAAAGTAAACTGCCTTAAATAAGCTTAAAAATTATAGAAAAACTTGTGACTTCAAACTTCGGTCTTCCAGCATCAATTATTATCTTTACTTCTCGATATAATTCCGACAAAACCGGAATCACTCGAAGTGACATTTCGAATTAAATTTTACTATGAACGTACATTTTATCGCTATTGGTGGTGCTGCAATGCACAATTTAGCCATAGCACTTCACAATAAAGGCTATCAAATTTCAGGAAGTGACGATACCATTCATGACCCTTCAAAATCCCGATTGGAAGCTAAAGGCTTATTACCAGAATCGTTTGGTTGGTTTCCTGAAAAAATCACTTCGGATTTAGATGCTATAGTATTGGGAATGCACGCCAAAGCAGATAATCCTGAGTTATTAAAAGCGCAAGAATTAGGTTTAAAAATTTATAGTTATCCTGAGTTTTTATACGAACAATCAAAAGATAAAACACGAGTGGTTATTGGAGGAAGCCATGGAAAAACAACCATTACCTCCATGATTTTACATGTGATGCATTACCACGACAGAGATGTCGATTATATGGTTGGAGCACAATTGGAAGGTTTTGATGTGATGGTAAAACTCACTAAAGACAACGATTTTATAGTGTTGGAGGGCGATGAATATTTAAGTTCACCAATAGATAGACGACCTAAATTTCATTTGTACAAACCTAATATTGCGTTGTTAAGCGGCATTGCTTGGGATCATATTAATGTGTTTCCAACATACGAAAACTATGTCGAGCAGTTTAGCATTTTTGTGGATAGCATTGTGAGAGGCGGAAGCATTAATTATAATGAAGAAGACGCTGAGGTAAAACACGTAGTGGAAGCTTCAGAAAACACTATTAGAAAACTGCCTTATCACACGCCTGAATACACCGTTGAAAACGGACATACCTTATTGGAAACACCTGAAGGACCTCTGCCAATTGAAGTGTTTGGAAAGCATAACTTGAATAATCTAGCAGGAGCCAAATGGATTTGCCAGCATATGGGAATTGACGAAGACGATTTTTATGAAGCGATTTCCACTTTTAAGGGCGCAAGCAAACGTCTAGAAAAAATAGCTGAAAGTAATAATAGCGTCGCATTTAAGGATTTTGCACATTCGCCAAGTAAAGTGGAAGCTACCACCAATGCTGTAAAAGAGCAATACCAAGATAGAGTAGTGGTAGCTTGTTTAGAATTACATACCTATAGTAGTTTAAATGCGGAGTTTTTAAAAGAATATAAAGGTGCTTTGGACGCAGCTGATGTTGCAGTTGTATTTTACAGTCCATATGCAGTTGAAATTAAAAAGCTAAAAGAAGTCACTCACGAACAAATAGCAACCGCTTTTGAGCGTGACGATTTAATTATTTATACCAATCCAGATGATTTTAAAGCGTTTTTGTTTTCGAAAAATTTTGACAACAAAGCCTTACTCTTAATGAGTTCTGGTAATTATGGTGGTTTGGATTTTGATGAGGTGGCAAATCTTATAAAATAGATTTGTCATGCTGTCTTGAAGTGTCGGGAGATTCTGTATCTCATCAAAATGTATTCAATTTGTTCTAAAAAAGTATATTAAACCTTAATTTATTCTATAATATGATGATCTTAAAACAGCCTGTATCCAACATTAAACGATATGCTCTTCATATTTGATTCCCAATCTATATTATAACTTCCAGTTATTTCACTATGCCCAGTAATTTGACGGCTTAAAGACCATAAAGCTTCAAAACTTAGGTTATTAATATTATATCCAACACCTAATCTAATACTTGGTGTAAAATCAATGTTTTTTAGAGTTGGATTTATTACTCTTTGAGGCATATCATAAATAATTTCAGGATTTATAGCATATGTATATATTAGTCCTAAACTTAAGTTCAATTTTGATGTGTCATTTAGATACAAATAATGTCGCGCGGCTATAACTGCTTCAAAATAATTAAATTTAATTTTTAAATTAGTTTCATAAGTTCCAGAGCCATATGCTAATTCTTCATTATAAGCACTAAAACTTGGTTCTAAAAAAACAGCCCACTTATTTTTATTAAAAGGTAATAAAAATTCTATTTCAGCACTTATTCTATAGTTTAGATGATTATCCATCTTTTTTCCTTCAGAAGCGGTAGTAAACCCTTTATTTACGGTCATTGACGAAAAATTGATACCTGACTTCACTTTGAAATTTATAGAGGTTTTTTTGTTGCTTTTATCATAGACTATATAATTTGAGTCAATACATGTATTATATTTCACAAAAAAATCTTTTAAATTTTTTTTTGAGTAGTTTAATTTGTTTAACTCATCCACTGTTATATCCTTACACTTAGAAGAATTCAATAACTGCTGTTTATACCTATTATTTACAGCAATTTTCCCATCATTTGTTTTATAGTGCTTGTAGATTAATTGCTCAATGTTTGAGTCAGTCATACTGTAAAAAAAACGTGTCATACTAGGGTTTTTATAAACAAACAAATTAGTTTCCCCTTCCACTAATTGTTTTAATAAAAGAGTTTGCTCCCTAAGAATAGGATTTCGACTTAAAGTTAAATCGTTTATTTCTTTGCTAGAAATATCAACATTGACCTTAAATTTTTTGTATTTAATATTTGAAGATATTCCAAACTCTTTTATATCATTTATTGTAGTTTTTATAGGGTCACTATTTGTACTTAACTTATAATATATTTCATCAGGATTAAATCTCCAATCATTGTTTTTAATTAAACATTCAATTTTAGTATTATCATTCTTAATAATATACCCTTTTTCAAATTTAATTTGTGAATAACCTGTAAAACCTATAAGGATTAAAATGATTGTAATAGATTTTCTCATTTACTGTTTTTAAAAAGTTGTTGAGTAAATGTAGTAGTTTTTTCTTACAAATAAAATAAATGCCTTAAGTTAATTATTGATTAAAAGAGGTGAAGTTTTCACAAAAAATTAAAGCTCGCAAACATTATCAAGAAGTTTAACTTCTTTTAATGTATTCCAAACATTATCCTCAAATGGCTTAGGAGAATACCTAAATACGATTATGGTTTTATTTGTTTGCTCGCAATAACGGCTTTCTACAAGTACATTTAAGGTCATGGGGTTTTTAGTATAGCGTGTGTCATGCGTTTTTATTTTACCAACATAAAGTGAGTTTTCTTTTTTAAGAAATACAGCATTGGTTTTTCGTACAGGCTTGTCGTCTATTTTATAAAAATCAAGTCCTAACAAACCATCAAAATACAATTGCGTGTTTTTTTCTAAATCGTTTAAACGTATTTCTTTTTTTCCATTTATGCTCCAAGCCCAAACATAAGACCAAAAATTAGGACTATCTTCTTTAGACCAACCTTGTGGAAATCGTAAATCTTCAAAGCCTTCATAGTTAATGTCTTGGGCAAAACCAATGGGGAATTTAATAATTTCTTTTATCCAAGTGCTATCGGTTTTAAATACTTCAAGATGTTCTTCTTCTTGTCCAAACACTATTGAAGTAAACAATAGTAGTAGTATGGTAATTGTAATTCTCATAGTTATTGCTCTTTATTTATTAGGTTAAATGTGTATTCTTTTACTGTATCTATATTGTTTATGTAATCGTCAATATTTTGAGTGACGTGATGCTCTGGGAGTATGCCTTTTTCGTCTGGAAATCCAGTAACATTTGCTCTCGATTCAGTATTTGCCACATTGAATATGAGCTTGGTATTTGCTAATCTGGAAACCGTTTGTCCTGCAGTGCATAATTGATTGGAACCAAGTTCTTCGCCTACAATGGTTCCTAAATTCAAATACTTTGTAATCGACATAAAATGTCCAGTAGTGGATTCGCCATGTCCATCAATTATAAAATAGAGTTTTCCTTTGTATGAATTTTTGTTAGGTTGAATCTCATCTTCCGAGAAATATTTGAATGGCTTATTAATCAAATACTTCAATAAATAGATGCTGGATTCAGGCGAACCACCTCCATTGAACCTTAAATCTATAACAAGGTTTTTAGATTTTTTTTCATGTATTTTTTTTAAACTATTATCAATAAACTTTTCGAAGACATCTAAATTATTCCAAGCATAAAAATTGAATGTTGATACGGTTAAAACCGCAGTATTTTGATGCTCCAAAAACTCTAAACATAAATCTTCATTACATCGTTTAATGGATGTATCGTCGTAAGGTGCTTTAAATGCATTGGCTTTGTTAAGCATGATGGTATTTTCTTTTCCTTTAATTTTTACAGCGTATGATTTTGGAAAACCAAGCGCGTAAGGTAGCATTTCGGTAGCCCAAGAATTAAAAAAATGTTTTTTACTGGTTTCAACAAAACCTTGGGACGAAATATGCTTGTAAATATCTTTAATTATTTCTGAAACCCTCTTTCCGTTTATACTTATTATTTCGTCTTTGATATTTACTTTGTTGGCATTACTCATAGCATCAACAACAAAGAGTTTATCATTGACCCAACGTGTTTGCAACGGAAACACCAACGATTTGTTTATCATGGCACTTTCTTGAAAAAAGCCACCTAGAGATGTATGCGAACAGTTGATACTGGCAATAATCTCGCTGCAATGCCAAATAAAATTGCCAAAAGTTGTATTCTCATTTATTAGGTTTTTTTTAGCTTCAATAACCTCTAAAAATTTTTCTTTCGAGATAAACTTAAGCGCATTTGGGTTAATATCCATTAATTTTCTCCCCAACTCATCTAAGTCATCTTTATATTCTTTAAAGGTGTAAACTTTTGTAAATTTTTCAGCTGGAGTTAATGGTTTTTTATTAGGAAATTTGATGCGTTCTATTTGGTCTTCAGCATTAAAGTTGTCTGGGTTCATTACCAATGATTTCTCATAATTTATAAGTGCAAGTTCCATGTTGCCATTGGTCATATAACCTTCGCCAAGGCTATCATAAGGGTTGGATGAATTTGGGAATTCGGCAACAATTAGTTTAAAAATTTCTATGGCATTTTCAATGTCATCGTTCCATAAAAAGGAATAGCCATACATGGTCATTTCATCCTCATTGTTAAAATTGTAAGTGTTAGGACTTTCTTTTTTTAACTTATAATATAGCTCTATTTGCTTTTCAATAGGAAGATGCCCATTCTTTTTTAATGTTTCTGAAATTGAGATGAGCCCTTTATTATTAACATTTACTTTTTTAAGAACATCAGTTTTAGGAGTTGTATTTTTATTTCCACAGCTAAATAATAACAGAATTAAAACATAGGTGGCAATTGGATGTTTCATGAGTTTTTATTTTTTCAGTAAAACTATGCTGAGAGCTAAAAAAAAATGTCAAAAAAATGTAAAAGAAGTGTCAATAAGGGTAAAAAGTCGAGAAATTGTCTTTTTTTTACGATTAATTATGAATCACAGCACCAAATATTTAATTAGAAACTTTGCCTTAGTTGTATTCTTTATTTTTATAGCATCATGTACTAATGATGAGAATAAAGAAATATCAGAAGTCGTTAAAGTGTCTTTAAGGGAAGTAGGTCACAAAATTTTGTTGTTTAATCAAGATTCAACCTCATTGGTTCAACCCGTAATAGCTTTAAAAAAGCAAACATATCAACTGTCTTTTGAAGTACCTGTATCGATTCACCCTGATAGTCTTGTAAATGCCATAAGAAGTAGTTTTCAAAAAGCAAATTTGCCTGAGCATTATTTAACTGAGGTCAAAAAATGTGAAGATGGCGAGGTTGCTTATAGCTATCAAATGAAGCAGGATGTTGATAAGGACATAGTTCCTTGTGGTGGAAGACAATTACATAAAGCCTGTTATGTTATTACTGTAAGATTCACAAAAATTCTAGCTGCTAGAAGTATCAATGTAAAGTATTTCTATCTAATAATATTTAGTGCTTTGCTCCTTTTTGTATTTGTTTTTTATAAAAAGAAAGCTAAACATAATCATAAAATAAATGATGGAACGTATGCAAAAATAGGTAGTTTCCAATTTTACCCAGACCAAAATAAATTGGTTAAACAAGCTACTGAAATCAATCTTTCAAAAAAGGAGTGTGAACTGTTGGAAATTTTAGCCGCAAGTCCAAATCAAGTTGTTAAACGAGACGAACTAGAAAAAAGAGTATGGGAAGACAATGGTGTTGTCGTAGGTAGAAGCTTGGATACGTACATATCTAAACTGCGAAAAATACTTAAGGATGATACTTCAATTAAGCTAACAAATGTCCATGGTGTTGGCTATAAACTAGAAATACAATAAGTGAATTTAAGCATCAATAGGCAGCCCTAAAACATAATATCCTAAATTTTTCCCATTGGGCTTTTTAGCTTGTGCTATTTCCCAATTATAATCATCATTTTTAAAATCGCTTAACAAGTACTCAATATCATTAAAGGTGTACATACGAACTAATGAAGCTTGCCCGTCCCAAGCATAGCATATTGGAATTATTGGTATTAAGTACGTAAACAACAATTGTTTCCATGTTAAAGGCTTTACAAAGGGCGTCATAAACCAAGTCATAATAAACAATATAGTTAATGAAATAGGTAACAATAACCACCATAGTAAGGTTGGTATTTTGTTTTCTCCAATTTCATAAATAAGTAGCGGTTGTTTATTGTCTTGAGCCGATTTTAAAATACCTTTTGCAACGTTTTGAGGCATGTGATGAAAACTATTAATCATCGTTTTTAGTCCTTGAGGTAAGTCTTTTAAATTGGTTGCATTTACGGAGTTTTTAAGGTAGCTAGTGCTGTCATTAGTATTATTGATATGCTTAACAATTTTTGAATTAGGGTGTAAATCGGTTAAAATAAGATTTAGCTCTTTTTCAGAATGAGTGTTTATTGAAGTTATTACTTCTGGCATAATGCCTCCTGAACCAGAACCTAAATCAATAATTTGAGAAAAAGGATGCTCTTTTTGAATTTTAATAATTATATCTGAAATTACATCTTTCGTTCCCATCATTTTATGAAGTATCACTAAAAGATTAGTCATTCCAGTTCTAATAGGTTTTGGAAACCAATTAAAATCTTCAAATTCAAAAAGTTGAATGCGTTTCATAACTTTATTTTTTTAATGTAATCATTTAAAAGACCATCATAAATCCACTTAGCTAAAGCTTCCCTGTTTTCGTGATTAAGAATTCGTTTTTGGTCTTTTTTGTTTTTTATATTTCCTAATTCAATATATACCATAGGAGTTAAGGTGTTTTTAACTAAATACAAACTGCTTCTAGAACTTACAGTACCCGAATAATGCCTGTTTGGTTGATGTTTGGCATATTTTTGTTTAAAAGATTCATGAATGTTTTCGGCTAATCGCTTCCCGTTTTTACTGTTTTTATGGTGATAGAAAAACACGTCAATATTTTTGCCTTTACTTCTGCTGTCAACGTGAGTGACTACCAAACGTTGATATTTTTTACCATGTTTTAAAAATAAATTATTGACTGCTTGCGTACGTTGCCTTAATCGTGCTTTTTGGCTTAAGGGTATTTTCTTACTTGGATAGTTTAACTCATCATAATCCACTTTTAAAATACGTTTGTTTCTAATTCCATCATTTGGGTCTTTAATAATAATATAAACTTTTGCACCACTGGAAATAAGCATTTTGGCTAAACGTAAGGTGACATCGTAGGCATATTCGTCTTCAGAAATTAAAGTACCATTATAAGTTTCGGTAGCTCCAGGGTCTGGACCACCATGGCCAGAAATTAAATAATAAACAGCTCCATCTAATGCATTATCATTTATAGTCACAGACGAGAAATCCTTACCAAAAATGGGGTATTCTTGTTTTTCTAATTTTGAAGTTGATTGAATAGTTTTTGGGTTTTCTAGGGATTTTATAGTAGTGTTAATTGCAGCAGCACTATCAATAGGAACTGAGTTTTCTAATGAAGAAGTTTCTTTTTCAACTTCTGGTAAACTGTATGTGCGACCAATAAATAAGCCATTGTTTTTACTTAAATTTCCTTTGTTAAGGGTAATAAACTGTTTGTGGTATTTAATTGGGTCTAATCCATTTTTCCTTAAAATAGAATACACACCATCACCATTAACAGCAATTACTTTTTTTAATGTTGATTGCGCAAATACAGCATTAAAACCAATAAAAAACAGAAGGAAAAAAATAATTGCTTTTCGCATGCTAATTAAAAATAGTACCTAGAAATTTTTTAATACTTACTTGATTAGTTCGTAACAATTCAGCTCTAGCGTTGGCAATATCACTCACTTTTTTGTCTTGAGATAGTTTAAATTTACCTTCCCAATTGTTGATGGTTATTTCAAACATTTTAATATAATCTAAATTGGCCTCCATTCTAGGGTTATCAACTTCTAAAACATATTTGTGGTCTGGTTGTTCTAAAAATTCGGTCATAATTATGAGCGATTCTTTTAAGGCATCTTTACTTTCTATCGCTTTAACTGTGCCTTTTAAATGCACTTTTACATAATTCCAAGTAGGTAGCTGTGTTGTTGTATAAACGCTAGGTGAGATATAACATTGTGGGCCAGAAAAAATAATAGTTACCTCGTTATCACCTTTCATTAACTCAGTTTGTGGATTATAAATATCGATATGCCCAATAAGTTTACCGTCTGTTTCTCTATAAATTAAAGGTAAATGAGTGACCAAAGGCGTATTGCTTTTAACCGAAATGACAGTGGCTAAAGGATACGCTTTAATCACTTCAATCATGTGATTAATGTTGTTGTCTTGATGGTGTGGTGGTGGATATTTACTCATTTTTATGCGCCAAATTGTCTTAAGTGATGATCTAAATGCTTATATTGTAATTTACCCCATTGTTCGGTAGTAAAATTACCAAAAAATGGATGTTTTGGCCAATTGGTTTTTGATTTCAAAGTACTAAATTCATTAATTACATTTTTTAGCTCTTCTTTTTCAGTATCAAAGTCATGTTTTTGCGTAACTACATATTCCTTTGCAGTTGGAATGTTTTGGTTCCATAATTTATCGTTATACATTGCTGGCTTAAAAGCTTTGAAAAGTAACTTTTTCATAAATCCAATTTTAGAATTCAATTCCTTGTTTCCAATAGCTACTTCTAAAGGTACTTGACAATGTTTAAGCATTTGGTCAACAGACATTTTCCCCCAATTTGCACTAGTATTTTCATTTAGCTTTTCAATCCTGCTTAATAGTTCTTGATGTGCCCCTTCGTCGAATAAAGATTTCATATTTGTTGTATTTTATTGCTTCTGAAATTTACAATTTTTATATTTAACAAATGAGTGAAAAACCATCTTCGTTTTCGATTAAAAACTGGAGTCAAGACGACCAACCTCGAGAAAAATTACGAGACAAAGGTAAAGCAGTTTTGAGCGACGCAGAATTAGTCGCTATTTTAATAGGCTCAGGCAATAGAGAGGAAAGTGCCGTTGCCTTATGTAAGCGTATTTTGTCAAGTGTAGATAATAACTTGAGCGAATTAGGAAAACTATCTATAAAACAATTAATGGCATTTAAAGGTATTGGCGAGGCTAAAGCTATAACCATTGCTGCTGCTTTGGAATTAGGAAGACGGAGAAGAGGAGGGGAAGCCTTGGAAAAGAAAAAAATCACGTCCAGTAAATCGGTTTTTGAGTTGATGCAACCCGTTATAGGCGAATTGCCACATGAAGAATTTTGGATTGTGTATTTAAACAATTCCAATAAAGTGATTCAAAAAAACCAATTGAGCAAAGGAGGTATTACAGGAACTTTGGTAGATGTTCGTTTGGCATTAAAAACAGCATCGGAAGTTGGTGCTATAGGAATTATATTAGTACATAACCACCCTTCTGGAACCCTAAAACCAAGTAATGCAGATAAACAATTGACACAAAAACTAAATACTGCTGCGCAAAGTTTAGACATAAAAGTACTTGACCATGTAATTATAACCGAAAAAGCATACTTTAGCTTTGCCGATGAATCATTGCTGTGAAAGCAACAAAATATCAAAAACAAAATTCCAATGATAAAACAAATCATTGCTATTGGAATTTGGTATTTTTAACCTTTGGAATTTGCAATAACTTATGCTGTTAGTTTACACTCAAAAAATCACACCACGTTTAAATTATATTTTCAAACAAGTGTGTACGCGTATTTTGGGTATCCCTGTATCTTTTACAACTCAGGTCGAAGAGTTTATAGCACATGATAGCTTAAAAATGTCTTACTCCACGCAACAGCTTGGTAATGAGTTTCATATAAAAAGTCATTCTATTTTATTTGAACAAGGATTAGCCGATAGTGATATTCATGTACAAAATTGGGAAGAGACAAAATGTTTCTTTTTTAATGGTGATAAGAGTTCAATACCTTTCGATATTTTTGCAGCATCTTTTTACCTTCTAAGTCGTTATGAAGAATACATGCCACACGTAAAAGATGAGTTTGGACGCTTTACGGCAAAAGACAGTTTAGCATTTAAACATGGTTTTTTAGAACAACCTGTAGTAGATATTTGGGCCTATAAGTTTAAAAAGACCTTACAGGTAAAATTTCCTGATTTTCAATTTAAAAATAGAGCTTACAACGTCAAGCCTATAATAGATGTTCCTATGGCATATTATTTTAGGCAAAAAGGGCTAATGCGAACAGTAGGAGGGACTTTAAACGATATTTTTAGACTTAAATTAAAGCAATTATACCAACGATATTTGGTTTTGTTACGATTTAAAAGAGACCCTTACGATACGTACAAATGGATAATTAACAGGCAAAAACATAGTAAAAGCAAGTTTTGGGTATTTTTTTTAATTGGCGATTATACTACCTACGATAAAAATGTAAGCATTAATAAAAAAGTGTTTGTGTCTTTAATAAAATCGTTAGCCGATTATTGTAATGTGGGTTTAAAAGCATCTTATTTTTCATTAGAGGATTTTGACATTTTAAAAAAAGAAAAGCAAAGTATGGAAGCTACAATTAATACCTCGCTTGTAGCCTCCAGAAACTCGTTTTCTAAACTTAACTTACCTAATGCCTATCGTAATTTAATTGATTTGGAAATTAAAGAAGATTACACCATGGGTTACATAAACCATATTGGTTTTAGGGCTGGAACTTGTACACCATTTTTGTTTTACGATTTAGATTACGAAGTGCAAACACCATTATTGGTACATACATATCACTTGATGGATTTTTCGCTTTTAAAACACGCTTCTTTATTAGATAAAAAACAAACTTTAGAAAAAGTCATGCAGCAAATTAAAAAAGTAAATGGCACTTTTACGCCAGTTTTTCATAATTACTCTTTTAGCGACGACCCAAGATGGAAAGGGTTTAAAGAGTTGTTTACAATAATTTTAAATTCAGAAAATGAAAATTAAAAATATCTCTCACGTTTTTTTTGATTTGGACCATACACTTTGGGATTTTGATAAAAACTCTGGGCTTACTTTTGAAAAAATATTTCAACTAAATAATATAGACACCAATTTAAAAGAGTTTTTAGAGGTTTATGAACCTATAAATTTTCAATATTGGAAATTATACCGGGAAGAAAAAATTGAAAAATCCAAACTGCGTTTTGGACGTTTGCACGATGCGTTTAATGAGCTAAATGTAGTTGTAAAACCTAGTATGATTTATAAGTTATCTGAAGATTACATCACGCATTTATGCACATTTAATCATTTGTTTGATGGTGCTGTAGAAATCTTGGAGTATCTAAAACCAAACTACCAACTGCACATAATTACCAACGGTTTTAAAGAAGTACAACATGGAAAATTAAACAATGCCAATATAGACCACTACTTTAATACAGTTACCAATTCCGAAATGGTAGGAGTAAAGAAGCCTAACCCTAGAATTTTTAATCATGCGCTCAATTTGGCAAAAGCCAACACGACTAATAGTATTATGATTGGAGACAATCTCGAAGCAGATATTTTAGGCGCATTGGATATTGGTTTAGATGCTATTTGTTTTAATTACCATAAAGAAGAATTAAATGGCGATGTAAAACATGTTGATAATCTCATAGAATTAAAGCAATTTTTATAATTGCAAAATGTATCTTTAACCTAAATGGATTAATTTAAAAGTAAAATGAAAAAAATAGTAATAATACTCTTAGTGTTGGTAAGTGTTACATCGGCATTTGCACAAAAAAATCTTAATGATTATAAGTATGTAATTGTACCTTATAAATATGATTTTGTAAACGAAAAAGATAAATATCAACTTAATTCTTTATCACAGTTCTTGTTCAAAAAATATGGCTTTGAAGCTATTATGGAAGATGCCGAACTCCCAATAGATTTGGCTAAAAATAGATGTTTAGGTTTAAGAAGTGACGTTTTAAAAGTAAAAGCTTTCTTGTCAACAAAATTAAAAGTAGAATTAAAAGATTGTGATGGAAATGTTGTTTACACAACCAAAGCAGGTTCTACAAAAGAAAAAGATTACAAAGTAGCATACACATTAGCCTTAAGAGGAGCTTTTGAAGATTTTAAAACCGTAAATTATAAGTACAGTCCAAATGAAGCTATTCTAGCTAAAACTACTGAAGCTTCAGATGAAACATCGAAAGATGAAATCCAAAAATTAAAAGAAGAGATAACAGCTTTAAGAGAAAAACAAGAAGAAGCAATTGAAAAAGAAGAGCCGATAAAGAAAGTTGAAGTAGAAAAAAAGGAACCCAGAAAGGTTATTGGACAACTTAAAAAGGAAGAGCCAACAGTTGACGTCCTATATGCACAAAAAATAAATAACGGTTTTCAATTGGTTGATAAAACACCTAAGGTAGTGATGATAATGCTCGAAACTAACTTAGAAAATGTGTTTTTAGTGAAGGATAAAAACGCCATTGTATATAAAGAAGATGGCTTTTGGTATATTTCAAAAAATGATGGAAATAAGCCAAGCATAAAAACCTTAAATATTAAATTTTAGTAACCGTATTTATCTTTCCAACGGTTTTTTAAAAATTCACGTAACCCATTTTCTCTGGAGTTTTCTCCTGGATTGTAGAGTTTTGTACCAGAAATATCATCAGGTAGAAATTCATGAAGTGCAAAATTATTTTCATGGTTATGTGCGTATTGGTAATTATCGCCATAGCCTAATTCTTTCATAAGCTTTGTTGGAGCATTTCTTATTGAAAGCGGCACACTTAAATCACCAGTTTCTTTTACCAATTGTTGCGCATCTTTTATGGCTTTATAAGAAGCATTACTTTTTGGCGAGCATGCTAAATACGTTACACATTGGCTCAATATAATTCTAGATTCAGGATTTCCAATGGTAGAAACCGCTTGAAATGTACTATTGGCAATAACCAAAGCAGTAGGGTTGGCATTCCCAATATCCTCACTCGCTAAAATAAGTAATCTACGTGCAATAAACTTTACATCTTCACCACCTTCAATCATTCTAGCCAACCAATACACAGCAGCATTTGGGTCGCTACCTCTAATAGATTTTATTAAAGCCGAAATAATATCGTAATGCTGTTCGCCAGTTTTATCGTACCTAACTGTATTGCTTTGCACTTTTTGTAAAACAGATTCGTTGGTAATGACAATTTTATCAGAATCATAAGAATTGACGATTAACTCAAAAATATTCAACAATTTTCTAGCATCACCGCCAGAAAGACGTAATAAGGCTTCCGTTTCGTCGAGGATTATGTTCTTTTTAGATAATATGTCATCTTTTTCAGCAGCACGCTTTAAAAGGCTCTCTAAATCATTTTTATCAAAAGAATTTAAAATATAAACTTGACAACGCGATAATAATGCAGGTATAACCTCAAAACTTGGATTTTCGGTGGTAGCTCCAATTAAAGTCACCCAACCTTTTTCAACAGCTTGTAATAATGAATCTTGTTGCGATTTACTAAACCTATGTATCTCATCAATAAATAAAATTGGGTTTTTGGTCGTAAACAAACCACCGCTTTGTTTTGCCTTATCTATTACCTCACGTACATCCTTTACGCCAGAGTTTATGGCACTTAAGGTATAAAATGGTCTCTTAGATTCATTGGCAATAATATGAGCTAAAGTCGTTTTGCCTATTCCTGGAGGTCCCCAAAGTATAATTGAGGGAATAATACCTTGCTTAATTGAACTTGTGAGCGAGCCATTAGGACCAATTAAATGTGATTGGCTTATATAGTCCTCTAAAGTCTTTGGTCTTAATCGTTCTGCTAAGGGTTCATTCATATTGTAAAATTAAAGCAATTATTTATTATTTTAATGACAAAGTTTCATAATCAATAGCTTTGGTTAGTTATTTGATTAATTACGACTAAAAAACACCATGAACAATCAAGAACAATTTAAATACTCGACTGGAGTTATTGGCTTTCCAATAGCATTTGTAATGCTTTTATGGTTGATTTTTTGGTTTGAAGTTCGATTTGGTATCAACCTTAATGAACTAGGAGTGTACCCTAGAACTTTAAGTGGATTAAAAGGTATTGTTTTTAGCCCATTTGTGCATGGTAGTATGGAGCATTTGTACCATAATTCCATTCCGCTTTTTGTATTATCTATGGCATTGTTTTATTTCTACAGGGAAATTTCATGGAAAGTTATTGGTTATGGTATTCTATTTTCTGGGTTGCTTACTTGGTTTATTGCACGTCCATCATACCATATTGGAGCAAGTGGCTTAATTTACGTGTTGATGAGCTTTATACTTTTTAAAGGAATTTTCGCAAAGCACTTTAGACTTATTGCATTATCATTATTGGTAGTGTTTCTATATGGCTCAATGATTTGGTATGTTTTTCCAGTTAAAGAACAAATGTCTTGGGAAGGGCATTTATCTGGATTGATTGTAGGATTTGTTTTTGCATTGTTTTTCAGAAAATCAATTGCAAAACCAAAAAAATATGCTTGGGAACAACCACACTACAATGAAGAAGATGACCCTTTTTTAAAGCACTTTGATGAAAATGGAAATTTTATTGAACACTTGCCTGAAGAACCAGAAATAGTTGAAGATAAGCCAAGGTTAAAAATAACCTACCATATTAAACGTAGCAAAAACAATGATGACTAAAGCCTTTGCCTTACTGCTTCGTACAAAAAAGCACCACAAGCTACCGATACATTAAGCGAACCTATATCTCCAAACATCGGTAATTTAGCTTTATCATCAGCAAGTTTTAATATTGAAGGAGATACACCTCTACCTTCCGACCCCATAATAATGGCGCAAGATTCTTTAAAAGAAACATCATAAACAGTATTATCAGTTTTCTCGGTTGCTGCTATTACTTTTACACCAGATGCTTGTAAATAGAACATGGCATCTTTTATATGGTCTACCTTACAAATAGGAACTTTAAACACTGCACCAGCACTTGTTTTAATAGTATCACCATTTACAGGAGCACCGCCTTTTTTTTGAATAATAATGCCATTAACACCAACACATTCAGCAGTTCTAATAATAGCACCAAAATTTCTAACATCACTTATTTGGTCCAGTAATATAAATAATGGGTTTTTACCAGATTCTATAACATCTAAAACTAATGTTTCTAAATCATGAAACTCAATAGGTGATATTTGGGCAACAACGCCTTGGTGGTTTTTATTAGATAACCTGTTTAGTTTTTCAACTGGAACGTAAGATGTATTAATGCTTTCACGCCTAAGTAAACTGTCAAGTTCTTGAAAGAGCTCTCCACGGAGCCCTTTTTGTACAAATACTTTATCTATTGTTTCTCCGGAATTTATGGCTTCAATAATAGCACGAATCCCAAAGATTTTCGTTTCTTTTTCCATGATACAAATGTATATAAATAAAAAAAGCCACTGAATAAACAGTAGCTTTTTTTATTATAAATACTTATTATTAGTATCCTGCGTTTTGAACCATATTAGAGTTTGCATCTGTTTCGGCCTTTGGAATAGGATAAGCAAATAAGTTATTTGGATAAGTTAATGTTTGTATTACGTTCTGAATAGAACCTAAAACATCAATACTTTCTCCAGTTCTTACTAAGTCATCAAATCTAAAACCTTCAAACATTAATTCTTTTCTTCTTTCGTCAAGAATAATTTGCTTGGTTACAGAAGCATGTGCTGATGCTCCACGGTTAGATGTAATAGAATTTAACTGTGTTAAAGCAGCTGGGTCAGCATTATTAATTTCAAATAATGCTTCAGCATAATTTAAAATAACTTCTTCAATTCTCATTAAAGGAATGTTATCTGTATAAGATACTGTATCAGGATATTTACCCATGTTACGAAGACTAGGAGTTGCTCCAGTTGCTTCAAGTTGGTAACCTAATATATCTCTACGTACATCTGTAGCTTCAAAAAGAGCATATACATTATCTACTACTTGAATGTCACCATATCCAGTTGCTGGGAAAGTTGGCCAACGGTAAATATAAGCTAAACCACCAATTCCGGCGTTATCTGATGCACTGTTTTGTAATTCAAAAATTGAATTTCCAGCTTGTTTAGACCCCCAATTTGAAACAAAACTACCAGCTGGAGCAATTGTATACATACCAGAACCTAATACTTCCATCGCAGCATCTCTTGCTCTTGGCCAATCTCCAAAATAAACAGCAACTCTAGATTCTAAAGCTTTAGCTGCATATTTAGAGAAATATATTTTACTGTCATAAGCAACATCCATCATTGTAAATGCAGCTTCTAAATCAGCATAAATTGCTGCTTTTACTTCATCTACTGTATTTCTAGCTGGGAATAAATTACTTTCATCTTTGAACTGTGTGATAATAGGAACTCCAAGACTTCCTCCTGTATGTTGTTGTCCAAAACTTCTTAATAAATCAAAATGAGCTAAAGCTCTCAATCCCGTTGCTTGACCTTGTATATGAGATCCATAAGCTAAATCACCTGATAAACCATCTAAAGATTGGTTAATTATAATGTTTGCATTGGCTATAACTTGATATGCATTATCCCATACATATCCAGTATTTTCGTTATATGCATATTCAGCTTGCGTTGAATATCTTCCTGAATAACCATTAGAGAAACAATTGTCCGACCTTACTTCGTTAGTAATAATCATTGCTTGACCATAATATCCACCAGATGTCATTTGACTATGTGCACCTTTTAGTATACTAAAAAGGTTTCCAACACTAGTTATACTTCCTTCAACAGGTTTATCTTGAGCTAATGTAGGCTCTAAATCGTCTGTTGCACAGCCATTAAACAAAAACATGCTTAATGCTATTATAGTTGTAAGTTTAAATACTTTATTATTCATAGCTTCTAAAAGTTTAAAGTTAATCCAAATGAGATTGATTTGATTGGAGGTGTTTCCAATCCAGTTTGACCTCCAAGATCTACTTCCGGGTCATATTTTAAATTATCATCTTTTACCCAAGTTAGTAAGTTGTTACCTCTTAAGTAAACTCGAGCACTAGTTAGACCAATAGATTCTAATTTATCTTTAAAGTCATATCCAACAGTAAGAGTTCTTAATCTCATAAACTCTCCATCATATAAGTATTTAGAATGTCTTTGCCATGGAGTAAAAGAACTAGTAAATTTTCCATTTCTAGCGATATCTCCTGGTTGTTGCCATCTATCTAATAAAGATTGTAAACCTTGGAATGCAAAAATTGGATAAGCATTAGTTTGGTTAGTATATCTATGCCATCCTTCATAAATTTTATGCCCACCTGCATAATAACCATTTGCATCTAAAAAGAATCCTTTATAGTCAACATGTAGATTTAAACCAGCTGTTAATGTTGGTACAGCATTATCTCCTTGCCAAACTGCATCAGCTTGATTAAAATCTGTAGTTGTAGCACCATCTACACCATTAATATAGTATTCTTCTAATCCTGTAGTTGGGTTAACACCTGCCCAAGTTGGCATGTACCAACCTCTTACTGGGTGACCAGTTTCTATTCTAGAAGTAGTTGTAGTTATTGTTCTTTCAATCCCATTAGGATCTAAAGGAAGTTTAGTAACTTCATTTTGAACAGTACCAATGTTACCACCTATCGAAAGGTTAAAATCTTCAGACCTAACTAAGTTAGCATTTAATTCAATTTCAATACCTTTATTAGTTAATGCACCAATGTTCTGTACTTGACTAGTAAAACCAGTTGTTTGAGAAAGAGGAACATTTAATAATAAATCTGTTGATTCTCTATTAAAATAACTAAATGAACCAGAAATAGCTCCATCTATAATACCAAAATCAATACCTAAATCAAGAGTATTAGACTTTTCCCAAGTTAACTTGTTGTTTCCAAATGTATTTACAACTTGTGCACCTTGACCGTTGTAATCAACTCCATAAGAGAATAGTGATTGATATTGGTTAAGACCTATATTAGCATTACCAGTTACACCGTAAGAAGCTCTAAATTTTAAACTATTAATCCAGCTTACATCTGCAATAAAGTTTTCTTTATGTAAATTCCATGCACCACCAACAGACCAGAAGCTACCCCATCTTTCGTCAGGATGAAATCTTGAGTTTCCTTCATATCTATAGTTTAAGTCTAAAACGTATTTACCATCAAATCCACTGTAGTGCAATGTCCCTAAATATGCTCCTAGATAAAAATCTGTATAATTAGATGCAATTGAAATAGGGTTACCTGTTGAACTTAAGTTAAACAAACCATCATCTGCAAAGTTTTCACCATAACCTCCTAAGAAATATCTTCTATTAGAAGAATACTCTTGTAATACCATTGCATCAAATGAATGGTTTTCACCAAGATCAAACGAGTAGTTTAAAGAGTTTTGAAAAGTATAATCAACAGTGTTTCTAGTATATTGTCCTGCGTCACCACTAGTTGCGGCACCATAACCATAATTTCTGTTAGAATAAGTACGACTATTATATACTTGGTAGTTTACATTAAACTTTGAAGCAAACGATAATCCGTTTCCTAAATCCCAATTTAACTGATTATCGGATACGATACGAGCTAATGTTTGGTCATTAATATTATACTTTGTAATATATAATGGGTTAGGTAAAGATCCTCCAAACTCATTAAATGTACCATCATCGTTGTATGGCTGATTTAATGGAGATAAGAAAAATGGCGCAGATCTAGCTCCCTCGAAGTATGCACTTCTTTCTAAGAATGCATCTTGATAAGTATAAGCACCTTGATTGTTTGATGTTAACTTTATATTATCTGTTAATTTGGTAGAAAAATTAATTGCTCCGTTAATACGTTCAAAAGAAGAACCAATAACAGTACCTTCTTGACTAGTATAACCTAATTGAGTATAAAATGAACTATTTTCATTACCTCCTGTAGCAGAAAGGCTATAGTTTTCAACAATTGCATCTTTATTTTTAATAACTTCTTTCCAGTTTCCTTCTGGACGTCCAGCAGCATCCCAAGCAGCAAAAGCTCCACCTCCTAAAAGGAATGTTTCTGCATCAGCTTTACTTGCAAAGAAGCCATCATTAAAATATGCTTCAGATGCTAATTCTAAACGGTGAGCTGCAGTTAATGGTTCTGGACCATCTACAGCATCATTTTGGAAACCATAATTAGAGCTAAATGAGAAAGTTGTTTTTCCCGCTTTACCACTCTTAGTTGTAATAAGTATTACACCATTAGAACCTCTTGCTCCATATTGAGCAGTAGCTGATGCATCTTTTAAAACTGTGATAGATTCGACGTTATTACTATCAAAAGCCGCTAAATTTGAGAAAAATGAAGTAGCTCCAGAAGTATTAATGTTTCCATTAGACATCGGCACTCCATCAATTACGTATAATGGTTCATTACCAGCCGTAATAGAACTAATACCACGAATTCTAATTTGCGATGTAGAACCAGGAGTACCTGAGTTACTACTTACAGTAAGACCAGCTACTTTACCTTGTAAAGCTTGATCAACACTAGGTGCTACAGTTACATCTGTTAATTTTTCATTTCCCAGTTTAACAGTAGATCCAGTTAACTCTGATTTCTTGAATGAACTATATCCAACTACAACTACCTCTTCTAAAACAGAAGCATCTTCTTCCATAGAAACGTTAATTGTATTTGAAGAACCAATAGTTTGTTCTACAGTCTTTAGACCTACATAGGTAAAAACTAAGACATCTCCTGCGTTGGCAGTAATACTATACTTACCATCAAAATCGGTTTGAGTACCATTGGATGTGTTCTTTACAAGAATATTAACCCCAGGAAGTGGCATACCAGATTGATCTGAAACCGTTCCTGAAACTGTTTTACTTTGCGCAAAGGTTAATTGCACAACAAACGCTAGTAATAGCGTTAAAATTCCACTAAACTTTGTTTTCATTTTTATTTTATTTGAATTAGTCAATGCCAAAAATCATAATAAAAAGTTAAAAAACCAACTATTATCAAGGTTATTTTATGTTTTTTAACTTTTGCCTTTTAATTTTCAACTGCATATTAGCAAGAGATTGGCTATACAATTTATGATTTTTAATGTCATTATATTTATTAAATTGTCTGATTAAGAATGTATTGATTTGATATAAGTTTTATTATAGTATAAATATTTAAAAAAGAAAAGGCTCAACAAAATTTGTTGAGCCTTTTATATATAAAACAAAGTTTTTAATAAACTAGTTTACATCCCACCATAGTTTAGTGTAAATGTTATCTGCTCCTTGTGCAGCAACCATAGCATCATAATTAGCTTTATTATTAGACTCTACAGCAGCATCATATGCATCCCTTGTAGGGATTTGTGCAGTACTTGCAAAAGGCGAAGGTGTTAATACAGGTAAGTCTAAACGTCTCCACTCAGCCCATGCTTCAGGTCCTTGTAAGTATAATGCCATCCACTTTTCGTAAGCGATTTCATCAATTCCTACATAAGGATGTGCAGCAAGGTAGTCAGAAGCATCAGTTGCATCTACACCCCAATAATCCATAGAAGCCATAACTCCCATATCATAGTGTGCAGCAGCAGTACCGCCACCTACGTTCCAACCTTTCATTGCAGCTTCTGCCATTTTAAAATGGGTTTCAGCAGCAGTGAATAATGGTGTTGGATATTGCTTATCATAAATAATGTCACTAGTAATAAAAGAATAATCTGGCACATTACCGTTTACAGCACCATTAGGCGCTCCAACGTAACCTGCATCAATACCACCTGGGAAGTTAGGAGTATCAAAAACACTATCTCTAGCTTCTTCAGCATATTCAAATAATCTTGGATCTAAGTTGGCTCTTTGCCATTCTATCATTGTTACAGACATGATATAATCCTCACGAGTTTGAAAACGATCTTCCCAGGGACTATCACTAGTTTCGTCAGATCCGTAATTGAACTCAATGTTGTCAGCATTATCTGTTACTAACATTCCAGATGCTACAGCTTGCTCAAATTTAGACTGTGCTAACGAAGGGTTAACATCAGAAATTCTCATTGCCATTTGCGCTTTTAAATTGTTTGCAAAAGCAGACCATCTGTCCATATCTCCACCAAATAACACATCTCCTTGTGGCGATGCACCTCCAGAAATCATTCCTAAAGCAGATTCTATTTCAGCAAACATAAAGTTATAAATAGATTCTTGAGAATCGAAAGCTGGTTGCGGATTGTCAATTCCTTGGAAAGCTTCAGTCCAAGGTAGGTAACCCCATCTATCTGTCATATACTGTAAATAATATGCTCTTAAAATTTTAGCTAATGCTATTTGATTTTCATTAGCACCAAAAGCTGCAGCAGCTCCAGCAGTAGCTGAATCTTCATTAAGCTTAATGATTTCATTTAAATTTACGATAGGCCCAGTATACCAACCATTATAGTTAGCTGTTAAAGTTTCGTATCTAGAAGATCCTGGATATTGTCCTTGTGTTATGTGCTGCATATAAAGTATAGACTTTACATCGGTACCAATTGAAGGTATAGATGTTTGAGCAGACGTTAATAACTGTGATGTAACAGGCGCAGTTGGCCCACCAGGGTTCACATTAGTATCACCATAATCGATAGTTTCACATGAACTAAAGAACACAGAGACACAAATTAATAATGCTATGTTTTTAATAATATTTTTCATTTTTCTTATTTTTTTAGAATGTTAGTTTTAAGTTAACTCCCAAAGATCTTGTTTGAGGTAATGTACCAGCTTCCGCCCAGTTAATTCCACCTCTTCTTTCAAGCTCCGAAGGATCTACCCAATTAAGTTCAGAATCAATTAACCAAACGTTATTTGCAAAGAAACCTAATGATGCAGCAGTCAAGTTGAACTTGCTTACAAACTCTTTATCGAAGTTGTAATTTAACCTCACGCTTCTTAATTTAATGTATGATGCATCATGCAGGTTGTTTTCGTATATATTGCCTAAGTTACCTAAGTTATATAAATCTACGGCTTCAACGTATGCGTCAACAACAGTTCCGTCCGATGTTGGTTGACCGTTAGAATCTGTTCCTGTTTCTAATAAACCAACAATGTGAACTCCACCACCTGAAGCTACAGGATCTCTTTTAGGGTTCCCTTTATCATTAAGACCAGCTGTCTTTAAAGATAAACCTGAGTGATCCATATATCTTTCAGTTCTAGAATAGTACTTACCACCTTTTTGGAAGTCAAATCCTAAAGCTAAATCAAAGTTTTTGTAGCTCATGTTAGATGTAATACCACCAGTAAAATCTGGCAATACGTTTCCAAGGTTCTTGTTAGTAGTACGAGAGTAGAAATAACGACCGCCAGAAGCAGCACGATATAATATCTCTCCATTAGGACCGTAAGTAAAACCTCTACCTATTAAAGTACCCCACTCTTCACCAACTCTTTCTTGAAGTCTCATGTTAGACGTATAAGTACTTAAATCACGAGAGTCAATTCCTGGATAAAGTGCGTCAACAAATCTTTCAAGAGTACCAAAGTTAACACCAAGTTCCCAATTAAAATTATCAGTTGAAATTACATCACCCAATAAACCAATTTCAAAACCTGAAGATGTTTGTTTACCACTATTTACAACCACAGAGGTAAATCCTGTTGAACCATCTAATGGCACTGTTACAGGTAAATCTTCATCTGTTCTATTGAAATAAGATAAGTCTAAGCTTATTTTACTGTTGAATAAACGGAATTCCGTACCAACTTCAAATTCAGATCTTGTACCACCAACAATATTTGGGTTTGGTTGTCTACCACTTACACTAAGTCTACCAAAACCTTGATATAATGTTCCTACGCCATACACACCAGCAGTTTGGTAAGCACCAGGAAAGAAAGGAGCTTGAGTATATCCAGCTCTTAACTTAGCAAATGTTACAACATCGTTTTTAGCAAACACTTCGTGAGCTAAGAAACTTAAAGAGGCACCATATGTTTCAATACGGTTATCTTCTGGGTTTGCAGTAGAAGACCAGTCATATCTATAAGACCCATCTAAATATAGCATCTTTTTATATCCAATAGATGCTTTTGCAAAAACACCATCTCTTTTGGTTTGCGTTAATCCTTGACTTGCTCTTACAGGGTCTTGAGAACCAGATAAGTTATAAAAATCAGGAATTGATAAATCACCAACAGTACTTGCAAATAAGCTATGATAATCTATTTCGATTTTTTCAGCACCCAAACTTACAGTATAATCAATATCACCATTCATGGCTGTATTGCTATAGTTTGCCATGGCAAAATAATCGGTTCTTTCATTATCACTTGCACCTTGGTTATAGAAAGCAGGGTCTAATAAACTTTTTGTAGTACCTCTGTCATCATTTTGATAAGCATTATAGGTCTTTCTAATCTCAGCAGTAATATTTAAGTTATCATTAAAGGTGTATGTACCTCCAACTTTACCATAATAGGTGTTCTTTCTATAATTTCTGTCATTTTCATATGAATGGAAATATGGCATATCCCAATATAATGGACGTGCATCTCTAGGGCCACGAATATTCCAAGAAGTAATTTGACCATTACGCTCATAACGTCTTAAACGTTTAAAGTCTAATTGTCTTTGCCACCATTGGTTGAAGTTAGAACCTAAGTTCGCATACCCTTGATCCGGGTTGTTGAACATATCTCTATCTTCAATATTTACATTAGCAAAAAACTCAAATTTATCAGAAATATTATATGATAAATTAGCAGCAAATCTAATTGATTTGTTACTTGAGTTAGGAACAATACCATTAGCTTCTATCATAGTAACAGCAGTTCTAATATTGTAATTCTCGTCTGCTTTAGAGAACGCTAGATTTGTATTAGACGTGTAAGCATCTTCATAAAATGTATTAATGTCATTTTTACTAGGAGACCAAGCTCTTAATTCGCCAAATTCTGGAGTTCCAGGAACCCAACTATCCCAGTGACGTACTAAAGTACCGTCTAATCTAGGACCCCAACTTTCATCAGCATGGAAATCAGGATATAAATGTCCATCAAATGATGCCCATTCAGCTGGATCTGTTGCTGGGTTGTATGAGAATACATTAAATGATTGGCTGTATCCACCACCATACTCATTCTGGTACTCTGGTAAGTTTGTTACTTGGTTAACCGAGAAAGTTTGGTCAATTTCAAACTTAGCTACACCAGCTTCACCTCTTTTAGTTGTAATGATGATCACACCATTTGCTCCTTCTGGACCATAGATTGCAGTTGCAGAACCACCTTTAAGTACAGAAATATCTGCAACATCATCAGGGTTAATATCACTACTTGCGTAAACTCTTATACCATCTACAACATATAAAAGGTTAGTTTCACCTCTTAATCTAATTTGAGAGTTACCAAATGTTGTACTAGAGTTACCAACAATTTGTACACCTGCGATTTTACCAGCTAAAGCATCAGCAATATCAGTTTCTTTTGCTTTAACTAGCTCTTCACCACCAACAGATTGTTGGGAGTAACCAAGCGATTTCTTTTCTCTTTTAATACCTAAGGCTGTTACAACAACCTCATCTAACAATGCAGCATCTTCTTGCATAGTTACATTTATAGTATTTGACGATCCAACTGTTTGTTCAACAGTTTTAAGACCTACATAGGTAAAAGTAAGAACATCACCCACACTTGCATTGAGGGTATAGTTACCATCAAAATCTGTTTGTGTTCCGTTAGTTGTACCTTTTACTAAAATGTTAACTCCAGGAAGAGGCATACCAGATGCATCCGAAACCGTTCCCGAAATTGTTTTTTCTTGTGCAAAGGATATTTGCACAACAAACGCTAATAGTAGCGTTAAAATTCCACTAAACTTTGTTTTCATTTTATAATTTATTTGAATTAGTCAAAGCCAAAAATCATAATAAAAAGTTAATAAAGCAATTATTATTTACTAAAATTTTATTTTTTTTTCAGAAAACGTCTTTTAAAACCTGAGCTCTTGTTAAAATACGGCGTTTAGACTGATGTGAATTTTGGAGTTTGAGAGTTGGAATTTTTGGTTTTCAAATTTACCAGTTGCATAGTTAAGTTTTAATAATCCTGCTTTAGTGAGTACACCTATACCTATGCCAAATCCATATAGTTTTTTGTTGAATTTTTCTAGGCTATTATCCAGGTAAGCGGCATCTGTAATGGTATGTACGTAAATTGAAGGGCTTAAATTGTATCTGTATTCAAGATTGACAAACCCATATAATGTAGCTAGAAGACTGTTTTCTTCAAATCCTCTTATGCTATTAATCCCTCCAAAGCGTAATAGCTCGTTTGTTAAATAATCTTCTGATTGAATACCTTGTGATTTTACTCTTAAAAAAACATTGTTTTTTTGATTTAAATTAAAAACCTTGTAGGTGTTTACTTCATGAAATGTTTGATTTAATCTATTCCCATCATTTTTTCTATTCCCAAATCCAATTTTTGCATCGAAACTAAAATTGTTAGGGAATAATAAATTATTGTATTGAGGTTTGAAGAGTTGGTATTGTAAATTATAAAATGTTGAATTATAATCTTGAATATTTAATAAAGAATTATCATCTGTTAAGTTGTTTGATTGTATCGAGGATAGGCCAGCGTATATTGTTTGCTTACTATTAATTTGATAAAACAAACTAGCAGATTGACTTACATTGGTAAACGTTGAATCTTTTTTAAAAATCCCTAAACCAAGTTCGATACCTATAGGGGAATTAAATATATAAGGTACTTTTATGTTTGCATTAAATGTTTTTTGCTCACTTTCGTCACTCTTATATATAAGGTTTATGGATTCTCCATAATTTAAATTGTTGGTGAGTTTTAAATCTAAATAACCGTCAAATTCTAATTTACCAGATGTTTCGTTGGTGCCAAACCCCAAAAAACCATCAAAAATATTGCTTTTACGTTTTTGTACGTATAAATAAACAGTAGAGGAGTCTTTGGTGAATAGAATTTCTGGTTCTCTACTAAGATTAACAAAAGGTAGTGAATTCAAGATTTTAGCTTTTTCATTTAATTTGTTTATACTCAAAGTTTTTTTTGGCTTCAGTTTTAAATGATGCTTTAAATAAGATTCTGGAAAACGTTCATAGCCTTTAACAATAACTTTATCAATAGTTCTTTCATTATTAGATTCAATTATTAATTGAGCTTCAAGGCTTTTGTCATTAGTGCTCTTTTTAAAATAATCTAATTTTACTGAAGAAAAAGGATAGCCGTTTTCAATTAAATAAGTATTTATTTTTTTTAGAAGAGGTGCTACGTTTTTAATGTTGGTTTCAAAAAAGGACTCATTAGTATTTTCTACTATGGTTTTTAAAAAATCAACAGAAATAACATTTTTGTTGTAGTATATATATATGGTGCGATATTTTTTACCTAATCTTACTTTACTGTGGTATGTTGAGGCATTTTCTTTTTTAGTTGATAATATCTCATTCTCTAAAAAACCAATTTTCTGTAAATTCTTTTTTAAGTTTAGAATTTCTTCTTGTAATAATTTAAAATTCAGAAAAGATTTTTGGTATCCAATGGAATCTATAACTCTAGTTTCATCCTCAGTATTTCCAGAAACAATTAAATTAAGGTTTTGCGATTGCAAACCATTATTAAGGAATGCGGCATAAAGAGAATATATAATAAGAATGTTAAAAACTTTCAAGGCTTAAATTTGAGTATAAAACTAACGGAAATAAACATCAAATAATATATAGGTAAAATTAAATTTTAATACCGAGTGAAAATTAATTATTTAAGATTTGAATTATTCATTTAAATTTCTACCTTTGCAGCCCTCTTAGAAGAGGGTTTAATAAAAATTATATAGAAATATATGCCAACAATTTCACAATTAGTAAGAAAAGGAAGAGCCAAAATAACTAAGAAGAGTAAATCGGCTGCTTTAAATTCTTGTCCTCAAAGACGTGGAGTTTGTACGCGTGTTTACACAACAACACCAAAAAAACCTAACTCAGCAATGCGTAAAGTTGCAAGGGTAAGGTTAACAAATGGTAACGAAGTAAACGCATACATTCCAGGAGAAGGACACAATTTACAAGAGCACTCGATAGTATTAGTTAGAGGTGGAAGGGTAAAAGATTTACCAGGAGTTAGATATCACATTGTTCGTGGAGCATTAGACACCGCTGGTGTTGAAGGTAGAACGCAACGTAGATCTAAGTATGGTGCTAAACGCCCTAAGAAGTAATTTAAAACTTTAAAAAGAAGACATGAGAAAAAGAGCAGCGAAAAAAAGACCGCTTTTACCAGACCCAAAATTTAACGACCAGTTAGTAACTCGTTTTGTTAACATGATGATGTGGGATGGTAAAAAGTCAGTAGCTTTCAAAATTTTCTACGATGCAATTGATATTGTGGAAGAAAAGAATACAGACGAAGAAAAAACAGCCTTAGAAATATGGAAGGATGCTTTATCAAACGTTATGCCTCACGTAGAAGTGCGTAGTCGTAGAGTTGGTGGAGCAACATTTCAAATTCCAATGCAAATTCGTCCAGACCGTAAAGTTTCTACAGCAATGAAATGGCTTATTAGCTTTTCAAGAAAAAGAAACGAAAAATCTATGGCTCAAAAATTAGCGGCAGAAGTACTAGCTGCAGCTAAAGAAGAAGGAGCAGCTGTTAAGAAAAGAGTTGATACTCATAAAATGGCAGAAGCAAATAAAGCATTCTCACACTTTAGATTTTAAGAAATGGCAAGAGATTTAAAATTCACAAGAAATATAGGTATTGCTGCACATATTGATGCAGGAAAAACTACAACTACAGAACGTATTCTTTATTATACAGGTGT
>CAKZMU010000076.1 GCA_937129145.1 uncultured Lacinutrix sp. | reverse complement strand
TGCTCATTCTCCCCAACGGGCTGGGTATGGCTACGCATCGATTTTGTTTCTTCCTTTTTAATTTTCATAGTTTCTTAATTTTAGTAAACTCTCCACAACAAAGTATATCGTCAATGATGCGTAGCCAATCTTCTTACTCGGTATGCTACGCATCCCAGAAGATATACCCAGACCGTTATAATGCAAACCGACCAATCTTTGCGCAAGTATTATAAATATGGCGGTCAGCATATAACACCGCATAAAAATAATTGCCTTGGTTCGTGCATTTTAATAAAGGCTCGTTGCTTAACCGAAGAAAAACAAAAAGCCTTCAACACGTATTTACTCATGCTCTAATAAAAGTTCTTTCGCTGCTTTAGGGTTTTCTAAAACCTGTTCAATAATCTTCTTTTCATAATCCTTTTCTTTCAGCCACATATTAAAAGATTCTTGACAAGTGCCACAAATATCATAATCTAAACTACCTTCAACCCAATTTGGTCTATAATCAATCATTCTCATTATAGAAGTCCATCCAAAAAATCTAATTTTTCTTTTAACAAGGCGTTTCATAACTAATTTATTTTCGCCTTGATTTTCGTGATAATCTCTACTTAAAATAAAATCATCAATTTCTTTAATGTGTTGTTCGTTTCCACATCTGTCACATAGTGTTTTTTTCATAATTTTAGTTATTAGTTTTTTGGCGAAGCCATTTGCCCACGCTCTTTTTTGTTTTTAGGTATATTTAATAATTTCGTTTTTCATTCAGCAACTATTCTTATGCGTAACCGTTATCCGCAATAACCTCAACGAGGGTCCTCTAAAGGTTTTAATTCATCACATATAGGACACTTCTTTTCCTTTACGTCGAATACTGGTTTCATTACCGTTCAGTTTTAGTTTAAATAAAAAAGCCACCCCGTCAATCAAGAGAGGTGGCAATTAAAAATCCTCTCAAAGGTGGAGCTAAGAGAGGAATTACTAAGTTTTTTCCGAGGTCAAGGCTCCACCCTTTGACTTTATATTCTATTTGAATACAGGGTAAAGATAGTTATAAATGTTCGTTTGTGAAAATTTTTATGAAATTATTTTCGCTTACGAAAGAAAAGTATTACCTTCGTTATCGGATTTAGTTAGCGCTTAATCGGAATCATTAAGAACTTAAAAAGCTACTTAGTAGCGATACTTAAAACCCTTCGGAGCAGCGCTAACCTCTTGAAGGGTTTTTTTATGAAAGAAATATTTATTGATGATATTTTAAAGTATAGACAAATTAGGTCTAGCCATTCCGATTATAGGTTTGGAGGTTGGTATTTAATTGTTAATACTAAAAACAATAAGTCTTATGTAGGAAAATCAATTGAATATATGGCTCGCCTTAAACAGCATTTAAAAATTAAGAATCCTAAAACTATTATTGACAACCAGATAAAAGACAATGGGATTAATTCATTTAGATTTTTTCTAATAAAAAAATATTCAGAAATGAACATTCATTTTCACAACCGAAAACTAGAAACGATTATTGAGCACACCTACATAAACAAATTGAATACTAATTATCCTAACGGTTATAATATAGCTTATTATGAACATTTATCAGTTAAGCAGAATCTGGTTTGATTTTGCATTTGAAAACCCGCACACAATAAAACCTCAACATGCTGCAATATATTTTTTTGCTACTGAACATTGTAATCGATTGGGGTGGAAAAAGGTTTTTGGATTTCCTACATCAATGGTATTAGAAGCTATAGGAATGAAATCCTATGGTTCTTATAAAAAATATTTAGAAGAATTAGTTGAATATGGATTCATAATAATGCACGAGTATTCAAAAAATCAATACTCATCAAATATAATTGAGTTAAACTTTAACGTCAAAGCACTAGATAAAGCACTAGATAAAGCATTTATAAAGCATACGACAAAGCAAAGCGAAAGCACGCAACAAAGCAATGATAGTATAGATAAACAAATTAACAATGTACCAATTAACCAAACTACAAGTAAACCAAAAAATTTCTCGCCCCCAACTTTAGAAGAGGTCGATAATTATTTTTTAGAAAAAGGTTTACAATTCGAAGAAGCTAAAAAAGAAGCTCAAAAATTTATTGACTACTACACTAGCAACGGATGGAGGGTAGGTAAAAACAAAATGAAAAATTGGAAGGGAGCTGCTTCAGGTTGGTTTAATAGACTCTCTGATTATAAAAAAGAAAAAAGTTCCGCCAAAAAAGAAAAAAGAAATGCAATGGATATACTAATGGAAAAACACAAAATCGATGGAGCTAGTTAAAACAGAAAAAGGGGATGTTTTCCCGATTAAGGCAATGCCTGAAGAAACTAGGGCAAAGAAAGTGCTTGAGCTAGGTATTTGGCTTTCAAAACTTCTTTCGCTAAAAGATGAAACATCTGCTGAACGCTTAGAAGTTTTATTGCCTATGGTTTCGGATTATTGTTGGTCTATGACTATTGAGGATATTAAAAAGGCATTTACGAAATATGTTAAAGGCGAGTTACCAAAGCTTGAGCCAAAAACAAACTTCCTTGACGTTATCCTTTTTGGGAAAGTAATAAGTTCTTATAAGCAATCAAGGCCACCTATAAAACCCAAGACAGAACTTCCACGTATAAGCGAATCAGAAAAAGAGAATTTAATATACATGGCGTTAGTGAACTGTTTTGATAGTTACTTACAGGATAAAAAAGTTATAGCAGGATATACTTGGGTTTATGACCACATAGACGAGTTAGATTTAATCTCTTTTTCTAACGAAGAGAAGTTAAGCAAAATGAAAAGAGCTAAAATAGTATTGAAGCAACAGGCGAATGAGAGTAATAATATTAAGTGGCAAAATGTTCAAAATGGCGATAAGTATAATGGCTTTAAGGTTGGTGCAAATGGGTTAGATGGCAGTGGTATTTATAAGTGGAAGAATGGAGATGAGTTTAGGGGAGTGTTTAAGGGTAATAAGGTATATACAGGTGTTGTGACATTCTCTGATGGTAGTGTGTCGAAGTATAAAAATGGGGCTGTTGTTTCAGATAAAAAAACAACTAAAAAGAAAAAACAGGGAGGGGCAAACAAGTGGTCTAAATATAAAAGAAAATAAGAATGCCTGATAAAAATACTAAGAAGACATTTAAAGTTAATGGCGGTGTTTATGATATTCCTATTTCAGAAGTAGATGCTTTTTTGTCTGAGAATAAGGGGGCTATACAATTGGAGAGCTACACTTTGAATCGTGATACATTTGATATTCCATTGAATGAAGTAGATGCTTTTTTGTCTGAGAATCCAAAGGCAAAACCGACATTTCAATCAACAGATAAAGTGTCGAGTAAAAAAAAAGGTGGTGGAACAGAATCTTCTTATTCTGATGATTATGAGATGCCAAGTTTTATATTCAATGATTTTTCTAAAGATTTTAGTAAGATAAAAGTAGCTAATAAAACAAAACAGAGGAATCAATTTATAGATGAGTATGGTGGGGCAGGTAAGGAGTATACTCCCGAAATTACAAGGACTGCTATGCAGAAAATGTTTGAAGCTACGGGGGCTGAAATGGGTAGGCAAAAAGCAGAGAGTGTAGTAAGAGAGTATGCGGACTATTGGGATATACCATATTGGTTTGCGCATAAACACCTTACAGTAGAGGGTAGTTATTCGGATGCACCTAAAGGGGTCAAGATTATGAAAGATGGCTCTAAGCCAAAGGATAATTATTTACTAAGAGGTAGGAAGGAATCAGAGTTTTTAAAATCAGCAGACCCGTTGGCTCTTATTGAAAAGTACGATGAGGCGAAGAGTTATGAAAAAGGGAAGTCGGGTGATTCTAAGTCCACTTCTGAAATGCGAACAAATGTTGCAAATTTTCTTGATAGTCAAAGTTGTCATACCAAAACTTACATCACCCTGCGTTGCGATTCCAGCAATGTATGGATTCCCTCCTCCATCCAATGCCACATCTTGACCAACATTTTGACGAGA
>CAKZMU010000075.1 GCA_937129145.1 uncultured Lacinutrix sp. | reverse complement strand
ATCCGACGGCAATCACTTGCGTCTCGGTCGGGAGTGGACCGCCAACTGATGCACCATGCGACCGCAGTCTCTTGCGTCTCGGGAGTAAAACCTCGCTGCTGTGTACTGTCCCGCACGGCTCCAGCCCGCGGCCGCGGCGTTTGCAGGGTCACCACCGTTTAGCGCGGCCGCTGCCGCGTGATTTCGCCCTTAGTTGCTTGATCTTGGTGAGCATTCTCCGAGCCGTGGCGCTCTTCAATCCTTGTAGATTAGAATTGATGTACCCTACTGCCCTATCAAGTCGCTTTAGTAGTGTATTGTAGCAAACAGAGCATTGTTCATACCTATCTTCAAGCAGGATCATTTCTATACCTAGCTTTTTATAATTTTTGATAGATGCCATTAGCTCGGCTCGTACTTCTACAATCTCTTCCTCTTTTTCGATTAGGCTACATTCCATTTCTCTTATAGAGTTGCCCCATGATTCATAGTCTATTATCTGTTTGACCAACTGTGCATTCTCCGAACGCAATAGCAAAACTTCTTTTTTGTAATCTTCAAATTCACGGGACAAAGTTTGTTGGGTGTGCTCCCTAATAACTAGAGTTTTCATATACGTATAAATTTTATGAAAATTGAGAAAAAAATCACTCCCCTACTATCCTAAGATAGTAGGGTGTGAAATGATATACATGATCTAGTAAGACCTTTTGTAAGTGTAGTTTTCTCTAGTATGGTAAGTGTAAAATTTGGTGTAGCTTGCCGCTTTTTGCGGTTCTTAGTAGATTAGTTTAACTCAATTTATTTTGCTTTAATTCTTTCCAATATTTACGAATTGTTCTCTCTGATAAACCTGTGATTTCAACTACTTCTTTTTGCTTGACTTTGCCTTTGTTTATAGTTGACAGTAGATTATAGGCTTTGAAAATGCGTTGCTTATTTCTCTGGGCAACTACATTTTTATGAGTAGAATTTGTTTTGTCACTATTCAAATTTTCTACTAGTTTTTCTATCTCACTAATTAAATAGTCTTCAGTTAAATCAAGATTCAATATTTCGATAGTTATTGTGACTTTTTTAGATACTTGCATAATCAAAGTTTTAGGTTTTTCAATTCGTTTATTTCGCTCACTAAACGAGCAATATTTTTATTAGCAGTTTCAGATTTCCCCTTTTTATTTCTCAACTTCCATTGATAACTTTGAATCTGCTTTTTTTTCAGTTTCACCTGTGCTGAAACTTCTGGTTTCAAGAGGACGGTTTCAGTTTTCAAAATCTTTTCAACGTCTTTTGCTGAAACTGTTGGAAAGTGAGTAGTTTCAAGGGCTGACGATGGTTTCCCTTTCTTGTTTTTGGGTTTTGAAACTGGTTTTGGTTTCTGCATATAGCTAGGCTTGAAACCAATGGTTTCAGATTCTGGATTTATTACGGTTTCAGTTTCTGAAACTGTATTGGTTTCAGCTTTTGAAACTACTTTGCCCGTAGGCAAAATATCCATAATCTTACCGCCCAACTCATTCAAAAACTGAAAGGAAAATTTACCGCTTTTTCCCTCGTCCTCCACTACCTCCAAGGCGTTGCCCGAACCCTTCTTGAATAGCTCCATGATGAAGATACAGGCGAAGGTGCCAAAGCTAAAAAAGATCGCTAGACCTGCCGTAATATTCCCCCAAATAAACTGGTTGAAATCTCGCTTTTCCTTTTGCTCTTGCCAGTCGGCCAATATCGCCGCTTTCTCCTTTTCTATGTTATTACGATGATAGGATTTTTCGGCTTTGGTACGGGCATTGAGATTATTTACCACATCCGTTTGAGCGGCTAGGGTAGGGGATAGTTGGCTGTTCATTTCTGCCTTTAGGCTTTCGATTTTGTTTTCGGCTTTTTGGATATGCCCGATTGCCCATTTTTTCGTTTTATAGATTTTACGGTACTTGGCAATAATGTTTTTTTGAATCTGAATGAGGGCGTTATACTTATTTTTAATCGGTTGTTCCTGCTTGGAATGGCTGTTGGTAATCGCTAATTTTTCTACGTTGGCAATGCTGTCTATCTCTTGGAAGATAGCCGTTAGTTTTTGGTCTAGGTGTGTGGTAGATGGTCGCTGCTTGCGTTTCATCAACTTATCGACCAATTCGTTCCCACCGATGCCCGATAAGGTAGGGGATGCCACGGAGAGCGGTAGAACGATAAAAATAAGTAGGGCAAAAAACATAGAGACAAACCATTTGTTGTGAAAATTCCATCCTAGTAATTGCTGAATGGTGTAAGGCAAAAATTTACTCAATCCAGTTTCGATAATCGTACTGACGAAAAGACCAATGACGACTGCCAAAACTGCGCAAATAATTTTACTTTGAATAGGTAGATTAGACATCATTAGCAGGATGATAACAAATAGCTGTGTGCAAAAACTGCCTATATGACTTGCTATTTTGAGTTTCGATAGACTTGGTATCAAGCCTTTAAATTGCTCGTAAAACTTCGTAGAAAAATCTTCTTTTTGATTCTTATTGATAAATGACATAAATTTACGCTGTTAAGTATGTTTAAGAAAATTAGCCCCGATTGGTCGTTAGCCTTTCGGGGCTTTTTATATTATTTTTGGGTTTATCTGTTTTCTAATCCAGAAGAGTATCCTATGTGATACATAAGCCATGCAACTTCTATTATTTCTAAATACTCAATTTCTACATCAGAATAGGTCCTGTAATGAATGACGCTTGTGCTTATGTTTCTTCGTGGATTGTCTTTACATTCATGTATTTTATTAGCATTTTCTTTGCTAGTTGTAAGTATAAATTTTGGCATACTTAAAAGTATTTAATATTAAGAAAATTGTCCCCGTGTCGGTCGTAAGCCGCACGGGGCTTTTTGATTCATAGTGTCAGTTGTTCTAATTATTATTGGCTTTTGATGCTCGCTGTATATCTACTTTCACATTCATTTTTACAAAATCAGCTGATGTTGATGCGTCATCAATTATCTCAATTAAAGATTCTGATATCGCATCACAAATTACTTTTCCTACACCAAGAGCAGGCAGACACATATTTTCCCCATTTGGAAGAACTAGAATGATTGCTTGAAGTCCTTTTCTTAATTCCTTTTTGATCTCTTTACTTTTTTTGATAAAATCCATTGATTTGATTTTTGTTAGATTAAAAAAGTAGCCCGCCACTTTTGACGGGCTAATTATCATTATATAAAAAAGCTGCAAATCCCTTTTTACAGCTTGTTTCCTTCCATTTTCTATGCAAAAAAAATGGGCTACTAAGTGAGGTTAGCAGCCCCCAAAAAGAAAGAAATTGCCCGTTTGACTTGCTACACTTTTGTAGCTATCTTGTGGGCATTTCTTACAACTAAAATCTTTATCGTGGTAGAAATTAAACTAAGCGAGGCAGGTAGCTATTTTGACGTAGCTACTGTTGATGCTATTTTTGAAAAAATCAATTTAGAAATTAATAAAGCCATCAGTTATTTGTCTAATGGACTTGGCTGCATGGTCTTACCAAATGTTCCTGTCAAACAAGTAGGTAATAAAAACCTCTACGTTGAATATCATTATCAAAAAGTAGAAGGAATCAAGACTTTTCCCGTTCCTGTCGATACTAAAATTCACGCCTTAATTATATTTGATGGGATGCCGTTAGAAATAGAAGAAAGGGTAAACCGTGTAAAAAAAATCAATCGGGATGCTACGGACTTGAACTAAGCACCCTTGACAGAAAACCCGTACAATTTTCTTTCAATTCTTCTGGTATTTTTTTAAGTCCAACAATAACTGATATGATTGGCTCTGGTAATTGCTTTGTCTTTTTCATATTTCTATTTTAAGCTGCCGATTGCACAGCGTTAGTATTATAAAATGTTTCTATGTTGGGGTGGGGGTTAATCAAATCCCCTGGTCTAATTTTCCGATTTGATACTTTCGATAAATAATTAGCAATTCTATTTAATTCGTCCGATATAAAACCGCCACTCTTACCAAACTGCGCTACTCGCTTTTTATAAAATCCATTTTCCCCAATGCCTAAAATCTCTTGCAGCTTTTCCAAGTGATCTTGATACTCACCAGTAGGTAGCTTTTCTAATTCTTCTTGAACTTTAGTCTTTAAAAGTTCTGGATTGACTTTTCTAACACGCTTTAATTTTTTCATTTTTGATATAGTTTTTTACCCCCTGTATTCGTGTACACAGAGCAAGTTCATTAACTCCAAAATGTGTTTTTATGGAAATTTTATTTACTTTGCTGCCTTACTGGTTGGAAATTTAGACTTCCTGTAAGTATGTTACAAATATATACTAAAATAGTGGTCTAAAGCAAAAAAATTAGTCTTTTTTGAAAAATATTTTAGTCTTATTAATATAAATGTCTGTAATACAAAGAGTTAAAGAAATAATTGAATTTAAAAATATTACACAGCCAAAGCTAGGAAAAGCATCTGGAGTGCATAAAAATACAGTTCAGAAAATGTTGGCTAATGATACAGAGCCAAGTATTAAAGTTATAAGAGGATTAAAAGAGCTTGTTCCGAATGTTAGTTTAGATTGGTTGATACTAGGAAAAGGTAAAATGTTTGAATCAGATTCAGTAGGAGAGAGGGAAAAGAAACGATTAGAATTAGAAAAACACGCCGAAGAGATAGATAAAATATGGAGTGAGATAGATAAAATAAAATTCCAACAAGGAAAAAAATAAGCAAAGTTTACCATCACAGATAGCCCCCCTAAAATTTTAACAGAGAGAATCGAAAATTTAAACCGCTATGGGGGTGTAGGCTGCCACTATGGGTAAACTTTTGATTAATGCAACCAAAAACAAAAAATGAGTTGGAGCTACTCCGACAGCAACTGGAAATTGAAAAAATCAAGAAGGAATTGGATAAGATAAAGGGAGGGATTACCAAAAGTGGATAAAATGAAATGGAAATTGTTAAATGAAGATGAAAAGAAAATACTCGAATTATTTAATACAGATACAATGGATGCTGTACATCTGTCCGAAAAAATATAATCAACTTCAGTAAGTGGTAAAATTTTCCTTATTGAGCGCATTGATTATTCAGTTTTAAGTCAAGAAGCACTATAAACACTATAAAAAACATACTATTTTTTAACAGAAAACTCTGTTAAAAGTCTGTCAGTAAGCTATAAAAAGCGTTGTTTTATGGTCTATTTTACTAAAAATTCATTATGTAAGTGATTGATTTTTATTAAAATAATGGAGGTGATTTTTGGGGCAATTTCCCGTCTTTCACCCCGTCAAAATGAGAGAACGCCCGTAGTACGGGCGTTCTTTAATTTACATTACTTTTTTTTGCTGACAGAGTTTTGACAGACCCATTTTTAATGAGTTGTTATGGTGTCAGGCAAAAAAAAAATGCTCCTATCTTACCTACCTGCACGATTAATAATACCTAAGAAGAAAAAGCAAGCATGGCTTATTAAGTGGTATCAAACAGACCCTAGTACGGGTGAACGTGAGTTATTTAGAGAGACGTTTGATATTAATCGGATTAAGGATTTAAAACTTAGGCGATTAGCTGCTGAAAAAATCATTAATGATATTAATGGGAAATTACCTACGGGATGGCCTTTTGATAATAGCTACCAAATTTCTTTGCAGAATACTAACATTATTGATGCGGTTACTTTCGGTAGGGATATTAAGTTAGACGATTCAGATAGAGAGGGAACAATAAATAATTACAACTCTAAAATTGATATTTTTTGCAAGTGGTTGGAATCACAGAAATTACAGCATTTAAGTATTGTAAATTTTACAGATACCGCTATAAATGCATTAAATATTTGTGCTACAAATAC
>CAKZMU010000074.1 GCA_937129145.1 uncultured Lacinutrix sp. | reverse complement strand
AAAATCACGTGACACCAACTCATCCAGATAGCCCACCCAATCCCCTGATTGAAATGCCGACTTTTCGACATAACGACAATTGGCATGAGCTTGAAGCGCGTCATCTAATAGCACATTTTCACTGTAACCTGTGCGAAGTGTATACAACATCGGTGTTTGATGCGCGATGACTTCGGCAACAGTAGACCAGCCAGCCTTGCCAACCAATACATCTGATGCTGCAATCAAATTTTGATAATCAGGAAAATCAGTCGGTTCTATTTTTTCTAAAATATTCTTATCCAAATAAAACGCTTTCTACAAAAAAACATTTTTTGTAACCTAAATAAGTAATAAAGCTATGCATAGAAAACACCTCTTTTCTTCTAAACCAAATTTAATCAACCAAACTAAACATTTGTAACTTACAAATTATAATTGGATTAATTGTATTAAGTTACATATTTTTTAGTATCTTAGTATAAATAATTACGGATTGTTAGGTAAAAGCAAAAATAAGATTGAATTTATAGAGTTCCTTCAGAAGCACAAGAAGTTGCCAACCCCTAATAGATTAGCTGCTTTTGACATGGCTTGTAAGATGGAAGGATATTTCTCTATTAAAGAACTTCGAAAAGAACTAAAAAAAACAGGTCTTAAATCCAGCACTAACGGTGTTTGGTATTGGTGTAAGCTATTATCATGGGCTGGAGTTATCACAAAAGTAGCCGTAGAACATCCTTCAGAGGGCTTGGTTTGGAGGTTCACCACTAATATTGAAGAATTAGAAGAGGTTTAGATGGATAAGGTCAATGAAGAAGATTTAAAGAGACTTCAAAAAGCTGTAATGCTTTCAGGAAAACTTGTAGAGAACCAAAAAGAAGCGATAAGGCTTAATAAGGAACTTTGCGAAATGGGAATATTCGAGTAATCATGAGCCAATACGGAAACCTAAGACTTTTTAAATGAGAGAAGAAGAAGTGAAGAAGGATAAGGAACAGTCATCAACTTAAAATGATATAGATGTCAGCACCTCTCGGAAACAAATTTTGGAAAATGGCTAACCACTCAGGTCAGAATCTTGCTTTTGATTCTCCTGAAGAATTATGGGATAAGGCTCAAGAGTACTTTCAATGGTGCGATGACAACCCTTTTAAAGAAGAAAAACTATTCCATTTTCAAGGAACTATAGTAAGGGATACGGTAAGCAAGATGAGGGCGTATACACAAAGAGAACTATGTTTATTCTTAGGTGTTAATGAAAAATACCTAAGCCAATTCAATGAAGATAAGGCAGAAAGGAATAAAGAATACGCTAACATCGTAACGCGCATCCGTGATGTTATCTACACTCAGAAGTTCACAGGGGCAGCAGCAGACCTTTTAAATCCTAGCTTAATAGCTAAAGAAATAGGTCTTTCTGATAAGCACCTCCACGGGCAAGACCCAGAAAACCCCCTACCCACACCACAAACGCAAGCTGTAGAAGTAATCTTTAAAGACTTCTCAGATGAAAAAGAATGATACTACATCCTTCACAGTACGTTAAGCCATTATTTACTGAAGATTTCTACGAAGCCGATGTATGGGGCGGTAGGGGTAGAGGTGGAAGCCACGGTATAACGCAACACGCACTTTTCAAAATGATAACCTCTATTTATTTTAGGGGTTATTTTGTTAGAGCTATCCAAGGAAGCATACGAGATTCTTTATGGCAAGACTTTAAGGATAGGATAGAGGAGGCATCGGACCTTAACCACTACAAGTACGAGAACGATTTCAAGATGAACGATAGCAACATGTCGGCTATCTACTTACCAAAGGGTAATATTATAAAATCAAAGGGTTTCAGGGCATCCACAAAAGCAAATACTGCAAACATGAAATCCATTGCAGGAGCGACCCATGTTTACATAGAGGAAACCGAAGAGGTCGGGGAAGAAGAGTATAATAAGCTTGCTGATAGTTTAAGAACTATTAAAGCCCCAGTTCAGATTATACGTTCTTGGAATCCCCCGCCTAAAGAGCATTGGTTAGTTAAGAATTATTACAACACCCTGGACACTAAGTATGATGGATTCTATGATTTAGAAGCTAAAGGAATTAAAGGTCATCTATCTATAAAAGGTGACTACTATCAGAATATACAGAACATAGATAGTAATACACAGGCTAGATATGAAAGGTATGCTGAAACATCACCTAAATATTATTACGGGCAAATAAAAGGACTTGTAAGCGATGGTGGGGATAACAAGGTTTATAACAATTGGAAGAGCATACCCCTTAACGAGTTCTTAGCCATGAACTATTCTTCTGTTTACGGTCTTGATGTTGGCGATGTAAGTCCTAACGGATTCGGAGAGATAAAATACAATGATGGTAGTTTCTTCACTCATGAGATGCTCTACAAGTCCACTAGGCAGTTAAAGGCTGAGAACGAAAACCCAATTAAAGGCGTTCTAATAGACCGTCTCGAAGTTATGGGTGTAGATAAAGCTAAAGAAATGATAGTTGACGGAGCGGCCGCTAAAGTTATTAGAGAGCTTAGGGAAGCAGGGTATAACGCCAAAGGAAGTGATAAGAGTGCAGGAAGCGTTAAGTCTGGAATACAATTCGTAAACAAGGCTAATAATTATTACACCGAAACATCTATAAACCTTGAAAAGGAATACAACGGTTATTATCTAGAAACCGACCAGTACAAAGTACCTATAGATGGTAAGCCAATAAAAGGTAACGACCACTTAATGGATATGGATAGGTACGGTAAGGATTACTTAAGGCACAAACTAAGGATAGTGCTTTAGGGTTAATTGTTAAGTATCTTTTTCTTTTCGGAATCAAACTCTTCTTGTGTCAGTACACCGCTATCCAACAATTCTTTTAGTTTAGCTAGTTTTTCGTATTTACCTATGCTATTAGAAACTACCTCTCCTTCGCCTTTACTTTGTTTAATCTCTCCATTAGCTATAGCATTATCAAGGTCTACCCTATAGTTGGTGCTGTTATAAGAACCTACTGAAGCATGAACAGATTTCCATCTAGGGTCATCGTATTTAAAGAGTTTTTTAATTTTGAAAGGCCTGTCTATGTTCATTGCTGAAAGATACATCCCTTTAGAACGGACGTTCTGCATCCAACCACCGATACGGACGAACTGGTATTTACCGTCCTCTCCACTAGGTTCACCCAACCAGAAGACATCGCCTTTTTTATAGGTAACCCCGTTTTCAGCGTATGATTTTAGTTTTATTTTCTTTTGACTAATTACCGCACTTGTAGTGAACGCAAGCAACAATAGTATAATGTAATTTTTTCTCATCTTGTTCAGTTTAATTATTATTTCTTCCTTACCCCTAGCCATTCGCCTTTATCGTACCAATGGGCGTAATCCTCGCTCGTTTCAAAAAGCTCGTGTATCTCACAAGGTATATTGTCCGCTATTTCTTTTATGCTGTTATACGTAGGGTTTTTAAATCTACTTCTAAGCCCTAACACCGACATTCCAAGTCTTTTAGCTAGTTCTCGTTGTTTAACACCCTTTATTTTTAAAACCTCTTGTATGCGCATGGATTCAAATATAGTAAAATATTAGCTTTGTCTAGTAAAAATATTGATAATATATAGTTAAGCGTTATATTTTTTTTGTAAATTTAGGTTGAATTAATAACTAAAGAATGAAAGATTTTAAGAATGTAGCCATAACTTTAGGCTGTATGGCAGTAGGAATGTTAATGTTCGGAGAAGGCGAAATAAAAACCTACATCACAACAGCTATTGGATTTGTTGCTGGTTGGTTATTGGGGGCTACTAAGAAAGAAACCAAATAACACCATCCTTGAAATTATTCCCCTAATAATAATAAAGCTTCTATTTATTTTTACGGTTAATAATGACCGTATCCAATTGCAAAAACTGTGGACATTTCTTAGGTTATATATCCGAAGGCGATGTGTACTGCAAATGTGGCACGTTCAATGTCATTAAAAAAGGAGAAGTAACCAGAATGGTATTAAAGCAATTCTATAATAAACCGAAGGCGACCGTCCATAGCTCAGGATAGGACTCTTCGGTAATCTTTTTGGAGGTAAAAGAATGAAGGTGACCAGAAGAACCGATGGTTCATGGTCATACTTTCTTGACGACTCCGACAGCTTCGCAAATCATACAGGAAACTATCTAAAGTTATCCCTTAGCAATATAGCACTTTTTACGGCATTAGACCTTCGCTCTACGATGTTCAGTAGAGGAAGGGTCTATCTAGCGGACGAAAAAGGTAAAGAGATTGAGAAAGACCCCATCCTAGACCTTTTCAAGAACCCAAACTTCGCACGATCACAACAAGATTTCCTTTACTCACACCTTTGGAACAAGTCGTTAGGAAATAATGTATCCAGGGTAATTCCTAACAGGAGCGGACTTAATGTAAACGTTCGTGAGATAGCTAAGGTTTCTTCTATTGAAAACCTTATCCCTTCGCTAATAGACTACAAAGAAGTAAACAAAGTAAAAGAGTTCATTATATCCGAAACTCAAAAGAAAGCCTTATTAGATAAGAAATTAAAATACACGCTATCAGGTTCGGAGCATGAAATTCCTTTAAACCAGTTGGCGTTTTTCTATGATGTCACGAACAACATGACCGACGAGAGCTATTTTAAATCCCCTAGTAGGGTGAAAGCTCTAATACCATCCTTACTTAATATCCAGGAAGCACAAAGCGCAAAGAACGTCAACCTAAAACATTCTAAGAAGTGGCTACTTACAAATAAAGGGGGTGACACTTATGGCAAGACTGATTTAAAGACCGAAGAGAAAAAAGAAATAGAGGAGAGGTTCTTACATAAAGATGTTATGGCTACGAATGCCGATGTAAAAGCGGAATCATTAGCCCCAGACCTTAGAAAATTAATGTTGGACGATGCTGTTGCTTCGGATGCTATGAAAGTATTTAGCGCATATGGGATAAACAAGGACGTGATTAACTGGTGGATGAACGGTCAGTCTACCCATGCGAACAAAGAGTTCGGGATAGTCGATTGGATACAAAATTCGATACAGTTCGAAGCGGATGACTGGGGAAATACTTGGACTAGCTTCTTCGGTTACGACGAGCAAGGTAAAAAGTTGAAAATCGATTACAACGGACTACCAATAATGCAATCCTTAGAACTAAAACGAATAGAGACCTTGAAAGAACGTGCTTCCATAGTGCAAACATTGGTAAAGGCAGGTGCTAAATACGAGGACGCTTTAAAAATTTCAGGTTTAGAAGAGAATATGTGATGGAAAAACTTACGAAAGAACAAATAGAAGAATTAAAAAAGAACAAGGCCGACAAGCTTATTAGCGGAGAAACGGTAATTAAAATTAGTAAAGATGAACAAATTGGACATTCCTCACTTTGAGGATAGGAATTTACTTCAAAAATTCCTTTTCGAGAACAAATCAACGCTTATAGCACAAAAAGGAGCTGTTCTTAAAGAGGCTGACGGTATAGGTCTTTCATCTATTCAGTTCGCAAACAAAAAAGGAGCTGATAAAAGTGAGCCAATAGATGCTGCTAATCTATCTGAACTATATGTGAAGGCGATTATAAACACAACGAATATAATCGATAGCCATATGGATTTACACATCCCGGGGCTTTGGAAAAAAACAGTAAACGAGAATAAAAGCATACTCCATGTTCAAGAGCATAGAAGCCGAGAATTCAAAGCGATTATAGCTGATGGGGCGGATTTGGTCGCAACCACTAAAAAATACACTTGGAAGGAACTAGGGTATGATTTTAAAGGTAAGACCGAAGCATTACAGTTCAATAGCAATGTAAGGAAGGATAGAAACGAATATATGTTCAATCAGTATGCAGGAGGACACGTTAAGAATCATTCTGTAGGTATGCGATATGTAAAATACGTGATGTGCATAGACAATGCTGATTATGGAGCGGAGTTCGAAGCATGGGAAAAATACCTACCACAAGCTGTTAACCCTGAAGTAGCCGAAAACAGAGGTTATTTCTGGGCGGTCACAGAAGCAAAAGCCATAGAAGGTAGTGCAGTACCTCTAGGTTCAAATTGGATTACCCCCACTTTATCGGTGGGTTCAAATAAAGAAGAGCCGTCGAAAGACACTCAAAAGCAGGAAGCCGTCATAGACACTTCATTAGAAACATTTTATAAACATTTAAAAATTCATTAAAAATGGATGAAGCACAAAAAGCGGCAGAAGCTATTAACAAAGAGCTTTCCGTATTAAAAGAACAAGTAGCCAAAGCGGCTACACCTGAAAGCGTAGAGGAGGCGAACAAAGCCCTTGAAGCTTTCAAAACAGAAAACGCTGAAGCGTTGAAAGGATTTATTTCTAAAGGGGAATTTGATTCTTTAAAGGAAATGGTCGAGAAACAAAAGGAAGAATTGGATGAGGCTAACAAAGAGTTAGTGGCAATTCAAAACAAAGGTATTGACGGTACTGAAGACCCTATTCTTTCTGCCATCAAGGAAAACACGGACAATGTAAAAAAATCTATTGAAAACAAAGGTCATCAAGCGGAATTCGTTGTAAAAGCGAACACCACTAGAGCTAGTGTAGCTAACTCGACGGATGCTTTAAGACTGAACGATGTAGGTCAATTAGCATATCGCTCTTTTATTCTTCGCTCTTTATTTCCAGTTATTCCTGTAGGAGCTGGTTCTAATGGGGTTGTAAGATACACGGATTGGGATGATGCTACTAAAGTTAGGGCTGCCGCAATGGTTGCGGAAGGAGCGGTATTCCCCGAATCAACTGCTGCATGGGCTGAATACACTCTTGATTTAAAGAAAATCGGAGATTCAATTCCTGTAACAGAAGAAATGCTGCAAGACCAACCAAGATTTGCAAGAGAACTAGAGGAGTTTTTAAACATTAATGTCTCTATAGTTGAGGATGACCAATTATATGATGGTGACGGCACCGGTAACAACCTTAATGGTATTTTCACAAGCTCTCCAGCATTTGCAGCTGCTGCCTCTGGTATTGATGATGCAAACTTCTATGATTTAATTGTAAAAGTATCTGAATCAATAACAAAAGGAAAGCGCTCTAAGTATCAGCCAAATTTTGCATTAATGAGTATTACGGATATCAACCGTATGCGACTTAAGAAAGATGCGAACAACAACTATATCATCCCTCCTTTCACTAGTAAGGATGGTAGTCAGGTTGCAAGCATTCAGGTGATAGAGTGCGCTGCTGTTACAGATAACTCGATGGTTTTAGGTGATAGACGTTTCGCAAAGATTTACGAGGTTGAAGGCTATAACATTACAACAGGTGTTGTTAATGACCAATTCACAAAAGACCTTATGACAATGAAAGCTAAAAAGCGTCTCAATCTATTGATTAGAGAAGCTGATAAGGGTGGATTTGCGAAGGTTACCGACATCGATGCTGCTTTAGTAACATTAGCTACTTAATATGAAGCATTCAATAGTTTTTTTAGAGGATTTCGCAACTTTCAAAAAAGGCGATGACACTGATGTTTTAAGCGGTGACATTGTTTCTAGCTTAAAAAGAAGGGGAATTGCTAAAGATTACGTAAAGAAAGCGAAGCCTATTAAAAAGGCTGTTGCAAAAAAGGTAAAATCTAAATAATGATAATCGACGCTTCATATTTTACTGGTAGTATTTTCATCCCTCAAATAGGCGATGGTGCTTCCTCTATAGCTAACAACGACAATAAGTTGCAACAAGCTATAGACCAATATGAAGCGGAGATACTCGTAAAGGCATTAGGTAGAAAACTTACAAAGGAATTCTTATCCAATATCAACCCTGCAACAAAGGTGTTAGTAAACGGAGCGGATGCAAAATGGAGCAATCTACTTAACGGACACGATTATGTCAAGAACGGGGATGATTTCTACTGGAGGGGTCTTATAGACACCACGGGAATATTGAAAGAATCCTTAATGGCGTACTACATCTACTATAATTATGTAAGGGAAGGACAAACGGTCATGACGACAATGGGCGCAAAAAAAGGCAATAGTCAGAATACTACTGATGCCAACGCCACTTCTAAGCTTGTCAACGCTTGGCGTTCCCTTCATAAATGGTATTCGGGGGAAAACTACGGATGCTATAACGTATCGGAGTATAAAGGACATATTGTCGAGGACTACTTCGGAAACGATAATAGTAAGGATGTAAGCCTATATCAGTTCATGACTGACAATTCCGAAGACTATACGGGATGGAGCTTTACCGCTTTAGATAATAAAAACGAATTCGGGATATGATAAAGGTCGAGAACATACTACAAGATGTTTTTTCCGATATCGAACCCGTATCTGGTCACAATAAACTTTTGTTCCATTTTGGAGAGCAAAAGGAGTTGGATAGCGTAATACAGACACGCCAAGAGAATAACCAATACACCTATCCTTTGTTATGGTATATAATGCCTAACGAATTAACGGGGTACTTAGGTTACGCAGAAGGCGATATGAGGTTTGTATTAGCGCATAATACCGAATTGGAGTGGTTCAATGACCAAAGGTTCAGGGAGGTTTTTAATACGGTTTTACAGCCAAATTTTGATTTGGTCATAAAGAAGATTAAAAACGCTTCAAGACTTGATTTTGTAGGAGAATTTAACTACAGGTACACGAACTACCCTAATTATGGGAATCCAACAACTTTTGAGGGAAAAGATAGCGCAAAGCAAATAAACTACTGGGATGCTATAGGTTTTACCCTAAACCTAAGAGCGTACGGTGTAAACGAATGTTAAAAAATAAATTATAATGGGAAAAACAGTTAGTTGCGGTGATAGTTCCGCAGCGGAAAGCGGATATATCGCTAACTCAGGCGTAAGCACCCAAGACCTAAAAGGGTACTGGGATAAGCTTTTTTGGGTGAATAAAAGCGTAGCAAAGACGGTTATCGAGCTAGAAGACCCCGATACACTTAATGCAGTGGTTGCTGCTGGTGAAGGATTCTTCGTAGGCACAGGAAGTATGACTGATACAAGTACGGAATCTACATTTTTCGAGGATGCACAGTTAGGTATAAAGGTAGAGCAGACACCTAAAATCCTATCTGTAGATTTTCAATTGAATATGTGTGCCTGTACAAGTGCTGAATTTGAAAAACTAGAGAACAAATCAGGAGCTTTTTATCTTCAGACATCCACGAACCAACTTATTGCGGTTGATGAGGACGGACTAGGCAAAGGATTGGAGTATAGTTCTATTGTTGTGAACAGTACAATACCTACAAGTGATACCCCTGTAGAGTACACGGTATTGTCTATAACTTTTAGTAATTATAAGAAATTCAGAGCTAATCCTTTTAGGATAAACCTTGATTACTCTTTTGATGATATTGATAAGGTATTCAGTGCGCAAGGTAGCGCAAGTGCTGTAAGTGATGATGGTAACGACACCACTTTTACTTTATCGGTTAAAAAAGATTGTACTAGCGAGAGCTTATCAGGGTTGGTATTAGCTGACTTATCGGCTACCGATGCTAACGGTGCTAATGTAGCGATTACATCAGTAACACCTAGTGGTGACAACTATACTTTAGTATTGCCAGGAACAGGGACTTTTTATGTTTCCAGTAACGCTATTATCAACAAGTCGGACATCCTTTATTACATGGATGCAGTAACCGTTAAAGTAACTACATAATGAGTTTCGACCCTAAAAAGTTCAATTTTTCTAGTACAGAGTTACTTGCTCCAAAAAGATCTCTAACAACCATAGATGGAGATCTTGTAATATATATCTAATCATTTTTGCATAAAATATGATGATCATTGGTACAATACTGATGACCAAGAGCTCCACATTGGACACACATAG
>CAKZMU010000073.1 GCA_937129145.1 uncultured Lacinutrix sp. | reverse complement strand
TAGGTGGGTCTGGAATTGGCGGAACTATTATTGCACAAGTTGTTGCACAAGATGCTAATTGCCCAATAACAATCAATAAAGATTATAAAATTCCTGCTTTTATTAATGAAAATACTTTAGTCATTTGTTGTTCTTATTCTGGTAATACTGAAGAAAGTTTAGAGATGTTAGAGCAAGCAGAAGCAAAAGGAGCAACTATAGCTTGTGTTACTTCTGGCGGAAAACTAGAAGAAATTGCAAAATCTAAAAACTATAACCACATTATAATTCCTGGAGGCCATCCTCCTAGAGCAGCTTTTGGCTTAGCTTTTCCAACACTTTTTTTTATTCTTAACCACTACAATGTAATTAGTACTAATTATGTTAATGAATTTAATAACGCTATTGCAACCATTAATACCGAAGAAGAAAACATTATAAGCGAAGCAAAAGCAATTACCGAAAAGTTAGTTAATAAAACACCTATTATTTATGCTGATGCTAACTATGAAGGTGTTGCAGTTAGATTTAGACAACAAATAAATGAAAACTCTAAAATGCTTTGTTGGCACCATGTAATACCTGAAATGAACCATAACGAATTGGTGGGATGGAGAACTAAAAATGAAAATTTAGCAGTAGTTATTTTTAGAAATGAGGATGATTATTTTAGAACTCAAAAAAGAATGGAAGTAAACAAAACTGTTTTTGAAAAATATACTTCAACCATTTTAGAAATTTATTCTAAAGGAAATTCTCAACTAGAAAAATCGCTTTATTTAATTCATTTAGGAGATTGGGTATCTTTATTTTTAGGAGAAAAAAATGGAGTTGATATTACTGAAGTAGATGTAATTACTCATTTAAAAGGTGAACTAGCTAAAATTTAACACCGTCATTGCGAGACACGAAGCAATCTCGTATTTGATTTATAAGATTGCTTCACTACATTTCACTTTACTCGCAATGATGTTGCCAATAAAAAACATTCATTTTCAGGATTTAGGTTTAATCGATTACAAAAAAGCTTGGGATTTTCAAGAAGAACTATTTAAAGCTAATGTAGATGCTAAAATCAACAATAGAAAAGCTGAAAAAACGGTTACAGAAACCAAAAACCACCTCATATTTTGCCAACATCCACACGTTTATACTTTAGGAAAAAGTGGTGATGAAAGTCACCTATTACTTTCGGAAGCTTTATTAAAACAAAAAGGAGCTACATATTATAAAATTAATAGGGGTGGTGATATTACTTACCATGGTCCTGGACAAATTGTTGGTTATCCTATTTTAGATTTAGAAAATTTCTTTACAGATATACACAAGTACTTACGTTTGCTAGAAGAAATGATTATTCTAACTCTAGCAGAGTATGGCTTAAAAGCAGAGCGTAGCCCTGGAGAAACTGGTGTTTGGTTAGATGTAGGCACACCTTTTGCACGTAAAATTTGTGCTATGGGAGTTCGTGCTAGTCGCTGGGTAACTATGCATGGTTTTGCATTAAATGTAAATGCTAATTTGGGTTATTTTGATTTAATGATTCCTTGTGGTATTCGTGGCAAAGCGGTGACATCTCTTAATGTGGAGCTTGGTAAAAAAGAAGTAGATGAAGCTGAAGTAAAAGAGAAATTACTAAAGCATTTTAGAGTGCTTTTTGAGGCTGAGATTTAAGCGTTTACTAGAGTGAGATTGCTTCACTACGTTCGCAATGACGATAGAATTACCCTTCTGCATTAAAATAAACCTTGTAATAGTGCATTTTTTTCTCGTCGTCGTAACCACGTTCTAAATATTCGGCTGAGGCATCAGGAGCATCTACATCCAGTTTTATTTGAATATTGGTATCGAGTTTTATCTCGGTTTTTATTTTTTGTTTTTGCTTTTTTAAAACCACTTCCGACACGTCAAACTGATTTCTAATAAGGAGGTTGTTATCGCTCTCAAAAGTTTTTTTGTAATCCTCAAAAAGCTGGATTTGGTCTTCTTCCTCAAAAATATCTTCTTTAAAGGTTTCAATGTTTACCACTTCGTTTTCTTTAAAAAAGTCAACTGTTTTTGCTAAAAACGAACTTTGTTCTTGCATACCAAATTGTGGTTGCATCACTTCTTTCGAGAACTCTCTACACATCTCAATATAGTTTTTGGTGTGCTGGTTGGAGTCGTCGGGATACTTTATGTTTAAAAAGCTTTTTATCCAATATTGTGCGTCATAATTATTATTGTCCACACTCAATACAATCTTGCCTTCACCATCTGCGGCATTTAAAATAAGGCAGCCTTTATCTACTTTTTTGGTTTGAATCCCTTTTTGTACGTACAAATCGTAGCTGTTGTTTTCTAAATGTGTTTGAAAAAAATGCGACTTGTTTTCAATTTTAAAAATACCAATGGCATCTGTAAGGTAATCTTCATATTGAATGTCATGAAATTGACACACAATAACATCGCCAGTTTTTATTTGAGCGGAATTAGATTGCTCAAACAAATGCATGACAATGTGTTTTGAAACGTCTACAAAATCGGTATCGTCGTTTAATAGTTTGCTTGCATAACTATTAATTTCATTAAGGTCTATATTGGCGTGATGATTAAACCTGTAACTCTCTGCAACACTCCCAAAAGGACGTAATAAATACGGTAAAATTAAATCGTAACTGGCTTCGTCAAAATCGATAGGTTGCTCCGAAAAAGCATTTTTAGTGTCATTGAATTTGTTGCCAACTTTATGTAAAATACATTTAGAAATAGAGGCTTTTGTACGTTTAATCATGGATATAATTTAGAAGTGCAATACTAGTGAATTTGGGAGGATTATGGAATAAATATATTAGTTAAGAATTGATATTTTCAAGCAGGTAATTCTAAGTGTCAAGTTTTTGTTTACTTAAATTTAACCTGGACTATAAATTACTTTATCAAAACCATAAAGTTGTGCATATTCTTCAGCTTCTTTGTGTGCTTGTTCTTCTTCGTTTAACTGTTTTAATAGAATTTTTTCATAATGGTTATTATTTAATAATGTTATACGATAGACTTTTTTTCTTGTAGTGCTTCCCAAATTTGATTGACTGCGAACCGTTGTTCTTTCGGTAATTGTTAGAACAGTGATAAATGGATAATCTTTAAGCGATTGCCATTTTCCTAATTTTATTCCAAATAATTGTAAGTACTCTTTTAGTTTATGGTTATCAATATCAATAAGAATTCCATATCTAGTAAAACTAATACCAAAACCAATAATAGAAATTATAATTGTTTCAAACCCTCTTGAGAAAACACCAATCAATCCAATTACTATCATGATATATCCAAGAATTCTAGGTGCCAAAGTAAAGAAGTGATTAGTTTTAAAATCTGCAATATTTTTCATTTAGCTTTTATAAGTTTGTTTAGCTTAAAAACAACATTTAACGAATATAGTTGTTTTTATCTGTTTAATCAATGCATAATTAAAAACGCCAAGATATTGCTACCTTGGCGCCTCATAATAGATTCGGCTTTCGATTTGGTTATCGTTAATTTTTTACAAATTCTACACGTCTGTTTTGTGCTTTTCCATCAGCAGTACTATTATCGCCAACTGGTTCGCTTTCGCCTTTGCCATCGGTAACCAAGCGGTCTCCAGAAATTTTATAAACATCAATAAGTGCTTGCCTTACAGCAGCAGCTCTGTTTTTTGAAAGTTTTAGATTGGTGTTATCTGGACCATCGGCATCTGTATGGCCAATAATGTTTAGGTTAATGGTTTCATCTTGCATTAGTACTTGAGAAATTTGACGAATAATACCATACGATTGTGGTTTTATATTCGCCGAACCAGAATCGAACAAAATACCATTAGTTGATATTTTTCCTTCACTTAAAAGCTTGCGTCTTAAATCAACCCCTCCTTTTGCGACTTTTAAGTTGCTAATAAATATACGTTCTTCACCATCTTTAAAATTATTGATATGAAATTTAATATGATTAAGCACATTTAATTCTTGAACAAAACGTGGAATATCAATATACTTTACTTCGTTTAGCCAGAGTCTGTAGCGTTTTTTAGTAACCGAAATAGAAAAATGAGGTTGATTTAAAACTTCTTTACGAATATCTGCCTTAATACCAGAGTTAATATCACCACCACCTCTGTTAAAGTAATTTTGTGCTCTAAAATCGAAAGCACCATATTGCCCAAAAGGAATACTAACCTCTACATAATGTTCGGCACCTTTTCTAAACTTATTATCATCGCTTAAAATAACACTTAGGCGTGCTGTTGATGAGGTGCCTCTACCCATACCTTGTGAAATCACGTCAAATTCAATGGTATAATCTTCTGGAAGATTATTAATATCTGGAATAAACATAATGTTATATCCAGATTTAAGCTCTAGCCAATTACCGTCAACTTTATTGATTTTTACAACTTCACCAGAACCATTTGTGTTCCATCGTGCTGGAAAATCGCCCACAAAATCTTGCGAAAAATCCTCAAAGAAAATAAGCTCGTCTCCAGGAACATAATCAAACTTGCTATAGATTTCTAAGTTATCTGAAATGTTTTCAGGCTCAGTTTCTGCTTCTGTTTCATTTTGATTACTAGAATCATTGTTTGAGGTATTTGAATTCGAATCATCACTTGATTCAGTTTCTTCATCAGAATCGGTTTCTTGTTCATCACGTTCTCGTTGTCCCGATAATAATTCTTTAGCTGTTTTTATACTATAACTTAACGCTTTTTTTGCTCTATTAACTTGTAGTGTAGCCTTAGCTTTTTTAAGAGCACTAAGACCTTTTATATCTGAGACAATATCTGGAGCTGTTTCCATAACAACATCCAAATCGGTAAGAGCGTCTTCAAGTACATCAATATCATCATCGTCTAACGGTTTTCCTGCGGCTGCATAACCATCGTACATATAAACTTTGTCATAAAGGTCGAAAGATTCTTTTACAAACCTATCAATATTTGTAGCTCCTACACGGCTTTTAGGGCGTTTAAGTTTCTTTGTTTGCGCATCAATTGTTGATGAAAAAAATAATAAAAGAAGTAGTGAAGCTGCCACTTTTGGCAACGATTTTATAGTCATTTGATTCATGAATTATAATGTTAATTACTAACACAAGTATGATTTATGCACAGAAGATTTGGGCTAAAAGTAACTAGTAATAATGAACTAGTTTTTGCTATTAATAAGGAAGGGACTCAAAAATAAAATTAAATGATTAACTATCAAAGTAATACATCAATTTTTTTGATATACAATAATAGAATTAGCTTCACCTTTGGTGACAAACTCCAAATTATGGTCGCTATCTATATTTGCAAAATCAATGCTGGAAGTACCATACACAGGGAAATTAGCAATGGGTTTAGATTGACTGTCAAACATATAAATTTTTTGAGCTTGTAAATCGGTTAGCGTAATGTAAATTTTATCGTTAATGTAAAATATGTTTGGCGCAGTGTAATTACCAAAATCCAGTTCTTGTGTGCGTTGCTTTATCGTGAACTTATTGTCATCAATTGAAGCTAAAGTTTTACTTGTTGTTGAAATATAATGATTGCTACCAAGGCTTAAAGATTGTTTGCTCACAGCACCTTTTAAATTTACTTGAACCAAATCGCCACTTTTGGAGGTAGTTGTAAACTGGTCATTATATTTATAAATAGCATTGCTTGAAAAGTCAATAGTCTCGTTAACTCTTACTCTCGATTGTCCACGACGATTTAAGATTTTTAAAGAGTTTCCGGCAGCAAATACAATATAGTCTTGATTGTTTATTCTAAAGTGTTTTGGCTGTGTAATAATATCATTGGCTGTATTGTCATATTTGAATCCGTTGACACGTTTACCATTTTTCTCGTACATATTTAGTACATTATTTTGTGTAACAAGAAAACGATAATTTTTGTTGTTGTCGTAATCAAACACACTCAAAGGTTGGGTAATTAGGTTGTTGAACTTTAAGGGAAAAGGAGATACATCGTTTCCGTTTCTATCCAATATATAAACACGATTAGCAGTTGCAAAAGCGAGTTGCAAACGACCGTTTTTATATAAATCTACCTGCTCAATGGTTCCTAGAATAGTGCCGAGTAATTGTTTTTTCCAAAGGACTTTTCCTTTGTTTGAAATTAAATATAGGTTGTTGTTAATGTCTTGCACAACCACTTCTTTTTGCTTGGTACGATGGTTGATTACAAAGTGAGGGTTGGTTAAAATATCAGCCTCTAAGCTTACGCTAAATTCTTCGGTTATAGTGTTTTGTTGTGCTTTGGATTTGTTCTTTTTAATAGCGCCATTAATATGCACAAACCCATCATCCTGTACCATTTGAAAACCTGAATATTTATGGTTTTTTATATCCAGTTTTTTAATACTATCATTAAACGCCTGTTCTAGAATAGGTGTAATGGTATTGGTTTTTATAACAGATAATAGTGATGCTTCGTCACTTAAAGATGATTGAAGGTTTTTGTAATTAGAATCGTTACTATAAGTGCTTCCGTTTTGAAAATTGGTGATAATGGTTTTTAGAATATCATCATCGGCAAATACAAAATAATCATCAATAGTAATATAAGTTGATGCATTGTCAAACGATAGAATTGGCGAAAATATGCTCTTAAAATATTCTGAATCTTCAAACGAAAAAATATCAGTATTTCTATAACTGTCAATTTTGTGTTCCTCACTATTCAAAACCTCAGTAGTGCTATAAGCGTCAATAGATGTTAACACCAAAGCATCCTTGTTTTCAAGGCGAATTACACCAACTTCTTTTAGCGTTTCTAAAAGTTCAAAATGTTGTGTGCTATCAAGACTCTGCTGTTTATAGGTCATCAGGTTTTCGTACAGCGTTTGAAAATCATTGTAAGTAAGGCTTAAAAATCCGTCACTACTTGATGGTGCTATATTTTGAATGGTGTTTTCTTGCGGAATCGTATTCTTAAAAACATCTATAAAATCCTGAATAGAGTTGTTGTTAATACTCACGCCATTAAGTACGAATTGGTCTGGAGACATATCAGAATCAAATGCCATAGCATTTGCAAACGTGTCACTTGTGGTATTAAAAACTGCATTGCCAAAATTAGTCGCACTTTGCTCGTTTAGCAAAACCGAAAATGAAGCATCTTCATTTAAAACTTTATTAAAACGATTAAAGTCATTATATTCATGAGTCTTTATGTTGTCAATAATTGCTTTTGACGAGGAGGCTACAAAAACACTATCAATTTGGGTGTTAAACAGTTTAAGCGAATCGGTTGTTTTTACTAAACTGTCATGATATTTTGTGATAAATGTATAGTTTGAAGAATCGTTTTGTCGATTAAAACAAATGAGTAGTTCATTATCTGTACTAAAATCTTCGAGACTTTTTAATGAAGCGTCAAAACTGCTATAAAAATTGATGGATGAAACGCTTTTAATAAAAGCACTATTATTAATATCGCTTTTAAAATTTTCAAGCCTATTTACTTTTAAAACCACCGAAGTAGCATCTGGAATAAGCTGATAAATAGTGGTTTTGTTTCTTTTGGAATTGTTGCAACCAACACATAACAAAATGATAATAAGGGAAACAAAAAACTTTTTCATTTAGGACTAATTAATGCAATCTTCCGCAAAGGTATAACTTAAAATTCAAACGTTAATTGTTCTGGTAATAGCTTAAACGATTTCCTATGATATTTGGTAACTCCATATTTTTTAATGGCCTCACGATGCTCAACTGTTGGGTAGCCTTTGTTTTGTTTCCAATTATACATAGGAAATTCTTCGTGAATTTTCAGCATATAGGCATCACGATAGGTTTTTGCTAACACCGAAGCCGCAGCAATATTTAAATATTTACCATCGCCTTTAATAATCGTTTCATGCGGAATGTGTTTAAAAGGTTTAAATCGGTTGCCGTCTACAGCAATAAATTCGGCTGTGATTGATAGTTTTTCAACCGAACGGTGCATTGCCAAAATCGAAGCATTCAATATATTAATGGTATCAATTTCATCTTCAAAAACATGAGTTACACCAAAACTGACAGCGCTGGTTTCAATAATAGGTTTTAAAAATTCGCGCTTTTTGTGCGATAGTTGTTTGGAATCGTTGAGTATATCATTTTTAAAATCCAGAGGTAAAATAACAGCAGCAGCGGTAACAGGTCCTGCAAGACAGCCACGACCAGCTTCGTCTGTACCGCATTCAAATTCAAATTCCGAATATTTTAATTCAAGCATTTTAATAAAATAGTGTTAAATGCGTTATATGGTTTTTGGTAAATTCCTTTCTTGTATAAAAAAAGTAATTACATTTAATAATTACTATTTTTGCACGACGTTTTTTACTCAAACTTGTAATTACAAGATTATAAAATATTTATGAATCGAATTGTTTTATTATTGATTTCTTTTTTTGTGGTTGGTGTATTAACGGCTCAAGTTAATCCGCCTTTAAAACAATCAAATGAAGGTGCTAGATTTAGTATTCAGGAAAATGATTCTTTAAACAAGAATGATTCGAATAAGATTAGTAAAAATGACAAAGCCACGATAGATTTATACAAGATTATTTCTTTTGAAAACGACACCACGTTTGTAGATACAACCCTTACCATTAATAAGGATTATAAATTCAATTACTTAAGAAAGGATAATTTTAACCTCCTGCCATTTCCTAATATTGGTCAAACATATAATATCTTAAGTTACGATTTTACAAGTAAATCTTTGATGCCAGTTTTTGGTGCTAGAGCAAGACATTTTAATTTTATTGAGGTAGAAGATGTCAATTATTATTACGTACCAACACCATTAACTGAACTTATGTTTAAAACGGCGTTTGAACAAGGTCAGCTATTGGATGCATTCTTCACGGTAAATACAACGCCTCAATTTAATTTTTCGGTTGCTTATAAAGGACTAAGGTCTTTGGGGAAATACCAACATTCTATAACTAGTACTGGAAATTTTAGGTTTACGGCCAATTATAAAACTAAAAATGGAAGGTATAATGTAAGAGCGCATTCGGTGATTCAGGATTTAATGAACGAAGAAAACGGAGGTATATTAGATAAAGATTTAGATGAGTTCGAAACTGGTAATCCTCGATTTATAGACCGTTCTGTTTTTGACCCAGCTTTTGAAGATGCCGAAAGTGTGTTGAAAGGCAAACGATTTCATGTGGACCATTATTACAACCTCATTCAGCAACAAGATTCAGTAAGTCATAACATATTAAGTATTGGTAATGTAGTGTCCTATGAAAGCAAGTACTACCAATATGAACAAACCTCTCCATATATTGATTATTTTGATGATGCTTTTACGAGCTCGAATTTAAATGACAAAACCACTTTAGAGAATGTATATATTGAAGCAAACACAACGTATAGAAACAATATAATAGGTGAATTGAAATTCAATGTTGGTTACAACCAATATAATTATGGTTATAATAAGTTGGTGTCTATAAACGGTAATGATATCTCAAACCGCTTAAAAGGAAATGTGGTTTCTGTCGGTGGAAGTTATAAAAATACCATTGGTAAGTTATTGGTTCAAGGTGACTTTGGGTTTAACCTTTCAGGAGATTTTGATGGGAATTATTTAAACGGAAAAGCAACTTATAAGGTTAATAACAATACGGATGTTTCTGCCAGAATTAATATCAATTCTAAAGCACCAAATTATAATTACTTATTATATCAAAGCGATTATATAAATTACAATTGGCAAAACACATTTGATAATATCCAAACCAAGCAATTGGGTTTTGATTTTTCTTCAAATAAGCTAATAAATTTTAATGTAGATTATACAACAATTAATAATTACACCTATTTTGATAAGACGAATGATGATCCTTCGCTATTAAAACCAAATCAGTATAGCGGAACAGTAAATTATTTTAGAGCTAGAATAGGTAAAGAAATTAAATTCGGAAAGTTTGCACTCAATAATACAATATTATATCAAAAAGCAATTGATGGAGATGATGTTTTAAATGTTCCAACATTTGTGACTCGAAACACACTATATTATTCCAGCCACTTTTTTGATAAAGCCCTCTTTCTTCAAACAGGAATCAACTTTAGTTATTTCTCCAAATACAACATGAATGCTTACGACCCTGTGTTAGCAGAATTTTACGTTCAAAATGAAACTCAGCGAGGCGCATTTCCTAGATTAGACTTCTTTATTAATGCCAAAGTGAAGCAAACACGAATCTTTTTTAAGCTAGAACATTTTAATTCGCCATTCACAGGCTACAATTATTATTCATCTCCTAATACAATTTACCCTGATTTCGCCCTCCGATTTGGATTGGTATGGAATTTTTTCATGTGATATGTTGTTGGTTTACAGGGGTTATGTATTGTAGTTTGTAAAAG
>CAKZMU010000072.1 GCA_937129145.1 uncultured Lacinutrix sp. | reverse complement strand
CAACCCCATCGGTCAGGCGTGTTTCAAAGGCTTGTGCTTCTTCGGATTGTGGGTCGTCATAGTCACGGATAACTAAACGGTCAATGACAACTTCAATATTGTGAATTTCATAGCGCTCAAGCTCAATTTTTTCTTCTAATTCGCGCACATCGCCATTAATTCGCGCACGAACAAAGCCCTGTGCTTGAATATCTGCTAAGACTTTCTCATGTTGCCCTTTTTTGTCGCGGATGACTGGGGCAAGACTTTGGATGCGTTTGTCATTGCCCATTGCCAAGACATCATCAAGAATTTGTTGTGCGCTTTGAGCGACTAATTCAACACCACATTCTGGACAATGCGGGATGCCGATACGCGCATAGAGCAGGCGCATGTAATCATAAATTTCGGTGACTGTGCCGACAGTTGAGCGTGGGTTACTACTCACACCTTTTTGGTCAATCGAAACAGCAGGGCTTAAACCTTCAATTTGGTCAACATCGGGCTTTTCCATTTGCCCCAAAAATTGGCGTGCATAGGCACTCAGGCTTTCGACATAACGACGTTGCCCTTCAGCAAAAATTGTATCAAATGCTAAAGATGATTTGCCAGACCCTGACAAACCTGTAATGACAACCAACTTATTCCGTGGGATTTCTACATCAATGTCTTTGAGGTTATGCTCACGCGCCCCTCGGACAATTATATTTTCTTGCATTGTGTATCCTGTGGTATCAGCGTTCAAAGAGGTGATGATACAGATGTTCTAATTGTAACGTGAAAGTGTAGTATTGCAAGACGAAGATACACAATTTTAATAGATATTTCATTAGAATGAATGAAGAAGGTTGTTAAGGGTTAAGTCCTCAATTATTTTCTATTCGGCAACCGCTTCCCACACATAGTTATCTTTTTCATATTTGATATAACCTGTTTCGTCACGATTGATGTAATCCGCAAAAATATCGGTGTTTGGTTTATGACCAATAGCCACAAAAAATCCAGTAGCTGGAATTTCGTGTTTTTCATTTGTTTGATTATTAAATACTCTAACGCCAGTCACCACTTGACCATCCCCTAAAACTTCATCAGTTTCTGTATTAAACAAAATTTCAATATTCTCAGTATTCGTTACCCTTGCAGCCATGATTTTAGACGCTCTAAATTTATCACGTCTTACTAACATTGTTACTTTAGTACAAAGTTTTGATAAATAGTGTGCTTCTTCGCAAGCAGAATCTCCCGCACCTACAATAACTACTTCTTGTCCTCTATAGAAAAATCCATCACATACGGCACAAGCAGAAACACCTCCGCCTAATTTCAAATATTTTTGTTCAGATTCCAGTCCTAAATATTTTGCTGATGCTCCTGTAGAAATAATCACCGTTTCACAATGAATTTCTTTAGTATCATTCACCCAAACTTTATGCATATCTCCGGAAAAGTCTACTTTAGTAACCCAACCATCCCTAACATCTGTATCAAATCTTTGAGCTTGCTTTTGCAGTTGAATCATCATTTCGGGTCCAGTTACTCCGTCTGGATAACCTGGAAAATTCTCCACTTCATTTGTTGTTGTTAATTGGCCACCTGGTTGAGTCCCTTGATATAATACTGGATTCATGTTAGCTCTTGCTGCATAAATAGCTGCAGTATATCCTGCAGGGCCTGAACCTATAATTAAGCATTTTACTTTTTCAATTGTTTCTGACATTTATTAATCAATTTTAAACATTAAACCAATTACTGGTTATTTCTTTTTCTATTTCTAAATTTCCGTTGTGTTCGAATTCGTTCTTAATCGCATTATATTCATAATCCTTACCCCAATCTTCAAAATTTTCGGCTACTTCTTTAATAGCGTCACAAATAAAATGAACTTCTTCATTTGTCATTGTTGGGTGAATGGACATACGTACCCAACCTGGTCGCTCCATTAAACAACCTTCTAAAATTTTAAGCTCAATGGCTTTGGACGTTGGCAAATCTACATTTAACAGAAAATGACCATAAGTCCCCGCACATGAACAACCACCTCGTGTTTGAATACCATAACGGTCGTTTAATAACTTCACCACTAAATTATAATGTGCGTCATCAATATAAAATGAATACACGCCTAAACGGTCTTTATGGTGTCCAGCCAAAATTTGAAGGTTTTCAATTTTAGATAGTTTGTCGAAAACAATATCATTAATTTCATGTTCTCGCTGCAAAATATTTTCAACACCCATTTGGTCTTTTAACTTAATTGCCAAAGCTACTTTTATGGCTTGTAAAAAACCAGGTGTACCACCATCTTCCCTTGACTCAATATCGTCCACATAATCATGGTCTCCCCAAGGATTGGTGTAAGACACGGTTCCGCCTCCTGGGTTATCTGGTACTAAATTTTTATATAATTTTTTGTTGAAAATCAATACTCCTGATGCTCCTGGACCACCTAAATATTTGTGAGGAGAAAACATTACTGCGTCTAAGTATGCATCTTTATCTTCAGGGTGCATATCAATATCTACATATGGTGCAGAACATGCAAAATCCACAAAACATAACCCATTATTTTGATGAATCAATTTTGCAATGGCAAAATAATCTGTCTTAATTCCTGTGACGTTTGAACATGCTGTAACTGCAGCAATTTTAATTGGGTGATTTTTGTATTTATCTAAAAGTTTTTGGTAACTCTTCATGCAAACCAAGCCAACTTCATCACAAGGAATTACTTCAACTTTTGCAATGGTTTCTAACCAAGATGTCTGATTTGAGTGATGCTCCATGTGTGTTACAAAAACTACAGGGCGCATCTCATCTGGAACATTAGTATGCTCTTTTAAATTCTCTGACACTTTCAATCCTAAAATACGCTGAAATTTATTAATCGCACCAGTCATTCCAGAACCAACAGTAATTAAAATATCATCTTCAGAAGCGTTTACATGACTTTTAATAATATTACGAGCTTCATGATACGCATGTGTCATTGAAGAACCTGTTATTGAAGTTTCAGTGTGGGTATTGGCTACATAAGGACCAATAACATTCATCATTTTTTCTTCTATCGGTTTGTACAATCTTCCACTGGCAGTCCAATCTGCATAAATAATGTCTTTTTTACCATAAGGTGATTCGAAGGATTGATTGATTCCTACGATGTTTTCTCTGAATTTTTGAAAATAGTTTTCTAATGGTGTTGGCATTATCCTCTTAAAATTTAGCGTGTACAAAAATAGTGAAAAGAATTGCTTTATGGCGTTATATTAAAATCTGTTTTGTTGGATTGATTGAACACATTGAGTCCACATTCTAGAAATTGTGCATACTCATCTTCATCTGGTGTGTAACCAACAGGCTGATTTAAAATCTTAGTCCCATCAGGACTTAATATAATATAAAATGGTTGCGAATTGATTTGGAAAAATTGCGTTTGAAAGTGCGCCCACTTATGTCCATAATTCTTTAATGTTCTAGTACCTCCATTAATTCTTGGCACTTCAAGACGCTCGCTTTCTGGAAGTTCTTTTTTATCGTCAACATATAACGAAATCAACACATAATCATCTCTTAAATACTTATCTATTGATGGTAATGGCCAAACATGTTCTTCCATTTTTCTACAATTTACACAAGCATATCCTGTAAAATCAAGCATAATGGGTTTGTTGACTTTTTTTGCGTAGGCAATTCCTGTTTTTAAATCTTTAAAACAATCTAAGTTGTTTGGGCATTCATTTGGTTTCAAGAAACTATAACCAACAGGCGGTGTTAATCCGCTCAATAATGTGAGCGAGGTAAATGTACCTGTTTCTTTATTTACTCTAAAACCAGACGCTAAATATACTACAAATGCTGCGACTAAAATTCCTGAAGAGATTCTAAAAAAGGATAATTTCCTGATTGGTGAATCGTGAGGAAATTTAACCTTTCCAAAGGTATATAAGGCTAATCCACCAAATATAATTATCCATAAGCCTAGGAATACTTCAATTTTTAAGATTCCCCAATGTTGAACTAAATCGGCATTTGATAAAAACTTGAATGCTAATGCTAATTCTAAAAATCCTAAAACGACTTTTGTAGTATTTAACCAACCTCCAGATTTTGGCAACGCGTTTAGCATATTTGGGAACATTGCGAATAGTGCAAAAGGCAATCCAAGAGAAACTCCAAAACCTGCCATTCCTGCTGTAAGTTGCCACGCACCACCATCAGTCGTTAAAGACCCAGCTAGTAACGACCCTAAAATTGGACCTGTACATGAAAACGACACAATTGCCAAAGTTAGCGCCATAAAAAACACACCTAAAACACCTCCTACATTCTCACCTTGTGTTGTTTTGTTTGTCCATTTTGCTGGCAAGGTTAATTCGTAATACCCAAAAAACGAAAATGCAAAAAAGACAAAAATGATAAAGAAAATAACATTCAAAACTACGTTGGTTGATATTTCATTGAGTATATCTGGGTTTACAGAATCCAACAAATGAAATGGCACACTCAACACAACATAGACGGCAAAAATAAAAAAACCATACAGCAATGCTTTTGACACTCCTGCTCCTTTTTCACTATCCCCTTTTTTGGTAAAGAAACTTACTGTTAAAGGTATCATTGGGAATACACATGGTGTCAATAACGCTAATAAGCCTCCTAAAAACCCAAGCCCGAAAATGCTCCAAAGTGATTTTCGTTGTTCTTCAACATTTGACACTGTTGTCGCGCCTTCTATATTACAGTTAATATCTGTTTTTGTAATATCACCAGCAGACATACCGTAAAGCAGCTGATTGGTGTCTTCCGTATTAACAATAGTTGGATTACCTAATAAGTCTACATCATCATTAACAACTACAAGCCCTGAATCTTTTGAATAATTGAGTTTAAATGGATTGTCTGGTTTAAATATGCATTGCTCATCATCGCAAGTCATATACTCTATGTATCCATTGATTTCAAATTCATCACCAACTACTTCAATACGCTGTGTGAAAGTTGCTTTGTTATAGAATTTGGCAACCTCCATATCAAACACTTTATCGTGCTTGGTTTGTTTGTTTTCGTCACTTTCTACGACTCTATCAATCAGCTTAAAATCACTACTTTCATCAAAATTAAATATGGTTGGCAAAGGTCCTCCTTCTTCAACAAATTGCGAATAAACAGCCCATGTATCATCAATGTTTGCTGTAAACACTATATCAAATTCACTATCACTAACTCTATTGGTTTGGAACTGCCAAGACACAGGGTCCAAAATTTGAGAACCACCAAAATTAAACTCAGGAATGTCTTCTTGCTCAAATAAATTCTCAGAAATATTAAATTCAAAAGGAACATCTGTTGGAGGCAAGCAACGCTTATCGTCACAGGTCATAAAATTGAGCGTTCCAGTAATGGTAGTCTTTGGATTTGACAACTTTACAACTTGTGTAAATTCAGCTTTATTGTAAAACTTGGACAAGGTCATTTCAAACACAGAATCGTGTTTTGTTTCCTTATTTATATCATTTTCTACTACATTACCAGTTAAAGTAAACGCATCACTTTCATCAAATTGAAAACTTGTTGGGCTTGGTCCACCATCAGGGATGTCTTGGGAATAAATTGCCCAATTAGCATCCACCAACGCAATAAATTTTAGTTGGTATTCGTCTTCAGATAATTTTTCTGTTTCAAACTGCCACTTTACTGGCTCTAAAATTTGAGCAGACAGCAGAGTGCTAAACAAAAAGGCAAGAATTACAATAATGTGTCTCATTATGATGGTTTAAATCAAATACAAAAATAGGGTTTTAGAATAAATGCATCTAAAACCCTATTTTATTTTAACTTAACATTATACTACTGTTCTGGTTTAAATACAATTTCAAACGATTTATGGTCATCTAGCAATCTTTTTGCCATATCCTGAATGTCTTTTTTTGTGATTGATTTAACAATATTTTCAAAGTTTTCAGGCGCATTCATGTTATAACCTTCAAGAATAAAATTCTTTATTGATGACATTTCGTAAGCATTACGACTCTTACTATCTTCTCTTTCTTTTAGAATATTTGTGGTGATTTTATCGAGGTCGTTTTGTAATACTGCACCAGTTTTAATTTTATTTATTTCACCGTGAACAATACCTACTAATTTTTCGACTAAATCAGGATTACAATCAAATGATACTGATAAATATGCTAGAGACCTAGGTTCTTTAACCATGAATCCTGAACTATTAGCGCTATAAGTTCCTCCTTCGTCTTCTCTTAAAGCTTCTGTATAACGTAGTTGAAGAATTTTACCTAATGCCGACATTAAAATTTCGTCTTTTAAAGTATGAGGCATTTCCTTTTTATATGCGATACGAACAGAACTTTTAGGGTCTTCCATTGGTAAATAAATATCCTTATCTACATTTTTTGCCGACCATTCTACAGCGTTATTTTTCCAGTTTTCTTTATTATTTGTTGTTGGGATGCTCGCGATATAGTTAGTCAATAATGGCTTTAAATCATCTTTTGTAACATCACCAACTATGAAGAATGTAAAATCGGCAGCATTACTAAATCGGCTATTATAAACTGTTTTCGATTTTTCAAAACTCATATCTTCAACAAGTGCTTTATTAAAAATACGCTTTGTTGGGTGGTTATTTCCGTAAAGTGTTGTTGTAACACTATCAGCCATTTTTGCTTGTATATTTTGACTTTTTCTAGTTAAGAAATTATCTACATTTTGCATTAATACGTCATAACTCGTTTCATCAAAACGTGGTTTTGTAAAACGCAGGTTTACCATTTGCAACATGGTTTCTACATCTTTTGTTGAAGATGACCCAATAATGGACTCTGTAGTCTCTCCAATACTAAAAAAGGTGCTTGCTGTTTTTCCAGCGAGTACTTTTGGTAAATCTGTCATTGAAAACTCACCTAATCCAGATAACTGTGCGACGCTTCCAACAATTTCTGCTGATGGTAAATCATCAACTTTTAATAATGATTTTCCACCATCACTTATAGCTTCCAGTTTTACATCGTTTTTATTTTTATCGGCAAACTTGTAGTGAACATTTATACCGTTACTTAATGTAAATGTTGTAAATCCTAAATCTTCGTTTGCTTTTTCGCTTACAATTTTTCCAGGCACCAAATCAACTCCAGTCATTAACGATTTTACTTCCTCTTCTTCTTCGTAAGGCTTTAATGTTTCGTCATTTTCAACCTCATTTAAAATTTGGTTTGCTTGCTCTTCAGTTAAATTATTTTTCCCTTCTACACCAGTGACTACAAGCGTTCTATTCTTTTGAGTGTACATATCTTGCATCCTCTTCAATAAATGGTCTTGTGTAAGAACGTTAAATAGCACTTTTACAATTTCATATTCCTTTTCTATATCAGTCATATGAGCATTCTCTAGGTAATTATTTTGAATAGCCTGAATAATTTGCCAATGCGGACGGTCGTCACGTTTAGCTATTTGGTTTTCATAACTGTTAGATAATTGCGCTTTTACTCGTGTAATTTCGGCATTTGTAAATCCAAATTTAACAGCTCTATTAATTTCAGACATGGCTAATTTAAAAGCAGCTTGTTGCATATTTGGCTTTGGAACTACACGCACATTAAATGCATCGTGCAATCTAGTCATGCTTCCAAAACCTGCACCAACTGCCATAAAAGGCGCATCTGGTTGTTGTGAAATTTCTTGAAAACGAGTTGCTAATATGCTCGAAATCATATTATCCAATAGGCCTAAACTTAAATCGACAATTGTTTCGTCTTTTAATGATTTATCATGACGAATTCCAAACGAGATATTTGCGGTAGATACTTCTTTATCCATCGCGATATCGTACATAAGTTTTTCGTTATCCTCTATTTTAACATCAAAACGTTCTGGTGCATTTTCTACTGCTGGAATAGATGAGAATTTTTCAATGATTTTTTTCTCCATCTCGTCAACATCGATATCTCCAACAATAGCGATTGCTTGTAAATCGGTTCTATACCAATCGTGGTAGAAATCACGAAGTGCTTTGTACTCAAAATTTTCTATAATATCCATATCGCCTATTGGAATACGCTCCGCATATTTTGAGCCACCAAACATGGTTTCGATAGATTGCTGCAAAATTCGCATTTGTCCGCTTTGGCGTGTACGCCATTCTTCTTTAATTACGCCTCTTTCAGCATCAATTTCTTCATCGGTTAATGATAAATAATTACACCAATCGCGAAGAATTAACAACCCTGTTTCAATTAACTCAGGTGTCGTTGGTACGTTGTCAATATTATAGACTGTTTCGTCAAAAGACGTATATGCATTAATATCTTTTCCAAACACAATCCCTTCTTTTTCAAGTGTGTTTAAAATACCTTTTCCTTCAAAATTTTCAGTGCCATTAAATGCCATGTGCTCTAAAAAATGAGCCAATCCTTTTTGGTCGTCATTTTCTAAAACAGAGCCAACATTTTGAATGATATAATAACTAGCCACATTTTCAGTGACATCTGTGGCGTGCAAGTAATACGTCATGCCGTTTGGCAAAACACCTTTTTTAATACTTTGGTCAACAGGTAATGGTTGATTTAAGTTTTGTGCAGATAGCGTAAACATAAATGCACTAAAAAATAGACTAAGTCCAATTTTTTTAAAGATTTTCATTTTGTAAGTAATTTTTTTATTTAATAAGTCGCAATTTAATTACTTTCTTGAAGGTTTCCTTGTTAAAACCTTCATAATTTTAAGTAGTATTTTAATTAATACTTTTTTAATGGAATAAGTGTAATCTTTTGCATATTTTTCGAACTAAAGAAAATGATTTAAATTAAAATACATGTCTAAAACATATTACGACCCAGCAGATTTAAGAAAGTTTGGAAATATCACTGAATGGAGCGAAGAACTTGGAAACAAATTTTTTGACTATTATAATTCTGTTTTTCAAGAAGGCGCACTTACCGCAAGAGAAAAATCATTAATTGCTTTAGCTGTTTCACATACCGAAAAATGTCCCTATTGCATTGATGCTTATTCAAAAGATGGCTTACAACGCGGCATTACCAAGGAAGAAATGATGGAAGCAGTACACGTTGGTGCTGCAATTAAAAGTGGTGCTGCTTTAGTACATGGCGTGCAAATGATGAACAAGGTTAATAAACTCGATGGATAGTTAACTTATATGACAAAACTTAAAACACAATCTTTACATAAACGCGAAAGCGAATTGGCCAATAGCAATAGGCAACTGGAAATTCTATCTAACGGCATTTTTAAATCTGGTGAATTACCAAAATTTAAAGATAAAATTTCTGAAATTGGTCATTTCCCTTTAAAGCCTAAAAAACTTGAAATCCTTCAAATTAATGTTGGTTATATGTGTAATCAAGTGTGTGAGCATTGTCATGTAGATGCTGGACCTGATAGAAAAGAAATAATGACCAAGGACACGATGCAACAATGTTTAGAGGTCATTAAAAATACTGGAGCACACACCTTAGATTTAACAGGTGGTGCGCCTGAAATGAATCCAAATTTTAGGTGGTTTGTCGAGGAAGCTTCTAAAGCTGGTATTAAAGATTTTATTGTACGTTCCAACTTAACCATCATCAGAGCTAATAAAAAGTACTACGATTTGCCTGAATTTTTCAAAAAACATAATGTTCATGTGGTAAGTAGCATGCCTCATTGGACACGAGGAAAAACAGATAAACAACGTGGCGAAGGTGTGTTTGACCAATCTATAAAAGCATTGCAAGATTTAAATGCGATAGGCTATGGTATGCCAAATAGTGATTTGAAATTGGATTTGGTGTACAACCCTTCAGGTGCGTTTTTACCAAGTGACCAAGCCTCTATGGAAAAGGATTTTAAGAAAGCTCTCATGGAAGATTTTAATATTCAATTTCATAATTTATTCGCCATTACCAATTTACCTATTTCAAGGTTTTTGGATTACTTAATAGCTTCAGAAAATTATGAAGATTATATGTATGCTTTGGTAGATGCATATAACCCAGAAGCTGTCGCAAATGTGATGTGTACCAATACTATTTCAGTAAGTTGGGATGGTTGGCTGTACGATTGCGATTTTAACCAAATGTTAGATTTAAAAGTCGCCAGTAAAGTGAAACATATTAGCGATTATAATGAAGATTTACTAAATGACAGAAACATCGTTATTTCTCAACATTGTTATGGCTGTACCGCAGGTGCAGGAAGTAGTTGCCAAGGAACCGTAGCCTAAATATATGCCAAATAATTTACTCATCATTTTTGTAAAAAACATCAAACTAGGAACCGTAAAAACGCGTTTAGCAAAAACCGTTGGTGAGGACAATGCTTTTGCTGTTTACAAGGCTTTAGTTGAAGTTACTGAAAATGCCACCTCAAAAATAAAGGTTGATAAACGTATTTACTTTTCAGATGCTATTGTTGAAGAAAAATGGCCAAATGATATCAAAAGAATTCAAAAAGGAAACGATTTAGGCGAAAAAATGAGCAATGCCTTTAAAGATGGATTTACTGATGACTATGAAAATATAATACTTATTGGTTCGGACTTACCTAATATTTCAGCAGACATAATTAACAACGGATTTAAAGCATTAGATAAAAATGAGGTTGTTTTTGGACCTGCTGAAGACGGAGGGTATTACTTAATTGGCATGTCTAAATTGTATAACTGTATTTTTGAAAATAAAGCGTGGAGCACTTCAAATTTATTGAACAACACGCTCGAAGAATTAAAACAACAGAAAATAAAAGTCTCACTCATTGAAACTTTAAACGATATTGATACTTTTGAAGATTTACAATCGTATCCAGAATTTTTAAAACTTATTTCTAAATGATTAAACAAATAGAAAAAACCACCGAATATTTAATAGAAAAAGGGTTTGACAAGCCAGAAATAGGCATCATCCTTGGTACTGGTTTAGGGCAATTACTTGACCATATTGACATTATTACCGAAGCCAGCTATAACCATATTCCATACTTCCCAACAGCTACGGTCGAGTTCCACAAAGGAAAATTGATTTACGGAATTTTAGAGGGCAAAAAAGTAGTGGTAATGCAAGGTCGTTTTCACATTTACGAAGGCTATTCGCTTCAAGACGTCACGTATCCTGTGCGCATTATGGAAAAATTAGGCATTAAAACATTATTGGTGTCAAATGCATCAGGAGCGATTAATCTAAATTTCAAAAAAGGCGAATTAATGCTTATCGATGACCATATTAATTTACAAGGCAGTTCGCCCCTGGCGTTTAAAGGAGTTTCACAACTAGGTGAACGATTTGTAGATATGAGCGCTCCTTATGATGCTGAAATCAATTCAAAATTTGAAGCAATTGCTAAAAATCATAACATTAAACTTCATAAAGGTGTCTATACAAGTGTTGTTGGACCACAATTGGAAACAAGAGCAGAATATAGAATGCTTAAAATTATTGGTGCAGATGCTGTTGGGATGAGTACAGTTCCAGAAATAATTGTTGCCAATCATTTAAAATTAAAAGCAGCTGCTGTGTCAGTTTTAACAGATGAATGCGACCCAGATAATCTGAAACCAGTAAACATTGACGAAATCATTGCTATGGCATTTAAAGCCGAACCTGAAATGATTACTTTGTTTAAAGGATTAATAAAAACACTATAACGTCATTCCGAACACTACTGAAATCAAAATGTATTTTGATTGAAAGTATATTGCGGAGCAATTGAGGAGGAATCTCATCATAAGATTGCCACGTCATTTCATTCCTCGCAATGACTTCAAATAATAAACTTATGAGCAATTACCTAGAAACCACACACAAAGTATATAAAGAAGCAGCCCTTACACCAGATGTTGGTCTATGCTGCACAACCAATCCTATTTGGGAATTACCAGGTTTGAAAATCCCTAAAATCATGCAAGAAATGAATTATGGTTGTGGAAGTACTGTCCATGCTCGTGATTTAACCAACAACCCAAAAATGTTATATGTAGGTGTTGGTGGAGGCATGGAATTATTGCAGTTCGCATACTTTAATCGTCAAAAAGGTGGAGTTATTGGAATTGATGTAGTAGATGAAATGTTAGAAGCTTCTCGCAAAAATTTTATTGAAGCCGAAGCACAAAACCCTTGGTTTAAAAGTGACTTTGTAGCCCTTAAAAAAGGCGATGCGATGAATCTTCCTGTTGAAGATAATAGCATTGATGTAGCAGCTCAAAATTGTTTGTTCAATATTTTTAAAGCCAATGATTTAAAAAAAGCCATTGCCGAAATGTATCGTGTACTAAAACCTCACGGTCGTTTAGTTATGAGTGACCCAACTTGTGAGCAACCAATGAATGACGAGTTACGAAATGATGAACGCTTAAGAGCCTTATGCTTAAGTGGAAGTTTACCAATTGCAGACTATGTTAAAGCATTAACTGATGCTGGATTTGGCACCATTGAAATTCGAGCACGCAAACCTTACCGAATTTTAGACCCAAAGCATTACCCAACAGATGAGTTAATATATATCGAATCTATTGAAGTTGCTGCTATTAAGGACCCAATGCCAAGTGATGGTCCATGTGTTTTTACTGGAAAAGCAGCTATTTATTTTGGCGAAGACGACTATTTTGATGATAAAGCTGGTCACGTGCTTTTAAAAAATCAACCTTTAGCTATTTGTGATAAAACAGCAGGTGCGTTAGCTTCTCTTGAAAGAAACGACATATATATAAGTGAGTCCACTTATCACTACGATGGTGGAGGTTGCTGTTAATTATTATCGACGACAATTATTAATATGAGACGATTACTTATTCTATTTTTGGCAATTACTATAGCCTCTAGTTTTTACTCTGAAGCTAAAGCTCAAAAAACATCACAGATGGATATGGAATTCCATCAAGAGCTATCAAAACGCGAAATAACTCTTCATCAATTATGGGATGAGTTGTTACAAAAACATGTTTCTGAAAATGGTAACGTAAATTATAAGTCATTAAAAAAAGACCATAAAAAATTACTTGATTATATATACCTGTTAGGTTTGGCACATTCAAAAAATTTCTTTCAAGAGTTTTCCAAAGAAGAAAAATTAGCATTTTGGATTAACGCTTACAATGCTTTAACAGTCGATTTAATTATTAGAAATTACCCTATTAAAAGCATCAAAGACATAAAAAATCCTTGGAAACAACGCCTATGGAAACCTGTTAATTTCGATTTTAGTTTAGATGAAATAGAACACGAAATTTTACGTAATATGGACGAACCTCGTATTCATTTTGCCATAGTATGTGCGTCTTATTCTTGTCCTAAATTACAAAACAAAGCCTTTACTGATAATAATTTAGACGAACAATTAACCAATGCTACCAAAGAGTTTTTGGCTGATGAGACACGAAATAAAATCTCAGAAAAATCTATAAAAATTTCAAAAATATTTGATTGGTTTAAAAAAGATTTTACCCAAGATGGTAGTTTAATTGATTTCCTAAATAAATATACTGATGTCACTATTTCCCCTAAAGCTAAAAAACGTTATTTAGAATATAATTGGGCTTTGAATGAGTAAATTAGTAATGTCATTACGAGGAGTAAAGCGACGTGGTAATCTTTAAATTAATCAGATTGCCGCAACTTTTTTATCAAAAGTTTCGCAATGACTGTAATCAATGAAACACCAACTCTCCATAATCATCCCAATCCTAAACGAAGCAGAAACTATTGAGCATCTGCTAAAACATCTACTAGAAAATTCCTCAAAACAAAACATTGCAGAAATCATTGTTGTTGATGGTGGTAGTACTGATGATTCGCAGGATATTGTAAATCAGTTTGTCACTTCGAGTGAATCAAATGTCAGTTTGAGCGCAGTCGAAAACAAGTTTGATTTGTATCGAGAAGCAAACGAAATAGTTCTCGATACAAAATTCGCCAAAGCGAATTCCACTCGAACTGTCATAAAATTAATTTCATCACCACGAGGCAGAGCAAAACAAATGAATACAGGTTCAGAATTTGCTTCTGGAACTATTTTATACTTTCTACACGCAGACTCGTTTCCACCAAAACACTTTGACCAATATATTATTGATGAAGTCGAATGTGGCAATTTCGCTGGTTGTTTTAGATTACAATTTAATCACAATCATTGGTGGTTACGTTTAGCAAGTTGGCTTACACAATTTAGCTGGAGAGCTTGTCGTGGTGGCGACCAAAGCCAATTTATTACAAAAGACTTATTTAATGATATTGATGGCTTTGATGAAAGCTACACTATTTACGAAGACAATATTTTAATTAATGAGCTTTATAAACGAAAGCAATTTAAAGTGATTAATAAAAAGCTCATTACTTCAGCACGACGTTACGAAAAACATGGTATTTGGAAACTGCAATACCACTTTTGGGCTATTTATGTAAAAAAATGGTTGGGTGCTTCTGCTGATGAGTTGTTCGCCTACTATAAAAAAAATATTGCTTAAAAAGCAAATAGGTTGTTTGTTAAATTTAAGATAAATCTTACTTAACAAATCCATAAATTAGGTGGTGCATATAATCTAATCATTTAATTTCGGCTCAAATCTAAAGTACATGCAATTAACTAAGTTTACTCTAATTTTATTTTGCTTCTTATCTGTTACGGTTTCTGCGCAACGAACTATTTCTGCGAAATTAATAGATTCTACCAAGCAAATACCAATTCCATTTGCAACCATTTTAATAGACGATAATACTGGCGTTATTAGTAATGATAAAGGTGCTTTTAATATTACCATCAACAAAAAAATAACGCTTCAAGATTCATTATACATAAGTTGTCTGGGTTATAAGCAAAAACAAATTGCCCTACATACTTTTAGAGATAGTATTATAGTGTTAAGCCCAAAAACCATTGATTTAAATGAGGTCTACTTAACCAACAAAAATTATACTTTAGAGGAAATTTTAGACAAGGTTAAAACAGGTTTGCAAACCAATTACGATTTTGATTTTACCAAACGAAAACTGTTTTTTAGAGAATCATACTATACTAAAATGCAAAAGTCTGATATAAAGATTGAAAAATCCACCATTCCAGAAATCAATCAAGCTTTTATAGATAGCATCATTGCTTCAGTTCCAAAAAATACCGACGACCACACAGAAATATTAGCCGAATTATACGGCAAAAACGATGTGGAGCAACCTCAAAAAATAGAAATTCTTAAAGCATCACGCTTATACGATAAGAAAAATGAGGTCACTTTTGAAAACTACGAAAAAAGGTTCAACCAAATTATTAAAAAGCACGTAAAACGCGATTCGTATTTTAAAATCAAATCTGGTTGGTTTGGTACAAAAGAGGCTATAGATTCGTCGTTTTTTGAAGGTAGAAAAGAAGAAAAAGAAACCGCCGAATTCATTAAAAAGAAAAAAGAACAAGAAGAATTACGAAAAGCTAATTTTTTAAAATATCGTAAAAATAGCATTCATCGTTTTGAGAACGATAATTTCTTGTCTGAAGATTCCGATTTAAACTTCCTTACCAAGTCTAGAAGGTATGAATTTGAACTAAAAGATTTTGCCTATTTAAACAACGAATTTGTTTACACCATAAGTTTTAAGCCCAAGCGAAGAGCCGATTTTGAAGGGACCATGTATGTTAACACAGATGATTTTGCGGTTGTTCGGGTAGATTATAAAAACGTGAAACCCTTACGGAAATTTGGATTGTTAGGTGTGTCGCTTAAAGAAGATTTAAGGGAAGGCACTATTATTTTTCAAAAAAACAACAATAATAAATATACTCTAAAATATGTTGATGTGTCTTACGGACAGCAAGTAGGCATTAAACGACCAATAAAAATTGTAGAAAAAAATAAACATGTAAAAGGCAGGCGCAAACAAAACGAAGTATCTGGAGACATTCATTTTATAGTTAGAAACATTCAAAAAAAGGAACTGATTATTTTTGAAAACAATCCTATTTCAGAAATCGATTTCAACAATTTTACCGAAAAACCTAGTGTGACACCTAAATATTTACCACAATACGACCCAGAGTTTTGGAAAGGCTATAATATTATTGAACCCAATCAAGCTATTAAAGATTTTAAGGTTATTGAAACTGATAATTAAAAATTAACTGAAGAATAATAGGATTTTATAATTTCCTCAACTGGCTTATTTTGTGGTGTAAACTGGTTGTTATCTTTACCACCACTTCTTTCATGATTGCGAAACCATTTCCAAACAAAGCCTCCTGCAAACCAGTCTTCTTGCCAGAAAGTATCGAATAATGCCTTAGATGTATTTACTTGAGCATCCATGTTTATGCTGTTCATACTTCTATCGGATTTCCAAGGTTCTTTTCCTGAATAATCTACGCTTCTATAGCCAAATTCTGTGAACAAAATGGGTTTATCAAATTGTTCTGAGATTGATTTTATTGTTGCTTTATGTTCTAGCCAACCTTCTAAACACTCTTCAACTGTTGGAGTTTTTGAGTCGCTTACAGGGAAATAGGCATCTACACCAATATAATCCAATTCACTCCAAAATGGTGTGCGTTTAAATTCATCCCAATTGGCAGCATAGGTTAGTTTTCCTTTATATACCGTTTTAATCTTTTTTATTAATTCTATCCAATACTCTGGTCTGTGCTCAATAAATTTTTCCAATTCTGTGCCAATACACAAAATTTCAGTATTGGTTTCTTCAGCTAATTCGGCAAAATCAAGAATATATTTTGCGTATGAGTCTTCAAACTGTTTCCATTTTTCTTCCGAAGTCATTATTACATGACCAGTAAAATCACCTCTGCCAATCCAAATATGAGGTTTCATCATAACCTTAATACCTTGTTTTTGCAAAGCTTCAATGTACTGTTTTACCCCTTGTTTTGATTCACCAAACCATTGTCTATCAGTATTGTAAATAATATTAGGATTATCTGTATCCCTAAAAAACCCATAAGGCATAATAGCTGCATAATTAGCATTGATGTTTACAACTGGTTGTATGTGTGTCTCAGAAATGGAATCCCTTGAGGCCACAAAACTAACACCGTTTATTTTTGGCGTTTTTACGGTCGTCATACTGCATGAGCAGAAAATAAAAATCAAACAAAGCCTTAAAACTATCTTCATAAGTGTTAATTAATTTCTAAATTTAAACAATCTGAAATTATCTGGTTAAGGATTTAACAAATCGTTCGACAAACCTTTCAACAAAACCAAACCATGGAGCACATAGTCATTATTGGAAACGGAATTTCTGGCGTTACAGCTGCAAGACATATTCGGAAGCTTTCAGCTAAAAAAATCACTATAGTTTCAGCAGAATCAGATTATTTCTTTTCTCGTACAGCATTGATGTATGTGTACATGGGACACATGAAATTTGAGCACACGCAACCTTACGAGAACTGGTTTTGGAAAAAGAATCGAATCGATTTAAAAAAGGGTTATGTTGAAAACATAGACACCGAAAATTCCACCTTGCATTTTACAGAAGGAGATTTGTTAACATACGATAAACTTATTATTGCCACAGGAAGCAAACCAAATAAATTTGGATGGCCTGGGCAAGATTTAGAAGGTGTTCAAGGATTATATAGTAAGCAGGATTTAGAAAATTTAGAAGTTTATGCGCCAAACAATAAAGTTTGCAAACGCGCTGTGATTGTAGGTGGCGGACTTATAGGCATTGAACTTGCCGAAATGCTCCATTCACGAAATATTCCTGTAACCTTTTTGGTTCGTGAATCCAGTTTCTGGAATGGTGTATTACCTAACAAAGAAAGCGAATTGATAAATAGAGAAATACTAAGTAATGGCATTGATTTACGCTTGTCATCCAATTTAAAAGAAATCAAATCAGACGAAAACGGAAAAGCTAAATCTGTAATTATTGAAGAAACAGGCGAGGAAATTTTTTGTGATTTTGTTGGCTTGACAGCTGGTGTGTCTCCAAATATTGATATAGTTAAAAATTCAAATATAGAAACAGGAAAAGGCTTCAAAGTCAACCGTTATTTAGAAACAAACATCTCAAATATTTATGCCATTGGTGATTGTGCAGAACAACAAGAAGCTATTGGAAATCGCAGACCAATTGAAGCTGTTTGGTACACTGGACGCATGATGGGAGAAACTGTTGCACAAACTATTTGTGGAAACAGAGTTGAATACAAACCAGGACATTGGTTTAACTCGGCAAAGTTTTTTGATATAGAATATCAAACTTATGGTTGGGTTTGGGCACAACCTAAAGACAATGAAGCTCGTTTTTATTGGGAACATGAAAGTAGTAAAAAATGCATTCATATAAATTATGATAAAAATACACGAGAATTTATTGGCATTAATACGTTTGGAATACGAATGCGACATGAATTTTTTGACAAAATATTATCAGAAAAACAAACAGTTGAACATGTCTTAGAGCATTTAACTAACGCCAATTTTGATCCAGAATTTTACAAACTTTACGAAAAAGAGATTGTGGCAAAATTCAATGCTGAAAACAATACTAATATTCAACTAAAAAAGAAAAGTTGGAAACGAATCTTTCAAGTCAATTAATATGAAGCATATACAAAACATAGGACTTGGGTTGTTTTTAGTTGGTCTCTCTATATTTACTTCATTGATTTTTATTGGAAAATATGAAGTTACTCCTGAAGTTCTAGAGAATATAATCAACAACAAAGGCATAAAAAGTGAGCTATTTATCAATAGCATGAAAAGTAATGTCGTTGGTAAAGAATTTAGTAATCCGTTTACATTCTCTTCATCAATGATTTCTGCATTAGAAACTGCCAATGAATCTCATAAGCAAAATAGCGAATGGGATAAAGTAATTTGGGATAAACCACATAGTTTCGCTTATGAAATTGTTAAACAATCAGGAAATGGTATTATTAAAGAAAATAAATGGCTTTTTTGGTGGCTAACATTTGGTTTAGGTATCCTTGGAGCGCTTATGTACATCATTCCTGCAGTAATTGTAAAAGGGCCTCCAGGTATAAAAAATAATGGAATTTGGTTCAATGCAGCAACTAATCGAGGTTGGGTTGGTTGGTTGGTTTTTATCTTTTTGGTTGGCTTTTATTTATTACTTTATTTCCGACCAAGTTATATTGTTAACTGGACATATATAGTCGACCCTATAAGTGAAAACTTAAGTGGGAATTTAGCAAGTCAATGGTTTTTATATGGATTCCTTTACTGCGTAGTCATGACGGTTATGGCTGTTCGTATGTACATAAAGTATCGTCATAATAAATACCAAATATTGCGAACTACCTCAGTATTGTTCTTTCAAATTGTATTTGCATTTTTAATCCCAGAAATATTAGTGCGTTTTGAAAAACCTTGGTACGATTTTAAAAATGCCTTCCCTTTAGATTACGATTTCTTTTTCAGCTGGAATTTAGACCAACTTATCGCAAGTGGTGGATTAGGTTTATTCATATTAATTTGGGGAATTGTCCTCACTGTTGTAATAGTTCCAGTAATGGTCTATTTCTTCGGAAAACGTTGGTACTGTTCTTGGGTTTGTGGTTGTGGTGGTTTAGCAGAAACATTAGGCGACCCTTACAGACAACTTTCAGATAAATCATTAAAAGCATGGAAATTGGAACGTTGGCTAGTACATGGTGTTTTAGTATTTGTTTTAATGATGACAGGATTTACACTCTACGCATATTTTTCTGGAGCAGAAGGTGTTCTTGGTATTAAAACTCAAACTATCCAAGATATTTATGGTTTCTTAATAGGGTCAATATTTGCTGGTGTTATTGGTACAGGCTTTTATCCAATATTTGGTAATCGTGTTTGGTGCCGTTTTGGCTGTCCTTTAGCAGCTTATTTAGGTGTGGTACAACGTTTTAAATCTCGTTTTAGAATTACAACCAACGGTGGACAATGTATATCATGTGGAAACTGTTCTACCTATTGTGAGCAAGGAATTGACGTAAGAGCTTATGCTCAAAAAGGCGAAAATATAGTTCGCTCTAGTTGTGTAGGATGCGGAATTTGCTCTGCTGTTTGTCCAAGAGGTGTTTTAAAGTTAGAAAATGGTCCAGAAAAAGGGCGAATTAATCCAACTGAAATTCTTTTAGGTAACGATGTGGATTTAATGGATTTAGTAAATCAGAAATAAGTTTAAGTTTAGATATAAATTCTTAATTTAGACCTATTGAAGTTATATGTTTTGTCTGAGCAACTAAAAAATAAGAATATATCTATTGCCATTTTACCTTTTCAGGTAATTAGTGATGATGAAAGAATAAAAGCTCTTTTTATTGGTTTTACTGAAGATTTGATTACTAATTTTTCGAAATTTGTTGGGCTTTCTGTTATTTCATCATATTCAACCCAAAGAATTAAAGACATTAATAATCAAGCTGAAATAGATCAATTAGGCTCAGATTATTTAATTAATGGAAGGGTTAGGCATAAAATTAAAAGCCTGCGCATATCTATAGAATTGATTAAAACAAAAGATAACAGTCTCGTTTTTTCGGGAAATTACGATGAAGAATTAGATTCTATAATTGAAGCTGAAGACATTATAATTCAACAAATCGTTAGCATTCTACAAGAAAAAATAAATTATAACTTATTATCTCATTCTTATAAAAAAAAGTCTGTTGACCTTGTTGCCTATGAAAATTATTTAATTGGCATGAATATACTTAGTCAAGGAACGGCAAAAAGTGATGTTGAAGCCAGATCTTATTTTAATGCTGCAATTAAAATTGACCCTTTCTTCTCACTTGCTTATACTGGTTTATCTTTAAGTTATTTCAATTTTTGGTCATGTATGCTTTGGGATCGTTGGGAAATAAGTCAAAAAGGCGCACATGAATTTGCCTTAAAAGCGATAGAGATCGACCCTAACGACTATATTGCTTTAGGTGTTTTGGGTAGAACCTATGTCTATTTGGGAGAATATGAAAAAGCGGAACATTCTCTAAGAAAATCTTTGAGAATGAACTCTAATGATGCATCTCATTTACTGAGAGTTGCGTTTTCATTAATGTTTCTTGGTTATGCCAATGAAGCCGTAAAATTATATAATAAAGCGACAAAACTCAATCCTTTTCATAGTGATCATTATTATGCGCATGGAGCAATTTACTATCTAGAAATGGGCGAATTTAATAAAAGTATAGAGTTAAGTAAAAAAGTGAATTTTGATGCTTGGGCAGATTTCCCCGCTTTTGTAGCAGCTTCGTATTTACAGCTAAAAGATTATGAAAATGTTTGGAAGTGTTGGAACATTTATTTAAATCAATTTAAGGATCAAGTCTATTCTGGTGAAAAACCATTAGAAGAACATGCTATTGAATGGTTAGTTGTAATTAACCCCTTTAAAGAATATAATTACCTAATGCCTTTAGTCGAATTTATTAAATCTGAAAAAGACATAAAATTCCAACTAGAATCAAAAGTCACTAAAAATACTAACAACACTTCTTTTATTTTAAAAGGAGATATATGGGAATTATCATATAAAAACTACTCTATAAACTTAAAAGATGCTAAAGGCTTTCATGACATTTATAAACTGTTGAATAATCCTTCTAAAGAATTTCATTGCCTAGATTTAATGGGAGCTGCGGTTGATGAAAATAGTTCAACCGCAAGTATAGATCAAAAAGCTAAACAACAATATCTTAATAGAATAAAAGAGTTACAACAAGATATTGACGAGGCAGAAGAAATGAATATTGCTGAAAACATAACTGCTTTAAGAGAAGAATATGACTCTATACTTGAGCACCTTTCCAACTCTCTTGGTTTGTCTGGAAAAGCCAGAAAAGTGGGTTCTACAATTGAAAAAGCTCGATCTGCTGTCACATGGCGAATTAGAAGTGCTATAAAAAAAATTGATTCGTTGCATCCCGATCTAGCAACACATTTATCAAATTCTATTAAAACAGGAACACACTGCGTATATCAACCAGAACACACAATTAATTGGCTATTGTAAGCTTTATTACTTACATCTTAAAAAAATAACTTACATCGTAAGGTTATAACTTACGCCATATAAGGTGAAAGCAATATTAAACTTAAAACAATATATTATGCCAACGCCTTTAGAAATTTTATTAGACCCTATTTCACTCATTGCATTGTCAATGTATGCCCTTTTAATAATCTGGGAAGCCGCATTTCCTGCTAAGGTTTTACCTAAAGTTAAGAACTGGAAATTACTTGGGTTAACTTCTTTCGCAATTTACTTTTTCTTATCATCATATTTACCATTAATTACAGATCCTTTCTTGTCTAAATATCAACTTTTTGATCTTACAAGTTTGGGTAATGTTGGAGGCGGAATTCTAGCAATTGTACTTTATGAATTTGGTGTTTTTGTATGGCACAAAGCAATGCATAGATCCAATATTTTATGGCGTATTTTTCATCAAATGCATCATAGTGCTGAACGAATAGATACTTATGGTGCTTTTTACTTTAGCTTTTTTGATATGATTGGATTTACTTTTTTAGGAAGTATTTGTTTAGCCTTATTAATAGGAGTTACACCACAAGCAGTGACAATTATGTTATTAACTACAATGTTTCTAGGTGTTTTTCAACATACTAATATTAAAACACCTCAATGGCTAGGTTATATTATTCAACGTCCAGAAAGCCATACTGTTCATCACGCAAAAGGAATCCACAAATATAATTATTCTGATTTGCCAATATTTGACATCCTTTTCGGAACATTTAAAAACCCAAAGAGTTATGAACATGAAACAGGGTTTTACGAAGGATCCTCTTCAAAAATTATTGAGATGCTAACATTTCAAGATATTAACAAACAATAAAATAGAAAACATGACAGATATAAAAAGCATAATAAATTCCACTTCATTTTTAACAGATGGTGGTTTAGAAACCGACTTTATTTTCAATAAAAAAATCGATTTACCTCATTTTGCTGCATTCACTTTAGTTGAAAATCCAAAATATATAGACACTCTAGCAAATTATTATAAGGAGTACATGGATATTGCTAAGAGAAATAATACTGGATTTATTTTAGAAAGTCCAACATGGCGAGCCAATCCAGATTGGGCTTATAAGTTAGGATATTCAAAAAACGATTTGATAAACGTAAATAAAACAGCCATTAAACAGCTTAAAAAATTAAAAGAGTCCTACAAAAATGACATAAACACAATTTTTATAAGTGGGCAATTAGGGCCAAGAGGCGATGGTTACCAAATAGATAATGCTATGTCAATAGACGAAGCAGCTAACTATCATTCTTTACAAATAAATGCATTTAATGATGCTGGAACAGATTTTATTACTGCAATAACCATGACTTATATAAATGAAGCTCTTGGTATAACAAAATCAGCAATGGCAGCTAAAATTCCAGCAGTAATATCTTTTACTGTTGAAACAGACGGACATTTACCAAGTGGAGAATCTATTGAAGAAGCCATTGCTAAAATTGATAAGATTACAGACAGCTATCCATTATACTATATGATTAATTGTGCTCACCCAACTCATTTCATAGATAAGCTTGAAAATAATGCTGAGTGGAAATCACGAATTCAAGGAATTCGCGCAAATGCGTCTTGTAAAAGTCATGCAGAATTAGATGAATCAACTGAACTTGACACAGGAGATATTATAGATCTTGGGCAATGGCATTCTAAGTTAAAATCACAATTACCAAAATTATCGGTTTATGGTGGCTGCTGTGGTACTGATGCATCACATGTAAATTCAATCTGCCAGCATGTTATTAACTAATATTTTGAATTTTTAAAGTAAATCCTGTTAGTTCAAGTATTGATAGACGTCTAAGGTTATTGTATTTTTGCATTTAAACTTTGCAATAAAATTTATATGTCTATTATAAAAGTTATCATTCCTGCATATAATGAAGCAGAGTCAATCCCTCATGTGATTAATGATATTCCAAATATTGTTAATGAAGTCATTGTGGTTAGTAATAATTCTACTGATGCTACCGAAATAAATGCAAAAGAAGCTGGTGCTACGGTTTTAAAGGAACCTTTAAAAGGCTATGGATATGCATGCATAAAAGGCATGAATTATGTTTCTCAACAAAAAGTCAAACCAGATATTATTGTATTTCTAGACGGTGACTACAGTGATTATCCTGAAGAATTAATTAATATAGTTGAGCCTATTTTAAAAGATAATATCGATTTTGTAATTGGAGCAAGAGTAAAACGACTTAGAGAGCAAGGCTCCATGACCATGCCTCAAATTTTTGGAAACTGGCTTGCCACTTTTTTAATGAGAATTATGTTCAGATCAACATTTACAGATTTAGGGCCATTTAGAGCTATTAAATATGAGAAATTATTAGCCCTTAATATGGAAGACAAAACGTATGGTTGGACTGTGGAAATGCAATTAAAAGCCTTAAGGCAAAAATTAAGTTATGTAGAAATTCCTGTGAATTATAGAAATCGAATTGGCGTATCTAAAGTATCAGGAACTGTAAAAGGTGCTATATTTGCAGGCGTAAAAATACTAGGTTGGATTTTTAAATACAGCTTTAAAAAATGATTTTAGAAACCATCATCATTATAGTGTATTCTACAGCGCTCATACTCATTTTTATGTATGCCCTGGCGCAATTAAATCTGTTATTTAATTACTTATCGGCTAAAAAAAAACGCGATAATTCTCCAAAGTTTGATTTATCAAATCCTAGTGAAGTACCTTTTGTGACCATTCAGCTTCCAGTATATAACGAGTTGTATGTTATGGAACGCTTGCTGGATAACATTTCTAAAATTGACTACCCTAAAAATAAACTGGAAATTCAGGTTTTAGATGACTCAACGGATGAGTCTTTTGATACAACTGCTGCACATATAAAAGCATTACAGCAAACAGGATTAGATATAAAACATGTGGTTCGAGAAGACCGCAAAAACTTTAAAGCTGGTGCACTAAAAGAAGGTTTAAAGGTTGCCAAAGGCGAATTTATTGCCATTTTTGATGCCGATTTTTTACCACAAAAAGATTGGTTACAACGCACCATTCCGTTTTTTAAAGATGCTGATGTTGGCGTAGTACAAACACGTTGGGGACATATCAATAGGGATTATTCGGTATTAACTAAAATTCAAGCATTTGCACTTGATGCTCATTTTTCATTAGAACAGGTTGGCAGAAATAGCAAAGGACATTTCATCAACTTTAACGGAACTGCTGGCATTTGGCGAAAAGAATGCATTATTGACGCTGGAAACTGGGAAGGTGACACCTTGACTGAAGATTTAGATTTAAGTTACCGTGCGCAACTTAAAAACTGGAAATTCAAATACTTAGAAGATGTAGAAACGCCTGCTGAGTTACCTGTAGTAATCAGTGCTGCTCGTTCACAACAATTTAGATGGAATAAAGGTGGTGCTGAAAACTTTAGAAAAATGCTATGGAAAGTGTTGAAAAATCAAAACATTTCTGCAAAAACCAAGGTTCATGGATTGTTGCATTTATTGAACAGCACCATGTTTTTAAATGTATTGATAGTTGCCATTTTAAGTATCCCTATGCTATATATTAAAAACCAAAATGAACATCTAAAAATGTACTTTTTGGTCATGAGTTTCTTCGTCATTAGTACGCTTATATTTTTTATTTGCTATTGGTTTATGTTTAAGAAAAGTTATGGGAGTAGTATAAAAAGTTTTGCTCAATATATAGCCATGTTTATTACGTTTTTTTCAATAGCTATGGGCTTTTCGCTACACAACTCCATTGCTGTTATTGAAGGGCATTTAGGAAAGCGTAGTGATTTTATTCGCACGCCAAAATTCAACATCAATTCACTTAAAGATAGTTGGAAAGGCAATAAATACCTAAAGAAAAACATCTCCTTAAATGTGATTTTTGAAGGCATTTTAATGATTTATTTTGCCTTTGGAATGTACAGTGCTTTTGTGGTTGGCGACCAAGGTGGCGATTTTGGGTTATTTCCATTTCACTTGATGCTTTTTCTAGGTTTTGGTTATGTGTTTTTTAAGTCACTTACATCTAAAGCTTAATGCAGTTTTGGAAGCTTCATAAAACGCCTTTGCTGCTGGCAGTAACTTCCATTTTATTCTATTTTTCATTTGCTTACGACTTAGTGCGAACAGATTATATTAAGCTTTTGGGTTTATATACAGGTTTGTTTTTTCTGTTTTATAAACTCATTCAAATCACCAAACACGACTTAAAATTACTCACTTGGATTGCCTTTACATTTCGAGCAGTTTTTATTCTCGCTACCCCTAATTTATCACAGGATTTTTATCGTTTTATTTGGGATGGGCAAATGCTGTCTCTTGGAATGAACCCTTATTTGTCAACTCCAGAAAATATTATGAATATGGGGTTTCTTACTGGGTTTCCAAATCAAAAGGAGCTTTATGATGGTATGGGGAGTTTAAGTGCTAGTCATTACACCAACTATCCACCTTTAAACCAGATATTATTCTTCTGGGCAAATTTATTTCCTGGGCGAAGTATTTTAAGTTCTGTTATTGGTTTACGACTTATCATTATTGCCGCTGATTTCGGTACGCTTTACTTCGGAAAAAAATTATTGGAAAAGCTAAAACTTCCTACTCACAACATTTTTTGGTACATTTTAAACCCATTTATCATTATTGAACTAACAGGCAATTTGCACTTTGAAGGCGTGATGATTTTTTTCTTAGTGTGGAGTTTATATTTACTGTATTCAGGAAAATGGAAACTTGCAGCTGTAATGTTTGCTTGTTCAGTATCTATAAAGTTGATTCCTTTATTGTTTTTACCTCTGTTTTGGCAGTGGTTTTCAAAACGAAAAGTCATTGCGAGAGAGCAAAACGATGAGAAATCTCATAATCAAATTGAAAATAATGAGATACTGAAACAAGTTCAGCATGACGAAAAGTGGATTCCTGCCTTCGCAGGAATGACAAAATTGATTGGTTTTTATACCATAGTTGGTGTTGTAACTGCCTTATCTTTTCTGCCTTTTTACTCTTCAGAATTTATAGACAACTACAGTCAAACCGTTGGTTTGTGGTTTAAAAATTTTGAATTTAACGCCAGTTTATATTATGTCGCTAGAGAGGTTGGCTATATGTTTAGAGGCTATAATGAAATAGCTATTATTGGTAAATACACAGCCATTATGGTGTTTCTATTTGTGGTAGGAATGGCTTTCCTCCGTAAGAACAAATCCATCGTTCAATTAATTACAGCCATGTTGTTTGCCTTGTCCTTTTATTATTTTACAGCTACAACAGTCCATCCTTGGTATGTTGCTACTTTACTTATTTTATCTGTATTCACTAAGTACAAATTTCCATTAGTTTGGAGTTTTGTAATTATACTAAGTTATTTGGCGTATTTACAAATAGGACAAGCCGACAAATCAGAAAACTTATGGATTATCGCTATTGAATATACTATCGTATATGGCTTCCTAATTTGGGAATTGTTCACAAAAAAGCAACCATTATTCTTCAAGCGGTTTTAAACTCATTATCCTTCACTCACCAAAAAGACCCACTCACTAATTGAAACGTCATGATTACTCAATGCTAGTTGAAGCATTGAGGCTTAGTCTCTAGATTTGATTAAAACTTTATATTATGAAAACAAATTTTACATTAAAACAGAAACACAATGGCTTTATTAAGCCAGTAAATGTTGAACACTTCTCAAAAAGAGATTTTTCAAAAAGAACTCTTAGTTTCATTGCTATTATGATGCTATTTACGCTTATGTCTAATCCCCTTTTTGCACAAACAAATGCTCCAACTGAGTCTAAAGTTACAAACCAAGAACTGGTCGTAAAAGGCATAGTTAGTGATGAGTTTGGACCTTTACCAAAGGTTAACGTTTTGCTTGAAGGCACTAAAATTGGCACTTCCACAAACAAAAAAGGAGAATTTACATTTCCAAAAACTCTTAATCCTGGAGATGTATTGGTTTTTAGCCATTTGAGTTATAATAGCGCAAAAGTTAAGATTATAGAAGGCACAACAACTATCAAACTCGTTCTTACTTCAGACACCATTGAAATGATAGGAGATTTAAACATGGAGAAACGTTTTAAATCAAAACGTTCAAATTAAACAGCTTCTTTCATGAAAGTCTTTAGATTTTTATTACTCTTTATAATTGCATTCCAGTCCAATGCTCAAATATCTGATTTTAACAATATTGATTTTAAAAAAGCAGATAGCATTGCCTTGGAGTGCAAAGATGAAGGGCTTTATAATTTACCAGAATTGGTTCACAAACTCACTTTAAACTTAGATACAGATGTTGAACGTTTTAGAGCAATATATATGTGGGTTTGCATAAATATTGAAAACGATTATACACTCTTTTTAAAGAATAATAAAAGACGACAGAAATACCAAAACGATAGCACAAAACTTACTAATTGGAATATTCACATTAGGAGAAAAATATTTAAAACCCTTTTAAAGGATAAAAAAACGATTTGTACAGGCTATGCATATCTCGTCAAAAAACTCTCAAACTTAGCCAATATTAATTGTGAAATTATACAAGGTTATGGCAGAACAAGCTCCACAAATATTGACAAATTAAATGCTCCAAACCACTCATGGAATGCTGTTGAATTAAATGGCAAGTGGTATTTATGCGACCCAACTTGGGCAAGTGGCATTATTAATCCTGAAACTTACGCCTTTAAGTTTGAGTATAATGATGGCTATTTTTTAACAAGCCCTAAACTCTTTGCTGTCAATCATTTTCCTGAAAATGAAAAGTGGTTGTTATTAAACAACCCAAACCTGACTTTTAAAACATTTTTAGAAGCTCCTATTATTTACGGCAAAGCTTATAATGCATTAGCTATTCATGATACTCCTAAAAAATTGCATAATGCTTTACGACCAAATGAAAAAGTGACGTTTAAGTATCAACTCATTAAGCCAATAACAACTAATCAAGTTCATTTAATTGTGGACAATGGTTTTGTTGATAGAAAAGTAGAACCCAATGCTGTGCAAATTAAAGACGACACACTTACGTTTGAGCATCAATTTAGCTCCACAGGGTTTTACGATGTGCATTTATTAATAGATGATAATCTTATATCTAGTTATACTTTTAAGGTGAAGCGATAGTAACAACATATTAAAGGCTATTTATGTATTTGACTTTCTCAAAAAAATAGTCGAACTTCGTTTGACGTCGTGTATAAAATATTCCATACACATCTTAAGTTAAGCTTCATTATAACCAACCAATAACCAATGATAAAATTCTTTAGAAAAATTAGACAAAACTTACTAATGGAAAACAAAACTGGAAAGTATTTTAAATATGCTATTGGAGAGATTATTCTTGTTGTTATTGGAATCCTAATTGCACTACAGATTAATAATTGGAATGAACGAAATAAAATAGATAAATCAATAAACAGTCATCTTGAAATACTCAAGCAGAATTTAATTGAAGACCAAGCCCAACTTCAAAATTTAAAAGAAAATATGACTGAAAACATAAAATGTGCTGACTCTTCAATGGCACAAATAAAAACTATAATACCTGTCAATAATTCGATGAAGAAATATTTGATTTTGTTAGTTCGAGAATTTCAATTTAGCCCAAATACTAATGCAATTGAAACAATCACCCAATCCAATGAAATACCTACCTTAAATACCGAATTAAGAAATGCTGTCCTTAATTATTACGCTTTAATAGAAAGGACTGAAGAAAGAGAACATATTTCAAATACGCAAATCCAAACCAAATATGAGCCTTATATGAATAAAGAATATCCTGATATTTTTCAGAAGGATAATGAATGGGAATTTATAGCGTCATTTTATAAGGATGACCCAAGACCGACATCTTCAATTGATGATGTTAAACTTCTAAAGGATAAAACCTTGGAGTCACTTTTGGTTTCGAGATATTACCAGTGTGTTGCTTTAGAAAATTTTTATGGAGAATTAATAATATCGTCTGATAAAATATTATCAATCCTTGAAAAAAAAATAAATTAAATAACGAAAGCACAACAATGGCTATAAGTAATTGCTTGTTCTCGCCTACTTTGGAAATTCCTGCGGAATTTCCAACTTGGTGTGTACTTACAAAGTTTAATACTAAACCACGCAACTACTCATAGCCGAGACCGTTAAAAAACTCCTAAAAAACCTAAAGCATCTTCAAGTTATTAACCTCTTGCGTAGTTAAATGCTTCCAATGACCTCGTGGAATATCTTTTTTAGTTAGTTCTGCAATCATCACACAATCTACTTTAATAATATCGTACTTAAAGTGCTCAAAAATAGTACGGATAATTGTGTTTCCTGTATTCTTTATTTTCAAACCTATTTCTTTTTTAGGAGAGTTTTCAATATAACTAATATCTTCAACCGTAATTTCTTTTCCAGCTACTTTAAATCCTTCTCTTATTTGCTTAAGGTCTTCGTATTTCAAGTTTTTATCAAGTTCAACCTGAAATAATCTAGTGACACCATTTTTAGAATTAGTAAACTTATTATGCACATCATCATCATTAGTAAACAATAATAATCCTGTAGAATTTCTTCCTAAACGTCCAATGGGTCTAATACGAGAGTTGGTTGCATTAGCAACTAAATCCATAACGGTTCTACCTTTTCCTTCGCTTGTGGTAGTGGCGAATCCTTTTGGTTTATTAAGTAGTACGTAGGCTTTCTTTTCTGGATTAATACGTCTGCCATCATAACGTACATCGTCATCCAACTGCACTTTATATCCCATTTCAGTCACTACTTTACCGTTTACGGTTACCAAACCAATAGCAATAAATTCATCGGCTTCACGACGTGAACACACACCTGAATTAGCAATGTATTTATTTAATCGTATTTCGTTAGGATTAGATGGTGTTTTTGGCTGAGGCTTTTTCTTTTTTGGAGCATTTCCTCTTGCATAACTTCCTTTACGTGTGTTATGTGCACCACGTCCAGAAGGTTTTTCTTTTCTTTTGTTATCTCGCTGTTTAGCCATTGCTTAAAATTTTTGCAAAGGTAACACAATCCTTTACATTAACTATTAAAATCGACAGTAGATTGACGCTCTCTATTGACACTCAGTTTAGTAACGTCTGGACGTGAATAATGTCCAACAGGGTCGAAGTTTTGACGTTCTTCGTACACACGATCAAAATCAATGGTTTGTATTATTAATCCTTCTTTATCTAAGACAGGCTCAATAATCCATTCACCATCAGGTCCAGCGATACAACTACCTCCATTTGCTAAAGTGTCTGGTGCTTTATCTAGAATTTGACCTAAATGTGGTGTGCTTTTTGGGAAGTTACTTTTACTCATTAAACTTGATACAGACACCACATACGAACGAGATTCCCTTGCAATAAAACGTGTAATATCTTTGGTGTTATGTTCACTCCCAGGCCATACAGCAATATGTAAGTTTTCGCCTAATCCGTAGAGTGCAGCACGTGGTAAAGGCATCCAATTTTCCCAACAGTTTAATCCTCCAACCGTAAATTGTTTAAGCGGATGTACTTGTAAACCGTTGCCATCTCCAGGCGACCATGTTAAACGCTCGTCATACGTAGGCTGTAGTTTTCTGTGAACCGATTTTATGTCTCCATCTTGGTTGATATAAACCAACGACGCATACACACTATGTCCTCCTCTATCCAATGGTCGCTCAATGACACCCAAATAAATAGCCATTTGGTGTTCTTTTGCTAATTGACAAATGTTATCTAAATCGCCATTTTCAATCGTAATAGCATTAGCAACATAATGTCTGTGTAATTCTTTATTTATTTTTTTATCCCATTCGGCACCTCCAGTTAGAGCTAACCAAAATGGGTATCCAGGAATTAACCCTTCACCAAATGCAATGAGTTCGCATTGTTCTTTTGCAGCATCTTTAATTGATTGCTCTACTTTTTTAATCGTTTCCTGCTTATTCAACCACACAGGTGCGATTTGAGCCATTGCTATTTTTAAGGTATTCTCCATTATAAAATTCGGTTTAAAACAACATCTATATCAATTAATACAATACTAAATACACCTGCAACAATTATAAACTTTAAAATATTATGCAGTAATAAATAGTGCGATTTGCTGTTTGATTTCCATACTAAAATTAGGAAAATTAACAGTAACACCACACTCAAATAGAAGAAATAGGTCATGCGCCCTACTTGAAAATGATAAATCAATAAATATGCTGGAATAAGTGTTAAAATTGCCAAAATTGTAAGCATCGCTTTTGAGGTTTTCTCACCATACACAATGGGAATGGTTTTATAGCCTAGAGCTAAATCGCCTTTCATATTTTCGAGGTCTTTGGTGAGTTCACGCATAGATAATATCAAGAACAGAAACATAGCATGCACAAAAATGACCGTTTCAAAATTCTTGTAATAAATAAACACTGCAAAAAATGGTGTAATGGTCAATATTGCTGAAGTGATGTTGCCAACAAATGGTAATCTTTTCAGCTTATGTGAGTAAAACCAAATACCAAAAATATAGAGCGAAAAGAAAATCACTGCCCTAAATGACACATAACTTGCAAAAATAACTGCGATAAAATTCAGTACAAAATAGAATACCAATTTCGTGTTTTGGCTAATCAATCTATCTAGCATAGTTTTTTGGGGACGATTGATTAAATCTTTCTCAGAATCATAAAAGTTATTAATGATATATCCACTTGCAATTGTTGTGGCAGACGCTAATACAATCATTAGTAAATTCAAATCGAACACAATAGATTTTATAGGTTTATCATAAGCCAAAATGTAAATTGCCGATAAATATTGCGCAATAATAACGATGAGTACGTTGTAACCTCTAACCACAGAAAACATACTGAAAAACTTCAGCAAAACATGTTTTTGTTGTCTAGAAAACATAAAGCGTAGTTTAGAAGTTGTAAACTACTTCTAATTTATAATCAGATAATGATTTTTGAGCTCTATCAAAATCTTCTGTAAACCCTAAAATATAGCCACCACCACCAGAACCACAAAGTTTTAAGTAATAGTCATTGGTTTCTAAACCTTTTTTCCATAACTCATGAAATTGTTTTGGAATCATAGGTTTAAAGTGGTTCAACACTACTTTAGATAATTGTTTAGTGTTTTTAAACAACGATTTAATATCGCCTTTTAAGAAATCGTCTACACAAGCATCAGTGTGTTTAATAAATTGGTCTTTTAGCATTTTACGAAACCCTTCTTGTTTCATGTTTTCCATAAAAATACCAACCATAGGAGCTGTTTCACCAATAATACCACTGTCTAATAAAAATACCGCGCCTTTACCATTGCTTTGTTGCGACGGAATTCCAGTAGCTTCAATATTATCTTTAGAATTGATAAGAATTGGAATACTTAAGTAACTATTTAAAGGGTCTAAACCAGACGATTTTCCGTGAAAAAAAGATTCCATTTCAGAGAAAATCGTTTTTAACTTAAGAAGCTTTTCACGTGTTAAATTTTCTAAAACTGTTATTTTATCTTGAGCATATTTATCGTAAATAGCAGCCACTAGAGCACCACTACTACCAACACCATAACCTTGCGGAATAGAGGAATCAAAATACATTCCTGAGTTGATATCAGCTTTAAGGGTTTCAAAATCAAAAACCACTAAATCAGCATCTAAGTTTTCTAAATAGCTTACAAATGATTGTAAATTATTATTTGAAATGATTGCATGGTCTGAAGGGTTTTTATCTTTCTTCAACGCACCATTGTAGAAGCTATAAGGTATTGAAAGTCCTTTAGAATCTTTAATAATACCATACTCTCCAAAGAGTAAGATTTTTGAGTAAAAAAGTGGTCCTTTCATAAATTTTAAATCGGTAATTGTTTAGCACCAAATCCAATTCTATCACAAATATAGTGACCATTTTGGCAATACGCAACTAACTCAGTCTTAATGAATTCATAAATCTCTTGTGCTTCATTTTCAGGATATAAAATATGGACGTTAGCTCCTGCATCTAAAGTAAAGCAAATATGCAAGCCTGTGTCTTGTCTAAAACGCCATATTTTATTGATTATTTCAAGTGTATTGGGCTTCATTAAAATAAAATATGGCATACTTGTCATCATCATTCCGTGTAGCGTTAAAGCTTCGCTTTCAACAATGTCTATAAATGATTTTAGATTACCTTCTTTAAAAACAGGAATCAACTTTGAGAGATTGTTATGTGCTTGTGCAAAACGCTGTTCTGCAAATGGGTGATTGTGCATTAAATTATGACCAACTGTACTGCTTACTTGTTTTTCGCCTTTATCAACCAACAAAATGGTGTCATGATAATTTTTAAAATTCTCATGAACTTCAAAAGGATATTTAACACCAAACAAATTGGAACTATTCGGGATTTCTTTATGCTCTCCCCAAACTATTAAGTCGCCTTCAAGACTTCTACAGGCACTTCCAGAGCCTAAACGTGCTAAGAAGGAAGCTTTTTGATTGAAGTGATTTTCATCTAAAGAGGTCTCGACTCCGCTCGACCTGACAATAGATATCAATTGTTTTTCGACACTCATCAAACATAATGCTAAAGCACTCATTCCTGATGCTGAGGAAGCAATACCTGAACTGTGTGGGAATGTGTTTTTTGTATTTATTACAAAATGGTATTCTTTAAGAAAAGGCACATAGTTTTCAATACGCTTAAAAAAGGTTTCAATTTTTGGCTTGAAATCGTATTTTTTCTCTCCATCAAGAAACACCTCAAAAGAAAAATCGTCATTTCTTTCTTTTTTAGAAAACGTTAATGTCGTAGTCGTTTTACAAGCATCCAATGTAAAGCTAATAGAAGGATTTGCAGGAATTTGATTGTCCTTTTTACCCCAATACTTAACTAAGGCTATATTACTTGGTGAAGACCAAGTGGCTGTTCCATTTTCAACTGAATTAGTATATGTTTTAGGTATAAAATCTTTCTCTGTCATATTTTATAAATCTGCCGACAAAGATAATAGTTTTACCATTGTATTATAGTTTCTTGCGGTTGCAAATGTGTTTAGTTTTCGTTCAAAGAAATTGGTATTGAATTTAGACTGACCAAAACCTTTTGCAGAGTAATAATAAATACAATCATTAATAATTTGATAGTCTTCACCTTCGTACACTTTTTGTGAAGCAATTTTTACAGATTCAGCATTTGGAGTATCATGTAGCATCATAAAATAGCTCTTTTGCTTTTCTTCTTCTGAAAATGGCGAATTATCAAATATTTGCTGTAAATCTTGTCTTGTTTTAATCAAAACAGACACTTCAAATCCAAAATAATCTAGAATGGATTTCTTAATTGTGTCTTCAATTTTTTGAATGTTTTTTTCTGAAGATCGCAACAGTACATTCCCACTTTGAATATAAGTTTGCACATTTTCAAAACCAGATTTAGTAAGTAATTCACGTAATTCTGCCATGGGCACTTTTTTGTGACCTCCAACGTTAATGCCTTTTAGTAGTGCGATGTATGTCATTAATAAACTGTTAGTGGTCGAGTTGAGTTTCGTTCCACGATATCTGTTTTTATAACTTTTGTCTTAAAGTCCTTTTCTTCGTCAGGATTTTCAAGACGGTTAATTAGCATTTCGGCTGCTGTAGCTCCCATAATTTCACCATGTTGACTCACTGTGGTAAGCTTTGGATACGAATGTCGTGCTAAAATACCATTGGTGAATCCTATAGCTGAAAAGTCATCAGGAATTGTTTTTCTTTGTTTGTGGGCAATTTTCATAGCAGCCAACGCCACTCCTTCGTTAGTAGCCACAATACCATCAATTGTATTATCCACAAATAGAGGTTTCAACATATTTTCATAAGCACTGTAATGGTCTTCCTGAACATTTACAATTTTATTCTCATTAACAGTTCGCCCTAAATTATTTATGCCATCGTGATACCCTTTTAGCAAATCCTGACTTACTTTTAAATGCGAAATAGCAGAAGCAAATGCAATATTTTTACAACCACTTTCAGCTAATCTTTCAACCGCTTGTTTCCCTGCTTCACGATTATTGGTAATAACCTTATCACATAACACACCATTAGCCACTCTATCAAGCATAACAATGGGTAATTTAAACGCTAAGGCATTATTAAAATGAGCAAACTCTTTATTTAATTCGGTTTCTTCAGCTATGGAAATAATGAACCCATCAACACTACCATTGGATAGCATTTCGATGATTTCAATTTCTTTTTTATGGGAATCGTTGGTAATACAAATAACTACTTTGTAATTATATTTTAGTGCGGTTTTTTCTATTCCTTTTAAGACTTGTGCCAAAAAATAGTTTAGCATATCTGGCACCAAAATACCAATGGTTCGTGTTCGTCTATTTTTTAAGCTTAAAGCATTTAAGTTTGGTCTGTAGTTGATTTCCTTGGCATAAGTCTTTATTTTATCCCTAGTAGCTTCACTAATTTCATCACTATCTTTTAATGCTTTTGAAACGGTTGAAACCGATACATTAAACTTTTTTGCGATATCTTTTAGTGTTGCTTTTTTCATGATTTTATTTTATTGAGATATATGCTTTGCTGCGATATAAGCTCCTGTCCAAGCATTTTGAAAATTAAACCCTCCAGTTACTGCATCAACATTAATAACCTCACCTGCAAAATACAAATTGTTATGTAATTTACTTTCAAATGTTTTGAAGTTTATATCTTTTAAATCGATACCTCCAGCTGTGACAAATTCCTCCTTAAACGTACTTTTACCATTGACTTTAAAAACTGCTTTGGTTAATTGATTTGCTAAGCTTTCAAGTTGATTTTTGTTAATATCTGCCCAACGGATTTCTTCATTCACTCCTGAAGCTGTTACCAATTTTTTCCAAAGACGTTTTGGTAAGTCAAATTGTGCTGATTTAGATGCTGATTTTCTTGCTAAATCGTGTTTCAAGGTTTTTAAATTATCTAAACAATCATTAAAAGATTGTCTAATAAAATTGATTTCTATATCAAATTTATAATGGCGCTTCGCTAACTCTAAAGCGCCAAAAGCTGAGAGTTTTAAAATTGCAGGCGCACTCATACCAACGTGTGTGATGAGTAATGGCCCTTCAGAAACTAAGTCTGTTTCTAAAACCTTAACCTCAACATCCTGAACTACTACTCCAGGAATATCTTTAATGCGTTCGTCCTTAATATTAAATGTAAATAGCGACGGAACAGGGTTTGAAATGGTATGACCTAATCCTTCAAGAAGTTTCCATATTTTTATATTGCTTCCTGTTGCTACGAGTAGTTTTTGAGATGAAAAAACACCTTGTGAAGTCTCTATTTTCCAATGAGTTTTTTCCTTTAAAATAGATTTAACCGAATGATTATACAGCACCTCAATTTGATGTGCTTTCACCTCATTTAAAAAGCAATCAATAATGGTTTGCGAAGAATCTGTAATTGGAAACATTCTGCCATCTTCCTCTATTTTTAGTTCTACGCCTCTTTTTTGAAACCACTCAATGGTATCGCCTGTCATGAATTGATGAAATGGCCCTAATAATTCTTTTTCACCACGAGGATAATTTAACACCAATTCTGAGGGCATAAACTCTGCATGTGTAACATTGCAGCGTCCACCTCCAGATACTTTTACTTTTTGCAAGCCTTCTTTACCACGTTCAAGAATGCAAACCCTTAAATTTGGATTAAATTCAGCGATATTTATGGCTACGAAAAAGCCTGCTGCTCCTCCTCCAATAATTATAATATCGTAATTGGTCATTTATAATTTTATCTGTGTAAATTTAGCATTATTAAAACAATTGAAGTGAAGAAACTTATTGTCCTATTTTATGTTTTATTCTTTGCATGTGATACTGGAAATTTAAAAGTAGTTGCCGATTTACCTATACTATTAAAAGAAGCTTCAGGTTTAGAAAAAACATCTAACTCTAATTTACTTTGGATGGTAAACGATAGTGGAAATAAGCCTGTTTTATTTGGCTTAGACACTTTAGGAAATATAAAAAAACAACTAGAAATTAATGCAAAAAATAAAGATTGGGAAGATTTAGCTTCTGACAAAATTGGAAATATTTATATTGGAGATTTTGGCAATAATGCTAACGACAGAAAAAAACTTATAATCTATAAAGTTTTTAAAGACTCTCTTTCGAATAAAAAAACTGATGTCGAAAAGATTTCTTTTTATTATCCCGATCAAAAACAATTCCCACCTAAAACAAAGAACAAGCATTTTGACTGTGAATCTTTTGTGTTCTATAATGATAGTTTGTTTTTGTTTACTAAAAGTAGAACCAAAGAGGACTTAGGCAAAACAAACTTATATAAAATACCTGCCAAAAAAGGGCGTCATGTAGCTGAGTTTGTGTCTTCTTTTACAACTTGCAATGATTATGGTTGTTGGGTAACATCTGCAGATATTAATGACTCTGGGAGTAAAATAGCCATTTTAACAGAACATTTTGTTTGGATTTTTGCCGATTTTAAATCAAGTAATTTTTTTAGTGTAAATATGACCCAATTATCTTTTGACCATTATTCCCAGAAAGAAAGTGTCATGTTTAAAAATGACTCTACCCTATATATTACTGATGAACGTTCAGGTTCAAAAGGCGGAAATTTATATGAGTTTAAAATTCATTAAAATCCAAAACCTAACCTAAACGATAATCTAAGTCCATCATTACCATTAAAAGCCGATATGTTTCCAGTCATCATATTTGCACCATTAAAAAACAATCCTCCTCCAAGTGCATTATTCCATTTATCAGAATCTTCACCATCAATCCAAACACGTCCATAATCCAACCCTCCATAAATACCAATATTAAAAGGCAACAAGCCTGTTCTAACCTTTCTAAGGTTTAATCTCAAATCTGTGCTCTGAACAAATACAGTTTTTCCAGTAAAACGTTCATTTCTATAGGCTCTTAATCCATTATTAGCGCCTAGATTTGCTGCTTGGTAAAATTCAAAATCATCACCAATGTTAACATGTCCAGCTAGTTTCGTTGCTAAAACCAATTGACCGTTTGAGGATAATTTATAATCGAAAGCTATTGATGGTTTTAAATACGCAAACCCTTTAGAATCATTAATATTGGATTTATAACCTACTTGTATATTGGTTTCCATTCCTAAAGTTGGGAACGCTTTATTATCTCTATTTTCGAATCCATAAGATAATTCTGCACCAACAAAATTATTGTAAACATCAACGTTATCGCCAATAATTGTATTAATAAACCTTCCTTCAGTCTCTTCAACTTCAATAGACTCGTATGACAATCCAAGTTTTACCTTCGAACCTAAATCACCATGCCACTGTAAAGCAGGTGCTACTTTTATAGTTCTTAATTTAACTCGGTTATAATCTAAATCAACCTCTAAACCATCATTATCATCAGCTTCAAGATTAGAAGTTTCATTTCCATATCCAAAGAAATTTATAGCATAATTTGGGCTTGTAAATTTTGCGTCTAGAGTTAAATTAGCGTTACCTATAACGTTTGCAAATTCTCCTGAATAAGCTACATCAAAGCCTTTAGTAGCAAAATAATATGCCGCTGAAACTATATGCCGAGACGTAAAAGGATTTCTTTCAAAACCATAAGCAGTCAAAGTATTTATAAAACCTATTTTAAACCCATCATCTGGATTTGAGCCAATAGATGGTACTAATTGATTAGAATTATATGTTGGTTTTTTATAATTATAGACATTAGTTTCATAGTCGTCGGTTAACTTTTTACTTCCCTTGTTAGTTACAAATTTACTCTCCTTAGACTTGTAATCATATATCTTTATCTTATTACCATTTTCAATATGATAAGTGTCTTTATTTTGCCCCCCAACAATTCTAATTTTAATTAAATTTTTACCTTTTCCAGAGACTTTAAAAATATCCTCATCATCCAGACCATATATCCAAATTTCTTTGGTATTCATATGTGAATAAGCACGTTCATGAAATACCTCTCCTTTTTCTCCTTGTTGGATTCTATAGCCTGTAACTTTGGTTAATTTGCCGTTACGTTTAATTTCAAAATGGTCATCTTTATCTGTTCCTTTAATAATGGCATACTTGTTTACTTGATTATAATATTGATTTGAAATTTTTTGAAGGTTAGATTTTCTTCCAATTAATTTTTTCTTAATATTTTTAATTGTTTCGTCATGCACCTCTTTAGGGAAGTAACTAAAAGCTTCATCTATAACCTCTTCGGTAAGGTTTTCCACAATATGTTGTACTTGAATATCCCAATCTTTTTTGGTTGATTGATTTATTAAAGCCACGTCTAAAGGATATGGTTCTAAATTGAACCATTTTGGGCTTTTTAATTCTTCGTCGTACGACTGCATGAGCCTTAATGCTGGAACAACTTTTGTTGCAAAACCTAATAAAGTACCATCAGACATTATAGAAAAGGCTTGGTCTCTATCTCTAGGCATTGGCTTATAAATTGTCTTTTTACCTTCTTTAAATTTTGCCCAACGCCATTGGTCTTCATGTCTATCCCAATCTCCAATTAACATATCAAATAATCGCGCTCTTATATAAGCCGATTCGTCAATTAGATTATCTTCATCTTCGCGTAATTCTCTAAGCATATCGTGAGTACTAATAAGCTTATTAGAAAAACCAAAACTTTGTTTATCACCATGTCCATCAGCAGCTCTTTCTTCAATCATATATAATTCATTCCCGAATTCATTATTATAAGCTCCTAAAGATTTTTGTTTAGGCACATAATATAATTTAGGATTTGTGTGCATCACACCAACAGCATCAGAAAGAGTTGCAATTGTAAATGGCGCATAAGGATGTGACCCAGTAAATACATCGAGTAATAAATTTTCTGCGGCCGTATCATCAAATTGACCTTTAATATATTGGTCTTTAAATGCCACTGCTTGAAGGTATTGTAATGCATTTTTACGTAAAGCTCTCATTACATACTCTCTTCCATTTGAATCTTCTAATCTTAATGATTTTGATTGATGTCCTCCTCCTTTACGCATTGGTTTTAATCCTCCAAATAACGTATCAAGATTTACAGTTGGAGCAGTGACTTCTGTACTAAAATATTCTCGATAACGCTCTCCCCAAAGCTTCTTAAAAGCTTTTGTTTTTGTTGTTTCTTCTTTTGAATAAATTGATGCTGTTTTTACAGTTGGAAAATCTGAAGAATATGATGCTGTTTTTTCAATTTTATTTGGTTTTAAAACTTGAGTTTCAAAAACGATTTTGTTTGTCTTAGCTTGAAAAAAACGCACATAGGATGAGCCATCCTCAAACACATCTAACCTAGCAAAACCTTGAGTGGCATAAGCAAACTTACCAGAATCTACATTTCTAGCTGGATTTGTTTTAGAACCAGACCCACTAATAATTTGTGATAAATTATCTTGAACAAGATATTGTAAGTTGTGGTCATGTCCAGAAACAAAAACTACTTTTTCATTCTCTTGAGACAGCGTAACCAAGCGCTTTTTAAATTCTCTATATTTTTTATTCTGGTCATCGACAGTTATTACACCTCCTGTTTTTCTAATCAAGTTTTTTAATGTACCTAAAACTGGTAATGGTGACATATGGCTTTTAAATGAATATTGCCCACCATGAGACCCATTTGAAAACAAAGGATGGTGTAATGCAACTATGGTTGTTTTGCCCCTTGCTTTTTTTATTAGGCTTTCATATTCATCAAAAAAAAGTGCTCTGGTTTTTATTTCACAATCATCATTAATTGTTGGGTGCTTATCCCAGTTTGTTAAATACCATTCTGAATCTACAACTATCAAAACGACATTATCACTTACATCAACCTTTTCAATAGGACAACCATTTTCTGGCAAAAAAGTGTTTTTACCTAAAATATCCTCAATATAATTTTCTTGACGTTTTAATCCTTTTAAGCCATCGCTATACCAATCGTGATTTCCTGGAATAAAAATCGTATTTCCTTTAAAATTTTTTGCAGATTCGGTTTGAATATTTAACTGATGTTCAGCAAAATCACGTTGTTCATGTTTTTTATTTGGCATTCCCGAAGGATAGATATTATCTCCTAAAAATAATGCAGTACTATGCTTTGAAGCGTTTTCTAACTGTGACTTAAACTCTTGCAATGCTCTTGTTTTACTACCAATAGGTGAGTTGCCTCCATCTCCAATTAAATAAAACGAATGTTCAATTTCTTTTTCTTTTGGAAAATTCTGAGCACTTCTATCATCACTATACTGTGGCTTGTAAGTGGCACAAGCGTTGAGCAAAAAAACAATAATCAATACTAAAATTATTTTTGGTTGGTTTTTCATTACAAGAAATATTGGTTCTTTATTTTTTACTATAACTAACACTACAAGTTTCACATGTATATGTGTCTTCCTTTAAGGTTATTTTATCTAGCTTTTCAACAACTTCATGAATAAAACTAGTATAAGTATTGGATTGAGGCGTAATGTTTTTTGCTTTAATTTTTTTATAAAACTCACCATCCCATTCTTGTTTTCCCCAGCAATTTGGACAAACACCATTTGGTGCTTTTTCTGTTTCCTTACCTTCAAATTTTGCTGTAAAATAATTTTTAACGTTATCTATTACACTCATTTTTTAAATTTTTATTTAATTGTTTATCTGACGGATTTCTTAGCTTCTTAGTTCCAATAGTAATCGTTGGAAAATTCAATCTTCTATTCTCGTAAAGGCTTCGCAATTCTTCAGCTGAGTCATTATTTTCTTCAACATCTAAAAATACATGCTCTATATTTCTTTTTTCTAAAAAACCTTGATAATATTTGGTTTTATGGCACCTTTCGGTGCCATAGAGTTTAATTTTTGGTGTCATTTCAATTTATCTGAATGTAGTTTACGAAGCTTTGCCAATTTTGGTGTAATTACAAAACTACAATAGCCTTGTTCTTGATTATTTTTATAATAATCTTGATGTTCCTTTTCAGCTTCATAAAAAACATCTAGAGGTGAAATTTCGGTCACAATTGGATTTTCAAAATATGGAGCAACCTCTTTTAAAACAATTTCGGCAACTTCTTTTTGCTCTTCATTATGATAAAAAATCACTGAGCGATATTGAGTCCCTTTATCTGCTCCTTGTCGATTCAAGGTTGTTGGGTCGTGTGTTGTCATAAAAATGACCAAAATATCTTCATACGAAATCGTATTAGCATCAAAAGTAACTTGCACTACTTCGGCATGACCAGTTAATCCTGAACAAATCTCACGATACGTTGGGTGTCCTGGAACTGTTCCTCCTGAATAGCCAGAAACTACTTTTTCCACACCTTTAACTTCTTGAAATACTGCTTCTGTACACCAAAAACAGCCACCACCAATTGTGGCTAGTTGCAAATTTTTAGTTGTCATTTACAGCCTCCTTATCTAAAATCATGGATTCAGAATTTACGCAATATCGCAATCCACTAGGTTCTGGTCCATCAGGAAACACATGTCCTAAATGCGCATCGCATGTATTACACATAACTTCTACTCTTACCATACCATACGATGTGTCTCTATCATACTTAATGGCGTTTTCTTTAATAGGTTGGGTAAAACTAGGCCAACCAGTTCCTGAACTAAACTTAATTGTAGAATCAAACAAAGGTGTATCACAACATACGCAGCTGTACTTACCTTCTTCATAAATACTACAAAGGTGTCCACTATGCGCACGTTCAGTACCTTTTTGTCTTGTAATTCTAAATTGCTCTGGAGTTAATTGAGCTCTCCATTGGGCTTCTGACTTTTCAACTCGTTTGTCTGGAGTTGGATTTCCGTTAACGGAAAAGTTGATTACTTCTTTCCAAGTTAGCATACTGTTGATTCCTTTCTTTTCTAAATTAATAAATATGCTTATTCAACCTAAATATAGTCGAAAATTAGTTCATAGGCTTACAAAAAACAATCTCACTTACTATGACGAAAGTATTTATAAAAAAAGCGACGAATATTAATGTTAAATAAAGTTTAGTATTTTTACTAAAAATCATTTTTTTGCATGGATAATCTCATTTCTAAAACCCAGGAATTTACTATTGAATTATTAAATAATAATCTCGATAATAAATTTACATATCATAATCTAGCACATACACAACGTGTTGTTGAAAAAACTACCGAGCTTGCTGAATTAACGGAAATCACCGAATTAGAAAAAAATCAACTTATAATAAGTGCATGGTTACATGATGTTGGTTACACTAAAAAAATTGAAAAACATGAAGAGGAAAGTGTTAAGATTGCCAAAGCTTTTTTAAAAGAAAATGAGTGTGATAAAAATGATATTGAAGTAGTTTCACAGTTAATTCTGGCTACAAAAATGAATCATGAGCCAAAAAACAAACTAGAAAAAATTATTAGAGATGCGGATTGCGCACACATTGGCAGTAAAAATTACATTGATATTTCTGAATTACTAAGAAAAGAATGGGAGATTACTTGCGATAAAACTTTAACTGAAAGTGAATGGCTTGAAGAAAATATTAACTTTTTATCTACAAAGCACAGGTTTTATACAAATGAAGCTTCAACCATTTGGGATAAAGGAAAAGGTAAAAACTTATCTCAATTGTTGAAAATGCAAAAAAAATTACAGCATGAGCATTCCAAACTGAAACACAAAAAAGAAGAATTAAAATTCAAAAAAAATAAGGTAGTTTTACCTGAACGTGGTATTGAAACTATGTTTCGTGTAGCACTAAGAAATCATATTACTTTAAGTGATATTGCAGATACTAAAGCTAATATTTTACTTTCGGTAAATGCCATTATTATTTCATTGGTATTATCTAATTTGGTATCTAAGTTAGACAACCCAAGTAATGATTATCTTATTTGGCCAACAGTTATTTTTGCTGGATTTACAGTAGCTTCAATCGTACTTTCTGTTTTAGCTACTAGACCAAACGTTACAAAAGGTAAATTCTCTAAACAAGATGTTGCAGACAAAAAAGTGAATCTGTTATTTTTTGGAAATTTTCATAAAATGAAGCTAGACGAATTTGAATGGGCAATGCACGAAATGATGCAAGATAGAGATTATCTTTATGGCTCACTTACTAAGGATTTATACTTTCTAGGATTAGTATTGAACAGAAAGTATAACTTATTACGATTAACCTATACTGTTTTTATGATTGGGATAATAGTTAGTGTAATCTCGTTTGCGGTAGCCTTTAAGGCACAAGGTATTGCTTAATTATGCCTTGATTTCTTTCATTAAATCATTATAAGTATAAAATGCTTTATCATCATTTTCTTTATGATATAATACACTTACTCTTATAGCTTTTAACCCTGTCACTGCTTGTAAATCTTGTAATTCAACAATTTCCACATCAGTATCCAAATATTTTTTAGACTGTAAGAATTTAATATATCTCAAGTACTCTATTTCATCTTGCTTTTGAGAATACACAATGCTTATTTTTCCTTTTTGAGTAACCCGTTCTTTAGTTCCTTTTATATATGCTTTATCTACACGCTTTTTTACAATTTCGTAACGCGCATTGTAGGTGCCATCTACATCAAATTGTTTTTCATCCATTCTAAAACTTATTGATAATGGCTGATTAAACACTAAAATCATTGAGGCCACATCCAAAGATATTGGAAAATTAGATTGCATTAAATAGTAAGCATTTTCCATTTCACACATTACTTGTAACTGCCACAACCTTAAATTGTATAGGTAAATTGGGTTAAAACTATCATCTTTAGTTATTGACTCACCTATATACATATTATGTTCAACACCATCGGTTTTAAAGCGTTCAAAGTAATGAGGGTACATTGCTTGAGCTTCAACTTGTTTTTTATCTAAAAGAGATGCCATTTCTTTATTTATAGTTGCAATTGTATCATCGTAGTATTTTCTATACTTATACAAAACATCTAGCTTCTTATCAATACTGGCATAATACTCATCAATTTTAGGTTTCAATATATTGGCTTGATTCAAATGCTGAAACACGCTATTTATATCGTCCTTAAAAAATCTAGTGATTTGCTGTTCGCTATCAACTTGGAAATGATTTTCTAATCCAGATAAATAGTCATTTGTTTGATATATATATTGCTCGTAAATTGGCAAAGATTCTTGTTTATAAGCTTCTTCTAAAATTGCTTTTGCAGCATTTAATTGTATTTTTAAATCATGTCTAGTAGCCGAATTTCTAGCTTCAGAAGACCCTTTTATATCTATTTGACCATATAATGGGTAAATATTATCGAAAGCTATTTTATTAAAAGCAGGCTCAACTCCATTTAATTGGTCTTTAATAAAGTTTTTAGCTTCTTTCTCAAATCGCCAATGCACACTTGGATGAATTGATGTACATTCCTTTTGGATTATTGCTTCAATTAGATTCTCTTCATCATTCTTTGAACGCTCAACAGCAGATACAATAAATGGCATTACATCTTCCAACTTATTAGCATTAATACTGTTTAAAACTAATGGCTCTTTTGATACAATTTCAAGGATTCCCATTAAACCATCTTCATTTGCAATTGGTGCAAAAATGGCGCTTTTTAAATCTTGTTCGTAAAGTGATTTTATATGTGGTGCTTTCCCTTTAGACTTTTCATACAACCTATCTACATCTGATACAGAAAAATACTTTTTTTCCTCCAACAGTCTCTTATAAGACCAGCTGCATAAGGCATCAGAACACTTAGAGGCTTCTTGGTCATTAAGCAAAAAACTATTTATTCCAGCACCATAAACCCGTTCAAAAACACCCTCTTCTTTATTATATATAGAAAACCCAACTTTAATATCCTTTAAACCTAAAAGCGATTGAAAAATATCATGGAATTTCTCAATAAAACCTTCATCTTTACGTTTTTCATCTCCAATTAGTGAGGATTTTATATTTGATATTGATTGGTCGTCGGTAACATCAAAGATATTAGATATTACAAATCCTCTGAATGTATAACTATTAGGTGGAAATTTTTCTTTCCATAGATCAATGTTCTCAAAATTATCAAGCAACATTTCGTAATCTTCTTGGGTGATTTTAGGAGCATTTTTATTAGGAGTTATCTCTGTAAAATCGGCATTATATAATATTTTATAATACCTCATAACATCATTTGCATCAGGTATTTCGTAATAAAAAGGGCGTTTAAAATTTATATTATACCCATAACAAAATGCCAAAACAATAGTACATGCAATGATATATTTATCATCTTCTGGCATGTTTTTGATTTTCAAATCAAAATCTTCTCCAGCCGTTTTAATAATATTTTTAAAACGTTCTGAAGAATTAAATATTAAGTTATGAAATGGCACTGAAGCCGTTTTAATTTCGTTTTTTGTTAAAACTGGACTAAAAGAATCTTGAAGAATGATACTTATTTCTTTTTCTCTTTTTTCTAAAATTGAAGAATCACTAAATCCTTCACGTAACTCTGGATAAGCTTCAGCTGTCTTTAAGACACGCCTCGCTTTAGCTGAAATAAATTCGTTATTACTTTCGGCTAAAACTTCATAATGATTGAGCAACTTATTAAAACTTACTTTAAGCTCAAAAGGAGACTCTACGTTCTCATTGATATCCATGATATGTGATTGATTATATAACAAATTTACTAATAATTGGTTTAGTCGTTATATAATAGACTATCTAACAGTATAAATGTTTCAATAAGAAATGTTAAACTTAATATTTTAAAAAAAGTAGCTAAAAGAAATTAAGCAAGTCTTAATAAAAAAAGCTTCTCAAAAAAGAGAAGCTTTATAATTTTGTGCGGGCGGAGAGACTCGAACTCTCACACCTCGCGGCACTAGATCCTAAGTCTGGTATATATTGCACCAATAATACATAAA
>CAKZMU010000071.1 GCA_937129145.1 uncultured Lacinutrix sp. | reverse complement strand
ACATTGAGTATTTTTTCTACCTTAAATGTGTTTGCCCAAGGACCACCAATTACAACCGAAACACCGATTATGCTTGGATTGGAAGGAAATGGCATCAGAACTTTTGGTAAGTTCATTTCAAAAGAAAACGTGAACATTTATGTGCAACCCATAGCCATTCCTTATAATATCACATCAAAATTTCAGATTGGTGGAATATTTCCATTCAAGTTTATTACCCCTGAAGGAGCAGAAACAGCAGGAGGTTTTGCTGATATGACGGTTTTTGCCAAATATCAGCTTTACAAAAAAGATGGCAAAGCCAAAACTTTTAGAATTTTAGGCTTGGTTAAACAAACATTCCCCACAGGAAAAACGTCGTCAAGTCCTGCAATTGGTTCAGGACTTTCTCAAACCTACATTGGTATTGTAATGGGGAAATTAACAACCAAAAAAGGACTTTACGCCGATTTCGGATGTAACATTACAAACAAAGATGCTTCTGATAATTTTTTATATAATTTTTCTTTTGGTATACCATTATTACCACATAAATATCCACAAAAACAACTTAATACTTTTTTAGAGTTTAATGGCAATTATGTGCTTGACCCTAAAATTCATTCCCTATTTATATCACCAGGCTTCCAATTTATTCCTGGTAGAAGAATTCTATTTGAAACCAGTTTTCAAATTCCGATAGTTCAAAATAACATTGCGACCAATAAAACGAACTATATGGTTTTATTGGGCACGCGATTTTTAATTAATTAAACATAACATTATGAAGAATATATTTAAACAAACAGGAGTATTGGTTTTAATACTATTGTTTTCAATGGCAAGCAGTACAACAGTCAATGCACAAACCAACGACCAAGAACTTACATATGTAAAAGTTGAAGTTAAAGGATTAGCCTGTCCTTTCTGTGCTTATGGTTTGGAAAAGAAGCTAAAAGAAGTTGATGGTGTTAAAACCATTAAAATTGATGTTGAGGAAGGTTTGGCATATTTAACTGTCCTTAAGTCCAAAAAACCACTAAAGGAAATGCTTGAAAAAATTGTTACTGATGCTGGATTCACACCAAGTAGCATCGTTTTTTCAGAAAAACCTTTTACGTTGAAAGATGAAAATTAGCATTCACATTATATCTTTTTTTCTTGGATTGCTTGTGATTTCAGGTTGTTCAGAAAATAAAAAAAAGAAACAGGAAGCCACAAACTGGAAATTCAGTAAGGAAATTCCGTTAGGGAATGTTTCACCCATCGGTATTGTCGCACAGATAAATTTCTTATGGCTTTCAGATGTGTCCAATAACTGTATTGTAAAAATTGACCTTGATGGAAGAGTAATTGAATCATTTGATGGTTTTCAACGCCCAATGCATATTGCGATTCAAGAAGATAAAATCTATGTCCCAGAATATACATCAGATACGGTAAAAATTATTGATAACGAAAGTGTTTCAACACTTGAGCTAAAAGAAAATACGGATGCAATTGCAGGAATAGCTGTTGATGGAAATACTATTGCTGTTGCCGATTTTTATAATCATAGAATCATTTTCCAACAAGAAGACAAAGTAACAATTATAGGCAAAGTAGGATATAATGATGGCGAATTATATTATCCAACAGATGTTGCGATAAAAAATGATTTAATTTACGTTGCTGATGCCTACAACAACCGTGTTCAGGTCTTTGATTTTACAGGGAAATATATAAGAATAATTGGTTGGAACGAAAACATAAAAGTGGCAACAGGGCTAAAAGTAACTGATACACAAGTCATCATTGCAGATTTTGAGGGCAATAGAATATTGATTTACGATTTAAATGGTAATCTTTTACAGATTATATCGGGCAAGTTCAATCAACCAACGGATATTGAAATTGTAAGCAATAAAATGTATGTGGTAAATTATAAGGGAAGTTCAATTTCAGTATTTTATAAATAATTTGCAAAATAAGCTCTATTTACTTCCTCTTATCCTCAGCTTTTTTATCAAAAGCAATCAAATTAAACAGTTCACGCATTCTGCTACGAACACGATTGCCATAGCGTTCTTCTAACTCTTCAGCATTCAGATTGGTAGTTGCGTGGGTTTTGATTTTGTGTTTGGTCTCAAGGTAAAGTTCGTATCGGGAAAGTAATACCTCACCCATTACATTTAGGTCTTTACCATAAAATCGTCCAGCAGGTTCAATACCTAAATCATCAAAACAGAAAAATTTTGTGTTCCCATATTCTTCAATGGTTTTAAAACCGAGATGGTTAAAACTGAAGGCTACATTCCTGCACGGAATCATTTCATAAGGACGTTGCATTGGCACAATGTATCGCAAGAGTCTCATTAAACTAGTCTTTCCACAACCAACAGGTCCAGAAAGTAGTATTCCTTTATCCATATCGATATCGTAGTTTTTGCAATTTTCCTTATCCTTAATAAAATAAGAACAGAGCTTCAAAAGTATATCTCTATCCTCATCATAAATCTTGAATTTTTCGCCAAAAAGTAGTTTGCCTTTTGCATTTAGATAAATCAGGATTTTTGGAAAATCGTACAGTATATTTTGGCCGTCAAACTTTCCTAGCGAATATTCCACGCCACCTTCAGTAATTTTAGAGGGGTTGTCCATAATCTTTGCTTTTAGTGGTTCGCAAGTTGTCCTTGATTTGGGACGCTTGTTTTTTGTTTACTTTGTTTTCTTCCTCAAAAAGTTCGGTTCTATCCATCCAGTTTTTGGCTACTGCACGCCAATCTCTAATCGCTTTTCCATCACTTGTTTGCCAATTTCGAGTTTCATAATGCTCAAAGAATTTTTTTCCTTCATCAGCATTAAAACCTTTTTCAATAAAAAAATCAATAACGGCCTGCCAGCCCTTTGGTTGTTTTATATTGTTTTCTTGTTTGGTATTGTTTATAGTAGATACCAATGCTTGTCCATTTATGGGATGGTGCTGTCCCACAACTGGTTCACGTATGGGATGGTACTGTTCCGCAAGCTGTTCTAATGTGGGATTGTACTGTCCCACAACTGGTTCATCACTTGTACTAATAATGGACATCTTAATTTTACTGCCTTTGTATGGATTGTTTGATGGGAAATAGCATAGGTAAAGCCACGAGTCCAAATCTGTAACACATCTGTGGTATGTGGATTTTGAGCCTATTTTAGCACAACGCATTAAATCTCTACGGTTAACATAAAATTCGTCTGCAAAACGGCTGCTGTTCCATTCTTGGAACAATGCCATATACAGACTGATATGGGTAGGATTTAGGCGGTCATCAAAATAGAACTTTTCAAAAGCCGCATTGAGTAGCTTTATATAGTTCATCATTTAAGAATTTGAACCGTGCTGTACACGATTGGCAGTCATTATGCTTTGTATTTCTTCAGCATCGTAATAGATGATACCACCTACTTTGGTATAGGGTAAAGTGCCGTTGATGCGTAGATTTTGTAAAGTACCTGGGCTTACCTGAAGCAAATCCATAACCTCAGAAGATTTGAGGTATTTTTTCAGCTTTCCAGTAGCTTTTTTGGATAATAATTTTTTAATGTCATCGAGCAATTCCATTTTGAATTCCCGAAGGTCGTCTGTTGTAATGATATTTGCCGGCATAATTGAACGGTTTTAATGGAAAGAGGCTATCGCATCTCTATCAACTAATTTGATAACCTCTGACCTGATTTGACTTTCGTTCTACAAATTTGAATAGCTTTAGTGGATTTTATTCCCCAGTATAACCGTACTACGGTCAAAATTTAACATTTTGATGTTTTATTTGTTTTAGTGCTGTTTTCTTGAGTTTCCGTAATTAAGAGACCTTTAAATTGTATCAAAATTTATGGAAAACAGGTGTACAGTGTGATTACCGTAGGTCAACTGTAGTACGGTCTTATTTTAACGAATAAAAGAAGGGCAAACGAATAACTATTCCTCACTTTTGTCCATTTCCGAAAGAAGTGAGGCAGTCAGTTGGTCAAGAAACAATGTCCGGCTATTTTTGCGGTTTTTGATGTCTTGAAAGGTTTTGTAGATTTCCTTTGGGGTAAAGTCAAATACCTCTTGCAATATTTTAGATATTCTAATAATACTAAGACCTTTTTGTTTCGTAATTCCACTAGCAGATAATGCATAGAGAAGTTCTACCCAATCTGTATTTGTGAATGGCCAGGGAATTTTTTCCGTAGGTTTTATATTCACACTATTACCGTTCAATTTATTTTTAATAGAATGTTTCTTTTGGTCCATATAGTTGATAAGAGAAATATACGCCTTGAACTTTCCCAAAAGCATATCTCTTGGTGTACAAAAATCAGGGTCTTGAAAATAAAATTTGGAAGTAGTGATATGGTAAATATCAAAATGGCTTCTGGTATAGTAAGCTTTATCGAAGTGAGTTGCCCTAGATTTTACATATTGCCCGAAGTCAATATTATAAAGGAAAAATCGATTTAATTTGTTAATCTTCTTTTTTATAAATTTTAATTGGGCAGCACTGTCCGCTTTGGGGAATTGAATTTCAAAAGAATGAATCTCAGAGAAGTAAATAAGCTTGACTAATGGTATTTGCTTAATTTTCTTGAAAAAGATTATTTCTTTATCGACACTTTCAAAATCATTGACCAAAATTTCTCTTTTGAAAACACTAAGCAAATTTCTACTTAACTCAATAGAACGATAAGATTGCTCCAAAATCGGTAGATTTTCGAGCCTTATCCCGTTTAACTCTTCGAGAAGATTTTCGCATAATGTTTTTAAATCCAATTGCATCCATAAATACAGTTAAGTCCATCTAGGTTTGGGTGGTTTAGTTGTTAGAGTTCTTTGGTATCAATGCGTAGTACCATACTTTGAAAGTAGAAGTTTTATACTAAGAATGAGCTAAAGAACTAACCGAAAAGTACTAACATAATTTTTAAAGAAGCGTAATTTATTCCGTAGTTATGTACGGAATCAACCGTATATTCCTACGGTAATTGCTGTAAACCTAAGAATAACGCTATTTTGATTTTTTTCTGTAGCGAGAAATAAATTGCCTTCTATTCTTTGCGCCTGTTTTTTTGTAGATGTTAGAGGCGTGTTTTGATACTGTACTTTCAGCAATGAATAAATCCTTGGCAATTTGTTTATAACTAAGATTGCCGAGAATGGACAAGGTAATCTCTATTTCTCTTCTTGTCAAATTTTCATAAATAATTCTTGTATCAGCCGAGTTGATTGCCTGTTCTTTGCTCATTGCAAATACTTCGTACATTTTTGTCTTATTTTCTAGAAAGTAAAGGTGCCTATCTATCTCAATAATCGTAATAGCGTAGAAAGATGCATTCATAACTGTGAAGGTCAACCACTGATAATCTCCAATAAATGTCAGTACCGGTAAAAGAGCTATACTCGCCACACTAACCATTGATAATCTGTTACGACGTAAAATATATTCATTTGGGTTACTTGGATTGGAAATCCTTTCGTAGAACATGCCTAGGAATATAAAAGCGATTATCGAAATTGGTATGGTAAATAGCAATCTCGAAGAGTACAACGAATACGTAAGGAAGTACGGTAGTAAAAAGAGGACGATGAAGCTTACTGAGACTAAAATTGCTAAATTTCGTATAGAAGAATTATATTTTAAAACTACAATATCATATTCCTTGTACAAGTAGTAAACGATATAAACGCATAGCGAAATAGCGACCCCGTAGGTTATTATATACTGAAGGATGAAAGGTCCTGGAAAGTTATCAATTGGTAAGAACCCACCTGTTAGATTGTATGTTATAAACAGTAAGCCTAGATAGAAAAATCTTTTATAACCACTGGAATACTTTTGTGTGGAATAGTAAAACGTAAACAATACAATGACCGTATCTAATAGAAGATAGAAAAAAGTTGTCCAATGTATCGAGGTTCCAAACATATATATTCTTAATCATTGCACTCAAATTTGTTGGTTTCTAAATTTTTGAAAACGTTGTTCCAAAGAAATATTTTCCCGTTCATAGCAATATAAACGTCTGGTTTTAAAAATTGTAACGAGCATATTGCATAACCCAAATTAAATGAGGCATCCGTATTTTTTGATGTTCCTAAAATGAAAGACCCAACTAGTACAATCGTCTTGCCAAGGTTTAGTTTTCCGATATATTTTCCAGTATCTTCCATAGTGAAGGTACCGTGTGTTATCAAAATTTTGGTCGCATTGGTTTCCTTTATCTTATTTACCAACAGTTCCCTATCGTTTTCATCTATAGCTCGACTGTCCTTTTTACAAATTCGCTCAACGGTATATTCAAAACCTATATTGGCACTCTTTAGAAAATCAGCAATAGATATGTTAGATTTTTTAATTCCATTATCGCCAACATAATCTAATCCTTCAATAGTTCCACCAGTGGTTAATATCATTATCATTGGAATAATTTTTAGTTTAGAAGCATATAAGTAATTATACCTGCCAAATAACCTGCAAGGGCGAGTAGGGATATTTTTTTTAGATACCAGATAAAATCAATTTTTAAGATTCCCATTATGGCCACACCTGCGGCTGAACCAATAATTAATATACTTCCACCGGTACCGGCACAATACGCTAAAAGTTCCCAAAAAGTGTGGTCAACTGGGTAAGTCTCTATAGAGTACATTCCCATTGCCCCAGCTACCAAAGGGACATTGTCAACAATTGCCGATAATATGCCTATAATTGTATTTATTGCATAGATATTATGTAATTTATTATCTAAAAACAGAGCCATTTCAGCAAGGTGACCTCCAGTTTGTAAACTGGCTACAGCTATTAAAATGCCCAAAAAGAATAAGATACTTGGTGTATCTATACGTTGCAGTACCCCTACAATGGATAGTGAGTTTTTGTGAAGTGTTTCCTTTTCTCGATGTATAATTTCAGTAGTTACCCAAATGGTTCCTAAACCAAAAAGTATTCCCATAAAAGGGGGTAGATGGGTAAGGGTTTTAAATATAGGTACAAACAACAAGGCGCCAATACCAAGGAAGAACACAATATTTTTCTCGAAATGATTAACATTTAGCTTTTCGCTCTTCTCTTGGTGCATTGTTGGTTTTCGAATGTTTCCTTTTATTTTAATGCTAAGAATTCCAAGCGGTACCAATAAACAAATCAAGCTAGGTAGAATTACTTTGGTAACAATATTTAATGTAGTCACTTGACCACCTATCCAAAGCATTATAGTTGTTACGTCACCTATTGGAGACCACGCACCTCCTGCATTTGCTGCAATGATTAACATACCTGCAAAGAGCCATAAATCCTCTTTGTCGGCAATCATTTTCTTCAATAAAGCTGCCATAACAATGGCTGTGGTCAGGTTGTCTAAAACCGCAGATAAGAAAAAGGTAACAACACTCAAAATCCAGATAAGTTTAACCTTATTCGTAGTAGATATACGGTCAGTTATAATCGAAAAGCCTTCGTGAGCATCAATGATTTCTACAATGGTCATTGCTCCCATCAGAAAAAAAAGGATTTCTGAAATATCTCCGATATGATGACGAATGCTTTCTGGTATAAAGTGTGCAATAGAATCTCCAGAGTAGGATATTGTTCCGTTTTCCAAGGCGAAAACCAATAACACCCAACAGACCGTACCTGTAAGTAATGCAGTTGCGGCTTTGTCTATTTTCACCGTATGTTCTAGAGCAATGAACAAGTATCCAATTAGAAATGCGATGATAATGACGGTATATAACATGATTTTTAGACTGGTATTTATTTGATTTTCAGATTTTTAAATAAATTCATAATCAATAATATTTTAAGATGTTAATTACTTTCTTCAGATTCTCTCGTTTTTTTTGTTCAAGCACTTCGCACCCATAGGTAGTATGGAAAGAATGATTTTTCAAGAAAGCCAAATTCAGTTTATGCCACTCCAAGTCTGAGGAATTGATATCGCAAAATATTTCCCATTCACGGCGTAACAGCAACTTTCTATAAAAGAACTGAGACGTTGCGATATGAAATAAATCGGCATCGCATAATATTTTGGCCAAATCTGATTGAGGATTTTGAGGCATTTTTGTGGCTTCAATACACGAGCAAATGGTTTTGATATCCCTTTTAGACATCCCCTCTTTGGATAAAAATGCAGTAGCAATCTTTTGACTACTATCTTCATGACCTTTGTAACAATTGCTAAATCCAGTATCGTGAAACCAAGCAGCGGTTTCCAAAATAAAAAGGTCTTTTTTCGACACCTTCATTGCTTTGCCAATATGCATTACATTGGCCACCACTTCTTTTGTGTGTTCCAAGTTATGAAAAGGAAGCTCAGTACAATATCCTTTGGTTAACAATTTATTACAAAAGCTTTTGATAGGCTTTATCGAGATTTGAACATATTCCAAAACCTCCTTAATTTTTGTTTATTAAATACTGATAATCCTCAAAATCAAGTCCACCACCAAAAATCTTGATTGATTTGGCAATTACATCCTTGGCACGGGTTTCCGTGCACCCTAGACCAATGGCATATTTATAGATGAGTTTTGCTTCGGGTTCGTCTATTTCGTGGTCAACATATATCATTTGAAACAGTTCAAAGATGTATTCTAAGCGCTCGTCCTTATGGTTTAAAGAAGGAATGGGGAATCCTTTTGGATTTTTGAGCACTTCTTTATAGTGCGGCTCGTCAATATCAAGTTTGTTAGCAAACTTTCGTAATAATTTTTCCTCTTCGAGATTGATTTCGCCATCCACCGCTGCAATATTTGCTATAGCTGCAAAATGGATAAGGTTCTTTTTTTGTAACCCTGAGGTATACATATCTGATATAGACATAATTTTATTTTTTAATTATTTTTAAATCGTTCTTTTTAGTTTGCGATATAGTTGAAACACCTTTCTTCTTAAATGAAAGAATTTCCAAAGCCTCTTTAAAGCTAATGGTGTTTTCATCTTTCCTATCGGTTTTGTTATATTTAATTGCCATAATTCAAACTGTTTTTTCAAGTGCTAAGTCTAGCCCTAGATAGTGCAACAATCCTTTCTTGTCTTTAATTTTAATAGTGCGCCTGTTTACTTCAATAAGTCCCTCGTCTTTGAAGAATTTTAGGCTTCTGCCCAGACTTTCTCTAGAAGTTCCTATACAATTGGCCAAGTCTTCACGCGAAAGGTCTACGCCGTCAATAGTAGGGTCAAACTGTTCAAAACGTTCTTGTAGCACAAACAAGAAAATAGCCAATCGTGTATTCTGGTCTTTTTGTGCCAGAACTGCAACAATATTTGCCAAAACCCCAAATTCGTGACTCATATTCTTGATAAAAGCATCCTTTAATTTAGGAATATCCGCAAGTAACTTTAAAAAATTGCTTTTAGCGATAAAATGTACTTCTAAATCTTCCAAAGCTTCACAAGAATCTTGATAGCGTTCTTCGCTTAGTAGGGCGTGATACCCTAGTACATCACTTGGTGTATAGATGTAAAATATCTGTTCTTCTCCATTAAAACCGCGTTTTGATTTTTTAGCTCTTCCTTTCTTTAACTGAAAGATTCCAGTTGGGATTCCATCCTCATAAAAAAGCATACTCCCTTTCTTTATTTGAAGGTCTTCCATATAGAAATTGACTTGTGCCTCTTCATCTGTATCCAACCCTTCAAATAAAAGATGACTTTGAAAATCAAATTTGTCTAAAAAATAAATCATAACAAATATTTAAAACAAATGTAATAAATACATTTTGTTAATGTAATATATGTTACATATATTTGCGTCGATATTTGAATCATTTAATGAAGCAAGCAAGTCAAACGGCATTTTTTTTAATCAGTATCCTATCAGTATTCATAGTAGGTACGGATGCATTGGTGGCAACACAATCACATCAACAAGACCTAGTACTAGAAGAACACAGGATTGGTGAAGAACGAGATTTCTGTAGCGTTACACAAAATGCCCAAGGGGTAGATTCTGAAATTTCTGGGGGCAACCCTGGTGTGCAATTGGCCGCAAAACCCAATTCGGTTTTAAAAGACTACACTGCTTTGGTAGTTGAACGGGAAACCAACTTCAATGGCATACAAAAATATGTCTACACTGGAAAGGTAGCACTTTACCTGCGTTACCAATCTATTAAAATTCCAAGCTAAAATCTTTCTATTTTCAGTAAGTCAATGCACAGTCGATACTTCTTCTGGCATTATATCTTATTAATTTCTTTCCATTTTAAATAATGGTGGTTCATCCAATAACATTACAATAATATTATGCAAGAAACTATGTTGGTGTTTGATGAAAATAAAATTGTTCAACACCTCAAACACTATCTTCCAGCACAAGCTACCTTAAAAGACTTTGTGCACCATAATTCACTACACGCTTTTCAGGATAAAGAATTTTTTGAAGGCATCTTTAGTGCAAAAAAAATATTTGGTTTTAGAGTTACCTTCAGCTTAAATGAATATCGAAAGCTATACCAGCAAGGAAGAATCAAAGAAGCGATTATCGATTGGGTTATTATCCGTTCTAAAGGTATAGAACAGGTAAAAAAATATAAACAAAAAATGTTGTTTGGTCAATATGATGAATCCTATAACCCAAGATTGGGTAGTATAAGAAAATATTGGAAACAGGTATATAAAATTGATTTAGACAACCGTGTTCAGCCACTGTTATTTCGTTTGTTGGCGAGTTACTTAGACCAAGGCATAGCACTATGGCATTTTCCTTTTGAAGATAAGGGGTTATTAAATGCAGTGCGAATGGTCGAAAATAATAGTTATGCAAGCTTTTTTAAATCAAAAAGAGCAATCAAATTACTTCACAAAAAAGACCTAACCATGCAGGAGTTGTTGGATATTCTGGTTGGTAGAACAGAATTGTACGAACAATATCTCATGGACCAACAATACACCCATAAGGGTTGGAGTGGTATTGTAGGGGTCATCGAAGAAGATAAAAACACGATTTTTTATAAAAAAGAAATAACCCTTAGAGACCTTATAAAACTAGAATTGTTATTGGAGATTGATGCTCTTGATTCTGCATTGGGAAACAAATGGCCATCTTTAGGAACCCATATTACAGAGACTATCCCTGATTACTTTTCTTCCGTGCCTTTTGGGGAACAAGAGGAAATCCTTCAACTTTGGCAAGAAGCTTTTGAATGGGATTATTACGACGAGGTATTGAGTGCCGTAAGGCATCTTTCCAAGACCAAACGCTTGGAAAAAAACAAACCCAGTTTTCAAGCTATGTTTTGTGTGGACGATAGGGAATGTTCTCTTAGAAGGCATATAGAATTAATCGACCCAAATTATGAAACATTGGGAGCACCGGGTTTTTTCGGGGCCGCTATTTACTTTCAGCCCTACGGCGGTAAATTTTATGACAAAAATTGTCCAGTGGCACTGACCCCAAAGCATCTCATCAAAGAGATTGAAATAAAACAGCATAGAAAAAAAGAGCACATTCATTCCTCCCATACTCATGCTACTTTTAGAGGATTGCTTTCTACATTTTCATTGGGGATGTTCTCAGGCATACGGATGTTACGGGATTTATTCAACCCTAAAATGCAACCAGATATTTCTGATGCTTTCGCCCATATGGACTTGCATGGAAAGCTACTCATTGAATGTGCCGACCCTGATGCAAAAGAGAATGGGTTACAAGTGGGTTATACAGTTCAAGAAATGGCTGACATTGTATACTCTTTGTTAAAGGGAATTGGTCTAACAGATACGTTCAGTGATGTCGTATACGTAGTTGCTCACGGAAGTAGCAGTGCCAACAACCCTCACCATGGGGCGCACGATTGCGGAGCTTGTAGTGGTAGACCGGGTGCTGTGAATGCTCGTGTATTTGCATATATGGCCAATCATTCAATGGTTAGAAAGTTGCTTGCTGGAAAAGGCATTTTAGTTCCTGAACAAACTCAGTTTATAGCAGCCATGCACGATACAGCCAGCGATGAGGTAAACTACTATGATAGAAGCACCCTAAGCGACCAAAATTATAAAAAACACTTGAAGCAAGTTGAGATTATGGAAAAAGCATTGGACTTGAATGCCAAAGAACGGGCACGACGATTTGCTTCCATAAATGTCAAACAGGACATAAAGAAAATCAGAAAAAAAATCAAGCAACGCTCCGTGTCTTATTTTGAGCCACGTCCAGAATTGGGCCACGGTACCAATGCGTTGTGCTATGTTGGAGGACGACAAAAGATGAAAGGATTGTTTTTGGATAGACGTGCTTTTCTGCAATCCTATGACTATACCACCGACCCAAAAGGTGAAGTCTTGGCTCAAGTCTTGGCTCCTTTACCAGCGGTTTGCGGCGGCATTAATTTGGAGTACTATTTTTCTCGAATGGACATAGAAAAAATGGGAGCAGGCACCAAATTACCACACAATGTTACAGGTTTGATAGGTGTGACCAATAGTAGTGACGGCGACCTACGGACAGGATTACCATTACAGATGATTGAAAATCATGACCCTGTTCGCTTGTTAATGATGGTGGAACACACCCCTGAGGTCATTATGAATATAATTACTTCCTCATCGGCAATGTATGATTGGTTCGATAAAGGATGGATTCATTTAGTAGTGGTTGCACCAGATGGGGAACTGTACCACTTTGATAAAGGAACCTTTGTTCCATACAATCCGTTTACTGAAGTGAAGGAAACCGATGATATACTAAAAGTAATTGAAGAAGGTATTGAAATGGAAACCAACCACATTTTAGATGCCACCAAAGAGAATATATCCGTTCATGTACATAAAGATTAATAATTATGAATATTAGTATACTAACCTTATTTATAGGTCCCTTATTGGCTTTAATTATTGGTTTTACATTTAATAACAAGCAAGAAAAGCCAATATACCTCGTAACTATGATAAGTGCGATAATAAACTATGTCATACTTGCCATTCTTTTATTCAACTACCTTTTTAATGGCCAAGAGCCCCAATTGCTGAAAGGCCCTGTGCTGTACCATGCAGAAAACACTGAATTTTCGTTGAACCTTTTATTGGATGGTTATTCTTTGGTATATGCTTTTGTGGCTACATTTTTAATCGGAGTCATTATCCGGTTTAGCAGGTATTACCTGCATAGAGAAAAAGGGTACAAGCGGTTTTTCAACAATTTGAAGTTTTTTTATATCGGAATATTGACCATATTATTGGCTGGCAATATTGAAACTTTATTCATTGGTTGGGAAATCATTGGTGTTACCTCGTTCTTTTTAATAGGATTTTATCGGGAGCGGTATTTGCCAGTTAAAAACGCCCTTAAAATCGTTTCCTTATATCGAGTTGCAGATGTAGCCTTATTATTGGCTATTTGGTTAGCACATCATTACTATGGACACAGTATTAATTTCCTAGAAATAAGTAATACGGAAAGTATCCCTCATTATGCCGATTCGGTCGGGTTTGCAATTGCCATACCACTTATGTTCCTTATTGCGGCTATGGTAAAATCAGCACAGTTTCCATTTTCCTCTTGGTTACCCAGAGCAATGGAAGGCCCTACAACATCTAGTGCAATTTTCTATGGGTCGTTATCAGTACACATAGGGGTCTTTATCTTAATTAGAACTGCCCCTTTCTGGGAGGACATTGCCTTTTTTCCATGGCTTGTTGGTGCAATAGGGTTGACCACCACCTTATTAGCATCATCTATCGCAAGGGTACAATCAACGATTAAAACCCAAATTGCCTATTCTTCCATTGCGCAAATCGGTATTATGTTCATTGAAGTGGCATTAGGCTTGTATTGGCTGGCTATCCTACATTTTATTGGTAATTCGCTGTTGCGTTCCTACCAACTTTTAGTATCGCCTTCTGTACTGAGTTATAAAATTCATGACCAATTTTTTCACTTTCATCCTCCAGGTATACAAAAAACAGAGCACTTTTTAGACAAAATAAAACTAAGTATATATGTTTTAAGTATTAAAGAGTTCAATTTGGACCGATGGATGTTCAATTATTTGTGGAATCCATTAAAAAAACTAGGCAGCGCATTTTCGTTCCTTTCTGTAAAAGTTATGTTATGGATAGCTATTCCAATTTATTTCTTCGGTCTGTGGATGGTATATAATAAAGAGTTACTTCCTGAATGGGGAACTAAATACCTGCCAGAAGGCTATACCATTATTTGTTTAGTAATTATCCTTAAAGCATTTGTTGAACGAAAATCCATATTGGTAAGTTGGGGGTTGTTACTCCTAAATCAATTGTATCAGACCATTGTGTTCGGACTCAACGATAATTTTGAATTCACTCAGGTTCACATCTATCTGAGTGGAATTATCATCTCAAGCGTTATTGGGTTTTGGGTAATAGTGCGCTTGCGCAAGAAGGGGAAGGATACCTCGCTCAATCAATTTCATGGCTATGTATATGAACATCCTCGTTTAGCTTTTGTGTTTGTGGTTGCATGTCTAGGATTGGCAGGCTTTCCTATAACCCCAACCTTCATAGGCGAAGATGTGTTATTAGGACATATTCATGAAAACCAAATGCCTTTGTTAATACTTATGGCTATAAATTTAATTCTAGACGGTCTGGTTATTTTCAGAATGTACTCTCGTTTATTTCTTGGCCAACATAAAAGTGGATATCATGAATTTGCGTATCGCTCATCCTAAAAAAATCAAAAAATTAAATAAAATATATCAATACAATGAATACAGATAATTTACCTAAAAGAGGGCTTGCAGGATTAAAAGCTCATTTTAAAGACGATTTAATTTCAGGGTTTAGTGTTTCATTAATCGCATTGCCCCTTTGTTTGGGAATTGCCATTGCATCGGGTGTACCGCCTTTGGCAGGTTTGATAACGGCCATTGTGGGTGGTATTATCTGCTCGCGCATATCGGGCAGTTTTGTTACCATTAGTGGTCCGGCAGCAGGTTTGATTGTTATTACACTTGGTGCTGCTGAGGCTATGGGTGGCGCTGGTGCTGAAATGGGCTATGGAGGCTATCCACACGCTTTAGGAGCGATTTTGATTGGTGGTTTAATAATGGCACTTTTTGGAGTGTTGAAAGTAGGCAAAGTGGGCGACTATTTTCCTTCAGCGGCTGTCCACGGGATGTTAGCTGCCATTGGAATCATCATTATCATCAAACAATTTTTCCCTGCCATTGGCGCACCTTCACCTAAAGGTGAGATTTTAGAGGTGGCCACCGAAATGCCCCACGCACTTACCGAGATGAACCTCTATGCGTTAGGTATTGCATTGGTTTCTTTGGCGGTTTTAATCATCCATCCCATACTAAAGAATAAAGTTATCAAAATGATACCTGCGCCAATGTGGGTATTGATTTTAACCATTCCGCTGGCAGCGGTAATGGGCACGGAAAATTTGGCAATGGTAGAAATGCCCCACAATCTTTTTGGCGAAGGTGGATTTCAATTACCATCCTTTGCCAAAATCGGAGAGTCCGCTTTTTGGGTTGCTGTAACTGGTTTTGCGTTGGTTTCGGCTATTGAAAGTTTGTTGAGTGCTAAAGCTGTGGACAGTCTTGACCCTTATAAAAGAAACTCAAATCTAGATAAAGACTTGATTGCAATGGGTGCAGGTTCCTCATTAGCCGCAGCGATAGGTGGATTACCAATGATTTCGGAAATTGTTAGGTCTTCCGCTAACATCAACAATGGCGCAAAAACGCAATGGGCTAATTTCTTCCACGGTGTTTTTCTTTTGATATATCTGTTAGTAGGTGTGGTAGTTATCGAAATGATTCCTATTGCAGCACTTTCGGCTATGTTGGTGTTTACAGGGTTTAGGTTAGCATCGCCAAAAGAATTCAAGCATATGTATCAGATTGGGTTAATGCAATTGGAAATTTTTATAGTCACACTTGTTGCGGTATTGGCCACTGACTTGATTATTGGAATAGCCATCGGTATTCTATTCAAATACGTACTGCTGCTTTTTAAGGGAACCAAAGTCAAAGAATTGTTCAAATCCAACTACGATATTGAAGTAAAAAATAATGTAAAGACAATTCGTTTAAAAGGGTCTCAAATATTTTCAAACTATCTATCGCTCAAAAAAAAGTTGGATTCTGGTACAGGCAAGTATGATGAAATATTATTAGATTTTTCTGAAGCCACTTTTGTAGACCATACGGTTATGGAACATTTAGAGGATTACGCCCGTATTGCCAAAATGAAAGGTAAGGAAGTTCATATTGCCAATATTGATACCCTTAACCCAGTATCTGAACATCCTTTGGCAGCGAGGGACAAAAAGGCCAAAGCGTATAGTTATCCGCATTTGAACAAAAGAGCCTTACAAGTACTATCCTTTGCTAACCAATGGAACTATCGTTTTGAAAACCGTACAGATGCACTCGACCAATGGGAGTTCTATCATTTAAGCATTCGCAGAAAATTAATTGCAGTAGAACATTTGGTGAAACTTTGGGACGATAACTTCGGTTATGAAATGGCTGATGTGACTACACAAACCGGAGCGATGACAACCGAAGATATGGATAAGGTAACCGTACTTAAAATATCAGGGCTTCCTAAAGTGCCTAAGTTTTATTTACAACAAAGAGGATTTATCGACGATATTCAGAAAGTATTCGAAAATGAAGAAGTGACTTTTAAAGACTTACCGGAATTTGAAAAACAGTATAGCGTACATGCTGATGGCGACCACAAAGAGGTGAAACAGTTTTTGAATGCGGAAACCATACAATTTCTATCACTCGAAAAACACCTTTTCTTAAGTGGAAATGGCAACGAGTTATTGATGCATTTGCAGGATAAACTGCTCAATGAAAAAGAAATGGAAGCCTTGCTTACCATAGCAAAAAAACTGGTTGGAACTTTAGCCAAAAACGAAGTTTTGTTCATTTGATTTTGATTAGTTAGTTGATTGATGATGGCCACAGCAGTTGCCCAGTTAAAATGTATCGAATGGGTTGGTGCTGTGGCTTTTTTAAATGAGAAGAAATGAAAGATAATATAGTATTATTGGTATTGCTCGCTGTTTTAGGTACTGCGAACGCACAAGAGGGTTCTAATTTTAGCCACTTTAGTTCCTGGAACAGTTTTACGCCCAAGGTAAACCTGAGCGAGAAGTTCTATGCCAAATCAGAGTTTCACATTCGCCGTACTGACTTTTTAGCTGTATGGGAGCAGTTATTGATTCGTCCGTCTATACATTATAAACCTACCGCTACTTATGATTTTGCAATTGGATATAGCTTTATCCGTAACTATAGCTATTCGGACTTTAGTATTCCTATAAATGCCAATGAACACAACCTCTGGGAGCAAGTAGCACTTTCTCATAAAGAAGGTAAATATAGCTTCAATCACAGGTTTCGATTTGAACAACGATTCATTGATAATATCATCGCGTCAGAAGACAGTGGCTTTGCAATCGATGGCACCAATTATGCCAACAGATTCCGTTACCGATTTACAGTGTCGAGACCACTTTTTAAAATAAGTGAAGGTAAAAAAGTTAGCATCAAATTCTTTGATGAACTGTTCCTTAGTCTTGATGATGGATTGGAGCCCATAGACCTAAATCAAAACTGGGTGTATCTAGGATTATCTGTTCCTTTAAGAAGTAATATTTCATTTGGGTTAGGATATCACCATATTGGTTTAACCTCAAGTAATGAAGTATTCGTTTCTGAAGAAATTTTAGCGACGAGTATTTCATTAAGTCTGTAAATGATTGAATATAATTTTTGAAAAATAGATACGCTTTCGCAAAAGCGGATACATAAATAATCGAATAAAAATGGAAACGATACTTAAAGAACGTAGTAATAACAGTTGCGAATTATGTAAGGCATTGGACAATTTACAAGTCTATGGAGTTCCGCCAAAAGAAGGAACATCAGCCGAAGAATGTGCCTATCTGTGTACCACTTGTATTGAACAGATAGAAGACCCTGAAAAAACCAATGAAAATCATTGGCGTATATTGGGAGACACAATGTGGAGCGAATTTCCTGCTGTTCAAGTGTTGGCCTATCGGATGTTGAACCGTTTAAAAGAAAAAGGTTGGCCAATGAACTTACTTGATATGCTGTATTTGGATGACGATACCAAAGCCTGGGCAGATAGTCTAGAGCAAACTGGAAACGCTTTAGTTCATAAGGATAGTAATGGCAACGTCTTACAGGACGGCGATACGGTAACCTTAATCAAAGACCTTAACGTAAAAGGCGCAGGTTTTACCGCAAAACGGGGTACTGCCGTTCGCAATATTCGATTGGATAAGGATAATGCAGAACATATCGAGGGTAAAGTAGATGGGCAACACATTGTGATATTGACCAAGTTTGTGAAGAAGAATTAAAATGACAAAAAAACTTAAAGAATTCCCTGCCACTGCCATCTGTGGCAACGACATCAGCTCTTCGTGCCTATACGTTTCAGCTTTAGCGATATCCTATGCAGGACAATATGCTTGGATTTCCTTGCTAATGGTTGCCTTTGTTTTGTTTCTCTTTAGAAAGATTTACGGGGAAGTCGTTGGCGCATTACCGCTAAACGGTGGTGCTTATAATGCGCTATTAAATACTACTAGTAAATCTACTGCTTCCATTGCCGCAACATTGACTTTGTTATCCTATATGGCTACTGCCGTAATTTCGGCCAGTGAGGGTATGCATTATGTACACCATCTATACGAAGCGTGGCCTATTGCCATTGCTACAATTGTTTTATTAGCGGTGTTTATGATTTTGACCATTATCGGGATTGGGGAATCTTCAATTGTGGCCTCTGCAATTTTTGTTTTTCATATGGTTTCTTTAGTGTTACTATCTTCATTTTGTGGATACTATATTTTAACCAACGGATGGGAAGTACTTCAAAACAACTTTTCACTTCCTGTAGAAGGTGGAATCACAGCAGCTTTATTTTTAGGATTCTGTGCCGCGATGCTGGGTATTAGTGGTTTTGAAAGTTCTGCCAATTTTGTTGAGGAACAAGAGAAAGGCGTATTTAAAAAAACCTTACGAAATATGTGGGTAGTAGTCAGTGTCTTCAATCCATTGATGGCGTTTTTGGCACTGGCTTTAATCCCTATTCCTAAGGTAGGAGTCTATAAGGAGACCTTATTGTCCTATATGGGTGAAGTTGCAGGTGGTTCTTGGCTTGCCAATATTGTTTCCATTGATGCCGCTTTGGTGTTGAGTGGAGCGGTTTTGACCTCGTTTGTGGGTGTCAATGGCTTGGTTGAGCGAATGACCTTAGACCGAATTTTGCCACAATTTATGCTCAAAAAAAACAAGCGGGGCAGCTCTTATCGCATCCCTATTGTTTTCTTTTTACTTTGTGTTTCGGTGTATTTTATTACCGAAGGGGAACTTGGGGCACTGGCAGGAGTCTATACCATTGCTTTCTTATCGGTAATGACACTTTTTGGTTTTGGGAATATCTTGTTGAAAGTAAAGCGGAAAAAATTACCTAGACCGGAAAAATCAACTTGGTTGGCTATTGTTATTGCGGTAGGCGCGGTTATAATGGCGATTGTTGGGAATATAATAATGAATCCCTCTTATGTAGGCGTTTTTCTAGAATACTTAATTCCCACTTTGCTTGTTGTATTTTTTATGCTTAATCGAACAGCTATTTTGATGCTGGCTTTGAGAGCTATTAAATACCTTTTCAAACCAGTCGAACGACTTGTAGAAAGAACCAATAGAAGCATCATCAAGACTATCAATGATATAAATTCCCAAGAATTCGTGTTCTTTACCCACAAGGATGATGTAGCTACTTTAAATAAAGTGATGCTTTACATTACCAAAAATGAACATACCAAAAAATTAAAGGTGGTTACCGTTTTGGAAAAAGGAGAAACTGTTCCCGAGCGTTTGATTAGCGATATAGACGTTTTAGACAGGGAATATCCGGAAGTGAAGATTGAATACATTCGGTTAGATGGTACTTTTGGTCCGAAACTGATTAGAGAACTATCAAAAAAATGGAACATTCCCATCAATTTTATGTTTATAGGCTCACCAGGAGACCATTTTCCTTATCAGGTATCTGAATTGGGAGGTGTTCGGCTAATCATATAAAAATAGTATGGGTCATCAATACAGGTTATCAAATTTTTGGTGGAAAGTCAATGAGAAAGGAAAGTACATTGACATATTGACAAAGAATTGTGAAGGAGAATTAGAAAACAATAATAATTGTTTGAAAACTCTGTTATTAGTTAATAATAAAAAATACCGTTTAGTATATATTTGTAAATAAATTATTTCTATGAAAAAAGTTTTTTTAATAACCATAATGCTTGTGGCAACCATAAATGGTTATGCTCAAGAATGGCAAACAGATTTTACTGCTGCAAAACAATTGGCTGCTAAAGAAGGTAAGCCTATAATTTTAGTTTTTCAGGGCTCAGATTGGTGTGCGCCTTGTATTAAACTCGACCGAGAAATTTGGAGCACAGATACTTTTAAAAAGTATGCGAAAGAAAATTATGTCATGTTAAAAGCAGATTTTCCGAGAAAAAAGAAAAATGTATTATCTGAAGAACAAACAAAAGCAAACTCATTACTTGCAGAAAAATACAATAAGCAAGGTTTTTTTCCATTTGTAGTAGTACTTGATTTTGAAGGCAAAGTGTTAGGTGAGAGTAGTTACAAAAAGACTACACCAGAAAATTATATTAAGGATTTAAACACATTTATAAAGTAATTTGAAACATCTAATTGCATTATTACTAATTTTCTCAATAATGAGTTGTAAAGGGCAGCAGCCCTATAAACGAACCCTTAAATTAATGGGTAGTCGTTTTGATATTACTGTAGTTGCAAACGACTCTATTGAAGGAAATAAAATTATCGACACTGCTGTTGCGGAAATTAGTAGAATTGAAAAACTCATCTCATCCTGGGATGCCAACTCTCAAACTTCAGAAATTAACAGAAATGCGGGTATCAGACCTGTAAAAGTTGATGCCGAATTATTTGAATTGATAACGCGTGCCATTGGAATTTCAAAATTAACTGATGGGGCCTTTGATATCAGTTATGCCTCAATGGACAGAATTTGGCAGTTTGATGGTAGTATGAGCGAAATGCCCTCTGAAGAGGAGATTGCAGCTTCGGTATCAAAAGTAGGTTTTAAAAATATTATACTGGATAAAGAAAATAGCACTGTTTTTTTGAAGCTCGAAGGAATGAAAATGGGCTTTGGTGCTATAGGCAAAGGGTATGCAGCTGATAAAGCAAAAGAGTTACTTATTTCCAAAGGAGTTCCTTCAGGAATTATAAACGCTTCTGGCGACATGAATACATGGGGAAAGCAGCCTAATGGCAAAGAATGGAAAGTAGCCATTACTAATCCTCTAGACAAAAACAAAGTGTTTGCACTTTTACCTATTACAAACGGTGCCGTAGTCACTTCTGGTAACTATGAAAAATTTGTCAATTTTGATGGAAAAAGATACACGCACATCATAGACCCAAGAACAGGATATCCGTCTAGCGGAATCATTAGCGTAACTGTTTTTGCTCCTAAAGCAGAATTGGCAGATGCATTAGCAACATCGGTTTTTGTAATGGGTATTGAAGCAGGATTAGACCGTATCAATCAATTGCCAAAAATAGAATGTATCATCATAGATGATAAAGGAAATATTGCCAAGTCAAAGAATATAGAAATCGATAAACTATGATAAAAAAAATAATAATACATGCAACAGTTATCTGCTTTTTTAGCAGTTGTGTTGTAGTCAAAGAATACGAAAAAGTTAATATAAATGACCCAGATATGGCACTGGCAGATAAGAAATGTGACCGTAATGTAACTACAATGCATTCATACCGTGAAGCTGCTGTAGGTGCAAATGGAGGAAAAACGGGTGGAGGCTGCGGCTGTAATTAACTGAAATACATTTTTAAGAAGCAAAGCGCACTTAAAAATGTGAATGGAAGTTATTCCGCTGGATAGCGGAATCTAAAAATACAATGAGAGATTTGAAAAAATTAATTTTAGTAATGTGTGTATTTGCTTTCGCGAAAGCGTACTCACAAACAAGTCAAGACTCAACAAAAGTCTATAAAAAACGTGTTTTGGAAACTACCGAGGTAGATTTTTTGACCAGTTATTATACTCAAGATGGAGATAATGCAGCAGTAAGTGGAGGTATCGGTACTGAAGAGTTAACAGATGTCACAGGTACATTTGTGGTTTCCATTCCTTTAAATGATGACGATGTACTAACGATTGATGCAGGAGTATCAGCATATACTTCGGCATCATCGAGTAATGTTGGTCCTTTTGATGATGGTCCGGCAGACCCTTTTCAGGCTTCTTCTGGAGCATCAAGTAGCGACGTATGGGCAAACCTTACAGGTAGTTACAGCCATAGCTCTGATGATAGAAATGATATTTGGTCAGCCAAACTATCGGTTTCTACGGAATATGATTATTTTTCTGTGGGTGTTGGTGGAAGCTATACAAAACTCTTCAATGAAAAAAATACCGAAGTAAGTGTAAGCGGTAATGTATATATCGATACTTGGAACGCTATTTATCCAACTGAATTAAGACCATTTGGCGAAGGAGGTAGAGGTTTGAATAGTCCACTGTTTACACAAAATACCATTACAGGAAATACAAACTATGCACCACGTTTTGCTGAGTTTGCAGACGAAGGGCGTAATTCATATTCTTTAGGTTTTGGATTCTCTCAAATTCTTCACAAAAATGTTCAAGGGTCGCTGGCATTAGATTTTGTGCAACAGCAAGGTTTGTTATCTACACCTTTCCAGCGGGTATATTTTGGAGATGTTGCAGATTCCTTTATCGATGATTTTCAACTTGCAGATGCTATTGAGCGCTTACCAGATTCAAGGTTTAAAGTGGCTGTAGGTGGTCGTTTAAATTGGTTTTTAAATGAAACATTTACTGTGCGTACTTTCTACCGATACTATTTTGACGATTGGGGAATCAATTCGCATACAGCGAGTATTGAAGTGCCTATCAAAATTACAGACAAGTTTACCTTGTATCCGTCGTATCGATTTTATAATCAGACAGCTGCGGATTACTTCAGGCCTTATGAACAAGCTTTATCAACAGATGAGTTTTACACCTCAGATTATGACCTTTCGGAATACTCGGCAAACCAATTTGGTTTTGGAGTTTCTTATACAGACATTTTCGCGAAAGCGCATCTTTGGAAATTCGGACTTAAGAGTATTGACCTCAAATTTTATCAATACGATAGAGATACAACCTTTAGCTCTAGCATCATTACAGCAGGGTTTAAGTTTGTGATGGATTAATATGGAAGGTAGTATTATTTTGAAATAACATACTTTACATCTAAAAGCAATGACACTGAAGAAAAAAAACATTTTCATAGTATTAACTATTTTGGTTTCGACCAATAGTTTTTGTCAATTGAACGATTTGGCACGTCTTGATTACACTTATATACCAAATCAATCTTCAGATGTAGAATATACGCGATTTAAAGCTTTGGGCAATTATCCCATCAAATTGAAAAAAGAGGGAGCTTATCTTTTGGTAGGACTTTCATACAGTAATATCCATTTACGATTTCAAGATGATGATTTGCCATTTGAGAAGAATTTATTAAACGATTTTCAACTTTTAGATGTTCCTATTGGATATACTCAAAAACTAAAAAATGACTGGCGATTGGGTGTGCGTTTTACACCAGGTATTAGTACAAATCTTACCGCAAATTCGTTGACATTTGAGATGTTGTGTTTTCAGGTGATGTAGTTTTTATTAAGGAAAGGAATTTGGATAATAATAAGAAAGAACGACTCATTCTCGGCGTAAGCTATTCGCAGAATAGAGGTTTTCCTTTCCCATTACCATTTATTAGCTATTATCGCAAGTTTCATCCTAATTGGTCATTCAATTTGGGTGTGCATAAAACCAACCTGCAATATCATTTTTCTAAACGTAATCGTATTAAATTGTATGGGGAGTTGGATGGGTTTACTTCAAATCTTCAAAATGGTGTTGTTGTTAATGGTAATGAAGTTGCGGATAGAATTAATATGTCCCTAATCTTAGGTGGGCTACAATACGAATATCATTTTACAGACTACTTACAATTATATGCAAGGTTCGCCTATAATTTTTCAATTAGAAACACCTTAAGGGATGGAAATACTAATTTACTTACTGTAGATAATAATTCCAGAGGTTACTTAAGAACTGGGATACGTTTTAAGATTTGAGATGTCAACCACAAATTCTAATCGCTTTAACCAATTTTCAATTTTGACCAACCTCGTTACGGCAATGAATGGGGTTGTTACAATTTCCTTTATGTGACATATACCCATAAGCTCTATTTGCACCATCTGCCTCTTTATAAACAATATATTCACACCCGTCGATGAGTAATATTTCAACATCATCTTTTTTTACATCATGAATGCTAATCTCTGTTTGATGCTCTAAAGGGGTGTCTTCATCTTTTTTGGGTGACTGTTCACAGCCCATTGAAGTCAATAGGACAACAACTAAAAGGTATGCAAAGTGACTATATCTTCTAGTTTTACTCATCATCTTAAAACGAGAGTTCTTTAAACATTTCTTGTGTCCTATCATATAACAACCCTTTTACAGTCAGTCTTCCATCTGAAATTTTGTCTCCAATAAATGCAGTTTCGGATAATTCGTTGACCTGACGTTCAATATTTAGCAATGCCAATTTTTGGGCTTTGTCCTCATCAGTATCGAGTTCTTCAAACTCATCATAATTTTCTAGATACAATTGTGCCAATTTTTGCTCTGCCTTGGTCTGATGGTTTTTTGAGGTCATCGTATTCTGGATGAATGTACATTTTATATCATTTACTACAAAAATGTCCAGAACACCTTCCCCAGATAGAAATGAATTGATTTCTTCGGCATATTCAAAACTGTCAATATGAAAAACAGACCCCAAAGCCGTTAAAAAAAAGGAATCGGGGCCATAATGTTTTCGTATGGTTTGCTCGATAAAACAATCTGGGCAAACTAAAAATAATCGCTTGTTCAAAATTGAGATTACTTCTTTTTATTGATGTACTGGTAAACTTTTTCCAGTCCTTCATTAGAACTACAGCTTACGTTTAAATCTTTTAAAAGACCATCTTTTAAACTGTAAACCCATCCGTGAATATGAGGAAAATCACCGTTGTCCCATTCTTCTTGTATAAAGGATATTTTAGCCAAATTGGCCACCTGCTCTTGAATGTTTACCTCTACAAATCGGTCAAAACGTTTTTGCTCATCTTTGATACCGTCTAACTCTTCTTGATGCAACCTATACGAGTCTTTGATGTGCATTAACCAGTTGTCAATAAACCCAAAATTATCGTTACTCATTGCAGCTTGCACACCACCACATCCGTAGTGTCCTACAACGATAATATGTTTTACTTTTAGGACCTTAACTGCATAATATACAACACTTAATAGGTTGGAATCCGTATGAACCACCATATTTGCAATATTACGCTGTACAAATATGGAGCCAGGTAAAGCATTTGTGATTTCTGTTGCTGGCACACGGCTGTCAGAGCATCCAATCCAAAGGAATTTTGGTGATTGTCCAGTGGCCAGTTTATCAAAAAATGTGGGGTTGTGTTTTAAGGTGTTATTTACCCAAAGTGCGTTTCCGTCTAGGAGGTTTTTTATTGTTTCTGCCATAATTTTCTTTTTCCGGAAATATAAATGTTAAAATCGAGATATAAAAGAGAAAATGTTTAATCTTTAATTCAGTCTAATTAAACATCTATTTAAATAAATTACCAAACAGGCCAATAGGCTAAATGAATTCTAGCGTTTGAAGTTTTATTGATAGTAATTGTTATACATAGCGTCAAATAATAGCCTAATTTTTTCGATAAATCGAATAGTTAAATTCTAGAGTGTCCACTGTGTAGAATCAATTGTTTTCCCTTATTTACTTGCTATAACGAGGTCTTTTAAAATGTTCAAATTATTAAACTTTTAAACTGCTCTTTCAATTTCTTTCTGGTCCATTTTATCCATTAAAAGTGCCATATCATCACTAACCTTTTTCTCAACTACTCTTGCGTAAATTTGGGTTGTGGACAATTTGGTATGACCCAACAATTTTGAAACGGTTTCGATAGGAACACCATTACTTAAAGTAACTGTAGTTGCGAACGTATGTCTTGCCATATGAAAGGTAAGATTCTTTTTAATACCGCAGAGGTCGGCTATTTCTTTTAAATAGCTATTCAGTTTTTGGTTTGAAAGCTTTGGAAGAAGATTTGCGCTACTATGGGTTCTGAGGTGGTCTTTGTACTTATCGACTAAGACTTGTGCTTGATGCAACAATGGAATTTTAAATGGTGTACCTGTTTTAACCCTAACGGCCATTATCCAAGGTTTACCGTCTATTCCAATTACAATATTATCCCTGGTCAATTCTACAATATCACTATATGATATACCGGTATAACAACTAAAAACGAATAAATCTTTAACCAAAACTAGACGTTCAATCGAAGAGTTCAAGTCCTCGACGCGCTGCAACTCTTCACTTGTCAAAAACTCACGCTCTTTCTTTTCAATTTTCATTTTAAAATTTATAAAAGGGTCTCTATCCAACCATTCCATTCGATAGGCAAGGGTTACCATTCTACGAAGACGTTTTATATGTTTCATAGCTGTATTGTTGCCGATTTTACTTTGTCCTAGTTTGGGAACATAAGAGCGCAGAAAATCCTCAAAGCCAATTACAAAACTATAATCTAGTTCAGAAATAAAAATATCAGTTTCCTCATACTCTTTTAAGATATACTCTAGCATATATCTTTGGCTAGTTTTATATTGACCTATTGTATTTTTATGCAGTTTGTGCTGCATTTTTTCATTGTAATAATCAATAAGGTTTTGAAAAGAAAAGCGTTTTTTGTCCTCACCTAAAAATCTCGCTTTTACCATTTGGGCGGTAAATGGTTTTTCTGCCTTTTTGAAGTCCTCGTATATTTGGTAAATCTTTGATTGTACCTCGTTCAAATAAAGATTGAGAATACGTGAATCTTTACCGGTTCCATTAGCCCTTTGGGTTTTCTCATCCCAAGTGGTAATTTCAATTTTCTTTTTAAGGCTAATGTTCACGCGCTTACCATTTTGGGTAAGTCGAACGTAGATGTTTGCCTTGTTGTTTACAGCACGTTTACCGTACACCCAAAACAGTACTGAAAATGTTGATGAAGTTCGCATAGTTGTCGTCTTTTAATGGTTAAACATTACTGGACGAAAGTCAAATCAACTATATTAACTATGAGTAAGTTACGTTATTCTGTCAACATATTTATGATAAAGAAGATATGTTGACGATTTGTGACCTTTTAGATGCAAATGATATCAAATTATATGATTGCCCTAAAATAATAAAACCTTGTAAATCATAGGATTTACAAGGTTTTGAGGGTTTTTGTTAACCCTTTAAGCGGTCTGGACGGGACTCGAACCCGCGACCTTCGCCGTGACAGGGCGACATTCTAACCAACTGAACTACCAGACCGTTGCGTTATTGCGGTTGCAAATATACACGCCTTTTTTAATATCTCAAACCTTTTTTTGTCTTTTTTTAATAAATATTTTACTAAACAAATTTTTGGCGCTCTACCATATATGTAGTCAACACATTATTAAAATGATTATTAATATCTGCCTCAACATATTTAATTTTGTATTGCGCACATTTTAAACGTAATGCACTAAAATAATCACTCACAGCAGTATTATAATTCTCCTTTATACTGTCGGCATACAAATTAATATGCTCGCCAGTTTCAACATCAACAAACTTTTTAGGTTTATTATCAAAATCAAACTTTAACTCTTTTTCTTTATCAATCACATGAAATAAAATAACCTCATGTTTATTATATTTTAAATGACGTAACGCTTCAAATAGTTTAGTTTCATCTTCCGAAGTTTGAAACATATCAGTAAACAGGAAAATCATAGAACGCCTATGAATCTTTTCTGCAATTAAATGCAAATATTTATAAGTCTCAGTTTTCTTATTTAAGGGCTTAGAAACAACAGCTTCACTAAGCTGATTTAACAACATTTGATGATGGCGTTCACTACCTTTCTCTGGTGCGTAAAAATCATAACTATCACTATAAACACTCAATCCAACAGCATCGCGTTGCTTTTTAAGCATATGCATTAATGCTGCCGATGCTAATGCAGAAAATCCAATTTTATTAAGACTATCTATAGAAAAACTATCCATTTTAGGATAATGCATCGAGCTACTATTATCTACAATAATATGACAACGCAAATTCGTTTCATCGTCGTAACGCTTCGTGTAAAGCTTATCTGTTTTAGCAAATAGTTTCCAATCTATATGACGTGTACTTTCTCCTTGATTATAAATTTTATGCTCGGCAAACTCAGCAGAAAAACCATGAAACGGACTTTTATGCATTCCTGTAATAAAACCCTCAACAACTTGTTTTGCAAGAAGATCTAAATTTTTTATTTCTGATGATTTTACTTCGGATAAATTCATACTAATTTTTAATATTTTGTGCTCTTGCTAAATTATTTGTTGTTTGGTGTAATTTCTTTAACAAAATAGGATTGTAATTAGGATTATCTTTCAAGAAATTATTTAAAATATCATTGGCTTCTTTTGATGAATAATTACCAATTGAACTCGCCAACCATCCTTTAGGGAAGAAAATATCTCCAGTTAATTGTACTTCTTCCAACTTTTCTAAAATAGATTTTAAATGTTTTGTTGATGAGTTTTGTCTTAACGGATGATGCAAATTGCCTAACCCAGTTTGTACCCAAGATTCTTTTTCTCGGCTTTCTTTTTGGACTCATTGAGTTCTTTATCAACACCTTTGTAAAGAGGCTTGCCAATACCAATCTCACGCGGAGTTTCTGGCGGCAAAGGGCGACCCTTAACACCACAAGCGTTAAGGAAAAAAACTGAAATAATGAATAATGCGAGGTTTTTCATAACCCAAACAACCTACA
>CAKZMU010000070.1 GCA_937129145.1 uncultured Lacinutrix sp. | reverse complement strand
CTAATGGAGTAGTTACCACGTTAGCAGTCAAGGCATATTTTCCACCGATACCGTCCCCGATAACTTGTGTTTTGGCGGCATCCAACGCCACCAAACAAGCTGTATCAACTGCATTTCCCAAAGCGTAAAGGCGTTGCTTCATTTTGTTGTTGAAGTCTTCCTCACGGGTAATGTAATTGTTTACGTACAAGGCTGGATATTCTCTAATCCCAAAAGCGAATGTAGTGAAATTGATAGTCACCAAATCCGTAGTATTTTCACCCGCTGGAATTACAATTGGTCGAGTAGAACGAATCGACACCGTACCATCGTAATTAATTACGGGCGTTTGTAATGTCGAACCGATTGCCGCCAATGCTCTTTGCTGCAAGGCTTCATTTACGATGCCGCCGCTTGCGTTGGTATCGCTTTGAAATAATTGCCATGCTCCCCATCTTGACGGGCGAGACTCGAATTTGTCAAAACCAGATGCCTGAATAAAATTCTGCATCTTCGTTAAAATTAAACTCATTTTATTTGAATTTTGATTATTCAGCGTCCCGTGCCGAAAAGATTATAAAATTATTTTACTCTACTGGAAGTTCAAAAACGCCGTTTTCTTTGGCGATTTTCGTAACCTCCTTATTAAATTGTCCAAATGGAGCAGTCTTGGCAATCCCATTTGCTAAAACTTGCTTCTCAATGGCTGTGAACGCCTGTACTTGTGTGGTTGCTTCGCTTAAATCTACAAAGGTCTTTTGTTCGCCCCCTGCTTTTTTTGTGCCGCCGCCTGCACCCGCTATCATTCGTTTTTTATCAAGGATTCCACTTGCTTGCATTTCTTCTAAAAACAAATCTTCGGGCGTGTAATTCTCTAAACCTTTTTTTGGATCTTTAGAGGTACATTCTTTTCATCCAAAAACGCAAATGTTCCATCGTCTTGTAATACTGGCGTTCCCTTTGCCCGTACTCGCCTTTTTGCCGCTTCGATTTCCCTATCTAAAACACCTTGAGGAAGATTCGGCAAAAACTTAAAATCTTTTTCAACGCCTAAAAACTTACTGTTTAGCGTTGAATCTAATTTGTCCGTTTGTCGTGCCTTTTCCAATTTTTCAAACTCTTCTACCTGTGATTGATAGGAAGCTTTCACGCTTGATACTTCATTGGACAAAGCTAACTTTTCACTTTCTAGTTTTTCAATTCGGGTTTTCAAGGCTTCATCTCCACCACCTTTTTTCAACTGTTCGTTTAGTGTGGCAATTGTATTTTCCTTTTCTGATAATTTCGCACTTAAAGAATCTGCATTTTTAGCCTTCTCGTTGGCTTCACTTAGGACACTTTTTAAATGCTTGTAGGTCTTGTTTCCCGCTAATTTATCCACCCCGAAAACTTCTTTAATGTCTCGGTCGATTCCGTTCCACCATTCGGAACGGTTGGTATCAATTACCGTTTGTTCTTCATTTGCGCTCAATTTTTCAACGGCTGCAATTTGTTCTTCTGTCAATGTTGCCAAAACTGGGTCGGCAATTAAAATATCTTTCTTCAACATAACTATATGGCTCTTTTAGTTAGAAATTAATTATTGAATTTACTTTGATTATTTGGGGCGTTGGTTCGATTTCTTACCTACGCTCGACAATGTGCCTACCTCGTCACTCCAACCACTTGGCAAATGAAGCGGAACAATTGTCCACCCTTGGCTAGTGCCGTACGCTCGGAAATTATCCCACCCTTGGCGGTCGTATTTCTGGACATATCCTTTGCTTAATCGAAGCGGTGAACCCGTGGCGAATCTTACCTTTTCTTGGTAGATGTGCGCCGTGTGTTCTTTCTCATTCTCTGGCACTTCGTACTCAAAGGTTTCACCCGTCACGGTTTGGGGCAAATCAATTACCACTTTGTTTGAATCCTGTTTTTTGGGACTTGATTTTTTTTCTTCTTTCATTATTTCATTATTTAAAAGGTTATTTAAATTATTCTACAATTTCCGCTACTTTTTCAACTACTAACATTTCATTTGCGTAAACTTCAAAAGCCGCTTTTATGGATTCAATCTTTTTTCCCAAATCTACATTTGCCCCAAAGTCAATTATTGAAATTCCATTTTCTCGCTCGAATCTTAACACGAAACTGGAAAGGTTGACTTTCGTTAAATAGGTCACTCGGTCAATCTTTGAACCTTCGCACATTATCAAAGCGTCATCGTTGTCAATGTGCCTTAATGGGTCTAAATTCTTTTCAATTTCATACCGTTCCATTCTCAAAGGGTCGTTTCGATACTCGCTTTCGTAATATCTATCTTCCCACATATCTAAAACTCCGAATGGTGCGCCCTGTTCTTTATGGCTTAAATATAATTCTAGCAATTGGTTGGAACTCATGATGTAATGTTCCGTCCCTAAACTTAAATTCATGCCTTGGAAAACATCTTTTCCGTATCGCAATCTGCACGCCGTAGATTCTACCCACTTAATTACTTTCTCAAAGTTCTTTTGTGGCATTTTTAGAGCCGCTTCCAAACTTTCAAATATTGCGGTCACTTGTTTTTCATTGACTGCCTTATTATTGATGGACATTCCTTGAAAGCCTGTGATAGCGTTAGATATTTTCGCCCTACGGTCTGCAATATCTTCGTTATTATAGTCGAGTGAATCCTTTGGTATGGATGTAATTTGAACAGGGTTTCTTAAATCTGCGCCCTCGTTAAGTCTTGAAGGTGGCTCGATGGTGACGTATGCGCCTGGTCCGTTAAACTTCTTTTTACTGCATGATGGACATTCTTTTGGGTCTTGACCGTCCAAAATGTACGCCCCGTTTCTATCCATCAGAGAACCACCAACACAATGGTAACCCGTTTCTCTTACCTCGTATTCACAATCTTCTGCAAATGCGCTATAAATCGGAAAGCGAGCGAACAGGTTTAAATGCTCGTTTGCAATCTCGTAGAATAGCAACATATCCAATTTCCCTAAATATGTAGATAGTGGTGACTTTTTCACCATCGGCATCATATTGTTTATTCCACTCGTCCAAAAAAACCGACTTGGACAGTACCCTAAATCGTGCAAGTTTTCCACCTCTGGGACTACCTCAATATCTTTTTGATACCCTTCTTTGAGTTTAAAAACTCGGTAACTGGTATCATCAAAAACGCCTAACTTCCCATCTTCCAAATTGAATAATACCCATTCGATTTCCACGCCGTCAATATCTTGAAGCGCAACCACATTTTTTAACGGGACAAAATAGGTGTAAGGTTCTGGTCTTTCTCCTTCCTGTTCGGTGGGTAGGTCAACCATGACCAAACTATTAATGCCGCTTTTCATCATCTCATATCCCTTGTCCTCCCAAAACCTTTCACTTAGATTTGTTTCCCGAAAGTCCATCCAATCTAACTCAAAATCTTTGTTTAGAAAATCGTAAGTGGTAACTGGATTCCGACCGTCAAAAACTTTTCTCAAATAAGTATAAACCTCATCCATCAAAGGAACAGTAGCTACTGGAAACTGGAATAAGGTTTTGAACATTTCCAATTTATCTTTTGGCAATAACTTGCTAACCAATTTGATAAACGTTTTATAGGCTTCGCTTACGCCCTCTTTTGACAATGACATTTCAGAGTGAAAACGTACCCGTTCCTCATGTTGGATTGCCCTTTGAATCATCATCTGATTTTTTGGCGCAATACCTTCACCCTTTAAAATATCCTTAATATCGTCAACGCTTAACGGCATCCTAATTTTTTACTGGAATGATGAACTAGTCCTTTTTGGCTTTCTTCGCCTTAACCTCTTTTACTTCCTCTTCTTTCTTGTATTCCCAACCGCCCGTATTTCTTAAACTCATTAAGCGTTCGGCATGGTCAATGGTCAAAAGTCGTTCACCCAATAAAGGATGAACGACTGCTATTTTTTTAACCTTCATATTATGGGTTTACTAGGTCTGTTACAGGCGTAAAGTCTGCTGCCGTTACGATGTGAAATTTATCTGACCAATTCGGAAGAAATGACCACGAAACAAAATCCTTATCTACATCTGCCCCTCCTCCGAATTTCTTATCCGTCAAAAAGAAAGTATCTAGAATTGGAATCCCTCGGAACGTGGTGGGCGCATCCAAATCATCTGTAATTCCTCCAATGTCGCCGTGTTCGTTCATCAAGAAAACAGAAAGGTTCTTTTCACGGTTATAGATTTTAATATCTGCCATGACCTTTCTTTCTTCGTCGTGAAACTCACCTGACCAAGTCGAAGCATTGGAACCGATTTTTTTTGCAATACCTCCGACGGTTTGACCAACTCCACCGATTTCGATAGGGTCGCCAACCTCATTAAGTAAAGCGTTGATGAACGGTGTTACCTGTGCTTTGGTGTTATCCGTAGCAGCCAATAAAGTCGTCCAAGTAGCTAACAAATTGGGGTTCGTCGTTGCAATAACAATGTTATTCAACGTGCCGTCATCGTACGTTCTTTGTAATATAATTTTTTGGATTTCACCGAAACGTTCTAAACATTCCGATACACCGATGGATTGAGGTGCGCCTACTGGTGGGCATAACAAAAGGGACTTTAATACAATCGCTAAATTCATCTTAGTGAAATTTTGATTTATTCACCTGTCCCGTTGGTCAATAAGATTATAAATAATTACTGACACAAATATATAGCAAATTTCTGAATAAAAAAACCTCAAAGCGTAACCACACTTTGAAGGAACTATTTAAACGAATCTTAAAACTAACACCCTTAATTTTTTGACCATCAGCGGGGGGAACTATTGAAAGGCAATTTCTTCTTCCTTCCTCATTCCCCCCTTTGGATTGGTTGTTATTGTTGCGCCGTTGACGCTTTTTTTTGAAGTAGTAAAGAGATTGGAAGTCGTCCCCAAAACTGTTGTTGGTAGTTTATCCAATCTCTTTACAAAACAAAAGTAACTCATCCGAATCTAAAAAACAAATCAATTAATCCTTTTAACACCTGAACTCTTCGGCATCATTTCAAAATAGGCTCTCATCATTAGTGAATCAGTCCAGTCTGGACTTCTTCCAAGTATTCGTTTTACTTCTTCCTTTGCTATCATTTCCAGTTTTCCATCTTTATCCATGTTGGCTTTTTTGATTTGCTCGTGTTCCTCAATGATTTCTTTTACGTCAGTTTCAGACATTGGAAATGCAAGCCACACTTCACCCGCAACAACTTTTGCAGCATATTTGTAATGGCATTGCGTTTTGAGATTTTTGTAGTTTTCTTTGAATAGTGGCGATGCTCCATTGTGAAACGGGTATGCCCCTTTTATGAACCCGCCAACCATCCCGCCGATACCGTCCGCATCATAAATAACCTGTTTGGATGGTATGCCGTGTTTGTACTGGAGGTCTTTGATAGCGGTAACGATTTCCTGACCGTCAGATTTTGCCATACTCAAACTATCAATTGCTTTCCATCCTTGCCAAACGATAATCCTAAATTTGTCACTTCCTTGCCCCGCAATATCTGCCGTAATATATTTTGTGCCGTACTGGTTTATGTGGTCATTATTGAAAAGTCCTACTATTGAGTCATAATCAATCATGGCGTTGGGGTCGTCGTCGTATTCCCAATTTCCATAATAAAGCCTTTGAACGATTTGTTCATCAGACCTTAAAAGGTTTAATAAATAATCTGGTGAGTTGTGCGGGTTGTCGGTTGGTAATGCTTGAACGAATTTACGCCAAGGTTTTAACTTGCCCTCTTTGTTGGCAAGGTAAAAATCTTTATAAATCCAAGTCTTTGAAGGATTAGCAGAAAGGAACATTTTTGGTATTGCCGTCCATCCTTCGCCGCTTAATACTGAAAACCTACCCCGTAATGTGGAGATTGCTTTTTTGTGAATCTGTTGTACTTCGTCAATAAATGCCCCCGTTAAATCAAAAGAACCAATTCTATCAAAATTAGGGTCGGACGGCACAAACTTTAACTCTTCAAAAAATACAGTTGAGCCGTTGGAAAAATGGAAAGTTCTTTCTGTGCCGTTGTATTTGTAGTCAGTATCTTTTTGGAGTCCCCACGATGATAAGACTTTGAAAAAAGTTACGAGCGTTGTTTTCTTTAGCTTGGTTAATTCTTCCCTCGCTACTAACCAAGCTGATTTTGGTTTTATCAATGCTTCAAATATTACCCATGTACAACCCAACCAAGACTTTCCGCCCCGTGCTGCACCTCCATAAAGTACGTCACTTGTTTCCAGGTCCTGCAAGTGACCCAAAGCAATCTGCTGCTTTGTGGTCAATCCCAAACCGTCCGTGATGTTGCGCTTGTATAATTCTAAGGAAAGGTTTCTAAGTTCATGGGTTACGGTCATCTACTTGTTTTCTTTGATTGTCCGTAAGGCGTTGGCGCGCGCGATGATTTCAGCCGTGGTGAAGTTGGCGTAATTTGTTTCTTTGTCGTTGCCGTCTGCATTGGTGTCGGCTACTTTTATTGGAGCGTCAAAGCCTAGCATCCTGTTTATAATATCATCAATTCTATTTGCATCGCTTGTACTTATGATAGATTTGAGCCTACCGAATCTTTCTTTTTCCTCTTTGCTCAATTTCTTTTTTAGTGCCAAATCTGCCAACTCCCAAAACAGTTCTTGTTTTTTTTTCTGCTGATGCATTTGAGTATCGAACGTTATGCCGTGTTCAATCTTTGCCTTTTTTGCCTTAGCTGCTTTCTTCTTTTCTATATGGCTAGATACCTTAGTAATTCCTAGTATTTTTTTGAAGTTTGCCGCCGCCGTGTTGTCGCTTGCTTTTGGGTATTCTGATTGATAGGCTTTTGTGCCGTTCTCACCATTCGCTAACCATTCGTCTGCCACTCTTAGATATTTTGCAATCGTCGTTGGCTTGTATTTCTTTTCACTTCCCATCGTGTCAAGTTTTTGGAAGAAGCCGCCCCACGCCAATAGAACGGCTTCCAATGTTCATTAAATTTCTAATCTTCTACTTTCTTCAAAAAGTTTTCTTTCTTGATTGCGGCATCCATTTCTATCTCCTTTTCTTCTTCTCTTTTGGCTTGCTCAATAGCTGCCTTTTCCATTTGGGCAATCTTTTCAGGGTCTTTGTACTCGCCTAGATTTTCGGGTTTAAAAACGCCTACTTGCATTGGTGCAAATTTATTGCCCATCGTTAATTGAGTTATCCAAATTTTACCCGTTTTCAAAAACTCTTTTCTTTCCTTAATATCCATTCCTTCACATTTAAGAGGGGTAAATTTATCAATTCTTTCTACTAAATCCTCAAATAGAAGCAAGGAAGGGCATTTAGTTTCTTTTTCTGATTCTGGATCAGGAGGTTTATCCCCATCTAAGATAACAGATATATCTAAAATATCATCTTTGCAATAAGATAATCTAAAAAAAGCGAAGGATAAATTATTTATCCTCCACTCATAAGCTCTTTTCCCTTCTAAATCGACTGGTTTCCCCTGCATAAATTAGTTTTTGTTGGCTTCTAGTTGGTTTAAACGCTTAGTATCCAGTTGATTACAACTTTTATTACTCTCAATACCCGTCTTTAGGAACGCATATAGCATATACAAAATAGTTGAAGTACATGAAACTGCTCCAATAAAAAGAATAATCCAGAATAAATCCCTAAGATAAACAGGGTTTATAAAGAAACCCTTATAAGTTGTTTAACAAAAATTAAAGATTTGCTTGTAACATATAGATTATGTTTGCGTCTACCAATAAAGCCAACTATGAAAAAAATTACTTTTCTATTTCTTC
>CAKZMU010000069.1 GCA_937129145.1 uncultured Lacinutrix sp. | reverse complement strand
CAATAGCATTCATAGTAACAACTAATTGTTGAATAAAATAAATTAAATCATTACTCCCAATTTATTGATAATGGGTGTGTTAATACTATTAAATTGTGAAATTGACTCAGGCAGAAAAATATACTTTTTGTCATAAATTTCACGACCTATGTAAAAACTAAGCCAAAACTCATTGCTCAGTGCAAATAGTTCTTTCGGGATAGATTCTATCTTTTTATAAGATTTTGGAGAAATGTCCCCTAGAGAATATCTAAATGTTGCTGTTTTCTTTTCTTTCCCATCAATTTCTCCATAACCTCTGGTAGTTACTAATGCATTCTCCAGTTTTACATCTTTGTTGTTTATCAAGAAAGATGTCCACTCTAACTCTCCAATTTCATTTTCTTCAGAAATCATTGCAATGTAAACCTCTTTTACCTCGGGTACGTGAATGTCCTTTTTCATTTATAATTTTAAGATTTTATGATGTCGAAATCAAATAAATTAGCAAGGTTGATTAATAATTTTTCTTTTACTTCGTTAATATCCATTTCTTTACCCAGCTCATTTTGCATTGAAGTCACTGCTTTGTCGTCAATTCCACAGGGGATAATGTTTTTAAAAAGTGATAAATCCGTATTCACATTAAACGCAAATCCATGCATAGTGACCCATCTGCTACACTTTACACCGAGAGCACAAATTTTTCTAGATTTTATTGGGTTATCAATATCTAGCCACACGCCAGTTAATCCTTCAATCCTGCCTGCTTTTATTCCATACTCTTCCAATGTAAGAATAACTGCCTCTTCAATAAACCGCAAGTACTTATGAATATCAGTGAAGAAATTATCCAAATCAAAAATTGGATATCCAACGATTTGTCCAGGCCCATGATAAGTAATATCACCTCCACGATTTACTTTATAAAAAGTAGCGCCTTTTTCGGCAAGTTGCGCCTCATCTACCAACAAGTTACTTATATCACCACTTTTACCTAGTGTGTAAACATGAGGGTGTTCTACGAACAAAAAATAATTATTGGTCTCAAGATTTGCATCTTCTCTCCTATTTTTGATTTTGGTGTCGACAATGCCTTTAAACAAAGTTTCTTGGTATTCCCAAGTGTCTTTGTAGTCTTTATGCCCTAAATCTTGAAGCTCTATTTTCTTATTCATAGACTGCAAAATTACAATATTTTAGTAAGTTTATTTCTCTGGATTATTCAAAATAACTAAGGCAGCAATAACACCAGGAACCCAGCCGCAAAGCCATAGTAAAAAGACGATAAAAATAGAGCCACAACCTTTATCTAAGACTGCTAAAGGTGGACAAAAAATAGAAAGTAAGACTCTCCAAATACTCATAAGATTGATTTTAATGATTGATTGATAAAAACTCTTCAAAACTACGTTTTGAAAACATTAACCTGTCATTCCCGAGAAATCGGGAAGATTACCTATCAGACGTTAATAACGTTTGTTTGTTACAAATAATATCTTTTGGATTCAAAAATCATAAATCAAAAATCAAAAAATCGTAAATCAATTGATTATCTTTGTGCGTTTTAAATTTTATCACACAAATAATAACCATGTCGCAATTATCAGAACAAGAAATCGTACGACGCGAAAAGCTTAAAAGTTTAAGAGCTTTAGGCATCGACCCTTATCCAGCAAATTTATATCCAGTAGATAACACGTCTAAAGAGATAAAACAGGATTTCGCTGAAGGCAAACAGGTGGTTATTGCTGGCAGGTTAATGTCTAGGCGTATTCAAGGTAAAGCATCGTTTGCTGAGCTTCAAGATAGCGAAGGACGCATACAAGTGTATTTTAATCGTGATGAAATTTGTACTAGTGATGATAAATCATTGTACAACGATGTTTACAAAAAACTGTTGGACATAGGTGATTTTATTGGTATTGAAGGCGAATTGTTCACAACGCAAGTGGGCGAAAAAACAGTGATGGTTAAAAAGTTTGTGGTTTTAAGCAAATCGTTAAAACCATTACCATTACCAAAAACCGATGCTGAAGGAAACACTTTTGATGAGTTTAACGACCCTGAAATGCGTTACAGACAACGTTATGCCGATTTGGTAGTGAACCCAAAAGTAAAAGACACGTTTGTAAAGCGTACACAAATAACAAATACCATTCGTGAATTTTATAACGACATGGGGTTTCTGGAAGTAGAAACGCCTATTTTACAACCCATTCCAGGAGGTGCTGCGGCTAGACCATTTATGACGCATCATAACGCATTGAACATTCCTTTATACTTACGAATTGCCAACGAATTGTATTTAAAACGTTTGATTGTAGGTGGCTTTGATGGTGTCTACGAGTTCGCCAAAGACTTTAGAAATGAAGGTATGGACAGAACCCATAATCCAGAATTTACAGTTATGGAAATGTATGCAGCATACAAAGATTATAACTGGATGATGGATACCACGGAGCAACTACTTGAGAAAATTGCCATGAAATTACATGGTACGACTAAAGTTGAGTTTAATGGGAAAATGATTGACTATAAAGCACCTTACAAACGTATTGGAATTCTTGATGCGATAAAGGAGCATACAGGTTTTGATTTGTATCAAAAATCAGAAGATGAAATTCGTGAAGCGTGTAAAGCTTTAGATATAGAAGTTGATGAAACTTTTGGGGTTGGTAAAATGATTGATGAAATTTTTGGTGAGAAGTGTGAACCACATTATATACAACCAACATTTATTATTGATTACCCAACCGAAATGAGTCCGTTGACTAAAAAACACCGTTCTAAAGAAGGCTTGACAGAGCGCTTTGAATTGATGGTAAACGGAAAAGAATTAGCAAATGCGTATTCGGAGTTAAATGACCCAATTGAGCAACGCGAACGTTTTGAGGACCAATTAAAACTTTCTGAAAAAGGAGATGACGAAGCCATGTTTATAGACCACGATTTCCTTCGTGCTTTAGAATACGGCATGCCTCCAACATCAGGTATTGGTATTGGTATAGATAGACTAACTATGTTCATGACCAATAACCCATCAATACAAGAAGTGTTGTTTTTCCCTCAAATGAAACCTGAGAAGAAAGCCATTGAGATGAGCGATAACGAAAAAGCGATTTTCGAGATTTTAAAAACTCAAAAAAGCATGAATTTATCTGATTTAAAAACACAATCTGGTTTGAGCAATAAAGGTTGGGATAAAGGCATAAAAGGTTTGGCAAAACACGGTTTAACCAAAGTCACTAAGACAGATGATGCTTTAATTGTAGAGCTCCAAGATTAGTTTGACATTAAGTATAAAATACGAATCTAAAAAAAGGACTCACCAACATGAGTCCTTTTTTTGTACTTTTAAACCTCTATCACTAAAACAGTTATAATGCGCAAAATTTCTTTACTATTACCATTATTCGTTTTACTTGTTTCTTGTAAAAAAGAACAAACTAAACAAGTAAAAAGTGTAGATAATGATATAAATGCCATAGAAAATGGTTTACTAAAAGAGATACAAGTCAAAGGCGATACTCCTGAGCTCTTCAATTTAGAAGAACGAATGAAAGTTCATAATGTTCCAGGTGTAAGTATTGCTGTAATTGAAAATGGTAAATTAAAATGGGCTAAAGGCTATGGTATTGCAAATACCAACACTAATCAAAAAGTGGATGTAAACACCTTGTTTCAAGCAGGTTCTATTAGTAAACCAATTGCCGCTTTAGCTGCATTAAAACTTGTTGACGAAGGTAAATTGAATTTAGATGAAGATGTAAGCAAGCACCTTAAAAGCTGGAAAGTACCAGACTCTAAGTTTACAGATACAGAAAAAGTAACTCTAAGGAGATTACTAACTCATACTGCTGGAATGACTGTTCATGGATTTCCTGGATATACTCAAAAAGATTCATTCCCAAGTATTAATACTGTTTTAAATGGAAAAGGAAATACCCCTGCAATTTTTGTTGACACCACCCCTGGGAGCATGTGGCGATATTCTGGTGGTGGTTATACTGTTATGGAGAAAATAGTTGAAGATATGACTGGATTATCTTTAGAAGACTATATGGCTGAATATATTTTACCGCAAATGGACATGACCAATAGCACTTATAGTCAACCTTTAAAAGAAAGTATGCAAAACAATGTAAGTGCTGCTTACTATGGAGATGGAAAAATTATTGAAGGACTTTGGCATAATTATCCTGAGCAAGCGGCTGCTGGATTATGGACAACACCTTCGGATTTAGCAAAATATCTTATTGAAATACATAACATATATGAAAATGGTGTTGAAGGGGTTCTTTCAAAAAAAATGGTTACTCAAATGCTAACAAAAGATAAAAATAATTGGGGACTAGGGCCTTCTTTACGCGAAAATAATAATGCTTTAATTTTTGGGCATGGAGGCAAAAATGCTGGTTTCACAAATGACATGATGGCTTTTGCAAAAAGCGGAGATGGTGTTATAGTAATGACAAGTGCTGACAATGGCGGAAGGCTTATTGGTGAAGTTCTACGTTCAGTTTCTAAATATTATGATTGGGGAACACACAACCCTAGAGAGGTTAACATCATACAAATTCCTAACGATGAACTTGAAAAATATACAGGAAAATACCTATTAGACTTTCAAGTTCCTGATATTGGAAATTATATTATTGATGTAACCATCGTTGATGGTAAAATACGTGCTGTGGACCCTGATAATGAAATCAATTTATTTTCGCCAACTGAAAAAACAAAATTTATAGACTTAGATAAAGGTGATCGTGTTGAAGTAAAAACTGACGATAAAGGAAGCATTAGTTTCCTATTAAATGGTCAATATAATTTTAATAAAATAAATGAGTAAAAAACTAATAGTTGTTCTTACTATTTTCTTCTCAGTATATGGATGTGCTCAGGAAAATAAAATAGTTAAAAACAATAAAATAGAGTTAATTAAAGCAGCAAAAGAAATAATACAAAGCGCTAAAACCTGTGCGCTTGTTACTATTGACACTGAAGGAAGACCAAGAATACGAACAATGGACCCATTTCCTCCAGAAGACAGCTTAGTTGTTTGGTTTGGCACAAACAGTAACTCCAGAAAAGTCAAGCAAATACAAGAAAATTCTAAAGTAACTCTATATTATGCCGACGATGATGATACTGGTTATGTCATGATACACGGTATTGCAGAAATAGTTAGTGACAATACTGAAAAACAAAAACATTGGAAACCAAAATGGAAGGATTTTTATCCAAACTTTCCAGATGATTACCTATTAATTAAAGTATCTCCTGAATGGATGGAAATTGTTAGTGAAACTCGTAATATTTTAGGAGACTCTAAAACTTGGGAGCCGCAAAAAGTGATTTTTAAAGAACATTAAAAAGTAAAAAAGCCAGCACTAAAGTGCTGGCTTCATAGGTCCTTATTAATACTCTTTGGCAAAAATTAATAAAGACTCACTACTACATCTTCTTTTTCACAGTTCATTCCTTTATAGGGGTTAAAACCTTTTGGTAAATATTTACTAGTATCAAACCCAAGTTCTATCTCTTCTTCGATTTCTACTATTTCAATTTTTGACCAATCAAGGTCGTTTTTCCCTTTTAATGCATTAAAATTTTCAGGTAGATATTGCGCTGTATCAAAATCTATGTCTATTGTTTCTTCAATCTCAACCAATTCAATTGTAGACCAATCGATATCGTTTTTACCTTCTAACGGATTAAAACCTTCAGGCAAATACTTTTTTGTATCAAAATCGATATATACGTCTTCTTCAATTTCATAAACCTCAAAAGGATTGTCATCACTATCACTTTCAAAAAGTGCAGCTTCTAGGTTTATTTGTAATAACGTTTTATAATTTCTTTTAGTATTATCGGGTGTCACTCCAGATAATGCGCTTGCATTTGTCACAATAAATGCTACTAATAATAAGATTACTCGGTTCATAATATTTTTGGTTTTTGGTTTTGTATTTATACTTCTATTGACGTTACAAAAACCAAAACGTTACTGGTATTTAGAAATGTTTAACACATTTAAATCCTTTTTAATTCTTTTTTAAGAATGGCAGCTTGAAATGTTAATTTTTTAAGAGAGCTATTGCAGAATTTCCTCTATAAAAGTATGATATTCGTCAAACGTATTTAGGTTATTATGTCCTCCGTTTTCAACAACTGTAAACGTTGTTTTATGTTTTGGAGATGCTTTGTATAATTTCTCTCCATTTTTAAATGGCACTACATAGTCGTTAGTGCCATGAATTATAGAAATAGAGCATTTAACTTGCTTTATATGCTCGTTATTTGGTAACTCATATTTAAGCAGACTTTTTACAGGGAATATGGGAAATCGTTTTTTAGCAACATCTACTATATTATAAAATGGCGTTTCCAAAATAAGTTTTTTTGGATTATTTACTGATGCCATTTTTGTTGCCATGGCTGTCCCTAGTGAGCGACCATACACAATAATATTGTCTTCATTCCAAAACTGTTTTAAATGGTCGTAACATACTTGAGCATCGTTATACAAAGCCTCTTCACTTAAAACACCTTTGCTTTTTCCATACGTTCTATAATCCATGACGTAAACATCATAATTTTTAGCAACAAAATACTCTACTATTTTACTCCAACGCTCTAAACTTCCAGCATTACCATGAAAATACAAAATAGCACCTTTTGGGTTGATTGCTTTAATATGTAATGCGTTAATAACACCATTATCTGGAGTGTCAAGAAAATATTCGTCATAGTCATAAGCTAGTTCGTAAGTATAATCTTGAGGCAGAGTTTCGGGTAAAAACAAAAATTTCTCTTGCAATACATAAAGGGCAGTTCCAACCATAATATAAAGCCCTAACAAAATTAGAGCAAGTTTTTTAAGCTTTTGTTTTAGACTTTTTGGACGAGTGTATAACATTAATACTTGTTGTTGAAAAATCGATATCTACTGGTTTTGAGTTAATAATCTCTTCAATCATTTTATGATATGATTCAAAATTATTCAAATTTTTGTGTCCGCCTCCAATTACTGTGTGCAGTTTTGTTCGTTTAGGGTTTACTTGCGATAATTTCACGCTAGATTTATACGGAATTAACTTATCGTGAGTCCCATGAATAATATGTATGGGACATTGCACATATTTTAACCATTTATAGGTAGGCAATGGATATTTCATTAATAAAGAAAGCGGCATAAATGGCATGTAGCGAGCAGTTACTTTGGTTAAACTGTAGTAAGGCGCATCCAAAATTAAAAGTCTTGGGTTATTGATAGATGCCAATTTTGCTGCAAACCCAGAACCAAGCGAACGACCATATAAAATAATGTGTTCTTCAGGAGTGCGTTCTTTTAATTTATTATAGACTTCTTGTAAATCCCGCTTAATCGCTTTTTGTGAGCGTCGTCCTGTACTTTTTCCAAAGCCTCGATAATCAACCATAAATACGCTATAATCATGACGCGTAAAATCTACTGCAAATTTGCCCCAACCTTTTATGCTTTTAGAGTTTCCTTTTAGGTATAAAACGATGCCTTTGGGTTGGTTTTTACTTTTAAATAATAATCCGTTTATTTTTGCACCATCCCTCGTCTCTAAATAATATTCTTTTGTATCTTGATTTTCGTAAGCAAACTTGAAATCTTCACTTAGTTTTTCTGGCTTAAACAATAGGTAGTCTTGCAAATAATACAAAGTAATGCTTATTACGACATACGCAATAACAACAATGAGCACAATTTGCAACCAGTAAGGCATTATTAATAATTTCTATACAATATATGAAATTTCAATCTATGCCTTTATTACTATTTAGCTAACACCTTAAAACACATGATTTTAGTTGAAAAAAGGAAGGTTTACAGAAAAAATTAACAGCATGTCGATTTTTTTAGTGCTGTTTAAGACATTTTTACTACTTTCCGCATCTATTAATAAAACCCAAATTAATGAAACGCCTTATAATTACCTTAGTGGTAGCATCACTTTTTACGTCATGTTTAAATGATTCGGATGATTATGTAGTGTTGCAAGACGACCCTATAGTTGCCGAATTTTTACCAAACCTTTCTCAATTAAATTTATTTATTGGAGACTTAAGTGAAATGACAGTAAATTCCAATGCGTTTAAATACGATTTAAGCACACCTTTATTTACAGATTATGCTCATAAATTAAGAATTATTGGGCTTCCTGAAAACACAGCTTTAGAGTATGAAGATGATGGGTTTCCTAAATTTCCAACAGGAACGCTTATTGCAAAAACATTTTACTATAACTTAGATGAAACCAATCCTAATTCTGGACAACATATTATAGAAACACGTGTACTTATTAAAGAAGAAACAGAGTGGGCAATTGGAAACTATGTTTGGAATGAAGATCAAACTGAAGCTGTTCTAGACACTAATGAGCATCAAGTTAAAGTAGATTTTGTAAACGAAGATGGTGACGATATGTCTATTGACTACGTAGTTCCTGCTGCAAACGATTGCACAAAATGCCATAGTAATGCAGGAGATGTAGTTCCTATTGGCACAAAATTACGCACCATGAATTTTAATATAAATGGCGTTAATCAATTACAAAAATTTATTGACAAGGGCTATTTAGTTAATGCACCTGCACCTGGTGAAATTGAAGCTTTACCAAATTGGGAAGACGACGTAAACTATAGTTTAGAAGAGCGCTCACGTGCTTATTTTGATATAAACTGTGCACATTGCCATACCGCAGGAGGTTTTTGTGAAGTACAATCTACTTTAGACCTAGCTTTTGAAACCGATTTTGACGATACAAACATCTTTCAAAGACGTTATAGTATTTCAGCAAGAATGAGCAACTATTCTCCTGGAACAAGCATGCCTTATATTGGTGTAACTATGGTGCATACTAAAGGTTATGGTTTAATTCAAGATTATTTAGACTCTTTAGATTAACTTACTTAATGACGTAACTCTTTTTGTTACTTGATTCTTTAGTTAAATAAATACTAATATTTATTAACAAAAAATTGAGATTTGTTTAGTATTCCCTATTTTCACGTACTAAACCAAAAATCTAATTAAATTGAAACATTCTATTAAGGTGTTACTACTAGCATTAACGCTAATTGTATCTTCATGTAACACATCAAAAAAAGCAGCCGAAGCTGAAGCTGCAAAAAAAGCAGCAGCTGCTAAAAAAGCGGCTTCAAAACCAAAACCAAAAAAAGGTGACATCCAACCATACAGCAAGGTAGTCACTAAAGACGCCAAAACAGACGAAGGTCTTTTTAAAGTCCATAACATTGACGGTAAGTATCTTTATGAAATCCCTGATTCTCTTTTAGGTAGAGAAATGTTAGTAGTTTCTAGAATTGCTAAAAATACGTCTAATAATTTTAATTTTGGTGGTCAAAAAGCCAATACACAAGTTTTGCGTTGGCAAAAAAAGGACAAACAAATAGTTGTTCGAGTGGTATCGCATAATATTGTTGCAGACGAAGATTTGCCAGTTCATGAAGCTGTAGTAAATTCAAACTTCGAGCCTGTTTTATACACTTTCCCTATAAAAGCATTTAATGATGATAAAACCGCCACGGTTATTGATGTAACAGAATTATATAACACAGATGTTAAAGCATTGGGGCTTCCTCGTTATCTAAGAACTCTGTATAAAATAAGTAGATTAGACACTAAGAAATCTTTTATTGAAGGTGTAAAAAGTTATCCAATTAACATTGAAGCAAGACATGTTAAAACATACATTGCAAATGCTGCGCCTTCAAATAATTCTACAGGTACTGTTTCTGTAGAAATGAATACATCAATGTTATTATTACCAAAAGAACAAATGAAACGTCGTCACTATGATGAACGTGTTGGATGGTTTGCCAGATCTCAAGTCGATTATGGACTAGAAGACCAAAAAAGTAAGAGAGTTACTTATCTGAATCGTTGGAGGTTAGAAGTGAAAGATGAAGATATTGAGAAATTTAAACGAGGCGAATTAGTAGAACCTAAAAAACAAATTGTTTATTATATTGATAGAGCAACTCCAGTAAAATGGCGTAAATATATCAAGCAAGGAATCAACGATTGGCAAGTAGCTTTTGAAGCTGCTGGATTTAAAAATGCAATTATTGCTAAAGACCCACCAACAGTTGAAGAAGACCCTGAGTGGACACCTGAAGATGCACGTTATTCTGTTGTACGTTATTTAGCGTCTCCAATTCCAAATGCTAATGGACCTCACGTAGCGGATCCTCGTTCAGGAGAAATTTTAGAATCAGACATTAACTGGTACCATAATGTCATGAGCTTGTTACAAGGCTGGTTCTTTGTACAAACTGCAGCAATAAATCCGGAAGCTCAAATGGTAGGGTTTAAAGATGAAGTTATGGGAGAACTTATCAAATTTGTATCTTCTCACGAAGTAGGACATACGTTAGGTTTACCACACAATATGGGTAGTAGTAGTGCTTATAAAGTTGACGATTTACGTGATGCTGCTTTTACTCAAAAATATGGTACTGCACCATCAATTATGGATTATGCACGTTTTAACTATGTAGCTCAACCAGGTGACGAAGGTGTAGCGTTAATGCCAAATATTGGTGTATATGATAAGCATGCTATTCGTTGGGGATATCGTCCAATTTTAGACGCAAAAACTCCTTATGATGAAAAAGAGACTTTAGACAAGTGGATTTTAGATCATGCTGATGACCCAATGTATCGTTTTGGTCAATTAAATGGAATAGACCCTTCTGCTCAAACTGAAGATTTAGGTGATGATGCCATCAAAGCCAGTACTTACGGTATTGCTAATTTAAAGCGTATTGTACCAAACTTAATTAAATGGACGTCTAAAGATGGTGAAACTTTTGGAGATTTATCTGAGATGTATGGTCACGTAGTTTCGCAGTACAATCGTTATATGGGTCATGTTACTACAAATATTGGTGGTGTATATAAGCACACAAAAACTGCTGATCAAGCAGGAGATGTTTTCACTCCAGTAGATAAAGGATATCAAAAAGATGCTTTAGCGTTTTTAAATAAAGAATTATTTAAAACACCATCTTGGTTAATTGATGAAGATATCATTAACAAAACTGAATTTAATGGTGTTACAGAGAGAATTAGAGGCATCCAAGCTAGGACTTTAAATAATATTTTAAATCTTACCAGAATGATGCGTATGATTGACAATGAAACATTAAATGGATCTGATTCTTATTCAGTATTGTCTATGATGACCGATTTACGTAATGGTATTTGGTCTGAAGTTCGTTCAGGAAGAAATATAGACACTTACAGAAGAAACTTGCAACGTGCACACGTTGAAAGATTAGCAACATTAATGAACTCTAAAGATGTAAGAGGTTTTAGAGGGACTGTTACTGTAAAGCAATCGGATATTTTACCTGTTGTTCGTGGTGAATTAAACAGAATTAAGCGTTTAGCTCAAAATGGCGCTAATAGAGGAAACACCTTAACTAGATACCATTTACAAGACATTGTTGAACGTATTGATACTATTTTAGACCCTAAATAATATTAGCTATATATAATTTTTAAAGGCTTCCGTAACGGAAGCCTTTTTTATTTCTGTTAATACATAGTTAAAAACACAACTTCCATTAAACCTTTTAAAACTATCTAGGTCTTAACAGTATAACATCAATAATTAAATAATGAAAAAAATACTAGTAATTGCTATCACACTTGTAAGCTTACAAGGTATAGCCCAAGAAAGACAAAGAGAACACAGAAAGGATTTTAAAAAAGAACGTTCACAAGTCTTAAAAGATTTAACACCTGAGCAAGCTGCCACGCTAAAAACAAAACAAATGACTTTACGTCTAGATTTAAATGAGGCACAGCAAAAAGAGATGTATCAACTAAATTTAGCTAACGCCAAAGAACGTCAAGCCAATATGGAAGCGATAAAAAAAATGAGAGAAAGTGGTGAAAAGCCTTCAAAAGAAGCGCGTTACGAAATGAGAAACAAACGCTTAGACAAACAAATAGCTCAGAAAAAACAACTCAAGTCCATACTTACTCAAGAGCAATTTAAAAAAATAGAGAAAGGCGCTAAACAGAAAAAAATGAAACAACGCAAACAGTTACAACAGCGTGGAAAGTCTAAACAAAGATTTAGAAAATCTTAGTTTATTTGATTGGTTAGTTAAAAAAGCATTGCTTATAGCAATGCTTTTTTTGTGCTCGCTATTTTTTATTTTTTGATTGAATATGCAATACTTGACCAACATTCAATTCTGTCCCTTTTAAATTATTAAGTGATTGAAGTTCTTGAACGGTAATATTATGTTTTTTTGAAATAGAATACAACGTATCTCCCTTTACCACAGTATATATAGCTACTACATATTCTTTCTTAGCTTTTCTATTTCGTTTGGATGGTTTATCATCAAATTTGTAGAGTTGGTAACGTTCAATAAGACTGATGAGCTTTTGTGGATACTTTCGGTCTGTAGCATAGCCTGCACGACGTAATTCCTTAGCCCAACCTTTATAATCATCTATATCCAACTCAAATAATTTGGCATAACGTTTACGATATGCTAAAAACTCCGAGTGGTCCCTAAACGAGGTATTGGCATCTCTATATTTTCTGAAACATTCTTGCGCTCTATCGTCGTCATGAAAAATTTTAGCACCTGTCCAATCGTGGCATTTTATTCCAAAATGGTTGTTTGCTTTTACGGCTAATCGCCCTTTTCCTGAACCAGATTCCAGAATACCTTGGGCCAAGGTAATACTCGCAGGAATTCCATATTGTTTCATTTCGGCAACGGCTATACCCTTATAAACCTCGATGTAATGATTGGTAGATGTAATAACTGGTGTTTTGATTATTAATTCAGGTTTTGCAACAGATTCTTTTTCCTTTTTGGGAGTTGCTCTTACATCTTCCTTCTTAATTCTAGTATCAACATTTCTAGCTGATTTCTTTCTAGAACCACAACTTACTATCAAAATACTTAGGGCGAGTATAACTATTAATCTATTCATTAATCAATGGTAATTCTTTTGCTTTTAATCGTTTATTCATTCCAGAAATGCCTTGTAAACCTCCAGTATGAATCACTAATATCTTTGTATTGTTCTTAAAATAATTGGCTTCAATCATTTTTATAACGCCTAACATAAGCTTTCCAGTATATACAGGGTCTAAAGGAATGCTGTATTGGTGTTTAAATTGGTTTATAAAATCAATTAACGCCTTATTTACTTTGGCATAACCTCCAGAATGATAATCGGTAATTAACTCCCAATTATCTTTGGTTACAAATTTACTAATATTGATTGATAAAAAATCTCCTTTTAAGGCTGGAAATCCTAAAATTTTTTGATGTGGTTTTGACGCATTTATTAGTCCAGATATAGTGCCGCCAGTTCCTACTGCACAGCATATATAATCAAACGTATCATCCTCAGGTTGTAATATTTCTTCACATCCCTTAACAGCTAATTGATTGGTACCACCTTCAGGTACTAAATAGAAATTACCAAACTCTTCTTTTAAGGTATTTAAAAACCCCTCATTTTCTTTGTCTCTATAAGCGCTTCTGGTTACAAACTTAAATTGCATGCCTTGAGATTGTGCAAATTGTAAGGTTGGGTTTGTATCAATCTTATCAATTAATTCCTCACCACGTATAACGCCTATGGTCTTTATTCCATAGGTCTTTCCAGCTGCTGCCACTGCTGCAATATGGTTAGAATACGCACCACCAAAAGTTAATAAGGTATCGAATCCTAATTGTTGAGCTTCTTGTAAATTATACTTAAGTTTTCGGTATTTATTCCCTGATATAAATTGATGAATGTTGTCTTCCCTTTTTATATATAGTTCAACTTTATGCGTATTTGGGAGTTCAATTTTTTGGTTAACACTAAGCTCAAAATTAAAACTCATTAGCTCGAAAATAGTTTGCAAAAGCCCAAAACTTTCTGGTTTTTAAATAGTCTAAATTCGTTTCGTTTAGGTAACATTCGCGCTCAAAAGAAATATTTCTGTAAGCTCGTTTCCATCCTCTATACTGTAGTAACCTAATTAAAAATTCGGTTACATACATGATGTAAAAAGGAATGACCAGCAATTCCAATTGTTGACGTAAATGGATGCGCTCATGATTAATCAACGTCATATCTGCTTTTAATCGTCGGTGTTTTAAAAACACAAACGGATAAATGGTAAGCCCTGTATAGCCTTTTGGAACCAAGTATTTAGAGATTAAAATCATAGATATTGCGTTAAAAAATCAATCAAATTTACATTATCTTTGTGACTTATGAAGGAGTTTGTCCCAATTGAAGAAGGAGATTACTATCTAACACCTGAAGGTTACCGTTGTTTTACAGAGCAATATCACCTTAAACGTGGCTATTGCTGTGAAAGTGGTTGTAGACATTGCCCTTATGGTTATGATAGTAAAACCAATACCACAAAAAAACAGTAGTTTGGATATTTATTTGATGACATATAGAATAAAAGTATCTAACACACATCATCGTGTTGATATTCGTTACCCTTAGAGTTGATAGTTTTTTTTCGCTTAGAACATTACTATTAACTAAACACACTTTAAAATGACATTTCAAGAACAACTATTAGAAGGTATTCCAAACGTTTTGCCACAACCTAAACCGTATGACAACTCCATAAATCATGCACCAAAACGAAAAGATATTCTTTCATCTGAAGAAAAAAAATTAGCCATTAAAAACGCGTTGCGCTATTTTGATAAAAAACATCATGCGACACTTATTCCAGAGTTTAAAAATGAATTGGAAGCTTATGGTCGTATTTACATGTATCGTTTACGTCCAGATTATAAAATGTATGCGAGGCCAATAGACGAATATCCTGCAACATCCAAACAAGCAGCAGCCATCATGCTTATGATTCAAAATAATTTGGATTATGCGGTTGCACAGCACCCTCATGAACTCATTACTTATGGTGGTAATGGTGCTGTATTTCAAAATTGGGCACAATACCGATTGACCATGAAATATTTGGCAGAAATGAATGACGAACAAACCTTAGTCATGTATTCTGGACATCCAATGGGATTGTTCCCTTCGCATAATGATGCACCAAGAGTTGTGGTCACTAACGGCATGATGATTCCCAATTACTCCAAACCAGATGATTGGGAAAAATTTAATGCCTTAGGCGTGACGCAGTATGGACAAATGACGGCAGGAAGCTATATGTATATTGGACCTCAAGGAATTGTCCATGGTACCACCATCACCGTTTTAAATGGGTTTAGAAAAATTAAAAAAGAACCTAAAGGAAACTTATTTGTGACCTCTGGCTTAGGCGGAATGAGTGGTGCACAACCAAAAGCAGGAAATATTGCAGGATGCATTACTGTGTGTGCTGAAGTCAATCCAAAAATCACTCAAGTACGTTTAGACCAAGGTTGGATTGATGAGAAAATAACCGATTTAGATGAGCTAGTAGCTCGTGTAAATAAAGCCAAAGCAAAAAAAGAAACCATCTCGTTAGCTTACTTAGGAAACGTTGTTAATGTTTGGGAAAAGTTTGATGAAGCCAATATCCATATTGATTTAGGAAGCGACCAAACTTCATTACACAACCCTTGGGCTGGAGGCTATTATCCTGTTGGTTTATCGTTTGAAGAAGCTAATGATATGATGGCTAACAATCCTGAATTGTTTAAAGATAAAGTACAAGAATCGTTGCGTCGTCAAACCACAGCCATTAATAAACATACCAAAAAAGGCACGTACTTTTTCGATTATGGAAATGCTTTCTTACTAGAAGCGTCTCGTGCTGGGGCGAAAGTTTACCAAAACAAATTAGGTAATTTTTGCAGCAAGAGTGAGTCTAAAATGGGAGGCGAAGCTTTCGCCTATCCAAGCTATGTTCAGGATATTATGGGACCTATGTGTTTTGACTATGGTTTTGGGCCTTTCCGTTGGGTATGTGCATCAGGAAAACCTGAAGATTTAGAAAAAACCGATGCTATTGCATGTCAAGTTTTAGAAGAAATAAAAAAGCATTCGCCTGAGGAAATTCAGCAACAAATGGCTGATAATATCCAATGGATAAAAGGTGCTCGCGACAACAAATTGGTTGTTGGCTCACAAGCAAGAATACTCTATGCTGATTCCGAAGGACGTATGAAAATTGCGACCGCTTTTAACGATGCCATTGCAAAAGGCGAGATTGGTTATGTGGTTTTAGGTCGTGACCACCATGATGTGTCTGGAACAGATTCTCCTTACCGAGAGACTTCCAATATCTATGATGGCTCACAATTCACAGCGGACATGGCAATACACAACGTGATTGGTGATAGCTTTAGAGGTGCAACTTGGGTTAGCATACACAATGGTGGTGGTGTTGGCTGGGGTGAAGTGATTAACGGTGGATTTGGTATGGTTCTTGATGGTACTAAGGATGCCGAAAGGCGTTTAAAATCAATGTTATTCTGGGATGTAAACAATGGAATTTCCAGACGAAGTTGGGCAAGAAATGAAGAAGCTGTGTTTGCTATTAAAAGAGCAATGGATGCAGAACCTAATTTAAAAGTGACACTACCAAATAATGTTGATGATGAATTATTGAGTACATTGTAACCATAAAGTAAAAAGGCATTTAAAATATTTGCTATGGTATTTTTATGCTTTAAATAGTTTTTATTAATGGTTCTTGACATATAAACTAAAAAATTGAAAAAATGAAAAAGTTGATTAGAGTATTACCTGTTTTGATGGTTGCTTTTCTGATGACCTCATGTACATCGGTAAGAGTGGCATCTGATTATGACCGAAATGCAAATTTCAATACGTACAAAACGTTTGCATTCTTTAAAAACGGTATTGACAAAGCCGAAATTAGTGATTTGGATAAGCGCAGGATTCTTCGTGCCATTGAAGCTGAATTATTAGCCAAAGGATTTACAAAATCTGAAAACCCAGATTTGTTAGTAAGCATCTTCACTAAGTCTAGAGACAAAGTAAATGTTTATAACAACGGTTGGGGACATTATGGCTATGGCTGGGGTTGGAGTCCTTGGTATTGGAACAATTATAGAGGCACGACTGTTTCAACATCAACTGAAGGTAAGCTGTTTATAGATTTAATTGATGCCGATAAGAAAGAATTGGTTTGGCAAGGTGTTGGTACAGGAAACATCTCTCAGAACATGAAACATAAAGAAGAGCGCATCAAGGAATTTGTTGCAAAAATTATGGAGAAATATCCTCCTGGAGCAGAACAATAAAGAGTATTGAAGCGTCCTTTTTAGGGCGCTTTTTTATGCTTAATTATGTCTCAATTCAAAATTAAGCTTGTTTCTGCTTTTCGATATATAATATGTTGAGTATTCTTCATTATATCCTTTTGCTGTAATTTTAATTTCAATAAATGCTCCTTTATCAAAACTTATATAATATTTACCATTCTCATCTGTTACCGTTTCTTTAATTTCTTCCTCTGTATAGCTTTGATCAGCACTATTTAAATATTTCCAACAGACAATATATACTAAAGCATCTTCAATAGGAATGTCTAATTCAATGTCTTTAATTACACCATAAAATTCTAAATTCTCTACATCTCTTTGACATGAAACGGTTGTCAAAAAACTAACAACTAGGCATATTACAAAAGGTTTTTTCATTTTATATTTTTTCAACTCTTCACATCCAAAGCATCACGCAAAGTATTGCCAATAAGCATAAACGCCATAACCAAACTCATAATACACAACCCAGGAATTAATGCCAAATAAGGTTTGCCTAGAATAATATAATTGTAATGGTCTTTAATCATCGCTCCCCAACTTGCCATTGGTGGTTGTGCGCCAATGCCCAGAAAACTCAATCCGCTTTCAATTAAAATAGCAGCCGCAAAATTAGCAGCAGATATCACAATTACTGGCGCCATGATATTTGGCAGGATATGTTTGGTAATAATCCTAAAATCATTATATCCTAAAGCTCTTGCTGCTGTTACATATTGCATTTCTTTTACACCAATTATTTGACCTCTCACAACTCTTGCCACCTCAACCCACATGGTAAGTCCTACAGCAATAAACACTTGCCAAAAACCTTTGCCCAATACCAATGTAATGGCAATAACCAAAAGCAATGTTGGAATGGACCACGTGACGTTAATTAGCCACATAATGACAGCATCAACTTTACCACCAAAATACCCAGCAAGACTTCCTAATAAAATCCCTATAACTAATGATATAAATACTGCAACAAACCCTATAAAGAAAGAAATTCTCGCACCTACCAGAATGCGACTAAAGTAATCACGTCCGTATTTATCGGTTCCAAAAAGGAATGTTTGTTCTTTAATGTAGTTTTTAGCATCTTCATTAGGGAAAGTTGCTAGTGGTAATGTTTTTATTTGTCCTACCAAACCATCTGAAGCATATTCAGTATAATTCAAAACATCATCGCTTATTTTATAATCTGAAATAGGAATTTCTTCAGTTTGATTTATTTCACCAAAAAACAATCTATTAAAAAAAGATTGCTCTACCTTATTTTGCGAAGGCAAAGACAACATCAACACTTTAAACCCTGGTTTCTTGGAATGAATAGACAAATGCATTTGGTTGGCATTTTGGGAATTATCTGGCGCAATAACATACGCAAATATCGACACCAACCCAACCAAAACAATAAACCAAAAACTTAAAACGCCCCAAAAGTTCTTTTTAAACTTTTGGAGCGCTAAACTTGTTAATGAATTACTGGTTTTACCCATTAATTTAATTTTTTATAGTCGATGCTAATTTTGTTTTTACTTCGTAAGACATCTTTAAATCGTTAAGCACATTAAGCGCTTCTTCTACATACACATCTCTACTTAAGCTTTGATGCCAACGGTCTCTTTTTATTTTAAGTGTGGTATCTTGTGCCATTAAAGCCATTTCGTAAGGCAAAGAATTAAACGTTAAGTTTGTTTTGTAATCTGCTAATTTATCAAAACGTTTTGCTTCATTTTCATTAGCATCTAATTGCGCTTTGTAATCTTGATAGTTTAATGAGAAATAGTCGTTATCCCTTATCTTTTTAATCCACTTAGCATTTTCGTCTATTAGCTTAAGTTGTTCGCTTTGTTGCATACGTTCTTTACTTCTTTTTATGGTGTCATCATAGTCAAAATAATTACCCCAAGTATCATACGTTGCTGCCTGAATTTTATCCCAAGGCAGTGGATTATCCTGGTCTTTTTCGCCTATATCGATATAACTATAACGGTCTGGGACCACAACATCGCTTTCAACACCTTTTAACTGAACAGAACCACCATTAATACGATAGTATTTTTGAATTGTTAGCTTAATTGCTCCCATATCTCCATTGGTATTGCTTCTAACATATCTGTTTAAATCAAACACTCTTTGTACCGACCCTTTACCAAACGTTTGCTTGCTTCCAATAACAATAGCTCGTTTATAATCTTGCAAAGCAGCTGCCATAATCTCGGACGCTGAGGCAGAATTTTCGTTTACCAAAACCACTAATGGACCATCCCAAACTATGGATTTATCTCGGTCTTTTAAAACTTCAGCTGGCTCACCAGTAGTACGTACTTGCACAACTGGACCTTCTTTAATAAATAGCCCAACCATATCAATTACTGCTCTTAAAGAACCACCTCCATTGTTTCTTAAATCAATTACAAGACCTTCCATTCCTTCAGATTTTAAACGCTCAATTTCTTTCTTCATATCACTTGCAGAATTGCGTTCATTTTTATCTTCGAAATTATCATAAAACCCTGGCAAATTAATTACTCCAAAGTTTTTATTGCCTTTTTTTACAGTCGATGATTTTGCATACGTTTCTTCAAGCTCAATGACATCTCTTGGTATCGATAAATCTTCAATAGTACCATCTACTTTTTTAAGAGTTAAAATAACATTAGTTCCTTTTGGGCCTTTAATGTATTTAACAGCATCCCCAGATCTCATTCCTACAACATTGATGCCTTCCTCTTCATCTTCTTGCCTCACTTTAAGTATGGCATCGCCAACTTCGAGTTTATTTTGTCGCCAAGCCGAACCACCTGAAATAAGCTCGGTAATAGTTATGTACTCTCCTTTTTGTATTAACCTTGCTCCAATACCTTCGTATTTTCCAGTCATTCGCACATCGAACTCTTCTCTTTCTTCGGGAGCTAAATAGTAAGTATGAGGGTCAAATTCTCTTGCAATAGTGTTAACATAAACCGTAAACCAGTCATTACGTTTTCTCTCACCAATAAAAACGAAAAGTTCATCTAATAATCGCAACGTTGTTTCGCGAGCTTCAATTTCTAATTCATTATCAGATTTAGCTACAAACTTTTTATCCTCGTCGTCGCTAAAAAACTTGTCCATTTCTATATCGCTTAATTTTTCAATCTCTTCTGGACTTAAAGCATTAATTTCTTTTTTTCTTTTTTCATTTTGCTCTTGCTCCAAAACAAGGTCGTGGTAATTGGCAATAGTTGAAAATTTTAGTTGATGTCTCCAACGTTCTTTCATATCTTTTTTGGATGACACATAAGCTAAATCATCGTAATCAGCTTTAAAAATTTCTTCTTTATTGAAATCAAAAGACTCTTTTAAAACCTCTTTATAAACTTCTTGAGATTCTTCCATACGCTTCAATAAACGCTCGTGAGTTAAATCGAAAAAAGACACATCATAAGCCATAATTTGGTCATCCAACTCTGTTTTATACTTTTTAAATTCGTTGATATCTGATTCGTAGAAGTAACGCTTATAAGGGTCTATTTGGTCGATATATTTTTCGAAAATTGCTTCTGAAAAATTGTCATTTATATCCTTAGGTTGAAAATGTCCTTGCTCCAATATCATGGTAATTAACTGCATAAGGATTTTATCCTTATCCGTATCATCATCATCTATTGTTTTAGTAGTAAAACTGCACGAAGCAAAAGCCAACAGTAACGTAAGTAGTAAGATATTATAGTTCCTTTTCATTCTTTCTTTCTTTTTGGGTGAAATTTTTATCTAAATTAAAGAAAAAATTATGCCAATATTGTGTTATGGTACTAATTTTTTGTTAAACAGCGTAAAATAAGTATTTTCGAGCGAATTTATTTACTTTTGTAATTCATAATTTTCCGTGTAAAAATATGCAAAAAAAGCCGCTTATTCTTGTTACAAATGACGATGGAATCACCGCTCCAGGAATTCGTACGTTAATTAAGGTTATGAATACTATTGGCGACGTTGTTGTTGTGGCACCAGATAGTCCACAAAGTGGTATGGGGCATGCCATTACTGTTGATGCTACTTTGCATTGTCGAAAAGAACATATTGACAATGGTCCTCAAATAGAATATAGTACTTCTGGAACACCTGCCGATTGTATTAAACTAGCAAAACACGAAATTTTAGATAGAATTCCGGATATATGTGTTTCTGGCATTAACCATGGCTCAAACTCATCGATAAATGTGATTTATTCAGGAACTATGAGTGCTGCGATTGAAGCTGGTATAGAAGGTATTCCTGCTATTGGGTTTTCGTTGTTAGACTATAATTATGATGCCAATTTTGCGCATAGCGAAGATTTTATTAAAACAATTGTACTTAATGTATTAAACAATGGTTTACCAGAAGGTGTTGTTTTAAATGTTAATATTCCCAATCTAATAAAAAATGAGATAAAAGGCATTAAGGTGTGCAGGCAAGCCAAAGCAAATTGGGTAGAGAAATTTGATAAACGTCAAAATCCACAAGGGAAAGATTATTATTGGCTAACTGGAAAATTTGTAAATTTAGATAAAGGTGAAGACACCGATGAGTGGGCTTTAAAACAAGGTTACATTTCGGTAGTTCCAGTGCATTTTGATATGACAGCTCATCATTTTATACAACAATTAAACTCATGGACTTTTAATGAAGAATAAAGATATTATTATTGGTATATTAATAGGATTAATTGCCAACGCTATTGGCTTATATTTTGCAGCTATGTTTTTAGGAAAAGGAGACGACCCATTTACGGTTATTAAAGCTGCTAACACCGAAGGTTTTTTAGGAAAATTGGTTAGTCTTGGTGCTATTTTAAATTTGGGTGCTTTTTTTGTGTTTATAAAAAAGAAGCAAGATTATCGTGCCAGAGGTGTCCTAGTTGCCACCGTTTTAATTGCTGTTTTTACATTTATTATCAAGTTATAAGCCCATGAAGTACTACATAATTGCGGGAGAAGCTTCGGGCGATTTACATGGGTCTAACCTCATGAAATCACTCCAATGTCAAGATGTAAACGCTGAGTTTAGATTTTGGGGAGGCGACCTTATGCAACAAGTTGGTGGTACTTTAGTGAAGCATTATAGGGATTTAGCGTTTATGGGATTTATTGAGGTGGTCATGAACCTTAGAACCATCGCAAAAAATCTGAAATTCTGCAAAAAAGACATTGAAGCCTATAATCCAGATGTGATTATTTTTATTGATTATCCTGGTTTTAATTTACGTATTGCCAAATGGGCAAAAGCTAAAGGGCTTAAAACACATTATTATATTTCTCCTCAAATTTGGGCTTGGAAAGAAAATCGTATTACTGCCATAAAACGAGACATTGATAAGATATATGTGATACTTCCGTTTGAAAAATCGTTTTACGAAGACAAGCATAATTTTCCAGTTGAGTTTGTTGGGCATCCTTTAATTGACGCTATTTCAGATAGAGCCCAAGTCAATGAATTTCAATTTAGAACAGCTCATAAATTAAGTGATAAACCAATCATAGCTTTGTTACCAGGAAGCAGAAAGCAAGAAATAAAAAAGATGCTTTCCATTATGCTAAGTGTGGTTGAAAGTTTTAATGATTACCAGTTTGTAATTGCTGGAGCACCTAGTCAAGAATACGATTTTTATAAGCAATTTATTAAAAAAACCAATGTCTATTTTGTAAGTAATAAAACCTACGATTTACTAAGTGTGTCTACAGCTGCCTTGGTTACTTCAGGCACTGCTACTCTAGAAACAGCCTTGTTTAAAGTACCTCAAGTGGTATGTTATAAAGGGTCATGGTTATCGTACCAAATAGGAAAACGCTTGGTAAAACACATTAAATATATCTCACTTGTGAATTTAATTATGGACAAGGAAGTGGTGACCGAACTTATACAAACCGATTGCAATACAAAACGCTTAAAACTTGAGTTACAAAAAACCTTGAATGAGTTTGAACGTACAAAGTTTTTTACAAGTTATTACGAACTTGAGAAAAAACTTGGTGGCAAAGGTGCAAGTAAGAAAGTTGCACAATTAATTTATAATTCTTTAAATTAGCATCGATTACATATACTATTTATGCGATTTCTGCCCTTTATTTTATTACTTCTTATAGGTTTTACGTCTTGTAAATCTTCAAAACTTGCAACTAAAAATAGGAAAGAATCTATTGTAAAAAACCATAGGTCTAAAAAAAGCAAGAAAGTAAACAACACAAGTCCTGAAGACATTAAAGCAGAAAGTATTGTGGATTTTGCGCAGCAATTTACTGGCGTAAGATATAAATATGGAGGCACTACAAAGCAAGGAATGGACTGTTCTGGGCTTATTCAAACATCATACAAAAGTGAATCTGTAGTATTACCAAGAACAACCAATGATTTAGCAAAAACTGGCGACTGGATAGACTTAAAAGAAGTAAAAAAAGGTGACCTAGTCTTTTTTGCGACCAAGAAAAACAGCAGAAAAGTAAATCATGTTGGTATTGTAACTTACGCAGACAAAGATGATGTAGAATTTATTCATGCCTCAAGCAGTAAAGGTGTGATGACTTCAAGATTAAAAAATCGTTATTGGTACTTTGCCTTTGTGCAAGCGCGACGTGTGTTGTGATTTTTAGTATCTTACAATAATGCAATTACTCAACTTTACGATTATTAAACTTACCGTATGCTTAATCATAGGCATTCTTCTTGGGTATTTTTTTAACGCCAACTTCATTTATATTTTAAGTATTTGTATTGGGTTTTTACTCTTGCTAGTTTTCGATTTGATTATCTCAAAAAACACTCGTAAAAAACAGTCTTGGGTTGCAATTACAATTTATTTAGCTACCATTTGTGTTGGGTTTTTAACTACAACTACTCACAATGAATCTAATTTTAAAAACCACTACACCAAGCTGTATTTAAAACACAATGACTCAACACAGCTCATAAATTTTAGAGTTAGGGAGGTTCTAAAGCCTGGAAATTTTCATAATAAATATGTTATTGATATTTTAAATATTGATAGTACTAAAGCATCTGGTCGTTCGTTATTAAATATTGTTAAAGATTCAACTACACCTCTTTTAAAAGTTGACGATATTTTAATAACCAAAACTCAATTTAAGGAATTGATTCCTCCTTTAAATCCGCATCAATTTGATTATAAAGCCTATTTAAAGAAGCAACATATTTATCATCAACTTTTTGTTTCAAATACCGAGTTACATACGTTAAATAATGACAAACACTCACTATTTGGTTATGCTAGTTTATTGAGAGAAACCATAAACGAAAAGCTCCAAACTTATGATTTTAAACCCGAAGAACTTTCAATAATCAACGCTTTATTATTGGGTCAAAGGCAGGACATTTCAAAAGAGATTTATGATAGTTATACGCAAGCAGGTGCCATACATATACTGGCAGTTTCTGGATTGCATGTTGGGATTATCCTGCTTCTATTGAACATTTTATTTAAACCCATTGAATATTTTAAACATGGTCTGTTTTTTAAAACCTTATTATTAATACTTATTTTATGGAGTTTTGCCGTCATTGCTGGTTTATCGGCTTCGGTTGTTAGGGCTGTAAGTATGTTTACAGTCGTTGCCATTGCTTTAAATTTAAAGCGACCAACCAATGTTTACAATACCTTAACCATATCCATGTTTATTCTTTTGCTGTGGAAACCAACATTTATATTTGATGTAGGTTTTCAGCTAAGTTATTTGGCAGTTTTTGCAATTGTTGCCATACAGCCTATGTTGGATACATTATGGAAACCCAAGTACAAATTGGTTAAGTTTTTCTGGAATATTTTTACAGTGACACTTGCAGCACAGTTTGGCATTATTCCTATAAGTCTTTATTATTTTCATCAGTTTCCTGGATTATTCTTTATTTCAAATTTGGCTATTATTCCCTTTTTGGGTGTGATTTTAGGCTTGGGAATTGTTGTTATTGGGTTATCGTTGGTAAATCTTCTTCCTTCATTTCTTGCGAGTTTATACGGAGCAATTATTACAAAAATGAACCAACTTGTTGGTTGGGTTGCAGCACAAGAATCTTTTTTATTCAAAAATATTTCGTTTGATTTTAGCCATGTACTCATCAGCTATACCATTATTATTGGTTTTCTAATCTATTTAAAAACTAAAACCTTTAAAAGCGTCGCTTTTGTGCTTGTTATAGTTATTATTAGTCAGGGTGTTTTAATATTCAGCAAAAAAGAAATGGCTGAAAACTCCTTTATTGTTTTTCATAAATCAAGGCATAGTATTATTGGTCACAAAACAAACCAGAAACTACACCTCTACTCCAATATTAATGATAGTATTTTACAACACGACAAAACCATTACCAACTATAAAGTTGGTGCTCATATAGATACTGTTACTGTGGATTCTATTAAAAACATCTATGCTTTTAATCATCATAAATTATTGGTAATAGATAGTTTAGGGCTTTATAAAACTACCACGTTTAAACCGTCTATAATATTGCTACAACACTCTCCTAAAATTAATTTAGAACGACTCATAGAACGCTTGCAACCAGAATTAATAATAAGTGACGGAAGCAACTACAAAAGTTATCAAGAACGTTGGAAGATTACTTGTAAGGAAAAAAATATCCCTTTCCACAGAACAAGTAAAAAGGGAGCTTTTATATATAGTTACTAATATTACTTTTCTGTAAACTCAGGTTTAAATGCTTTATAATACTCAGTAAAAGCATCTTGAGATTTAATGTTTTTATGCTCGTCTTTAGCAAACATTTTTAAATACAATTCAAGCTCTTGTGGTTTTTTAACACCTCTTAAAGGCACTAGTATTTTTAAATCTTCGTCAACAAATACTACTGTTGGATATGCGCCAACTTGAAAATACCTAGTTAATTGGTGAGCTCCATTTCTAGTTTTTGCTCTTGCTGGGTCGTAATTAGGGTTAGAGAATTCTCTACCATCAAATACAACCTCATCATTTCCTTCTGCATTGAATTTTACAGCATAATAATGTTTATTAACATAATCAACTACATCTTTATTCTGAAAGGTTATTCGATCCATCAATTTACAAGGGCCACACCAATAGGTGTACATATCTATAATGATTTTCTTAGGTGTTTTCTTTTGAAGTTCTTGTGCTTCTTCAAGCGACACCCAATTGATGTCTTGTGCTGATATTAAGTTAACAGCAAAGACAAGTACGAAGGTAATTACTATCTTTTTCATAATTCGATTTGTTGCAAAATATGTGCCTAACTTACAAAAAATGCCCCTAAAAAGGAGCATTTTACGTTTATTTTAACGGTTTTTTCGATTAATGGACGTTACCTAATAGTTTTTTCATTAATGGCCCAAATAATAATACAACAAGACCAGCTCCTAACGAATATTGAGCAATTAGACTAAATCCATCAGTATAAACTTGTAACGTATCTAAACCTCCAACATTGGCATCTGTACTTTCTATTGCTAGCTTCTCTCCTATAAAACCAACTATTTGAAACGCATAAGCAGAAGACAAAAACCAAACTCCCATCATAAAAGCGACAATATTTTTTGGAGATAAATCTGTGATTTTTGACAAACCTACTGGAGACATAAACAATTCTCCAATAGATATAATAAAATACATTACAAACAAATAAGCCATTGGCACCATCCCATTTTCATCAGCACTTCCACCACTCATTCCTAAAATGTAAAAACTCACTCCTGCTAACACTAATCCTAATCCAAATTTATAAGGCGTTCTAGGGTTTAATCCTTTTTTAGATAAATATCCCCATAGCAAAGATATTGGAATAGCTAGAATAACTATGAACATTGAATTAAACGAATTGGTCTGACTAGCATTAAAAAATACTAAATCTACATTTCTTGAAGCAAATAATGTAATTACACTTCCAGACAATTCATGAAAACCCCAAAAAAGAGTCATGAAAAAAGTAATCAATAAAGCCATAAATAATTTTTTTCTCTGTGCTAACGAAACCTTTGACATAATGTAAATTATGTAAGCTAACACCCCAAACCCAACAAATTTAAATATTAAACTAACGTAATTATCTTGCCATGACGAAAGTATAAATGCAATTAACGGGGCAGATAAAACTGCAAGAATTGGAATTAATGTTTTTTGAGGAATTCCTATTACTTTTTTCTCATATACTTCTATGTTAGGTGGTAACCCTTTGTCTCCAAAGACATTTTTTTTAATACCACTCCAAAAGAAAATGAGCCCTGTTAACATTCCTATTCCCGCTAATCCAAAACCATAATGCCAACCATATGTATAAGCTAACCAACCGCATAACAATGGAGCAACCCATCCTCCAATGTTTATTCCCATATAAAATATGGTAAATCCAGAGTCCTTTCTTGTATCACCATCTGGATATAATGCACCTACAAACGTGGATATATTAGGCTTAAAAAAACCATTCCCGACTATAATAAAAGATAAGGCTAAAAAGAAAGCAACATTATTCTCTATAGCTAATACAAAATGCCCTAAAGACATTAGAATTCCTCCTAAAAAAATAGAGCTTCGCATTCCTAATATTTTATCAGAAATTTGCCCTCCTATAACTGCTGAGGCATATACCAAAGATCCATATGACGCATATACAACTGCTGTTGCTGTATCTCGCTCAACTAAAGCTTTAAATATTTCTTGTATCATGTAAAGCGTTAATAACGCTCTCATCCCATAGAAACTAAAACGTTCCCATAATTCTGCGAAGAATAAATAAAATAGACCTCTTGGATGCCCAAATAAATCAGACTGATTATTGTTTTCTACTGTATCTGCCATAATTAAATAATTAGTATAGTTAGTTTATTAGTATGCCAAGTTTACTAAAAATTCGGCAAAAAACAGCTACTATTAACAGTAAAATGCATGAATGCATTGAAGCAACTGCCATATTACAGGTAAGAATAGTATCTTTGCAGCTATAAATTTAACTGCATGAGTAAGTCTATTTCTGGTTTTTCCAAATTATCAAAATCTAAAAAAATTGATTGGATTGTCGATACCTATTTCTCTCATAAAGAAGAGGCTAAATCCGTTATAAAACAGTATTGGAACACCAACGATAAGTTGCAACAATTGCATGACGAATTTATTGAAAATACCATTACAAACTACTATCTACCCTTAGGCGTAGCACCTAACTTTCTTATAAACAACGAACTATACGCTATACCAATGGCTATTGAAGAAAGCTCGGTAGTTGCTGCCGCAAGTAAAGCTGCAAAATTTTGGTTACATCGTGGTGGTTTTAAAGCTGAAGTGATTTCAACCAAAAAAATTGGTCAAGTACACTTTATGTATCATGGTAGTTTTGACACTTTAAAAACCTATTTCAAGCATATAAAGCCTCAATTAATTGCCAACGCAAAACCTATTACCAAGAATATGGAAAAACGTGGTGGTGGGATTTTGGATATTGAATTAATTGACAAATCAAGTGCCATTGCCAATTACTATCAATTACACGCCACTTTTGAGACTTTAGATGCTATGGGCGCCAATTTTATTAATTCCTGTCTAGAAAGTTTTGCAAACACTTTTAAAACGGAAGCAGCTTATTTTGATGGTTTAAAGGATTCAAGTATTGATATAGTAATGAGCATTCTTTCCAATTATGTCCCTGAGTGTTTGGTTAGAGCTGAAGTAAGCTGCAAGGTTGAGGAATTGAATGAAGACGACAATGTATCACCTCAAGATTTTGCTAATAAATTTATACAGGCAGTACAAATTGCCGAAGTAGAACCTTATAGAGCAGTCACACACAACAAAGGGATTATGAACGGTATTGATGCTGTTATATTAGCTACTGGAAATGATTTTAGAGCAGTTGAAGCTGGCGTACATGCTTATGCATCAAAAAATGGTTCGTATTCAAGTTTAACGCATGCTAGCGTTGATAATGGTATTTTTAAATTTTGGATTGAAATTCCGCTAGCACTAGGAACTGTTGGTGGTTTAACCGGATTACACCCTTTGGTAAAATTATCTTTAGAAATGCTTAATAAACCAAATGCCAAAGAACTCATGAAAATAGTAGCAGTGGCTGGTTTAGCCCAAAACTTTGCGGCACTTAGGTCATTGACCACTACAGGAATTCAACAAGGACACATGAAAATGCATTTAATGAATATATTAAACCAGTTTAATGCAGATGAGATTGAGAAAATGGCCATTATTGAGCATTTTAAAACCAATGTCGTAACCCATAGTGCAGTTGTTGAGGCTATTGAAAATCTAAGACGTTAATGAGCAACTTTTACAGCAACGGAAAGTTATTAATCACTGGCGAATACACCGTTTTGGATGGCGCATTAGCATTGGCAGTTCCCACTAAATATGGACAATCGTTAACTGTTGAATCAATTCTTGAGAACAACATTATTTGGAAAAGTATTGATAATGAACATAAGGTTTGGTTTGAAGATAGTTTACCTATTAAAGAGATTGCTTCGGGTTTAATAAACCCTCGCAATGACGTTTCTAAAAGACTGGTACAAATACTAAAAGCCGCACAACAATTACATCCTGATTTTTTATTCCGAAACGTCGGAACTAAAACTGGTTTTAAGATCACTACTAAATTAGATTTTCCAAGAGATTGGGGACTTGGTAGTTCTTCAACACTTATAAACAACATTGCTAATTGGGCTAAAGTTGATGCCTATAAACTTTTGGAATTAACTTTTGGTGGTAGTGGTTACGATATTGCCTGTGCGCAAAACGATACAGCTATTACCTATCAATTAAACAATTCTCAAAGAAATATTAATAACGTCATATTTAATCCAGAATTTAAAGAGCATTTATATTTTGTTCATCTAAATAAGAAGAAAAATAGTCGTGAGGGTATTGAGCAATACAATAAAAACAAAGGCACAATTTCTTCTAAAATCGATGATATAAATATCATTACACAAAACATGATTGATTGTTCGTCTCTAAAAGATTTCAATCAGCTTATACATACGCATGAAGCTATTATAAGTTCCATTATAAAGCAACCAACAGTTAAGGATGCTCTTTTTAAAGATTTTAATGGCTGCATTAAAAGTTTGGGCGCTTGGGGAGGCGATTTTATTTTGGTGAGTTCTTTAGATAATCCAACAAGCTATTTTAAAAGTAAAGGTTATTCAACCATTATCCCTTTTGGTGATATGATATTAAACTAAAAAGAGCTTCACAATGTGAAGCTCTTTTTTATATCTAACTACTTTATTATCTTAATAGAAAGTAGCTCTGTTATCGTCAATTTCAGCAGCTTTTTTTAATGCTTCCAATAATGCCGTATTAACCGTTACAGCTTTGGCTGTACCTAATCTATTAGCAGCAGCTTGATAATTTGGCAATTCAGGTGCTGGTGTAAATTTAGTTACTTGAACAACAAATACGCCTGTATTTCCTTGTATTGGTTTAGACACTGTTCCCTCACCTAATCCAAAAGCAGTTCCAACAACCATAGGCTCATTTCCTGCTCCAGATATAGTTGGCGTTTTCATAGTAACCGCTAATGCTGTTTCTACGGTTTGGCTTTCGCTACTTGCAATATCTTCTAATGTTGCTCCAGAAATACGTGCTTTAATAAGTTCGGCTTTCTTTTGCTTTCTAATTTCTGGTAAAGCAGTAAATGATGCTTTTTCGGTGCTCATTAATCCTTCTTCATTTATTCCTGTTAGTTGTACAACTGCATAACCTCCTGGTATATTAAATCTTTTAATATCACCAATTTTTACGCCATCTTCATAAGCCCATCTTACAATACTTCTTTGACTTCCTAAACCTGGAATAGCTTCGTCTAATTCTTTAACAGCACTTACTGGTTTTAAAGTGTAACCGCTTTCATTTGCAACTTCAGCAAAATCTCTATTTGCTACTGCAATTTCAAACTTAGATGTTTCGTTAAACACTCTATCTACAGTAGCATCAGATGCTTCAATAGCTCTTGCTAAATTACCAACTTTAATGGCTTTTTGCTTATCTCCTTGACTTAATATTTCAATAACGTGGAATCCGAAATCTGTTTTTACAACATCAATATCCCTTACTTTATTATCGAATGCAAATGCTTTAAACTCAGGTGCCATTCCAGCAGTATATGCAAATTCAATTTCACCATCGTTTTGGTTACTAACCAAATCTGATGATAAAGAAAGTAAGTCTTGGAATTTAGAACGGTTAGGTTTTACAACACCTAAAATACTATCGGCTGTTGCTTTAGCTTCAGCTTCGGTTTTTACAACATCTGGTGCAGCTTGTACAGCTCCAGCAAATGGGATTAATATATGTCTAACCTTAACAGAATCTGCAATTTGCTTCACATCTATCACCTTACTAATCATAAACATATTGTTATTCTTGTAAGGGCCGTAAAATTCACCTTTGTTTAAGTTCCAAATACTATCTGCATGTTCAACAGGCAAGTTTGATTTGAACATATAATCATCAAATAATTTTACTGCAGAATTTGTTGCTAAATAGCCTTCATCATCTGTTGTGTCTTTAAAACCTATAACAGTTTCATCTACTTCGCTTGTAGTAGGGTTGTCTTCTTTGCCATTTAAATTTTCGAGTAGTTTATTCTGAATATCAGTTTCATCTTCTAAAGATGGGTCTTCTTTAAACTCTACAAAACGAATGTCTCTAGACTCATCAACTTCGTATTGGCTTTTATTTTTGTTTATGTAGTTAGATATATCAGACTTAGTTACAGTTATAGTACTATCTGCAATAGATGTGTAAGGAACTCTAACATATTTAATATCTACCTTATCGTTTTCTAGTTTATAGTCTAATTCTCCTTCGGCAAGAGTTCCAGAAATACCAGCTTTAACCATGTTAAAGTAGGTTTGCTGTTTTCCAGTAATTGCCATATCATTTTCATAATTTGTCCAAGCTTCGTAGTTAATTGGCGAACCACCTAACATTGCTGTTTGAGGGGAAATAGCTTTTAAATTGGCGATAAATTCGTTTAACTTATTTTCGTCGTAGATACCATCTTCGTTTTTAAACTCTTCAAAATTAGCTAATCCTAATTTTAATAAGTCTCTCATTTGGTCACGTTCTACGGTAAGCCCTAGAGCATCATACTGTGCTTTCATTACAGCATTGTTCACTTCTTGGTCCCAAACTCTGTTCATAGCTTGCGTGTTAGTAAGTGAAGCTCCAAATTGACGCTGCATGTTTTCTACTTTTGCTTGAAAATCGGCGCGACTTATATCTTGACCATTAACTGTAGCGACTACGTTTTGCGACTTACTGTCGAAACCATCGGTGTTTTTAAACAAATCTGCCAAGACAAAAGAGAATAATGCCATAGCGATTACTAAGATTAAAAATAACGAACGCTGTCTAATTTTATTTAAAATTGCCATATATACTATAAATTTTAAGTAATCCTTTTTTGGGGTTTAACAATCGACTTATACTCCTAAAAATTAGGCTAGTAACGGTCTTTAATTAATTTCGATAAAATATCGTGCGCGAAAATACCATTTTATACTTAATTATAAAAGCAGAACAACGTATTAATTGTGCCGTTGTAAGATTTTTAATCGTCTTTTATAACGCGAAGTGATACAATTTCTATTTTGGTGTTAGAGACCTCTAAAACTGTAAATAAATAGTCTTCTATGGTTACTTTTTCGTTTTGCTGCGGAATTTCTTCCGTGCTATTAACTATTAAACCCCCTAAAGTTTCGTAGTTTTCGTTTTCGGGTAAATTTAGTTTATAGGTTTCGTTTATATAATCTACATCCAGCCTCGCCGAAAAATTAAACTCTATATCGCTAATCTTTTCTTCAAGTAATTCTATACTATCATGTTCATCTTCGATTTCGCCAAATAGCTCCTCAACAATATCCTCAATGGTCATTATTCCTGAGGTCCCTCCATATTCGTCCAACACCACCGAAACACTTTTACGTTTTTTTGTGAGCACATTTAAAACATCCTTTATAAGCATTGTTTCTGGAACAAACTCAACAGGCATGATAATAGATTTTATGGTCTTAGGATTTTTAAAAAGGTCGAAAGAATGTACATATCCTAAAATATCATCAACGGTATTTTTGTAAACCAAAATTTTAGAATAGCCTGTTGATATAAAAAGTTCGCTTAACGTTTTTATGCTATCATGAATTTCTACAGCCACCAATTCGGTTCGTGGTATCATGACTTCCCGCGATTTCACTTCGGAAAATTCTAAAGCATTTTGAAAAATTTGAATTTCGCTATCCACATCGTCATCATCTTCAACCGACTCCATTTGCTCGCTTATGTAATGTCCCAGTTCCACTTTGGTAAATGCCAACTGTACTTGGTCGCCATCTGTTTTAAAAAAGGTTTTTAGGACTACATCTGAAATCCAAATAACAAAATCGGAAATCAATGAAAACAACACAAAAAACACATAAGCTGGAATTGAAAACAGCTTTAACAACAAGTTAGAATAAATTTGAAAGAATACTTTAGGCAAAAACTCGGCAGTAATTAATATAACCAAAGTAGAAATAACGGTTTGTGTTAATAAGCTAAAATCTGTAATTAATACATTTAGAAACACATTATCTAGCGTCATACCCTGAAACCATTGCATGAGCGCATCGCCCATATAAAACCCATAAATAACCAAGGCTATATTGTTTCCAATAAGCATAGTAGCTATAAATTTTGAAGGTTTTGCCGTGAGTTTTGTAAGTATTTTGGCTAGAAATCCGCTTTGCTTTTTCTCAATTTCAATGTGAATTTTATTTGAAGAGACATAGGCTATTTCCATTCCTGAGAAAAAAGCCGAAAATAACAACGAGATAATTATTATTAAGGTTTCGGAACTCATTTTTAAAGCTTGCCTCTATCTTCGAAACGCTTTCTAAATTTCTTTCTAAAAAAGAACATAAATATTGCTAAGGCTGCAAGTGCTAATGATATATAAGGACTTTTTCCTTCTACATTCCAATTGCTTATGGCGTCGTACAAAAACAATACTGCGAAAATTATATACGCATATTGAAAAAGCTGTAATACTTTCATTACTAAAAATGAATTAGTGATTATTGTAAATTATAACAGCACAAAGATACGCATTATTCGTCTAAATAAATGGTGCCAGAATACTCTAAAACGTCGGCAATTGTAAAATCTCTATTCGCATCGAAACCTGTACCTAAGTCAATGCTGTTTCCTCGTCGGAATTTTACAGGTTTGTTGGTAAACATCCATTCTCGTTTTTGGTCGTAGAATAATTGCTCGGTAAATAGGGTATCGTTAGTATGTGTTGTTACCACAACATTTCCTTGTAAATCCACTAAATCGGTATCGTTATAAATCATGGCAAAATCTGCAACCACATTATTTTTATTACCATTTTCGTCGTAAATGGTAAAATTGATACCTTCTGGAAATTCGACAAATGAAAACTTTCTATTAGAAAAATCCAACATTTTAGAGCTTACTAAGTGTGATTTTAACCTTCCGGAATCGGTATATTTTGTATTTATATTTTCCGCTTCAGTTACTGGTTTATCACTTAATAAGCCAATATTTTGAACGTCTTTAAAGTTGTCTTTACATGAAATGAGCATTACCAAAATAAGACTCAAAACAAAAACATTTTTATGCGAATTACATATGACCATTTTTTAATTTATTAATTATCATATGAAAAAAACATGGTCACAGTTAAAACTGTGACCATGTAAATTATACTATTTTTTACTATTGAATTCAATTCATTAAAGGTTTGGCACTTTTACACTTCTACCTATCCAGCATCCAATTTTAATTGTTTCTCCTGCATTACCTTTAGAGAATATCTCACTCTTAGTAGGTGCCTTTGCCATATAGTTAGCAACATTTTGAGATGCCGCTTTCTTTAAATTAGGGTCAACTCTACCAGCTTTTCTTGCTTCTCTAGCAGCTAACCAATATACAGCTCTTTTGCTAAAGTTATCTGTACCACAGCTATTAGCACTAGAAGCATACATTTGAGCTATTGCTAAATGTGCTCTACCGTAAGAAGGATTAGCAACGAGTACTTTTTGGTAATAGGTTCTTGCTTGACCATAACTTCTTTTCTTTTTAAATCCAGCTGCAATTCTGTATAAAATCTTAGCTTTTTCAAAGTTGTCTGTTTCTAATTCTACAGCTTGATTGTAATAGGTTAATGCAGCAGCACTATCTCCATCTTTATCTTTTAATATTCCTAGGTAATATGCTGTGCTAGCACTTGGTTCTAAATTATTTTTTTGTTCTACTATTTTAACAAACAATGGGTCATCTGTACATTCTTTAGTGTACAATCTGTTCATAGCTCTTTGCAACCATAAACCATCGTTTTTGTTTTCTTCGTAGTTTCTTTCATAAAGAGGCACTAAGTTTTCACAGTTTGCACGGTCACCTAAATCTCTATCCATACCAGAAGTAATTTGGTCATAAGCTTTTAAATAGCTAGTGTAAGATTTTACCTTACCAGCGTCTTTTTTGCTTAATTTCACTTCTTCTTCACTATCACCTGTAGGGACAAACTTGTTTAATAAGTTAGTATAGTGCTTCACCTCTGCTTCAATTTTTTCAGACACCTCATCGTATTTTGTAAATAAAACTTCTGCAGGCTTTTGTTTAGCATCATAAAGATTTACCATTAACTTAAAATACGTATATAGTGATTTTGGATTTTTAAATGTCTCAGCATCAGTTTTAAACGCATTGTCAAAATTATCATACAATTGACTATCGGTTAAATTCAATGTTTTTCTATGGTCATACTGTAATTGACTAGACTTTGCCATAAACTCACCTTGAGGAGTTTTACTTGCAAAATGCGTGCGTCTTTCGTCCCACATTTTTACTAAATCTCTAACAAAATCCGCTTTTTCAGCTCCTGAAGATTTTTTGATTTTATCTTTTAGGATACGTTCACCATAAGTAAAAATTGCTCTGTTATATTTAGGATTACATTCTCTTAGCTTCATAAATGGTCCATAAGCTGCTTCATAATTTTTAGCCTTTGCGTATTCGGTCATTATAGACAAGTCATTTATGTTGTCTTCTTGCGAGCATTGTGCATTAATTGCGTTAAACCCAAGAAAAAGCATTGCTATTAACAGTGTAATTTTCGTCTTCATAATTCTAGTTGTTAATTAATTAGTTATATTTTCTTTTTGCAAACCATCTATCGTTTAATGATAGACTAAGCTGGAAATTTACAAAATTTTCTTTTACTAAATTTTGGCTAGTTGTTCCTCTTTGCCCAACTTCAATTCCAATATTTACATTAGATAAGAAATCTCCAACTGGTAAACCTACTCCAAAAGACATGCCAAACTCGCTTATTGACTGATTCTCTATTTTTAAACCTGTGTTTTCAAACCTAATTCCTGCTCTATAAACGGCTCTTTTCCAGTAAGTAAAAGAGTTGTGTTGTGGTATAAAAAATCCTCCAACAGATACTGTTGAAGCATCTTGATACGTTGCATTGTCGAAGCTAAAAATCTCGTTTGTAAACTCACTCGTCTTTAACATGGTATATTCGGCACCTAAAAACCATTTTCTTGGCTCTCCAATACCCAGCCCAAAAGCTGTTTTGGTTGGTAGAGTTAAAACTGTTTCATCTAAACCAAGTGCTTCTAAGTCTTCTTCAATTTCGTTTATAGGAAATTCTTGACCAGAAGAGTTTACCAAAACACTCCCAAAAGTTCTTTGGTTAGCTGATGTTAAATCTGCTTTTGGAGAAAATGTAAAAGATGATGTTAATTGCAATTTCTCAGAAATCATTGGTGTGTATGTAAGCCCTAAATTAAAATTTAATCCGCTCAAATCAGATCTATTAATTTCTCTACTATGGTATTGCAGTGGGTTGCCTTCGTCGTCATATCTAAAATTGACAACGTTATTTTGAAGGTTTCCAAAATTATAGTGAGCATCAACGCCAATTCTAAAATTTTCGGCAAGTAAATAACCAATACCAAAAAATGCTTTATTAACGCCTCCTTCTCCTCTATATCTATAATCCAAAACATCTTCATCAGTAATAGATTCTAATCTATATCCAACCGATGTATAAGGCATCAAACCAAGACCCATACCAAATCTTCCCATTGGCAATGATATTGCTAGATAATCAAAAGTAGCTGTATTTGCTTTATCTGATACTGTACTGGTTTTTAAAGTGTTATTTAGGCTACTTGCTCCCACAGCAAATTTTACAATATGCCCTAATCCTGTTTCATTTACCATTCTTCCTGCATAAGACGCAGGATTGCGTAAATTAACATGAATGCTATCTGTAAAAATACTTAAGCCTCCCATGCTCACATTTTCGGTAGTACCTTTAAATTTCAAACTGCCTAGTCCATAAAATGAATATGGCGAGGTTGTTCCTTCTTGAGCATGAGTATTTAATGCTAAAAAAGCTATAAATACTAAATAGAGTTTTTTAATCATTCGTTTGTGTTATATTCTAATATGAAATTCAAACCTTCTAAAAGAAAATTAGAGTTCGCAAATATGCTACTTTTTAATCGCTTTGACAAGAAATCTGCGTCTCCTCCTGTTAAAATAACTGTTAAATCTTTATATTTTTTTCGGTATTTATTAACAATTCCATCTATTTCCATTGAAATTCCATTAATAACTCCCGAATGAATGGATTGCTTTGTAGATTTTCCAATTAATTTTTTTGGTGCTTTTCTTTTCAATAACGGTAAGTTGGCTGTTAAATTATTTAAGGACTTGTAGCGTGTTGAAATTCCAGGTGAAATGGCACCACCCAGATATTCGTTTTTGGTATTGATAAAATCGTAAGTGATGCAGGTTCCAGCATCAATAATCAATACATTGTTTTTAGAATATTTTAATACCGAAGCACTTACTAATGCAATTCTATCTACACCAAGTGTTTCGGGTGTTTTGTATTTGTTTTTAAATGGCACTCTGGTTTTTGAATCTAATACAATAGTGCTAATACAATTTGAAATATTTGCTATTTGTGGTTCACTTAAACGTCCAACTGAAGATATAATAGCTTTGCCCAAATTATTATATTTTTTCGTAAGCTCAATAATTTTAATATCGATTGCATCTAAGTCAACTATTTGCTTGTTGACAATCTCATTGTCTTGAAAAACAGCAAGTTTCACATTGGTATTACCTACATCTATAATTAAATTCATCTGCAAAATAAAAGGTGTAAATTTACAAAACCATTTTTTATCTTTTTATTTTGGCAGATGATAAAAAGAATATATATTTGCAACCGCATTTATGCAGAAGGTGCCTTAGCTCAGTTGGTAGAGCAATGGACTGAAAATCCATGTGTCCCTGGTTCGATTCCTGGAGGCACCACATTAAAACCCTGAAACTTTATTGTTTTCAGGGTTTTTTGTTTAATTTAATCAAAATGCATTACCTCTACATTATCTACAGTCCATCAAAAGAAAAGTATTATGTTGGTGAAACAGATGATGTTGTTGAAAGGCTCAATAAACATAATAATCATTCTTATAAAGGAAGTTATACTAAAATAGCCAATGACTGGACAGTGGTTTTAAATTTTGAGTGTTCATCAAGAAATGAAGCCTTATTTCTTGAAAGTTTCATTAAACGAATGAAAAGCAAAAAATTTATCGCCAAGGTAATTCAAAGCCCTCTTATTTTAACTGATATTTTACAAAACAGATAAATAGTGTCCCTGGTTCCTCCGACGCTTCGGAGCTGGAGGCACCACATTAAAACCCTGAAACTTTATTGTTTTCAGGGTTTTTTGTTTTCTAACCTTTCCTAAACTCCGCATTCATCAATACCCAATAATTTGGGTCAAGTATAACATTTTTAGGCTCTTTATCGACTTTTATCTTAAAACTATTTGATTTTCCTGTTATTTTAACCAACTCTATGTGTTGTGGTTTGTCACCAAAATCAATACCTATTTCGATAGGCATTTCAAATAGGCTTCCATCTGTTTGCACTTGGTTTAAATTGATAATTACTTCGTTGGTTTTTTTATTGTACTTCCAATGTCCATCAATTTGTAGTATTCCTGGTTTGTACAACCATTGCTCGAAAAAGACATCCAAATCTTTTCCGGACACTTCTTCCATCACTCTTTTAAAACCATCAGTGTTAACATTCAAATCTTTGTATTGGTTGTAATACATTTGTATGCCTTCCCAAAAAGTATCAGTTCCTACTACACCTCGCAACATGTGTAAAATCCAACTTCCTTTTTGGTAGATTTGCGATGTTGTTACATCTTTCATGTTTTTTAAATTATCATGAACAATAGTATACTCTGGGTTTTTCTCATAAAATGTATCGACTCTTTTTTGACTTGATTTAAGTCCATCTACAAACTCATCCCTACCATATTGATGTTCAATAAAAAGCAGTGTGAAATAGGTAGCAAAACCCTCGCTTAACCAAATATCGTCCCAATCATACTCCGTGACAGCATTACCAAACCATTGGTGTGCCACTTCGTGAATTACCACATTACGCCAACGCGTATTTCTATCGCCAACGACCGAACTTGCACTATACAAAATTGCCGAAGCTGCTTCCATGCCACCACTTACACTATTGGACTGTATGTTTGCCAATTTTTCATACGAAAACGGTCCAACATAGTCACTGTAAAACTCCAGTGCTTGTTTTGTTGGTTCAGCAAAATCGTAAAACCCTGCATCTCTATCTTGTTTAAATACCCATGTTTCAATGGATTTGCCATCAAACTCATCTACATATTGCACAGCAAATTCAGCAACACCTAGTACATACAACCATGAAGCTATTGGCACAGATTGTTTCCAATGCGTTTGCTTCATATTATTATCAAGATTTGTTTCTTCAATTTTCAATCCGTTAGACACTACTTGATAATGATTGGGAGCAGTCACAATAAATTCACACATCGCTTTATCATAAGGATGGTCTATCGTCGATAACCAATGACGCCCACGATTTGGCCAATTATCGCTAAAAAATGTTCTGTCTCCATGTTTATTATCAGCAATTTTTAATCCGCTTGCTGGAATACCTTTGTAATGAATAATATATTGCGCACGTTGATTGAGTTTTGATGGTTCAGGAAGATGAATAAACAACTCGTCATTTTCATGAGTGAATTTTAACGCACTACCATTTGATTCCACACTACTAACCACCATTCCTCTTCCGTTTAAAGCACTAGAGGCATTTATTAAATCCAATCGTAATTTTTGAACACCTGCGCCTTTAAAACGAATATCGACTGTGACTTGACAAATGATAACATCTGTATTATCAGACAATTCAATCTTGAAGATATAATTTAAAGCGTCAATTTTTGGGTTTTTTGGATAGCCATCTGTTAATGCAATTGCGTTAAGCGACATAAAAGTCACAAGCATTAAACTTAACAGCAAGCCCTTTTTAAAGTTTTTCATAATGGTTGGTTTGTGGATAGTTTTATTATGTTTAAATATTCGATTATTATTCAAATACACGTTTCCAATATCTAGCCATTGTTTCCCTTACATGCAATGAGGTATTTTCGCGTTCACGAATTCCATGTGCTCGCATTGGATACGACATCATATCGAACATTTTATTATGTTTTATTAATTTATTTGCAAGTCTTTCAAAGCTTTGATAATGCACATTGTCGTCGGCTGTTCCATGCATAATCATCAGGTTGCCTTCTAGTTTTTGAGCATGACTAATAGGCGAACCAGCTATATAATTAGCTTCATTGTCTTCTAATAATCCCATATAGCGTTCTTGATAAATATTGTCGTACAATCTCTGGTCAGCAACAAACGCTACGGCCAACCCAGATTTATAAATATCAGGATATCTAAATAGGCAGTTCATAGTCATTTGACCTCCACCACTCCAACCCCAAATTCCAACTTTGTCGGTATCAATAAAGCTATAGGTCTCGAATAATTTTTTAGCTGCGGCTGCTTGGTCGTGTGCTGCTAATATTCCTATTTGACCATAAATAGATTTCCTCCAATCTCTACCTCTAGGTGTCTTGGTGCCTCTATTATCAATACTCACAACTACATATCCTTGTTGTGCTAAATAATGATGCCACAAATCGCCTCCTTGCCAAGCATCTTGAACAGTTGAGCCAGCAGGTTCGCCATACACATAAAACACTATTGGATATTTTTTAGACGCATCAAAATTTGCAGGTTTTATCATCCAACTATCAAATACAACATCGCCAATGTCAATTTTAATAAACTCTTTAGGATTGAGTCCTAATTCATTTACTTTTTCTGATAGCTCGTTGTTGTCCTCAAGCACTCTAATTGTTTTATGCTTCTGAAGATTTATAAGTGATATTCTATTAGGTGTTTTAGAATTTTGAAACGTATGAATTGCATACTTTGCATCTGCTGAAATTTGATAAGCATGCTGACCAGACATATCTTTAGGACTAACGCGCTCTGGGTTAGAACTTCCATCAATTTTGCTTCTATACAAGTAACGTTGGGTGAAATTTTCGGGTGAAGCAATATAATACACATAACCACCTTTTGGGTCTATGCAATTTATACGAACTACATCCATATTTCCCTTGGTAATCGTGCTAAATTCTTTTCCATCTCTAGACACTTTATAAAGATGCAGCCAACCATCTTTTTCACTAGTCCAAGTAAAATACTTCTCGTTTTCCAGCCACATTATGTTATCATGAATGTCTAACCAAGCATCATCTTTGTCTGTAAAAATAGTATTTAGAGACATCGTTTTTGTGTTACCAATCCAAACCGTATTTGCATTTTGTCTTCTATTGAGTTGCTGAATCATAACCTCACTTGAGTTTGGTATAAAATCCATTCTAGCTATATAATTGTTTGTTGGGTCTCCAGGCACATCAAACCATTTTGTTTCTCCTCCTGAAGCATTTACAACACCAACTTTTACATCTGAGTTCTTAGTTCCAACTTTTGGATAAGGCAGCGGAATTATTTTAGAATAAATTGAATCCAAATTATTAATCATATAGAATGTGCCAATATTTTTGGTGTCCGATTGCCAATACGCTATTTGCTCACCATCAGGACTCCAACGGAATCCATCTCTACAACCTAACTCTTCTTCATATACCCAATCGAATGTGCCATTGATTATCGAATCACTACCATCAGATGTTAATTGCTCTATTTTGCCAGAATCAATATTTTCAACATAGATATTATTTTTACTTACATAAGCCACTCTTGATGCGTCAGGCGAAAATTTTGCAAACATCATTGTTGTACGCTCAACACTTTTACCTAATTGGGTTAGCTTACCAGAATCCATATCTAACACCCAATAATCGCCTCTAGTGTGTCTTCTCCAAACTTTTCTTGTATTGGTAAACACCAATAATTTTGAATTATCGATGGACCATTCATAATTTCTAATGGATAGAGGTTTTGTTTTGCCTTTTGGAATTAATTTATCAGCAGATACTAAAACCGACCTTTTACCAGATTTTGCTTCGTACCTAACAATATCCCGCCCTCCAACATCATTATTACTTTCAAGGGTAGAGTAGCCTTTATTATCTTTCATCCATCTTACAGGTCCATAACCTTTCGAGCTATAAGTGCCATTTTTAAAGATGTCTTCTAATGTTAATTTTTCTTGAGATAGGGATGGGAGTGATACTGCTAAAACTAAATAGCATAGTAAAATGCGCTTCATAAATGTATTTTTAGTTGGTTACTAAAATTACTAAATTAAATCAAGTATAAACGCTTAATATTTACTTTCTAATCAAAATGAAGTTTTTTGTAATATTTCATTCAAATAATAATATCATTCACTACATTACTTACAATTATATAGTTGGCATCAATATCCGAAAACCTATGAACAGAATTTTTACCATTTTTCTAATAATCGGATTTTACTCTTGCGGAGAAAAACAGAACTCTGAAAAGGAAACTGAAATTGTCACAACAGAAAAAACAGTTTCTAAACTTAAAGATTTTGGATTACTTCAAGATTTTGACAAAAATAAAGCGGAATTCGGAACAGATACTTTTGAACTTAACGACCATTCTGCTGATGGCGGAGAATTAACAGTATTCCACGATAAAAACTTTGATTACATTGTATTGGACTTTTGGTTGTATGGAGAAACTGGAAAACTGAATTATACGTATTGGACGGAAAAAAACGAAAACATGGATTTCATATTTGTAAAGCAACTCAAGTACGATTATGATAAACCATATTATATGGAAGGTTATAAAACGGATTCAATAATTCATTATTTATCGTATTCCGATTCTGAAACAAAGTTATTCGACATAAATAAAGCAGAAATCGCAGAATCTGAACAAATTGAAAAAGCTAAATCAGAATTAGAATCATTTTTCAGAGATGTTACTAAAGGAATTGAAATAATAAAATGAACTATACACAAACACGATAGGTAGAATTATGGAAAATAGACCTGGAATTTTTAATGATGTTATTGGGCCAATAATGAGAGGGCCTTCCAGCTCACACACAGCAGCTTCGTGGCGTGCAGCAAAAATAAGTATGAACATATTAAATGAACCTCTTAAAAAAGCTGTAATTGATTTTGATAAAGATGGTGCTTGGGCGCCAAACTATAGAGAACAAGGCACAACCATTGGTATAGATGGCGGATTATTGGGCTTGAACATGGCAGATGACAGAATAAAAAATACCGAACAAATTGCAAGTGAAAGAGGTATTTCAATCACCTATGAAGTAACTAGTTATCCAACAAATCACGTGAATACTTTTAGATTAGCCTTAGAAGGCACTCTTGGTAAGCAAATACTTGTAACTGCCATTTCAATTGGTGGTGGTTCGTTTGAAATTCAAGAGTTAAATGGTTTTGAAGTTCATATTAATGGTGGGTTTTATGAGGTAATTCTTATGAATGTTAATTCAAATATTTCACTTGATGATTTACAATCTTCATTTCCAGAATGTAAATCAGTTTTTGAATCCTTTAAAGATGGTAAACGTTTAATTAATTTGAAATTTTCAGAAGAAATTTCTAATGATATAATCGACAGAATTAAAAGTAGTTTCAATTTTGATGAACTCATTATAACAACCCCTGTTTTACCAATAATAATGGGCAATGAAACAGATTTGCCATTTTCGACAATAGATTCTCTTTTAGAATATGCCGAAAAACAACGTCTTGATTTAGGTGAATTAGGGCTATTATATGAACAACATCAAAGTGGATTAAATTCCAAAGAAGTCATTAATAAAATGGAACAGGTTGTTGGCATAATTGAGGATAGTATTACAACCGGATTAAAAGGCACAACATATGAAGATAGACTTTTACCTCAACAATCTCATTTAATTGCCAAAGCCGAAAAGAAAAAGAAGATTCTTGAAAATTCTATCATAAATAGTATTATTTCTAATGTATCAGCCGTCATGGAATCCAAAAGCGCGATGGAAGTTGTGGTTGCAAATCCAACAGCTGGCTCCTGTGGAGTGGTTGGTGGCGTTTTTAGAGCTGTAGCCGACGATATAAAAGCTACGCATAACGAATTAATCCAAGCATATTTTGCGGCAGGCATTATAGGTGTCTATTTTGCAAAAGGCCCTGGTTTTTCGGCTGAAGAACACGGTTGTCAAGTAGAATGTGGTGCTTCTGCAGGAATGGCAGCTGCTGGAATAGTGCAACTATTTGGTGGTACTGCTAAACAAGCTATTGATGCAGCGTCTATGGCAATTCAAAACATGATTGGACTAGTTTGCGACCCCATTGCAGACCGTGTTGAAGCCCCTTGCTTAGGTAAAAATGTGAGTGCTGCAGTCAATGCACTATCGTCGGCAACCATGGCGTGTTCTGGTTATAATGCACTTATTCCTTTAAATGAAGTTATAGAAACAGTCTCATCGGTAAGTCTCCAAATGCCGACATGTGTAAAGTGCACAGGAAAAGGAGGGCTCGCAGTTACAAAAACAGCTTGTGCTTTAAAAGAGCAAATGAAATTAAAAACAGTTAAAAATTATTCTTAAATTATTTTTTCAATTAATTTGACGAATGAACATTTTCGACAGAATAAAAAACATAATAGAGAGACAGAAGGTTATAGAGGAATTCTATGATGATGTTGAAAATTTGGATGAAGTTCTTCTGGACAAAAGATTGGAGATTTTTCAAGAAGTCGTCTCGCCAAGGCTAACCAAAATCGGACTTAAAAACTGGAATGGAAAATATACTTGGTTTAGTGACTTTAATGATGAGGGAATAAAACACGTGGTTGAATACAACGTTCTTAAAGGTTTCGGTGGTTCTTTTTCGTTTGGAAATTGCTTTGATTGTGTTCCAACAATTTCTGGAAGAAAACTCATTAATCACCGAACAGAAAAATCTACGAAAATTATTTATTTCAAACGCTTAGAAGATTTGCAAGAAAGTTTTGCAAAAAACAACCCTATTAATCCTGATAAAATAAGCACGATAAACGAACATAAATTTAGGAAGAGTTTGGAACGTGTACTGTTTACAAACATTCCGAAAATTAAAAATTGGTTCAATGAAAAAACCACAATGGAAGAAAACATTTCAGGACTTCTTGAAGACATAAAAAATCCTACATTTGAAATCGGACAAAGAATAATTTCGTCAGAATATATTTTAGCTTTTCTATATAGAAAACAAGGAAATATTAAATCGGCTGAATTTTGGTTAAAAGAACATTTTAAAAAAGAAATAAACTCTGAAATAGAAATTGAACTATTAACTAAAAGAATAAAAAGCTAATCGCAACACAGTATATAATCCATTGCAAGTTACAGCACACTTTCTATCTGTGATATATTTGCTAACTTTAATGCTGAAACGTGCAACTAAATCATACACAAAACCGAACATCATTTTTCAACCAACCAAAATTCACATTATGTTTTCAAAAAAACATTTTCACCTTTTACTATTCTTATCAATAGTCTTAAACACGATAGTTCAAGCACAAGAAAAACATTATTACCAAGCCGATTTTCCAATAGAAGAATTTGAAGCTAGACGAACCAAAATATTCAACGAGATTGGCAACAACGCCATTGCACTCATACAAAGTGCGCCAAGTGTTGCTGGTTTTAAGGTATTTAGACAATCAAATACCTTTTATTATTTATGCGGATTGGAAGAAGGGCACGCCTATTTATTATTAAACGGAAAAAATAGAAGCACTACCCTTTACTTACCTCATCGAGAAGAAGGTAGAGAAAAAAGTCAAGGTAAAATTTTATCGGTTGAAGATGCAGATTTAATAATAGAATTAACTGGTGTAAATCGTGTTCGCCCTATAGAATTTCTAGGAAACGATTTAGTGGGTACTGGACTCATTAAAGGAAGTACACCAACGTTATATACGCCTTTTAGTCCAGCAGAAACTGGAAACGACAGTAGAGATGAAATACTTCATGGTCATGCGCGTGCAGCTGCCGACCCTTGGGATTCGCAAACCACTAGAGAAGCACGATTTATTAAACTTATAAATGAGCGTTTTCCAGAATTTGAAGTAAAAGATTTATCACCACTTTTAGACTCTATGCGCTTAATAAAAAGCGAAAAAGAAATTGAGGTTATTAGAAAAGCTACCGAAATAGCTGGTCTTGCTATTATGGAAGCCATGAGGTCGACCAAACCAGGTGTTTACGAATATCAATTGGACGCAGCTGCTAAATATGTATTTTACCAACATGGGTCTCAAGGTGATGGTTATCCTGCCATAATTGGTGGTGGCACCAATGCATTTATGGGACATTATTTTAGAAAAACCGATGTGTTAAATAATGGTGATTTAGTCCTTATGGATTACGCACCAGATTATCATAATTACACAAGCGATGTAACCAGAATTTGGCCAGTAAACGGAACATTCAATAAAGAGCAAACTGCATTATACGAGTATATTCTTGCTTACAGCAAAGCCTTGTTTAAATATATAAAACCAGGCACCACTGCCAATGAAGTTATGGATAAAGCAGCAGCAGATATGAAACAATATTTAGTTGGAAAAACCTTTGCAAAACCTGCCCACTTAAAAGCTGTGGAAAATGGTATAAAATTTAGAGGTCATTTTCAACATCCAGTTGGTATGGCTGTTCACGATGTTGGACGCGTTAGAGGAAATGTAAAACTAGAACCAGGTATGGTTTTTACCATCGACCCAATGATATGGATTCCAGAAGAACGTTTATATATTAGAATTGAAGATATGGCTGTAGTCACAGAAACTGGTGTTGAAAATTTAAGTGCTTTTGTACCATCACAAATAAGCGATGTTGAAAAAACAATAAAAGAAAAAGGGTTGACTGAGTTTAGACCTGCTAAATCATTACCACTTAAGAAAAACTAAGAAACAGCTTTTTCTCTTAATTGTAGTAACATCTCTTTGGTAATGGCTTCTAAATCGTAAGAATGATTCCAATTCCAATCGCCTCTTGCTGAACTATCATCTATAGAACTAGGCCAAGAATCAGCAATTTTTTGTCTAAAATCTGGTTTGTAACTAATGGTGAATTCTGGGAGTTGTTTGGTGATTTCTAAAGCTAACTCTTTGGGCGTAAAACTTATTGCCGATAAATTATAAGACGACCTGATTTTTACATCTTCTGCATCTGCCTCCATAATATCCAAAGTTGCTTTAACCGCATCTTCCATATACATCATTGGCAATGCTGTATTTTCAGTTAAAAAACAATTGTAATGACCATCTTTAATGGCTTTATGGAAAATTTCTATAGCATAATCGGTAGTACCTCCACCTGGTAAGGTTTTCCAACTAATAATACCTGGATATCTAAGGCTCCTAACATCAACACCATAATTATTATGATAATACTCACACCATCGTTCGCCAACTTGTTTGGTAATTCCATACACCGTTGTTGGCTCCATAATGGTTTTTTGTGGTGTATTTACTTTTGGAGTAGTCGGTCCAAAAACAGCAATGCTTGATGGCCAAAATACTTTATCAATCAGTCTTTCTTTTGCCAAATTAAGCACATTTAACAAAGATTCCATATTCAAATTCCATGCTTTTTCAGGATATTTTTCTCCAGTTGCACTCAACAAAGCTGCCATTAAATAAACCGTATTAATGTCATACTTTTTAACACAATCACTAATTTGGTCTAAGTTTTTTGCATCAATAATTTCAAATGGACCAGAGGCTACAAGTTCCACATTACTCTCTCTAATATCACTAGCAATAACATTGTTTACACCAAGTTCTGCTCTTAATTTATTGGTCAATTCAGAACCTATTTGCCCACAGGCTCCAATGATTAAAATTTTTGATACCATTATTCAACTTTAGTCGTCATCAAAAATAACAAGTTTTTTAGCATTGAATGAAAATAAGATAAAAACTTTTTACAATGCTGCTTTAGCAATATATTTGTGTGATTTTAAGTTTTGTTTTTATGTTTAGATTACATTCCGTTTATTTTCGTTTCACATTGTTAGCAATATTGCTTTTTAATATTCAATGTAAGAACAATGAAAATGAAACTTTGGCTACTAACCAAGAATCGCAAAACAAATTCACCAAAATCACCTCTCAAGATATAAAAGACATCAAGTTTACCGAGTTTGTTTTAAGCGACTTAGCAAAAAAAGAAGCTACTAACTGGACAAAATTTAATGATTTAAGTACAGAAATTAATAACCTAAAAGATGGGAAAATTTCATTTTTTAAAGACGATAAAACCATTCTTCAAGCACTTATTACTGATGTTAAAAATGATATTCCAGAAAGCTTAAATAGCTCATCAATTATCGTGCGTCTTTCGGTATTAGAAACTGCAATGCTCAAACTAGATGAAACCATAAATCTAGAAAGTTCATCAAAAGAAGCGGTTATACAAGATATAGAAAACCTTCTTTTAGCTTATAACAACTGTATTTACCAAATAAATAAGATTATTGAAAAAGCTTCGCAACAAATTATTAAGCCATAAATTCACCACTAACTATTACCCCTTTAAAAGTTAAATTTTGATAATCCTGTAACAAAAAAAGTTTTTAGGCTTCTAAATAATAAGTAAATTGTACACTAAATAAATACTAAACAAGATGAAAATCAATCAAATTAAATTGCTTTTTGCAACTATGTTTGCCTTTATTGGGCTTATGGCTTGTAAAGAAGATGCAAAAAATGACACTGCTGAAGCAGAAAAAATTCCAGGAATTATCCTTGAAAACATGGATAAAGATGTAAGCCCTAAAGACGATTTTTACAATTACGTAAATGGTAATTGGATGAAAACCAATGTTATTCCAGACGATAGAACTCGTTGGGGTGGATTTGGTGTATTGAGTAAATCAACCGATGAGGATGTCCTAAAGATTATTAAAACATCTAAAGAACTTGGCAAATATGCAGAAGGAACAGACCAAAAGAAAGCTTTATTAATTTTTGAAACAAAACTAGATACCGTAGCTAGAGATGAAGCTGGTATTAAGCCTCTTCAACCTTTGTTAGATGCAATTAATGGCATCAATAATCTTAACGATATGCAAACTGTATTAGCAACAACCTTAGGCGTTGATTCTCCTTTTACTGGGATAGGTGCTGGTCCAGATTATAATGATAGCTCTATGAATATGGCCTGGGTTGTTTCTGGAGGTCTTGGACTATCGAGAGATTATTATTTAGATGAAGATGATAATTCTAAAAAAATAAGAGCTCAATATCTTGACTTCGTTTCAGAGATGCTACAATTTATTAATTATGATGAAGCTACTTCAAAATCTAGTGCTGAGAGGATTTTAGCCTTAGAAACACAGTTAGCAGAACCTAGACTGGACAAAGTAGCAAGAAGAGATGCTCGTAATAGATATAATCCTATGTCGGTTACCGAATTGCAAGAATTAACTCCATCAATTAATTGGAATAAATTCATGAAAGATATGGGGATAACTAAAACTATAACTAGAGTAAATGTCATGGAACCTAAATACATGAAAGCTCTAGATGAGTTTTTAACAACTACATCAATTGAAGATATAAAAACCCTTATGACGTGGAGTACGCTTAGATCTGTTTCAGGATTTTTAACTACAGATATGGAAAAAGCAAATTGGAATTTTTATGCCAAGACAATGAGAGGTGCAAAAGCTATGCGTCCTGCTGAAGAAAGAGCCTTACAGACAGTTACTGGAACAGTTGGAGAAGCTATTGGACAATTATATGTTGAAGCAAAATTCCCTCCAGAAGCTAAAGAAAAAGCTGAAACAATGATAGCAGATGTTATTAAAGCTTTTCAAAATAGAATTCAAAAGCTAGATTGGATGAGTGATAGCACAAAAACCAAAGCTGTTGAAAAACTGAACAAGTTTACAGTAAAAATTGCTTATCCAGATGAATGGGAAGATTATTCAGAGTTAATGGTAAAAGAAGGAAACACTTTTGCAGAAAATATGATGGCTGTTGGAAAATGGTCACTAGATAAAAATTTAGCAGAAATAGATGAGCCAATAGATAAAAGCGAATGGGGAATGCCACCACAAATGGTAAACGCTTATTTTAATCCAGTAAACAACGAAATAGTATTTCCTGCAGCAATTTTACAACCTCCTTTTTACAATTACACAGCTGATGATGCTGTTAATTATGGAGGTATAGGTGCTGTTATTGGTCATGAAATTTCGCATGCCTTTGATGATTCTGGTTCACGTTATGATGGAGATGGAAACTTAAAAAATTGGTGGACATCTAAAGATTTAGAAGAATTCACAAAAAGAGGAGATGCCCTTGCAGATCAATATAGTGCTATCGAAGTTCTTGAAGGTGTAAATATAAATGGTAAATATACACTTGGAGAAAATATTGGAGATTTAGGTGGTTTACTTGGTGCTTATGATGGTTTACAGCTTAGTTTTGAAAGGAATGGGAGACCAGATGATATAGATGGCTTTACAGCAGAGCAACGTTTCTTTATGTCTTGGGCAACTGTTTGGAGAACATTAATTAGAGAAGATGCTTTAAGAACTCAAATTAAAACAGACACTCATTCTCCAGGGCTAAATAGAGCAATTCAACCTTTAAAAAATATTGATGCATTCTATGAAGCTTTTGATATTAAAGAAGGAGATAAAATGTGGTTAGCTCCTGAACAACGTGTACGTATTTGGTAAAAAACCACAATAAAACGTATAAAAAAAGCAGCTTAATAAGCTGCTTTTTTTATACTAGTTATATTCTAATTATCTTTTTTTATTGGTGGTGGAGGTGGATTTTTTATAGCTTCCAAAGCTTTTTTACTAACAAGAGCAATATTAAAATTTGGTGCTAGTGCAATGGCTTCATCTAGTAACACCATAGCTCCGTCCACATCATTTTGATTCAATTTATATTTTGCCAATCCCTTTAAATATAAAAATGCAGCTTTTGCAGGTACCTGATAAGGTGTTTGAGAATCGTAATATGCACGCATTTCATCAGGTTTGGAATTAGCAATACCATATTCTATCTGCACTGTTGCACCAGCAATATCATTTACTTGAATTTTAAGGTCTGCTATTTCGTAAGCAATCATAACATTAGGTGCTCTTTTAAAAAGTTCCTCAAAGTGAACCAATGCTCTTTGTGGTTCATTCAACGCTTTTAAACTAACTGCTTTCACCTCAACTGCCATATTAGAATCATTTGGGTTACTATCGAAACCAATAGTATTAAGAGCTTGCATATGCTTACCTCCATTCATATATAACACTGCTAATGTGTCTAATCTAGCTTGATTAGGCGATAATATATTTAAGTGTGTTAAGGCATTAACCACGCCTTGCATATCTCCTTGAGTTTTCATTTGAGCATAATATGCTTCATAATGCTTTAATAACTCAGAATTAGTTTGCGCACTCGCTTGAAATGCAACTAGTACTAATAAAATTCCTATAACTTTTTTCATGTCTATTTATTTAAAGGTTCAAAACTAAACAATTAACCGAAACAATAGGTATGCCAAAGACTAAATTTTAGTTAATATCTATCGTTCTGGCAACTATAATTGCGTCGTTTAAAATAAATGGTTTTGGTATCATATCTTTTGTTCTCTCTGGCACAGTAAATAATTCATTTGACAACAAATCAAAAGAGGCTTCATAAATTTTAAGCTGTGTTTTTTGGTTTTTAGGAACTGTAAAATTCAAGTTTAAAGAATCGTTATCAGACACGAAATAGCTAAACAACCTTGTGCTCCATCTATTTTCATAAGCGAACCCTTCTTTTCCTTTTGGCACTTTAATACCATTTGCTTCAAAATCCTTGAACTTTAAATCTTTATCAGCATAAACATCGAACCTATTTATACGTCTTTGTTGCATGATAGACATATTAATATGGCGCAAATCATTAATTATAGTGTCTTTGTGAATATTAATTTTTGATTGCGGAATTTGTTTAGCTTCAGTATTTTTTGTGTAGGTAAACCCAGAATTATATTTACTACTAAACGTATTTTTCTCTTTACTAGAATCAGCTTCATCATCAATAAAATTCTTAGTCCAAGCATCAAGTTTTTTATCATACGTTGCCCAATTAGCGGTGTTATTATCAGCATCTAAAACATATACTAAGCTGTTTGGTTTTGGTCGCTCTTCATTAAATCCAGATTTGAATTGTGCGGAAGCTAAAAAACAAAATGCTATAAAAAATAAAACGTACGACCAACGTTTTTTATGCCTAAAGAATCCAAATATTGATATCATTAATCCAAAAATCAAGGCAATAAGCAACATGGACACTAGTTTAACAGACATTGAAACTGAGCCTATCTTCATAAAAAACCCTAAGGCTACTGGAAAGAGCTTTAAAAACGGACTAAAAATCCATAACAACGGAAAGCACAATAGTGCCATTAATAATAGACTTGGCTTTTCCTGTTTTATAAGAACAAATAAACTAATTAATGCAAAATATACAGGGATTATAAAGAAACTAGCACCTTCTAAATACTGTGCAACCAAGGCACATATTATAAGCCAAATTGCAATTGGAGCAACCAGCAAACTTGCGGTGTTTTTTTCTTTGTAATATTTACTGTAAATAAATGCACAAACACCAATAGCAACCAAACAAAAAGCCGTAATGTAAATGTAACCATTGTAAGTAAACTTATGTAGCATTTCGGTATACTGAGGGTTTAAAAGTTTAATGATTACCCAAAGAATATAGCCAACCACTAAACAGCCAAATATTGAAAGTAACAAAGGCGCAAAGCCTTTTATTACCTCTCCTTTAGCTAATCTCGACGTTTTAAATCCGTAAAAAAGAAGTACAATAAATAGTATTACAGCTACTATTAGCATTGGCCAAATTAATGCATAATCGTATGTTATTGTTTTAAATAATGGCACATTAAAATAGACTTTATCCTCAGTACTTTTTAGGTTGCTTAAATCAGCATCAGAAAAATGATTTAGCAAAGGCATTAAATAAGACCCTTGATGCTCTAATGTATTTCTATCTAAGCGTTCGAAAGAATCGTTAGCAGTATGATAATCGTAATGGTCGTCTATAAATGCAAAGTTGAAGCTTTCAATATCACCATCTTCACGAAATCTTGTGGCATCAGTATCGTTAGGCAATAATTTATAAATACTATAAATTAAGGAATATGCTACTGGATATTGAGGATTTGCTTTTACAAACTCATCAACAAGTGTTGCATTTCCTCCATTGGTTTCTGGCCACATTACGGCAGGACCACCGCTTCCTCTAGCTTCAAAGTTCAACACCAAACCTACATCTTTTGCCCAAGGATGTTTATTTACAAAAATATCTGCGCCATTAAGTCCTAATTCTTCGGCATCAGTTATAAGGATAATAATATCGTTTTTTGGTTGCTTTCCACTATTAATAAATGCTCTAACACCTTCAAGAATAGTCACCACTCCAGAGCCAGCATCACTTGCGCCTAAAGATGCTTGTGGTGCACTATCATAATGTGATAATAGTAATAATGCTTTGGTATTATCACTTCCCTTTATTTTTGCAATGATGTTTTTGGGTTTGGATAAATTTCCCCATTCCCTCATAGAAAAACTTTCTTGAATTTCGACATCCAAACCAAGCTGTTCTAATTCGTTAATGATATAATGTCTTACGTTTTCATGCGCATCGCTTCCAACATAATGTGGTGCTTTAGAGATTTCTTTAAGGTGAACTAACGCTCTTTCGGTTGAAAAGGCACTTTTATCGGTATTTAAGTCAGAAATTTTTGAGGGCATCATCGCTGAATAACTCCAATACACAGCAACAATTAACAATAGTAGTGCAATTGCTTTTTTTATCATTTTAGGAAAATTACTTAGTTTTTATAAAAGTAGTGAAAATTCAACTTGAAACACACTAAAGACGCTAGTAAGAAAGTCCTAAAGTCAAGTTATCTATTTGTAAATAATTTAAAATCTATTCCTTTTTTCAGATTTTAAAGGTAAGTCTGTAATTATTAATTTTTCTTTTCCTTCGCTTATCAATTCGGCAATTTTAGAATAGTTGTATCCTGGAATTGGTTCGCTTAATGTTTTCCATTTAGCGATCCCTGAAACTGTAATTTGTTCGCCAATTTCAATAATGCCTTCCTTATAACGAAGTGATTTATTAAAACCTAAAAGATTTTGAGGTTCAATATTGTATTGCTTTAAAAGTGTTTCAAACTCTGGCGTCGGGTCGTTAAATGTTCCAGACGATGTTTTTTTATCTTTAACTAAATAGCTTAAATAATTTTTAGGTGATTGTGTTGGTCTAACAATCACATAATCGCCACGATTATCAATAAAGAATTCTTGTGCTTTTTCTTCATCTATAATGGTTTTCCAATGTGAGCTTTTTCCTGTACTCACACGTTTTTCAATTTTAATGGTGTAAAACACACATTTTCTTCCGCTTAAAGGTGCCAATAAAGGCTCTTTAACGTGCAGTGCTTTACCACTCACTTTTGTAAGTTCACTAGTTTTTAACCCTGTTGCAGGTTTAAAAGGGATTTTAGATAATTTTCTTAAAACCACTTGTTTTTGAGAGAAGTAATACGACAGGAATATAATTAAACCAACAACTACAATTATTAGTGGAATAATTATCATTAAATCTTTTTCAGCAATTAGTAGCATGTTGATGGTTTATAAGTGTAATATATTAGTATATAGTTTCATGCTAATGTTACAAATTCTACGAATCACGCTTCACCAAAGCATAATAATCGTTATCTAAAGGTAAATATCCTTGGTCATACACAAAGTAATATATAGCTCCAGCTTTGGTGGTATAAATACTTGTAAAATAATTAAAATCAAATCCTTTTTCTATCAGTTTAGCTCGTGAGGTTTTTGTTTTTTGATTAGGATTCAACTCTTCGAGGATTCTGTAGTTTTTACGTAAGCGATTATTTGTATTGCGTATTAAGTTTTTACTGTCTTTATTTACTCTGTTATTATAGGAGTTTCGACAAGCATCGCTACAAAACTTTTTATCTATGCGGCCTACAATTTTATCACCACATTCTGGGCATTGTCTTTTCATACTTTAAAATTTAATCTATCATTTTTGAGGCTAATTCCTTAAATAATTTATAAGCCACCATTGCTGTGACATTATTTATATCTCGTTTTGGGTTTAACTCCACTATATCTGCTCCTACAATTGGAACTTTTATTTGCTGAATCACATCTATTAATTGTCTTGTACTCATACCTCCTGGTTCATGGTGTGAAATTCCTGGAGCAAACGCAGGGTCCAGTACATCAATATCTAAAGACACATATAAAGGCGTTTCAAGCGCATTGATAAAATCCATATTAAAATCTTTCATTTCAACGACCTTAATACCAAACCTTTTTGCTTGTTCTTTTTGATGTGTGTTAAAGGTTCTAATTCCAACTTGCGTCAATGAATTTAATGCGCCTTTTTCCATGAGTCTTGCAAAAGGCGATGCGTGCGAATACGGATTGTTTTCAAAATTATCATACAAATCGGCATGCGCATCCAAATGCAACACGTTTAAGTTTGAGTGCTTTTCTAAAAAGGCTTCAATAACAGGAAATGATATAGAATGGTCGCCTCCAAAACTTATTATTTTGCTTCCATCTTCCAATTCCTTACTTATGGTTTCTTTTATTTTTCTATAGGCGAAGGCTGCATCAATTTCGGTAAATTTTATATCGCCACAATCTTTATAATTATTCCCTTCAATGATTTCTTTGCTATGTTCACAATATCTATTTGCCGACCCTTCTTCATCCATTAATCGGATATGTTTTGGGGCTAAAGCCGACCCTCTTTTATAAGAAGAATTTGCGTCGTATGGTATTCCTATGAGTTTTAACATATTTAGCTAAGGTGTGATTTTCTTAGCAAATATAACATTTTATTCGTTTACAAACGACTACAAACATTTACAAACGATTTTAAATGCGTAATAACCGACTAATATTTTGTTGGCGTCGCATATTTGCAGTGTCGAAACATAAGAACTCGATAGTATTAACTGTTTAACACGAAAATTTAAAATTATGAACACGCTTAGAAACAAAGTACAGTTGATTGGAAACTTGGGAAAAGACCCAGAAATTATCAATCTAGATTCAGGAAAAACATTGGCGAAATTTGCCATTGCAACCAACGAAAGTTACAAAAATGCCGCTGGTGAAAAAATTACAGATACACAATGGCACAATGTAGTTGCATGGGGAAAAACAGCTCAAATAATTGAGAAGTATGTAACCAAAGGAAAAGAAGTGGCTATTGAAGGCAAATTAACTTCAAGAAGTTACGACGATAAAGATGGAAACAAAAAATACATTACAGAAGTTGTTTGTAATGAACTGCTAATGTTGGGTGGTAAATAATAAAGAAACCTTGTCTGTGATAAATAAATAAAAAGCTGCCTAAGGTAGCTTTTTATTTATTTTATATGTTTAACACTTACGTTTTCTAAAACAAAGTTTAATTTACCTTCAAGGTCATGGATAGAATTGAATATTCCAGTTACCTCTACCATGTCATCAGATTTAAATTTCTTTTTTTCATTTTTATACCCTAATAATTCCAACACAGTTTCTGGACCAGCCTTACCACAGAAAAAACAGGTAGCAAACGGGTTTTTTGAAAGAATATACCATTCACCATCTGGGTCTAAATCCAGAAAATAGCCAGTAATTGTTACTTTTTTATTTTCAATATCTTCCAGCGTCATTGCCTTTTCATTGATTGTAGATGTAGGATTTTTTTCGGTAAGACGAAACTCTTTAGCATATATCTCCAACACATTTTTCCAAGTAATTTTTTCTTGACTAAAAACACTATTTGAAAGTGAAACAAAAAGGAAAAGGAATAATACAGTTTTAATTTTCATTGCTTAATATTTTTGACATATCCATTTAATAATAGGACGGATAGTCACTACAGTAGCTATAATTATGCCAAATATAAGTGTATTATTTAAAAGATTTTGATGTGTTAGAAAACAAAAAACTCAAACTTATTATAAGTCCGTTAGAAACTCCCATTTTTAGTATATTAATTTATGGCTTAGTACACCTTATATTTTTTAAATGAGCGCAAATTAGAAAAATAGAACCTGTACATGTTATGTAGACTTCAAAGTGTTCTACTATTTTAAACCTACTAAATACAAAAACACCACGCCCAAAATGGCAAATGCCATAACAAATTTGGAATTATGTTTTTTTATATTACGCCATATCGATGCGTAAAATAAAATCAATCCTAGAATGATAAAGCATTAAAATTGCAATAACACCAATGCTGTAAACATGATTAAAAAAAATATCACACTTGTTTTCCAGAAAATATGTGCTTTCCTCATTTCCATAAAATAAAACGCTACTCCAATAAATTTTAACACCGCTAAAATTAGTATAGTTATGATTGTAAAATGTGTATTACCATTTGAAGTTATTGCTGTAACAATTGTAAGTAGTATTAATACAATTAATGTTATTACTAGTTTTTTCATCTTAAAAGAGTAAATAAATTATTGGGAACAACAATAACCATATTAAATCGCACATGTGCCAAAACGCTGCACTTGCCTCAACATCTTCATTTTTGGTTGTTGAATTGGCTTTACTAAGCCCAAAATGCACAGATGCTAAAATAACCAGGCCTACCAATACATGAACCACATGAAACAATGTAAGCATCCAGTAGTAGGAAAAAAACGTGTTATAGCCAATGTTAAATCCTGCATCAATTTTATCGTAATACTCAAAGCCTTTAAGTGCTAAAAACAAGAAGCCTCCAAGCATAGTAAGCTTTAAAAATAACTTGGTTTTATGTAGCTTTTGTTGTTTTAAATAATGAACAGATGTAGCCATAAAGAATCCGCTCATAATTAAAAATACCGTATTTACAGCACCAATAGTTGTATTTAAATACTGGCTGGATTCGTGAAACAATTCAGGAGTTTCCTTGCCACTATAAACCATGGCTATTAAGGCTATACCAAAGGTAAACAGTTCTAAAAAAATAATAATCCACATTAAAATGCCTCCTGGTGGATAGTAGATGTTTTTATAGTTTAAAGTAGCGTTGTTCATATTACATTTTAATAATAAAGGATAAACATCTCTCAAATGTAATATGATATAAGGGTTTATGGTATGACTTTTGTCATATCAAATAAAACTTATGCTTAAGAGAAATAAATTAGCTTATTTTAAGTCCATTGCTAACTATATCATTATCATCAGGGTTAACAAATACTAATTTACCTGATTCGTCCTCAGTCATTAAAATCATGCCTTGACTCTCAACACCACGTAAAGCTCTAGGAGCAAGATTAACCAATACAGTAACTTTTTTACCAACAACTTCTTCAGGCGTGAAGCTTTCGGCAATACCAGATACAATAGTTCTAGTATCAATTCCTGTATCCACTTTTAAAACTAGAAGCTTTTTAGTTTTTGGCATTTTCTCAGCTTCTAAAATAGTTCCAACACGAATATCTAACTTTGAGAAATCATCCCAAGTAATTTCATCTTTTTGTGGTTCTACTTTTTTGTTAGCTGCTTCGTTTGCTTTTTTATTTGCCTCAAGTTTATCTAATTGAGCTTGTATTTCCTTATCCTCAATTTTTGAGAATAATAGTTCTGCTTTACGTATATTATGATTTGCAGGAAGCAATTCTTGTCCTTCAGAAATACCTTTCCAAGTCCATTGCGATTCTAATTCAGAAGCATTCAATATTTGCTTTAATTTTGCAGATGTAAAAGGCAGAAAAGGTTCACCCAATACAGCTAGAGCTGAAGCAATTTGCAATGCCACATACATAATTGTTTGTACGCGAGCTTCATCTTCTTTTATTACTTTCCAAGGTTCTTCGTCAGCTAAATACTTGTTGCCAAGTCTTGCTAAATTCATCAATTCCTGACTTGCTTCTCTAAATCGATAACGCTCTATAGAACTTGCAATAACTGCTGGAAAGGCTTTTAATGTCGCTAAAGTTTCTTCGTCAACTTCTGAAAATTCACTAGGCTTTGGCACTATACCTTGATAGTACTTATTGGTAAGTACTACTACCCTATTTATGAAGTTTCCAAAAATGGCAACTAACTCATTGTTATTCCTAGCTTGAAAATCTTTCCAAGTAAAATCATTGTCCTTAGTTTCTGGTGCATTGGCTGTTAATGCATAACGCAATACATCTTGTTTGTCTGGGAATTCTTGCAAATATTCGTGCAACCATACCGCCCAATTTTTAGAAGTTGATAATTTATTTCCTTCCAAATTTAAAAACTCATTGGCAGGCACATTATCCGGTAACATATAACTGCCTTCTGCTTTTAACATGGCTGGAAAAATGATACAGTGAAATACAATGTTATCTTTCCCTATAAAATGCAACAACTTAGTATCTTCATCTTTCCAATAAGGCTCCCAGTCTTTCCCTTCGCGTTCTGCCCATTCTTTTGTCGCAGAAATGTAGCCTATTGGCGCATCAAACCACACATACAATACTTTACCTTCGCCACCTTCTACAGGTACTGGAATTCCCCAGTCTAAATCTCGTGTTACTGCTCTTGGGCGCAAGCCATCATCAATCCAAGATTTGCATTGCCCATAAACGTTGGGTTTCCAGTCTTTTTTATGGCTTTCAAGAATCCATTTTTTTAAAAATGCTTCATGTTTATCTAATGGTAAAAACCAATGCTTCGTTTCTTTTAAACTTGGAGTTGCTCCAGTTATAGCTGATTTTGGGTTTATTAAATCGGTTGCATTATGGCTTGTTCCGCAGTTTTCACATTGGTCGCCATAGCTTTCTTCGTTTCCGCATTTTGGACAGGTTCCAACCACAAATCTATCTGCTAAAAACTGATTTGCTTCAGCGTCATATAATTGTTCGGTTACTTCTTCAATAAATTCGCCTTTATCATACAATGTTTTAAAAAACTCTGATGCTGTGTCGTGATGAATCTTAGCAGATGTTCTAGAATAATTATCAAAAGAAATTCCGAAATCCTCAAAAGATTGCTTGATGATTGCATGGTATTTATCCACTACATCTTGTGGTGTTACGCCTTCCTTTTTTGCTTTAATGGTAATAGGTACACCATGTTCGTCACTACCACAAACAAACAAGACATCTTTACCTTGAAGACGCTGAAAACGTGCATAAATATCTGATGGCACATATACACCTGCTAAATGACCAATATGAATGGGACCATTGGTATAAGGTAAAGCGGCTGTTATGGTATATCTTTTTGGTTGATTCATCAATCTTAAAAATTAAATTATTACGTCATTGCGAGAAGTAAAACGACAAAGCAATCTCAATAATGACAACATCTAACAAGCAGATTACTTCGTTTCACTCGTAATGACGAGTTATTTTGAAGGCACAAAAGTACATAATTTGTCCACCTTTAAGAAACCAAATTAATTAGAACTTCGTTATATTTACCAAAAGCCTATTATATGATTTTTAAACGTATTATTTGCGCCTTATTACTTTTGACTTTTTTTAGTCACAATTCAATGTTCGCTCAATCTTCAAACTCAATAGAACAAACCGCTAAAATGACCAATAAATTAATACAACCACCTTACTTAAAAGCTGGCGATACTGTTGCAATTGTGGCGCCTTCAGGAATTTTAAAAAACCGTGAAAAAGAAATAAATCAGGCTAAAGCATTACTTAAAAGCTGGGGACTTAACGTAGTTGTCGGCGATAACGTATTTAAAAAAGCTAATCATTTTGCTGGAACGGATAATGAACGTGCCGAAGATTTCCAAAAAGCATTGGACACTCCAAATATTAAAGCCATTTGGTGCGCTCGTGGTGGTTATGGCACGGTTAGAATGATTGACAAACTTGATTATACAAAATTTAAAGAACACCCTAAATGGGTCATTGGTTATTCTGATATTACAGCCATTCATAACCAACTTAATATTGAAGGTAGCGAATCCATACACGCCATGATGTGTACAAGTTTAACTGACGATTTATCTAAAATTGAACATACTTTAGAAACGTTTAAATGTGCTTTATTCGGAAAACCACTCAGCTATGACATTGAAGGCTCAAAATATAATAAAACTGGAACTGTTAATGGTCCTTTGGTTGGTGGTAATTTAACATTGTTGCATACGATGTTAGGTTCAAAAACAAGTATTGACACCTCTGGAAAAATATTATTTATTGAAGAAATTGGGGAGTATAAATACCATATAGACCGAATGTTGCAAAGCTTAAAACGCGCTGGTTATTTTGATAATTTAAAAGGACTTATTGTAGGCGATATGAGCAATATGCGTAAAAACACCACACCTTGGGGAACATCTGTAGAGCAACTTATTTTAGACGTGGTTGCCGACTATGATTTTCCTGTATTATTTGATTTTCCAGCTGGTCACGAAAATGATAATCGTGCCTTGATTTTAGGAAGAACGATTCAGTTGACAGTTAGTAGTGGGCAGTCTTCGGTTGTGTTTGAAAATTAATTATATACTGCAAACTGAATACTGTGGACTGAATACTTTAAGGATGGCTAAACACAACGAACTAGGTAAAAAAGGCGAGCAGCTTGCAGTAGATTTTCTGCTAAAAAACAACTACACCATTGTGGAGCGCAATTACCGATTTGATAAAGCTGAAGTTGATATTATTGCCCAGCAAAAAGATATATTGGCTATTATTGAAGTAAAAACCCGCTCTACAGTAGATTTTGGTAATCCGCAAGATTTTGTAAAACCAAAACAAATACAACGTTTGGTAAAAGCGGTTGATGAATATGTTACTGTAAACGACTTAGATGTTGAGATTCGATTTGATATTATTGCTATAGTAAAACAAGGAAAAGATTATAATATCGAGCATTTGGAAAATGCTTTTTATCATTTTTAACGTCTTCTGGTATAATTTGATTACGTGAAAATCCTCTCAAGTTAAGAAACAAAAAAAAGTAAAAAGAGCTAGGGAATTGATTTATTGAATAAAAGTTCACACTAATAATAAATCGCAAGGTTTTGTTGGTGTTTCGCCTTTTATTCCGTTTCTACTATCCAATCATTAAATTCAACTTGTCCGATTCCTTCTACTGAATGACAATAATTATCGTTAAATATAAAACCATCCGTTTTAGCTCCCTTAAATTTCGTAGCTTCAAAAGACACATTCTCCATTAACCCATCAGTCAAATCTGCATTCCGAAAGTCAGAAGTTTTAATATTACTTCTTATAAACTTTGTGCTACTTAAATTAGAATTTCTGAAATCGGCTGAAATAATACAATTTTTGAAAGTTATCCCAGAAATATTCTCGTTTCTCAAGTCCATATTTTCTAAATCAATTTCTTTAAATACTGTTTTTCCAGTTTTTAATTGCTCAAAAAAATTCACTTTTGTTAATTTGTAATAAAATGAATCAGATTCAATATTCTTTAAGTCGTTTATTGTTGAATCAATTAGTTGAATCAGTTCGTAATGAGCATTGACAAATTTTTTTCTTATTTCATTAAATTTCGATTCATTCCACAAATGCTTTTCTTTTAGCGCTGGTAAGTGGTCAAATCCATTCAGATAGAAATGAGCAATTGGCTCTAGCTCTTTTATACCGCTAGAGTATTTAGAATAAACTTTTTCTAAAAGGATAATATGATCAACTTTTTCGATTGATGGTTCTTCTTTTAAATCTTTCAGTATATTAATTATTTCTCGGTTCATTATAAATGAATACCAACTAGTTGTTTAAAAACTTTTTCAAAGCAGTAATATCATAAGGTTTAGCTGTAATTTTCTTCTCGCTATCCAAAATAAAATACGTAGGCGTTGCATTTACATTGTAACTATTCCCTATTTTATTTTCCCATTTCCCTAAACCAAGTACATGCATAAATTCAGGGTATTTTTTAATTTCACTTTCCCATAAATAAGCATCGTCTTCCAAACCAATAGCAATTACTTTATAGTCTGGATTATTTAAGGTTTTAAGATATGCTTGCAATTGCGGAATTTCCATTAAACAATGCGAACACGTACTACTCCAAAACACCACTATATAGTTTTTAGCGACATCTAAATCGTAAAGCGATATTGGTGTTCTAATACCATCTTCATCTATAAACACATCAAATTCTGGTGCTTTATTTCCTATGGACAAACTTTTAAATTGATTAAGTCCATTCACCAATTCGGTGTCATTTAAAGATTCTGCCAATTCAATTAAATAGGTGTCTGAAATGTAATTAGCAACACTATCAAAGTTAGTATCTACCATTTGTTGCCAAATTATTTCTAACAAGGAACTTTTTATCTCTGGTTGCGCTTTTTCCATTGCCGAAACGACTTCATCTATATTACGCTTGTAAATTGTGGTTTCATCTTCATTGGTAGATGCCATTCCAAATACATAATTAGACACACGGTCGATTAAAAAATTTGAACTTTGTAGTGTTTCATTATTAAAATCCACATAATCAAAAAAGTGTTTCTTAATGTTGGTTATGTAAGTAGAAATATCTTCGTAAGCTTCTGGAACATAAGGTTTGTTTGCTATTATAAAATCCTTTACTATAGTGCCTTCAGCAGCTTTCTCAAATTCTAATTGCGTCTCTTTTTGGGTTTTAAAAATCTCCATTAAAGCTAAACTATCCTGACTTTGTTGGTTGTAGAAATCTCCAATACTTTGACTAATAAGCGACATGCTATTTGTGTACGAACTCATTAATGTATTTTCTACTGATGATTTAAAATCGACACCAGTTTCAGCATTAAAAGTTAATGAAATATCTTCCTTGGCATTGTAAATTATATCGAAATTAAACTCTTCTTGTGGCAGTGCATACACCAATCTATACATGCCTTTTGTAACTGAAGAATCAAGGTCAAATTGAAAATTTCCTTTCTCATCCATTTGTGTATTGGCCACATATTGAGTTGATGTTGGCGTTACTTTGTAGAGTACTGCAAAAGGGTAATCTTCGGCAGGCGAAAAAGTACCTTTAATGGTGTGTTGCGCCATTAAAATAGTTGGAAAGATTAAGAAGGCGAAAATTAGTTTTTTCAACATTATAAATATTTATTATTAAGACCCTTACATCGTTTTAAGGTCACACTTTTTGGTTTCAATAATCACGCCAAAATAGGTTGTAATGCTTTTAAAGCGTCATTAACCGATTTAATGTTTTCAAAAGTAAGCAATAATCGTAAACCTTGACGTGTTTGTTTTTCTTTCATTTTGCATTTTGTAGGATGCGTTTGAATGTATTGCAATACTTTGGTAAACCCATTACTTTGGTAAAAACTACTTTGTTGGTCTTTTATAAAATAACCAACTAATTTGTTTTGTTTCATTATTATTTTTTCAAAACCTAACTTGGTCGCTATCCATTTTATGCGAACACTATTTAGCAAATCCACGACTTGTATTGGTAATTCTCCAAAACGGTCCAGGAGTCTTGATTCAAAGTTTTCTAATTCTTCTTCGGTTTTAATATTGTTTAATTCGGTGTATAAATTTAAACGCTCAGCAATATTATTCACGTAATCATCTGGGAATAATAACTCAAAATCAGTATCGATTGTTATGTCCTTAACATACGTTTTGCCTTTTTTATCGTCTTTATATAAGTCTTTAAACTCATTTTCTTTGAGTTCTTCAATGGCTTCATTGAGTATTTTTTGATACGTATCAAAACCTATTTCATTTATAAATCCACTTTGTTCACCTCCAAGCAAATCGCCTGCACCTCTAATTTCAAGGTCTTTCATAGCGATGTTGAAACCGCTTCCAAGTTCGGTATGCTGCTCCAAGGCTGTAATACGTTTTCTGGCATCGTTGGTCATGGCGGAATATTCTGGCGTGATAAAATAACAGAAGGCTTTTTTGTTGCTTCTACCTACACGTCCTCGCATTTGGTGCAAATCACTCAAGCCAAAATTATTGGCGTTATTGATGAAAATAGTGTTGGCGTTTGGCACATCCAATCCGCTTTCAACAATGGTTGTGCTTACCAGCACATCAAATTCGCCATTCATAAATGCCAACATAAGCTGTTCTAGTTTTTTCCCTTCCATTTGTCCATGACCAATACCAATTTTAGCATCAGGCACTAAACGTTGAATCATGCCAGCAACTTCCTTGATGTTTTCAATACGGTTATGGATAAAGAAAATTTGTCCTCCACGTTGAATTTCATAACTCACAGCATCACGAATGGTGTCTTCATTAAATCTAATTACATGACTCTCAATTGGATAACGGTTTGGCGGAGGTGTTGTAATTACTGATAAATCACGAGCTGCCATCAAACTAAACTGAAGCGTCCTAGGAATTGGAGTTGCTGTAAGTGTCAACACATCCACATTTTCTTTAATGGTTTTGAGTTTTTCTTTTACTGCCACGCCAAATTTTTGTTCTTCATCAACAATCAACAATCCTAAATCTTTAAATTTTACTTTTTTGTTGACAAGTTGATGTGTGCCTATAATAATATCAACACTTCCTTTTTCAAGATTTTCTAAAGTTTCACGTTTTTGTTTGGCTGTTCTAAATCGGTTGAGATAATCTACAGTTACTGGAAAGTCTTTTAAGCGTTCAGTTAATGTCCTAAAATGCTGATATGCTAAAATGGTTGTAGGCACTAAAATAGCGACTTGCTTTCCGTTATCAACTGCTTTAAAAGCCGCACGAATAGCGACTTCGGTTTTGCCAAAACCTACATCACCACACACCAATCTGTCCATTGGCTGTTCGCTTTCCATGTCTGCTTTAATATCGGCAGTTGCTGTGATTTGGTCAGGTGTATCTTCATACACAAATGATGCTTCCAACTCGTGTTGCATATAACTATCTGGTAAATATTGATAGCCTTTTTCCAGTTTTCGCTTGGCATATAATTTAATAAGGTTAAAAGCAATTTCCTTTACACGAGATTTTGTTTTTTGTTTAAGTGTTTTCCATGCTTTACTTCCTAGCTTATAAATCTTTGGAGGCTTACCGTCTTTACCGTTAAACTTTGTTATTTTGTGCAACGAATGAATACTTAAATACAGTACATCTCGCTCACCATACACCAATTTAATAGCCTCTTGTTTTTTACCTTCAACATCAATTTTTTGCAAACCTCCAAAACGACCAATACCATGGTCAATATGCGTTACATAATCGCCAACATCTAAATTAGCAAGCTCTTTTAAGGTAATGGCTTGCTTTTTGGCGTAACCATTTTTAAGATGGAATTTATGGTAACGTTCAAATATTTGGTGGTCTGTATAGCAGACAATTTTGTTGTCATGGTCAATAAATCCTTGATGTAAAGACAGCACAAAGGTTTTGTAATGCACATCTTGCTCAACATCATTAAAAATGTCATGGAATCGTTTTGCTTGCTGTTCAGATACGCAACTTATATAATTATTGTACCCTTTATTATGATTGGTGTTTAAGTTATCAATCAATAAATCAAATTGTTTATTGAATGAAGGTTGTGGTGATATATTGAATTCAATAGATTGAGACGTGTCGACTGTGTTTGACAAGAGAGAAACGCTACCAAATTCTACCAAATTAAAATCTAACAGTTGTTTTTTAAGCAATTCAGAATTACAGAAAAGTGCTTCAGGTTCTGAATGTTTAATATCGCTTGTTAAGTTATTAAATGCTTCAACAGCTTTATCGTAAAAACTATCGATTCTTTCAAACATTACATCTGTATTCTTAGTAAAAACTACTGTTTTTTGAGCAATGTATTTTAAGAAGCTTTGCCTGCTTTCTTCTAAAAACTTATTGGCAACATTGGGGATGATGTTGATTTTTTTAACCTGCTCTGTCGATAATTGTGTTTCAACATCAAACGTACGAATGCTATCCACTTCATCTCCAAAAAACTCAATTCTGTAAGGCTCATCATGTGAAAAAGAAAACACATCTACAATACCACCTCTAACCGAAAATTCTCCTGGTTCGGTTACAAAATCAACACGCTTAAATTTGTATTCAAAAAGCACCTCATTTACAAAGTCGATAGTTAAATTATCGTCTTTTGAAATTTTTAAGGTGTTTTTTTCCAGTTCCCTTCTTGTTACCACTTTTTCGAAAAGTGCATCAGGATACGTTACTATTATGGCTGGTTTTTTTCTGGAGTTTATTCTGTTTAAAACTTCTGCTCGCAATAATACATTGGCATTATCGGTCTCTTCAATTTGGTAAGGTCTTCGATAACTTCCTGGGTAAAATAATACGTCTTTCTCGTTTAGTAATTGTTCAAGATCATTTAAATAATATGCGGCCTCTTCCTTATCGTTAAAAACCAGTAGAAAAGGCTTATCTACTTCTTTAAAAACATTGGTAACCACAAACGAAAATGAAGACCCAATAAGTCCTTTTAAATGTGTTCTTGTTTGATTTTTGGCAATAGTATTTTGCAGTTTTTGCTGTTGCAAAGACTGTGATAAAGTTTGCGAGATTGTTGTTTTACTCACTAAGAAAATTTTGAGACAAATATATAATAAATGTTGATTAGAATTTTACATTTTATTAGAACAAAAACATATTAATAATATTATATTTGCATCACAAAAAAGTACAAATTATGTCAATTTCAGATTTATTCGATAGCGGTTTTAGAAAACGAAATGAAGATCATTTTGCAGCTATTGTAAGAATTGCTATGAGCGATGATATTATTAACGATGCTGAAAAAGCCTTTTTAGATCGCTTAGCTCGAAATTTAAATATTTCGGAACACGATTATAAACAAATTTTAAAAGATTATAAAACACATCCAATCAATCCTCCTTTATCGTATGATAGGCGTTTAGAGCGTTTGTTCGATTTGGCAAGAATGGTTTGGGCAGATCATATTGAGGAGAAAGACCAAGTTAAAATGCTTAAGAAGTTAGCTATTGGTTTAGGTTTTAGAGCAGAAAATGCCAAATATATTACTGATAAAGCTCTTAAATTAGTGCATCAAGATGTTGATTTAGATACGTTTACTGAAGAAATGAAAACGATGAATCAATAATTATAAAACACCATAAAAAAAGCGAACTGAAAAGTTCGCTTTTTTTATATCTTATATTCTATATTTTATTTAGCCTTTTCCATAAATTCTTCAACCTTTTCAACCATATCTTTACTTCCACATAAAAAAGGTACACGTTGGTGCAATTCGGTTGGTTGAATATCCATAATTCTTGTAAATCCATCACTAGCTCTACCATTAGCTTGTTCTGCCAAAAATGCCATGGGATTGCATTCATATAATAATCGTAGTTTTCCGTTAGAATTCATTGAACTTTTAGGATACATATAAATACCTCCTTTTATCATGTTTCTGTGAAAATCGGACACTAACGAACCAATATATCGAGACGTATAAGGGCGATCTCCTTCTTCTTCTTGGCAGTATTTTATATAATCTTTTATGCCTTGCGGAAAATGAATATAATTTCCTTCGTTTACTGAGTATATTTTACCTTTCTCAGGAAATTTCATATTAGGATGTGATAAGTAAAATGTTCCAATTGCAGGGTTTAAAGTAAAGCCATTTACACCATCACCAGTTGTGTACACCAACATGGTAGACGTACCATAAATAACATACCCAGCAGCTACTTGCTGATTTCCTTTCTGCAAAAAGTCATCAATAGTTACAGGAGTACCAACTTCTGTAACACGTCTGTAAATAGAAAAAATGGTTCCAACAGATACGTTAACATCAATGTTTGACGACCCATCCAAAGGGTCGATTAACACCACGTATTTATTTTGATGATTTTCATCTTGACTATTAATAGCCACAAAATGATCTTCTTCTTCACTTGCTATTCCACAAACAATATTTCTATTTGTCATTGCCTTGATAAACAAATCATTGGCATAAACATCTAATTTTTGTTGGTCTTCACCTTGAATATTAGTATCTCCAGCTGCTCCAATAATATCAACCAATCCAGCTTTATTCACTTCATGATTCACGACTTTAGCAGCTAATCGTATAGAATTTATTAAACGAGATAATTCTCCAGAAGTATATTTAAAAGATGTTTGATTTTCAATAATAAACTCTCCTAAAGTTTGATTTTTTTGAGACATGTAAACTTGCGTTGTGGTTTTGACAAATATCGTACTTTTTAACAAATTTATATGGTTTCGTTATATAATAAATAAACAATATTATCAACTTTAAACTATCTTTGACTTTATTAATTTCTTAGAAAATTACAATGAATTTTACTATTAGAGATGCCACAAAAAACGATATGCCTAGTGTATTAGGGCTTATTAAAGAGTTAGCAGAATTTGAAAAAGAACCTGATGCTGTTGAAGTAACAGCCAAAAGCTTAATTGAAGATGGTTTTGGCAATTCACCTGCCTTTAAGTGTTTTGTTGCCGAAGTAAATAATGTAGTTGTTGGTGCAGCGATAGTCTATGACCGTTTTTCAACATGGAAAGGTAAAATTCTTCACCTTGAAGATTTAATTGTTTCTCAAGACATGAGAAATTATGGCATTGGCAGCTCTTTACTTAACGAAGTTGTAAAACATGGCCATAATCTTGGAGTAAAACGCATTAATTGGGAAGTACTGGATTGGAATGAAGGCGCCATAAAACTATACGAAGCCAAAGGCGCCAAAGTATTACGCGATTGGAACGTTGTACATCTAGATGAAAATGGAATTAAAAACTATATAGCAAATCTAAGCTAATGCAAATATTTAAATTTGGAGGCGCATCGGTTAAAGATGCCAACGGTGTAAAAAATCTTGCAAAAGTCTTACAAACAGTTGGTTACAATAACACCTTAATCATTGTTTCGGCAATGGGCAAAACCACTAATGCGCTTGAAGGTGTTATTGATAATTACTTAAACAACATTAAGGAGCTACAAAGTTCTATTCAAGAAGTTAAAAAGTTTCATAATGCTATTTTATTAGACCTTTTTGAAAATGAAAACCATCCCATTTTTAAAACTGTAGCCAATTTATTTGAAGAGTTAAATATATTTTTCGACAGAAATAAATCGCCAAATTACAACTTTGTTTACGACCAAGTTGTTGGTTTTGGTGAGCTTGCATCAACGACTATTATTAGTAGTTTTCTCAATGAATTAGGAATAAAAAACAACCTATTGGACGCTCGTGAATTTATTAAAACAGATAATTATTACAGAAATGCTACTGTGGATTGGGATGCGACCCAAAATAATATTTCAAAAAAAATAAACACCTCTGTTTTAAACATTTCACAAGGTTTTATTGCGAGTGATAAAAACAACTTTTCGACTACTCTAGGAAGGGAAGGAAGTGATTACACAGCAGCCATTTTTGCTTATTGTTTAAATGCCAATAGCGTAACCATTTGGAAAGATGTTCCTGGTGTTTTAAATGCAGATCCAAGGTATTTTGAAAACGCACAATTATTGCACAACATTTCCTATCGTGAAGCCATAGAGCTAGCGTTTTTTGGTGCTTCTGTCATTCATCCAAAAACATTACAACCTTTGCAAAGAAAGGAAATTCCTTTATTCGTGAAATCATTTAAAAACCCTGAAGGCAAAGGCACTTCGGTTAGTAAAGGCATTAATATTGATCCAAAAATTCCTTGTTTTATAGTTAAGAAAAATCAGGTATTACTTTCTTTATCTTCATTGGATTTTTCTTTTATAGTTGAAAAAAATATCAGTCATATATTTCAATTACTGCATCAGTATAAAATGAAGGTTGATGTTATTCAAAACTCTGCCATAAGTTTTTCGGTGTGTGTAGATAATAACTATGATAATCTTGAAGAATTACTTTTACACCTTAAAGCAACTTTTAAGGTAGATTATTATAAAAACGTATCGCTATACACCATTCGTCATTATAACAGTCAAGCTATTAAAGCTTTAGAGGAAAATAAAACAGTTTTACTAAAACAAATTTACCAAGAAACCGTTCAAATTGTAACAAAATAAGGCGCAAAGTAGTCTTTAATTGTATTGAAATTTTGATTAGGTTTGTAACTCTATTCTTTAAAATAGCTAAATGGGACTCGTAACTGCAAAAGAAGTAGCAAAAGCAATTCATGCTGATAAGTATGGGTTTATTGGTACTTTTTTTGGATGGCTGTTAATGAAAGTCCTTAATATTTCTACTATAAACAAGATTTACAATAGAAATAAACACCTAAATGACCTTCCGTTTTTAAACGCTTTATTAGACGATTTTCAAATAAAATTTGAAATTCCAGACGAAGACTTAAAACGTTTACCTAAAGATGGTGCTTATATTACGGTGTCCAATCATCCGCTTGGTGGTATTGATGGTATTTTACTGCTCAAATTAATGATTGAGCAACGCAGTGATTTTAAAATTATTGGTAATTTTTTATTGCATCGTATTGAGCCTTTACGACCTTATATAATGCCTGTTAATCCTTTTGAGGATAGAAAAGACATTAAATCCAGTGTTGCAGGTTTTAAAAATTCCCTGCTACATTTAAGAGAAGGACACCCTTTAGGTGTTTTTCCAGCAGGTGAAGTATCGACTTATAAAGATGGAAAACTGGTTGTTGACAAACCTTGGGAAGAAGCTGCTATGAAATTGGTAAAAAGAGCTGAAGTGCCTGTGGTTCCCATCTATTTTCATGCAAAAAACAGTCGTTTGTTTTATAGATTATCTAAAATTAGTGATACACTTCGCACCGCAAAATTACCTTCAGAATTATTAACGCAAAAGCACAGAACCATAAAAGTTAGGGTTGGAAAACCTATTTCAGTCAAAGACCAAAAAGAACACCAATCTCTAGAGAGTTTTTCTGAATTTATTAGAAGAAAAACCTATATGCTATCCAATGTTTTTGACAAACCTAAGAGGCTTGATAATTTTCAGTCGAGTTTAAAAGTACCTAAAGCACCAAAAAACATTGTCACTCCAGTAAGCACCGAAAGTATGATATCTGAAGTAGTTGCTTTAAATGACAACGATAGCAGACTTTTGAGAAGTAAAAACTACGAAGTCTATTTAGCACATGCCAAACAAATACCCAATATTTTACGTGAAATTGGTCGTTTACGAGAAATCACATTTAGGGAAGTTGGCGAAGGTACCAATGAAGCGATTGACTTAGATACATTTGACACCTATTACCATCATATGTTTCTTTGGGATACCGATAAAAAAGTTATTGCAGGTGCTTACCGAATGGGATTGGGCTCAAAGATTTTCGAAAAACATGGTATTGATGGGTTTTACCTTCAAGATTTATTTAGGTTTGAGCCTGAACTTTATAAAATGATGAGTCAGTCTATAGAAATGGGACGCGCGTTCATTATTAAAGAATACCAACAAAAACCAATGCCTTTATTTTTACTTTGGAAAGGTATTGTGCATACCACGCTTCGTTTTCCGGAGCATAAATTTTTAATTGGTGGCGTGAGTATTAGCAATCAGTTTTCAAACTTCTCCAAGAGTTTGATGATTGAGTTTATGAAATCGCATTACTACGACCCTTATGTAGCGCAATATGTTCACCCTAAAAAAGAATTTAAGGTAAAACTGAAAGATGCCGACAAGGATTTTGTATTTGATGCTACCGAAGCCGATTTAAATAAATTTGATAAAATTATTGACGAAGTAGAACCAGGTGCCTTACGCTTACCTGTACTACTGAAAAAATACATTAAACAAAATGCCAAATTAGTAGCATTTAATGTAGACCCACTATTCAACAATGCGGTTGATGGCTTGATGTACATTAAAATTGCCGACTTACCCGAAAGTACTGTACGCCCTGTTATGGAAGAGTTTCAAGCGGAGTTGGAACGAAAGTTTTCTGGGCAAAATACCAATGGTGATGACAACTAATCGTTCAAATTATTTTTACTTATAAATTCCCTCATATAATTTTTTATTTCATTTCTAGCCTTTAAAAACGCCGTATGAATCTCACTTTCTGTTCCCTTAACTTTTGAAGGGTCAAAAAAGTTATGGTGCAATCGTTTTGCGTTTTTACTTGGTATATAAGGGCAGTTTTCGTTGGCGTGGTCACAAACGGTAATGATGTAATCGAAATTAATGTCTTTATAATCATCTACATGGTTTGAAGTGTGATTTGAAATGTCAATACCATCTTCTTTAATAATAGATACTGCGCCTGGATTTAAGCCATGTGTTTCAATACCTGCACTATATACCTTTACTTTTCTATTATCCAAAAAATGGTTTAAATACCCATGTGCCATTTGGCTTCTACAGGAATTCCCTGTGCATAATACTAGAATGTTTTTCATGTTTATCTGTCATTCCTGCGTAGGCAGGAATCTATTTGCTTTCGTTATTCTTGTGGATTCCGCATCAAGTGCGGAATGACAATCTATTTCTAATTTATTTTATTACTTCGTCTTTCAAGAAAATGATTATCGTGCCATTTTCCATCACGCTTTCCTATTTTTTCTCTAATACCAACGACTCTAAAACCGCATTTTTTATGTAATTCTATACTTGGTTTGTTTACTGAAAATATGCCTGCTTGCAAGGTCCAAAATCCTTCTTTTTCGCTTCCTTTAACCAATGCTTGCAATAGTTGTTTTCCTATGCCTTTTCCTCTCTTATTTTCTGCAATATAAATAGTGACTTCAGCTACGCCTTTATATACTTTTCTTTTTGATACTTGCGATAATACTGCAAATCCAACTATTTTCTCATCTAATTCTGCAACTAAACGAGGTTTGTCAATAAACTTTTCAGTCCACAATTCAAAAGTTGGTGCTTCAGTTTCAAAGGTTGCAATTCCAGTGGCGATGCCTTCAGCATAAATATTCTGAACAGCTTCAAAATCTTCATTTGCAAATGGACGTATGGTAAGTTTATCTAGCAGCACGTCATTTTTAACCTATTAATATTCCAAAGATTTTTTCCGTAGCCTGTTATCAATAATACATGTATGACTCCCAAGGCAATGCCTCCTGGAATTGTATTTACAGCCACAAAATCGAATATTTGCTTCCCAATGCTATCAACTAGAAAAGGCTCGTACAATAATGTATCGTCAACGATTGTTAAACGCGTTGCTAAAATCAGCACTATGGCTGCAAAATGGAAAGCGTTGGCAAATAAATGGATGATGTATTCCCATTTTGGCAAACCTCCCATAAATTTCCTACTATCCTTTTCGGAATAAGCATCAATTGCCAATACAACTAAATCGACAAGTACCAAAAACACGCCCAATAAAAAACTAAAATAGTCCGTTTGAATAAACAACAACCATACAATCAATGGGAATAATACTGCCCTAATGGTATGTGTTTTATGTTCAAAAACACTGTCTTTTTGATTAAAAAGTTCATACTTCCAAATATGAAGATATGCACCATCATAGGTTGCTAAAATCATAAACAGAACCAAACAAATAGCAGATAAAACAAATAGAATTTCCATATAATATTTTTAAAATTAGCAACAATTTCCATCAGGTGAACAACAAGGTTCGTCTGACACAAAAACTTCTTTTACTTTTTCAACAACACCACAAACTGTTTTGGCTTTGCAATCGGTTTTTTCCACACCCAACTTGATAATTAAATTGTTATCACGTATTTCAAAATCGTTTATAAACATTTGCGCAGTGTGAAATGTTTTATTGCTGTACTCAATTTTCACTTCAGCATCTAAGTCATACGGTTTCATCTTTCCAACCTTGTTTAATATGCTCAAGGCTTTATAAACTGTCATAAAATCACGCTTTCCTATTTCTAGTGGGCTTTCATAAAGCTGTATGATTGTTTCATTCCAAGCATCAGTCCCTGCTCCACAATCTACCGAATCAATTTTTATATGTTTTACTTCAGTAATATGATAATTTGCTTTTACAAATTCATTTGGTTTATACTCAAAGAGCAGCGATTTGTCTTTGTGTGCATTTAGTCTTTCAAATAGTTCGTTTGTCTTCATAATTATTTTATTTAGTTCTTTTCCTCTTGAGTGAGATAATTAAATATGTATTAAACATTAGCAACAATTCAATTTTGTTTGATTAAAAAACTGATTAAATAAGGTTTGCAATTCTTGAAATCGTTTTACATTCAAGCAATAGCACAGACTTTTTCCTTCAAAAGTACCTTTAAGCAATCCAACGTTATTAATCACTTTTAAATGTTGAGAAATAGTAGGTTGGGACAAACCGATTTCGTCCACTATATCGTTACAAATACATGCTTCTTGCTTGCTAATGTATTGCAAAATAGCCACACGTGCTGGATGCGCAAACACTTTGGCAACTGCTGCTATTTGGTTGATGTCGTTTGAATAAATATCTAATTTTGATGCTCCCATTATACTTATTTAGATTACAAAGATAACAATTTAATGTAATATTGCAATATTACGATAATAAATATTTTTAAAAAGGCCGAATATAATTTTTCGACCTTCTTTAAAGTTATTTTAGAACCAAGGTTTTTTTCCTACTTGATATGTGTTGTAAAATTCTTCGTCTGATTTTGTGAGATAGATAATTCCCTCTATCAAAGAAACTATTCCCATGACAGACGCTGCTATACCGCAAGTAATAACTCCTAAAATTAGTGTTATCACTAACATTATAATTCCTTCTTTATTATAACCCAAAATAAACTTGTGAATTCCTAAGGCTCCTAACAAAATGGCTAAAACTCCTGCTAATATTTTTTTATTATCGCCTGCTGTAACTTCATTAAATGCTTCTTTTGCACCATCGGTAAACTCTTTAGCACTTTCTTTTGCTTCGCTTGCAAATTCACTTGCTTTCTCTTTGGCTTCTCCAGCAAACTCGCTAGCTTTTTCTTTTGCGTCTCCTAACATATCGTTAAGGTCGTCGCCTAAATTTTTTTCGTCTGACATTTTAAATAATTTTGGTTAGATGAATAAATATACTAAAAATAAAGGTTGGTTAGTTATTATTTTATTCGTTAAAAACTTTCAGTTTATTGAAAAGCACTGTCTACTGGCTCCCAAAGCTCAATTTTATTACCATCGTTGTCCATGATGTACCCAAATTTTCCATATTCGTATTCTTGAATATCTCCAATAATGGTCACGCCTTCTTCTTTTAGTGTTGCTAATAATTCATGTAAATTTTCAACGCGATAATTAAACATGAAATCTTTTTTTGATGGCTCATAATACTTAGTGTCTTTTGCAAACGGGCTCCATTGTGTTGAACAGTCTTTGCCTTGTTTGTCTTTCCACCAAAAGGTACAACCATAATCATCGGTATTAAAACCTAAATGCTTTTTATACCATTCTTTAGTTGTATTTGGGTTGGTTGTTTTAAAAAATAAACCTCCTATTCCAGTGACTCTTTTTTTCATGCGTTTAATTTATTAGTCTTTATCTAATCCTTTTTGTTACAAATTATTATTTATTCTTAACTGCAGATTCATAAATATCAATCCACTCTTCTACTGTCATTTTGCCTAAAAGTTCTTCTATTAAATCGTAAGGAATATCATCCATTTTCTTAAAACGAACACAACTTTTTCCCATGTCTAGCTTATACTTACAATGTTTTGGGTATTCTGAAACAAACCAATCATACAATTCTTTTTTTGTGTATAATCCTGAGTGATATAATGCTATAAAGTTTTTTTGAGAAGCTAAATTAATAAATGGCAAAGGCGGAAATGGTTTACAATGATACCCTGGTGGATAAATGGATTTTGGTACGTAGTACGCCAACATTCCATAACCCATGCCAGCTTCCAAGCCTTTTGGCATGTTCTTTTTTATAAGATTATTCAGTTTTTTAATTGGCCCTTGTCTGTCTTCAGGCAATTGACTTATATAGTCATCAGGTGAATCTGCTTTGTATTGCATATTGTTATTTTTTTCGTTGTAGTATTAATGCAGAAATTAAAGATATAATAAATCCAATAACTGTAACAAGCACAAGCATAAATATTGCTGCTGTTGCACTTGTCATTTCTATAATTTCATTTTCTCTTCCTTGTTCTATTAAGGATTTTTTAAATTTATCAAAGAAAGCAGGGTCTATAAATTTTGTGTAAACAAAATCTGCTATTGCAATACCTAACCCAACTAATAGGGAAATAAACAACCCAATAATAATAGCTTTACCTAAAGAAATTACACCATTATTAATTTTATCTCTATAGTGTTTTATACCAAAAAAGATAAATGAAAGCGAGAGAAAAATTGAAACATACCCAAGTATTTCGTTTGTAGAATAATCTAAATTATCTATTCCTAAAATAAGGTGTAGAGTGAAAATAATAAAGCCAGTAATAAGGCCATAAATTCCATATTTTAAAACTGTTTGTTTCATAATATTATGGTTTAGTGTGTATTATACATGTTGGTCAATAAGAATAGTGTTTCCATCAGGGTCATAAAAAACAATACTAGCTGGGCCAGAAGTGTTATTGTCTTCAATCCCTTTTTCAAGTTTTATAGTATTTGTTTTAAGATGCTCTTGTATTATTCTAACATCATCATAAGTTTCTAGCGTTTTTGCACTTTGGTCCCAACCAGGATTAAAGGTTAAAATATTTTGCTGAAACATCCCTTGAAAAAGACCTATAATTGACTCGCCGTTTTTCATAATTAAATAATTATGCTCAATGTCTCCAGCAAATACTGAAAAACCCAAAGTTTCATAAAATGTTTTTGAAGCATGAATATCTTTTACATTCAAACTCACCGAAAATGCACCTAATTTCATATTGATTAGTTTTTATATTATAACAAAGTTATGAGAAGTACCAAGAAAACTGTTCATACTAAAGTACCAAACCACTCATACTTTAGCTTAAAAGTAACATTTTTAAATAATATTAAAGTCTTTTGCTATTTGCAACGCTTGTGTGCGTCGTTTTGCATTTAACTTAATCAAAAGACTAGACACATGGGTTTTTATAGTGCTTTCTGAAAGGAATAATTTATAGGCTATTTCTTTATTTGATAGGCCTTCTGAAATTGCTTGAAGCACCTCGTATTCACGTTTACTAATTTCTAAATCCTTGATTTTTTGATGGTTGATTTCGGTTGAAGCAATTTTCCTTTTATGAAGACTTTTTTTATTGATATAAATACCAACAAAAAAGAATACAACTGCAATAATGGCGATGGTTATTTCAAAATTTAAATTACCAGATATCATGGCGTATTTACTTAACTGAAACAATAAAAGCAACGCAATTATAAGCAAGCCAAAAACAAAAATGGTCTTCTTCATATAAATTTTAAACAATCACTAAAGTATAAAAAGATTGCCACGTCGCCTAACTCCTCGCAATGACAAATTTCTTTATTTTACCTACAATGGTTTGCGCTAATTTTTCTTTGCTTTCAACAGTCCAACCTGCAACATGTGGCGTAAGCAAAACATTTTCTGATTGAATTAAATATCGAAATGCCTTTGGCAGATTATCCTGTTTAATGTCTGGTCGAGCGGAGTCGAGACCTCCTCTATTTACCTCTCGACTCCGCTCGAGGTGACATTTTTGGCTTGATATATCTTTAAACAAATTCTCAAACGATGCTTTTTCATACTCCAACACGTCCAAACCTGCACCTAATATTTTTCCGGATTTTAGTGCTGACACCAAATCAGAAGTCACAACGCTTTTTCCTCTAGCAGTATTAATTAACCAAAAAGGTTTACTAAAAGCGTTAATAAATGCTTCATCAACCATATTGGTTGTTAATGCTGTTTGTGGTGTATGTAAGCTTAACACATCTGCTCTATTTTGAAGTTCTTTAAGTGATACTTGTTTAGCGTTTTCATCGCCAACATTATGTTTTATATCATAACAAAGTACCTCAACATCAAAACCTCTCAGTTTTTTAGCAAAGGTTTTTCCCATGTTACCATAACCTATGAGTCCAACTGTTTTTCCATCAAGCTCAATGCCTCGATTGTCTTCACGAAGCCATTTGCCTTGTCTTACTTCTTTATCAGCTTTATTGAGTTTATTGAATAATGATAACAACATTCCTAACGTATGTTCGCCAACTGCGTTTCGGTTGCCTTCTGGAGCATTAAATAATTCAATGCCTTTAGATTCTGCATAATCGCAATCTATATTTTCTAATCCTGCACCAACACGACCAATAAATTTCAGATTAGTTGCAGCGTTTAAAAATTGTTTGTCTATAGTAAAGCGACTTCTAATTATAAGGCCATCATAATCTGATATTTTGGCTTCAATGGCTAACTTTGAAGATATGTAATCTTCATGATTGGTAAAGCCTAAATCATTGAGTTGATTTATGAGTGATTCGTGGTTTTTATCTAGGTGTAGTATTTTTTTCATTATTATTATTCTGAACTTGTTTCAGAATTTTTTATAGTTATAGTTTTATTCAGATGCTAAATAGATTCAGCATGACAAAGGCTTATTTTTTTAATTCATTATCAATTAACGTCTTAATGGTATCAATTTCTTTTTTCATCTCTTCAAATCTTGTAATGGAGATTTCTTCAGAAATACTTTTCCAACGATGTACTCCTTCATAGACCAAAATCAATTCTCTTAAATTTTTTTCAATATTCAAATAGTCTTTCATTTTGGGTTGATGAGCCAATCTCTTAGGCAAGGTAGTCGAGCCTAGCAACGGATTTAATCGTTGTATTACACCATTCTTACCTTCGTCTGTGTAGTTCGCTTTTTTCATAGTTAATTCTTGTTGCCGTTTTAAATCAATTAATCGATTTCTTATCTCAGACGGAATTAAACTAATATCACCACTATTTTGAAGGGTTTCAATAGTGCTAGAGTTAAATGTAAATGAAGTTGATAGTACGGGAAGTTTAGAAATTTTTTCGTAAGCTTCTAATGGCGTAAGTGTTTCTTCTTTATAATAAGAGTTTTCATAGTTAGTAAGCTCTTCCAAATAATTTTTAAACTTATTGATGATTTGATCTGCAAAAATGTCATCTTTATTTAAATCTTCTAATAATTGTGTGTAATACTCTTGTGTTTTTGATTTTAGCTTTTGGTTTTCATTCCAATTATTAATTTGAAGCGCAATCAAAATCCCAATAACTACAAGAATGATTTCGCCAATGGCATATTTAAAGTATTTGCCTGTTTTATTTTCCATAAGCAATGATTTTCTGATATGTCTGAAGAATTTAATCAAATCTTTGGATAATGTGTTTGTGTTTTTTCATGCTCAACTTTTCCTGTGTGAGCAGTATTTAATTTTTCAAACAGCAACACATGAACTTCTTCATCATTTTTAGTACAAGGGTTATGTTCTACACCTTTTGGAACGACTATAATTTCGCCCTCGTTTACCACTTCAGTTCTGTCTCTAAATTGCATATACAATGTGCCTTTTACAACTTGAAATAGTTCGTCTTCATCATCATGACTGTGCCAAACAAATTCGCCTTTTAGCTTTGCTAAAATTACTTGCATATCATCTACTACAGCAATTTGATGAGGGTGCCAGTTTTTTGAGAATTTGGTGAATTTCTCTGAAATGTTTATTGGTTTCATTTTTTATAATCTTTCAACAGTTTAATTAACTCATTAGCTTGATTATAACTTTCACGCAAAATGCGCAATTGTAACAAGTGAGCTCTAGTGCCATTTTTTAAATGAAAATCAAAGTTACTTTGGTTATTAATTTTTTCAATAATTAATTCTACATCTCCATCTAAAACCGAAACATCATAGTTTTCATATTTTAATAAAGGCTTTAAGGTTGGATCCTGTTTTATTTCACTATTAATTATTTCCTCACCTATTCTAAACGGAAGAACATCGGTAACAATAGGTAAATAACCTTCAGTGGTTCGTTCAACATATCTTGCAAACCAAAATTCGACTTCAGTTATATAATAACTTCTAATGGTATTAACTATAGAGTCGTTATTAAACAATTTTAAATTACCAGAACTTTGTAAATCTAAAAATGTGTTATTTGCTTTCCTCGGAACATTAACTCTTCCAATATTCTGTAGCCTCAAAACAAATACCTTGTTATTGACTATCGTTTTATTTTCATTAATAACAGACATGATGTATTTACCATCATTTGCCTTACTTTGAACATTTTTAATATGAAATGAAAATGCAGTAGTGTCAGCTTTCAAATCGTTTATTAAACGGTCTATATAAGTACTTTTTGCTTGTTTACTTTTTCTGAGTTCGTTCAAATTATTGACTTGAAGTGCCAATAAAATACCAATCATTACTAGGATTATTTCTCCTAAAGCGTATTTGAGGTATTTTCCTGTTTTGCCTTCAGAAAGTAGATTTTGACGAATTTTTCTAAAGAATTTGATCATAGTTCAAGTTTCAAAATGGATTCCTGCCTCCGCAGGAATGACAAAATCTAAATATTAAGAATCAACTTTGCAATCCAGAAATAAATTAGGATTCCAAAAATATCATTACTAGTCGTAATAAAAGGCCCCGTGGCAATTGCTGGATCAATGCCTCTTTTGTCTAAAAACAATGGCACAAACGTCCCAATCAAACCTGCTACAATAATAACTACCACTAAAGATACTGAAATGGCAAGCGCAGTTGTTTGGTCTTTTGTTAACCACACAAATAGAAATAAAAATAAAGCTAGTATCACTCCATTAAGTGCTGCTAAAAGCATTTCTTTTATCAATCTACTATTTACACTTCCTTTTACATCATCGTTTGCTAAACCTTGCACAATAATCGCACTTGATTGTACACCAACATTTCCTGCCATTGCAGCAATTAGTGGTGTAAAAAAGAATAAAACCGCATATTGTTTGAACGATTCTTGAAAACCTTCCATAATTAAAAAGGCCCCTATTCCTCCTACTAGTCCTAAAAATAGCCACGGTAAACGCGCCCTAGTAAGCTCAAAAATGCTGTCTTCAGCATCAACATCTCCTGTAATACCTGCTGCCAATTGGTAATCTTTATCGGCTTCTTCTTTTAAAACATCAACAATATCATCAATGGTAATTCTTCCTACTAATGCTTGATTATCATCAACTACTGGAATGGCTTCCAAATCGTATTTTGACATCACTTTTGCAACATCCTCTGCATCGTCATTTACATTAACATAATCTACATTGTCCTTAGCAATATCAGCAATTTTGGTCTCACTTTTAGCGACAATTAAATCTTTTAAGGATAAGCGACCAATAAGTTTTTCTTGTTTATCAACTACATAAATAGAGTGCACTCTGGTTACATCTTTGGCTTGACCACGAATTCTACGCATACATCCAGCAACAGTCCAAGTTTCGTAAACCTTAACAAGCTCTTTTGCCATGAGTCCACCAGCTGTATCTTCATCATAAGCCAAAAGTTCTTCAATTTCGGCCTTATGTTCTTCATCTTCTATGTTTGAAATAACTTCTTCCTGACGTTCTTCAGGAAGTTCCATAATCATATCGGCAGCATCATCGGTATCAAGTTCTTCTACCTCTTCGGCAATTTCTTTGGCAGATAAATTTTCAAGGACTTTCTCTCTGATGTCTTCATCGAGTTCCATCAAAATATCCGAAGTCGTCTCAGAATCGAGTAACTTAATGACATACGTCGCCTCTTCTAAATCAAGTTCATCTAGAATTTCGGCAATATCAGCGTAATGAAATTCATCTAATAATAGTTGTAATTCCTTATCGTGATTTTCAGCGATAAGTTGTTCAACCTGTTCAATGAGTTCATCAGTGAGTTGAAATTGTATGTTTTCTTTTTCTTCTGACATGACACTTACACTACTTCTCGATACATCCTACGACAAGCTCAGGACACTCGAAGTGACGTTTATTGTTCGTCCTTTTCAATTAATTGTGTGAGTTCAATAAAAGACTCAACGCTTAATTGTTCTGGACGTTTGCCAAATATAACATTTGCTTTTAAATTATCGGAAAGATTGAAGGTTTTTAAGCTGTTACGTAATGTTTTTCGGCGTTGTTGAAATGCAGTTTTTACAACCCTAAAGAATAGTTTTTCATCACAAGGCAAATTAAAATTTTCTTTTCTGGTTAAACGTAATACACCTGAATCTACTTTTGGCGGCGGATTAAATACCGAAGGTGGTACTGTAAACAAATACTCAGCCTTATAAAAAGCCTGTGTTAATACCGAAAGTATTCCATACGCTTTACTGCCTTCTTTTTCGCAAATGCGTTGTGCGACTTCTTTTTGAAACATACCTGAAAATTCAGGGATTTGATGTCGCATTTCCAAGGTTTTAAAAACTATTTGAGTTGATATGTTATAAGGGAAGTTACCAATGATTGCAAATTGCGATTCGTTAAAAACGTCATTTAAATCATACTTCAAGAAGTTTTCTTCTATAATTCTTGGTGCTAAGTTCAAGTAGTTTGCTTGAAGGTATTCCACAGATTCTGAATCTATTTCAATGACGTAGGTTGTCACGTCTTTCTCGAGCAAATATTTAGTAAGCACTCCCATTCCTGGGCCTATTTCTAGCACCTTAGAATATCCTTTTAAAGCTAAGGTATCAGCTATTTTTTTTGCGATGTTTTCGTCTCGCAAAAAATGTTGACCAAGATGTTTTTTAGCTCTTACTGACAAGGCGTTAGGTGTTAGGTGTTAGGTGAAACTTACTGAGTATTCATCGACAATTTCTAATTCGGTTCTAAAGGAAAGCATTTTATCTGCAAATTTTGAAAGGCCATCTTTTCTAAGTCTGTCGGCATCTTCTTTGTAATAAGCATCTAATGCTTCACGTGATTTGGCTCTATATTGCACTGAATAGGTTGCCCCTCCCATATCTTCTTCAACCAAAACTTTAGTGAGTTTTGCATCGGTAAATTTTCCTGTTGCTAATACTTGAGGAATATGCTCTTTAATCCAAATTAACCATTCTTGATGGATGCTTTCGTCTATGTTTGTGGTTACGTTGTAAATAATCATACTGCTTATTTAAATTCCAAAACCCAAAAACAAAATTCCAAAAGGTCATTAACTATGTTTTTGAGTTTGATTTACACTAAATCTTTTGCAAAGAACAGAAGTTCTTGGTCATCATCAAAGGGTTTTATTGTTTTTTCGAAAGAAAAGCCTAGTTTTTCTAACAGTTTGATGGAGTTTACATTTAATTCTAGAGTAATTGCTCCAACTTTAATTACATCGAACTCATTTCTTGCTTGTTCCAAAATAGTAACCGAAGATTCATAACCATAGCCTTCACCTTCAAACTGTGGTAAAAAAGCGAAGCCAATATCTGGAATATCAAATTCATCGCGTTTTATTAAACCACAAATGCCAATAGCTGCATTTGGGTTTGATTTTAATGCCACTTTATAAAAACCATATCCTCTTTCCTTATAGCTTTTTAGGATGCCATTTTTAAGATATGTTTCTGCTTCTTTTACTGTTTTCACATTCCTATCGCCAATGTACTTAATCCAATGTGGTGTATTCATTAACTCAAGAAAAAAAGGTGCGTCTTTGAGAGTAACTTTGGAAATTATTAGGCGATTAGTTTTTGTTATTGACATGATATTTTTACCATATTTTCCACCAAGGCTTACTTTCTAATTTTAATGACTTCTTCATTTCATTTGGTCTTATGACTTTGACAAAAAAATAATTATTTAAATCTAAATTTATAAAGCGGTACATTTCCAATTTTCTATTCATTTTTTTTTACTCGACCGCCGAAATCAAAATTGTAATTTTCATCTTTTTCATTCACCAAACTCACTTCATCTAAATCAGTATCATTTTTTGTCATAAACAAAATAACCCAATCTCCAGTTTTGAATTCAAGATTATCTGTTATGTTTTTTACTTTATAATATCCTTTCACTCTTGGTTCAAATTTATCTAAATCAAAAGGCAGGTATAGATAGTTAACAAAATATGAAAATCTGTCAAAATCAGGCAGTTTAGGAAATATTATTGAAAATGAATCATATTTGTCTTTTTTTCGATATATCTCTATTTCGTCAGTATAACCTGTATCGGAATAGAGGTTAGCTAAATCTTGAAGAGCTTTAAGCAAATCACTTTCTTTGACATTTTCAATATAAATAAAGTTTTCATGCATTGAATTATATTCTAATGTTGGCTGACAATTAGTTTATAACATCACCACGCAAAGCCCTATATTTTTTACGAGCATCCACAAAAAAGATACTATCGGCATAATCGAAAATTACTTTTTCGTAAAATTCTTTGGCTTTTTCGGGTTGTGCCAATTGGTTGCTGTATAATTCGGCTAACCTGTAGTACGCATCGTCTGCCAAAATATCTTCACGGTAGTTTTCGATAATTGCTAGATAATTAGCTTCGGCTCTTGGGTAATCTTTTAGTTCTTCAAACAATCTAGCTTGTTTATACAAAGCTTGGTCCATAATGGACTCCGTTTTATGGTTGGCAATAATCACATCCAACTTGGTTATAGCTTCGTTAGTTTTATTTTGAAACGCCAATAAATCTGCTTTTGCATACAATTTTAAAGCTGTTTGTGTGGAGTCGTCGTATTTATTATCTGAAATCAATAATTTCAAATCTAAAGCATCGTTTGCAATTAATTGTGACGTAGAAGATTTTAGAATTTTCAGCTGAGATTCGGCCCATTTAAAATCACCTTTGTAATAACTTGCCTTAGCTACCCTAAATCTTGCTTCTTGAGAAATAATACTATTTTTTAAACTCGCTTGAATTTGCGAGTAATAAATAAGTGCTTCATTGAATTTTTCTTGAAGAGTCAAAACATCTCCCAACAACAGCTTAACTCTTGCTTCTTGCACTCTAGATGTTCTAGTGTTTAGTGTTTCTTTTAAAAAGGAAATAGCTTCTTTGGGTTTGTCGTTATAAAAAGCCATAAACCTACCATAAGACAGTTGTAAATTAATGGTTTGAACGTTTCTTCCGTAAAACTCCAATAGGCTTTTATATTTTTCATCAATTGAGGCGTAATTATCTTTTGGTGTGTGTTTTGCCTCTATTTCCAACGCATCTTTATGAGCGTCAAGCACAATGGTTGGTTCCATGACATTCTCGATGACATAATTTAAAATAGTTTTTGCTGTTTCTACCTCTTCCTGTTCTATCGTGATTCTTGCTAAATCTAAAATGCCTCTTAAAGATTCTGGTGCTCTTTTAAAAATGGCTCGTTCTTGTGCAAATGCTTTACCATAATCTCTTTGTTGAATAAACATCCAGCTTAATAATTGGTTCCAAATAATATCTGGGGTTTGCTGTGCTTTGCGCAACAGGGCTTTTCTTAAATGACTATTATTTTCGTCGTCACCATTTTCGGTAATGTATTCGCTAAACAATCGTTTTGCTTGGTGTACGAACGTTGGGTTTACTTCAATATAGTTGACATAACTATTAAACATTTTATCAACTTTTCCTTGTTCACCATAAATACGTGCTAATTGCCTGTAAAAATTAGATTCTGGGCGTAATTCCATAGCTCTTTCGTAAACAATGGCTGCTTTATCTATAAGTGCATGAATTTCAAAACGACGTGCTATGAAATAAGCAAAAAGAGGGTCTTCTTCAATTTTATTTATGGCTTCATTATAGTGCTTTTCGGCTTCTTCTTGATTACCTTTTAATTGAAAGTTATAACCCAATTCCACTATAAATTGTCCATCTCTTTGTCCATTTATTTTTTCCTTCAATAATAATTCGGCCAAATCGTATTGTTCTAATTGCTGATGTATTTCAATAATCCTGAAAAAATAATTTAAGTTATTCTTCTTTTCTTGATATAGGTTTTGGTAAGAGATTAATGCTTTTTCAAATTCACCACGGTCAAAATAGCTTTTAGCCAACGACTCGTCATTCTGCGAAAATGCAGTAACTGAAAAAATAAAGCAACAAATGTAGATTACAAACTTCATGGCTTTGTAAATATAGTAAATGTGTGTTTTGATAATGTGAATATTTTAATAAAAAAATGCCTGAACCGAAGTTCAGGCATAACCATCCAAAATAAATGTGCTATTAATCATATTTTCACAAAATGATTCAATTATCCTGTTGTGGTCTTTTTAAATTTCTTAAGGGAATTATTTCGATTTGAGCCCTTTGTTAATTAAATATTACTTGAACTACCAGTACCACAAGGGTTACTAATAGAAATATTCGTTTAAAATTTTTCATAACTGTAGGTTAATTAGATTTGGTTATGCTAACTTCTACAATTTTTTTCAAAAATCAAAGGAAAATGACGAAAAAATCGTCAAACAACGTGTTTTTTATGCATTTTAACGATTGAAATGTTAAAATTTAACACTTTAATCTCAATCAAAAAACCCTAGTTAATGTAATCAAAACCAGTGTATGGTACTAAAGCATCTGGGATTTTTATGCCTTTTTCAGTTTGACAATTCTCTAAAATTCCTGCTAACACGCGAGGTAATGCTAAAGAACTTCCGTTTAAGGTATGCGCCAATTCACTTTTACCATTGCTGTTTTTAAAACGCAATTTTAATCGATTTGCTTGAAATGTTTCAAAGTTTGATACCGATGAAATTTCCAGCCATCTATCTTGCGCTGTAGAAAATACTTCAAAATCGTAGGTCAATGCCGATGTAAATCCTAAATCGCCACCACATAATCTTAAAATACGATACGGTAGTTTTAATTCTTTTAATATTGATTTTACATGTGCAACCATGTCATCAAGTGCTTGGTAAGAACGTGTTGGATGCTCTACACGTAAAATTTCAACTTTATCAAATTGGTGTAATCTATTCAACCCACGAACGTGCGCTCCATAACTTCCAGCCTCACGACGAAAACATGGTGTGTAGCCTGTTAAGGCTTTTGGCAACTCATCTTCTTTTAAAAGCTCGTCCCTAAAAATATTTGTTGCTGGAACTTCTGCCGTAGGGATTAAATATAAATTATCTTCGGTTACATGGTACATTTGCCCTTCTTTATCAGGTAATTGTCCTGTCCCAAAGCCTGATGCTTCATTTACCAAATGTGGCACTTGTACTTCTTGGTAACCTGCAGCTGTATTTTTATCTAAAAAATACCCTATAAGTGCTCGTTGTAGTTTTGCTCCTTTTCCTTTATAAACAGGAAAACCTGCACCTGTGATTTTATTACCTAGTTCAAAATCAATAATGTCATATTTCTTTGCTAATTCCCAATGAGGTAGGGCATTTTCGTGTAATACTGGAATATCTCCTTCCCTGAAAACTTCTTCGTTATCTTCATCAGTATTTCCAGCTGGAACAGACTCATGAGGTACATTTGGAATTTTAAAAAGTAATTCTTCTAGTTTCTCAGATGTATTATTTAATTTTTCGGTTAACGCTTTGCTATCCTCTTTTAATTGAGCAGTTCTATCTTTAATGGCATTGGCTTGGTCTGCCTTTCCCGATTTATAAAGCATTCCTATTTCTTTAGAAAGCGCATTAGACTCAGCCAACGTATTATCCAATTCGGTTTGGGTTTTTCTTCGTTCTTCATCAAGCTCAATAGCTTCTGAAATCATTTTGGTAGCATCAATATTTCGTTTTGCTAAACGTGCTATTACCAAATCTTGGTTTTCTCTAATAAAGGGAACTTGTAACATTGACTAAAAATTTAGGTTCATCGTCACTTTAAATAGTTTTGATGAATGAAGCGACAAATTTAAGGAATTACAAAGAAAATCAGTCTTGTTTTGATGGTAAAATCCATGGTGAATGTTTAAAAGCATTCCATTTAACCGAAGCCAAATCTACTTTAGGGTCGATTAAAGGTTTATAGGACTTTCCGTTGATTTTAACCTGACAATCTACAAACACCATCACATCTCTATTTACCTCTTCTTTATATGTTTTTTTAATAAACTGGGCAAATTGCCAAATCATATCTGGTTTTGATGCAAAACTCCTTTTCTGTTTATAGGTTAAATAAGTATCTAATTGAATTGGAATAGTTTGATTATTTGCCTTATCTATTGCTTTAAATGAAATGATGCCTTGTCTTGCTCTTAACATCATTCTCCATGATAGTCTGTGTCCTTCTTCGGTCCAAAGCACATCATCTTTAATGGCCCAATGACGAAGTGGCAATATCAACTGAATCACAAAATATCCAATTAGTAACATCATAATAATACTTTTGTTCCTAACTGTTGAATCCTTACTTTTTTCGATAACTTTTTGAGTTTTGAAAATTTTTTTTCTTACCATTTTGGGGTCAAAAAAGAAAACACATAAAGCCAAAGACATATATGGAAAAATCCCAATTTGAAACACAATAGAATTAAACAAATGAAATACTATCGCTATTAAAAACGCATACTTTCTAGTTCGTTTCCAGAGTAATAGTGGCACAATAAGTAGGTCAAAAGCTATTCCGAAATAAGCAATTATATAATGTAGCCATTTTTGTTGCAGCACATCTCCAATGATATAGTAATCCCTTTTTGATTTAAGAAGAAGTTCAACAGCAGTCGTATCTAACCAGTCTGGATACAATTTTGCTATCGACGCATAAGTGTACACAATAAACATTTGCACAATAAAAATTACCGTACACCATTGTGGCATTATACTACTTTTTATGCTTGGTCTGTTTTTGGAGTCTAGTGAAAAATTAGCGTTTGCAGGCACTACTGCCATAAACAAACTAATAAGAATTAATAAATAGTAGTGATTGTTATAAGACGATTTTTGCATGAAGTAAGTACCTGACCATAAAATGGCAAACGAAATAATACTCAACCTATATTTATAACCCACCATTATTAACAAACCACATATTCCCATAACTGCGTAGTAAACATACATCCAGTAATCTGGAAGCGGTTGTAACCATTCAAAACCTATAAAGGAAAATACGTATTTAGGCTCTATAAAAGCAAGATGAACCCAGCCTGAAAATATGGCTCCAAAAGATTCTATAGCTACAAGTAAACCAAATAATACCCTAAACGCAATTAGTGCACTGTTGTCTATTGGTTTAAATAGTAGTTTGTTAAGCATTGAATTGCTCTAAAAAGTTTAGGCTAGTTTGTTTGTCGTTATATAATTGTGCTTTTAAAGCATCAATAGTCTCAAATTTTTGCTCGTCTCTTAATCGTTTTATGAGTTCTATTTGAATCTTTTTTCCGTAAATATCTTCTTTAAAGTTGAAGAAATGAACTTCTATAGTTTGGCCTTCACCATTTACGGTAGGGTTGGTACCAATATTCATCATGCCATAAATAGTTTTATTATCTATGATTGATCTTACTATATACGAGCCATTTTTTGGTATGAGTTTGTAAGATTCCTCGATATTGATATTTGCTGTTGGGAAACCTATTTTTTTACCTAGGTTTTTGCCTTTAACGACAGTCCCTGTGAGCATAAAATTATAGCCTAAAAAAGCGTTTGCTGTTTCTATGTCGCTTTCGTTTAATGCTTTTCTAATTTTGGTAGAGCTAACAGCAACTTCGTCTATTTCTTGTGCGGTAATTTCAGTGATTTTAAAACCATATACATCTCCATACTCTCTTAAATCATCTATATTGGCATTTCGATTTCGACCAAACCTATGGTCATAGCCAACAATAATATGCTTTACTTGAAGTTTGTTTACCAGAATATCCCTTACAAATTCCAAAGCTCCCAATCGAGAGAAATCTTTTGTGAATTTTTTAATAACCAAGTGGTCAATACCAAAGTTTTCAAGTAGTTGTGATTTTTCATCAATAGTATTAATTAACTTAATATTAGTGTCTTTTTGCAGCACCATTCTTGGATGAGGAAAAAAGCTAAGCACAACTGCTTGCAGCCCTTCTTCTTGAGCTATTGTAACAAGTCGTTTAATAATTTTTTGATGCCCAATATGTACACCATCAAACGTGCCAATAGTAACTACTGAATCCGTTTTAGGATAGGCCTCTAAAGTGGTTTTAATTTTCAACTAATTCTTTTTTACAAAATTAGGATTTTATGTTAGTAAAAACACTTTATTTTTTAATAAACGGTAACGAGATTGAAGCGTTTTCTTTTATAACCTTAATAAAATACATACCATTGCTTAAACTAGAGGCATCTATTTTTAGTTGTGAGCTATGGTTAATTTGCTTTTCATTTACTAATTGACCTAGTAAATTATATATCTTGTAATCGTCAGGTAAATCATTTCCATTAGCCAACTTAATATTAATGACATCTTTAGTAGGGTTTGGATAAATACTAACACCATTATCAGCAAAATATCCATCCTTTTTAAGAGTTATCGTAGAAATTCTAGTTACTTCAGAGCTGTCAAAATCACCGCCAGAAGCAATTAAAATATTACCATCTGCTTTTAATTCATAGGAGCCATTCCCAAAAATTCCACAACATATTCCATCACCTGCAGAATCCAGAATTGTAAACGTATAACATTCATCAGGGTCAACATCAAAAGACTCATTTATTGTTACATTATCTAGATGTGGCCCACCACTATATAATGGAGTTCCTGCACCATTTTTAAAGGTCCATGTTGTTTCTCCTCCAAAACCATCGGTGTTTAAAGTTAAATGTATTTGAGTTGTTGATGCATAAGATGGATCTACACTAAATGATGCATTTGTATCATCATTACAGCTCCTCAAGTCTGAATTTCCGTTTGGACTGGATACTGAAACATTGTAAGTGTGACTTCCAGGAGTTGAAACTAACATAGGTAAATTAAACACTTCAAACTCTCCATAATTTAAAGACCCTGACCAACTATAGCTTGAAGGAGCTCCTCCATTTTCATCATAAGTAATGGTCGCAGAAGTTAATGCGTTGGTTCCCCAATTGGTAATTCTTACTGAGGCAGTTGCTCCATAACCGCAATCTTGTATTGCAATTCCTTCTATTTGGGCACTACCATCATCATTAACAGAGGCCAATGGTGTACACACATTAGATGTTAATGTTGTTGGCCTATTAGCGGCACTTGTTAAAGTAGCTACAACTCTAGCTTTTTGGTCGTTGGTAAATACATTCATACAGGAATCTTGGCTATAATCCATATAATTTTCAACCATGTCAGGTAATCCAGCAGGGCAGGAATCGCTTCCTACATTACAAGTACCATTATTTGAGTTAGGACTCGCTACAGCTGGAGTATCAGCACATAAGTCTCCCCCTCCTACTTCAGCACATCCTCCTTGGAAGGTATGATATAAACCAAAGTAGTGTCCAACTTCGTGTGTTCCAGTTCTTCCTAAATTAAAATCTCCTGGAATGGTTACATTAGGGTCATCATCTGAACCAAAATACTGGTATCCAATAACTACACCATCAGAGCTGGCTGGGCCTCCAGGAAATTGTGCAAATCCAAGCGTGGTACTATTTGCAAAATTAAGAGACCATATGTTTAGATATTTAGAGGCATCCCATATTGTTGCAGGTTTTAAAACTGTATCGGTATTGCCCCCTGGTCCTGACCACGAAGTACTAACCCCAGACATATCTACCCTATTAATACCGTTAGTTACACAGCCATCTGGTGTTTGTTGTGCTAAACAAAATTCAACTTCAACATCGGCTCCAGCTAAATTAAGGTTGTGACCTCTGGTACCCATCATCCTTCTAAAGTCCTCATTTAATACTTGTATTTGAGATAGCACTTGAGCATCAGATATATTTGCTCCTACACCAATAGCTTCACCATTGTGAATTACATGCACAACCACAGGAATTGTATAAACCACTCTTCTGTTTGAAGCACCATTTACACCACCTCTTTCTAACTTATTTAATTGAATTTGTTTACTAAGTTCTTTTTCAAATGCTTTACTTCCCATCATGTTTGGGTAGTCTTTTAATAGCATTTTATTATACTCATCTGTAGCACAATGCTCAGGTTGTTTTTCTTGAGCAATTGTTGTTATACACGACAATAAGAAACTCAAAAACAAAATGTTACGTGTAGTTTTCTTGAAATCCATAATCTTTAGGTTAAACTATTTAAAGCAGTCGTAAAGTTACTGTTTTTTTTATTTACCATTAAAACCGTTCATCGTATTATTCATTCCTGACAACCCAAAAGATTTAATTATTTCAATACTTTTGTTTAATCTTTCGTCTAGTTTGTCATTTTCACTGGCTGTCCATTCACCTAAAACATAGTCAATTTGACGGCCTTTACCAAAGTCATCACTAATACCAAACCTAAATCTATTGTATTTGTTAGTGTTTAATTTTTCTTGAATATCTTTAAGTCCATTATGCCCTCCATCACTTCCTTTGGTTTTTAATCTTAATGCACCGAAAGGGAGGTTTAAGTCGTCGGTTATTATCAATAAATTTTCCAAAGGGATTTTTTCTTTTTCCAACCAATACTTAACTGCTTTTCCGCTTAAATTCATATAAGTATTTGGTTTTATAAAAATAAACGTTCTTCCTTTTAGCTTATAATTTGCTTTATCGGCTAGTTTTACCGTTTCAAAAGTTATGGCTTCTTTTAATGCAAAAAAATCGAGAATTTTAAACCCAATATTATGTCTTGTGTTATGATATTTTTCGCCAATATTCCCTAGACCAACTACTAAAAACTTCTTCATTATTTCTTCATCTTCTCTAAAAGATTGTTTCTTTTTTCTAAAAATCCAATTAAAAAAATCACACATATAAATTTGAGTATGTCGTGTAAAAATAAAAAAGCATCCTGAATTAACAGAATGCTTTTAATTTTATTAAAAAGAAAACTCTTATTCTTGAGTTGCTTCTGCAGCTGGAGCTGCCGCTTCTCCTGGAGTTGCACCTTCTGCTCCTTCTTCCAGTTCTTCTTCATCTTCTTCTTCAACAATAGCAGTTCTAGCTGTCTTAATTTGACAAACTACTGTATTGTCTGAATGTAAGAATCTGTATTTTTCTTGGTCTAAATCACCAACATAGAATTTACTACCAATTTTCATCGGGGTAATATCTATTTCGATAAAATCTGGTAAGTTCGTTGGTAATGCTTTTACACGAAGTTTTCTATTGTTTTTTCTTAATACACCACCATTTTTAACACCTTTTGAGTTACCAACTAAACGCACAGGAATATCCATAGCTATTTCCTTATCTTGGAATAATTGATAGAAGTCAACATGTAAAATTCTGTCTGTAACTGGGTGAAATTGTATGTCTTGAAGCACAGCATCCATAGTGTCTCCATTTTCTAGGGCAATCACAACTGTATGCGCATTAGGCGTGTATACTAGTTTAGAGAATGCCAATTCAGGTGCTGAGAAATGTACTGACTTGTCTCCTCCGTATAATACGCAAGGAACCTCTCCAGCATTACGTAAGGCTTTTGTTGATTTTTTGCCTACGCTTTCTCTTTTCGATCCATTGATTGTAATTGATTTCATTTTGAAATTGTATAAAATTAATTGTTTACATTATAAATTTTGAGCTAATTGATTTGTTATGGTGCACTTTGTGCATAACATCGGCAAATAAATCGGCACAACTTAATACTCTTATTTTACTGCTTTCTTGTGATAACGGAATAGAATCGGTTACGATTAACTCTTCTAATTTAGAGTTTTCTAAACGCTCGTAAGCATTTCCAGACAATATTGGATGTGTGCAAATGGCTCTTACGCTTAATGCACCTCTTTCCATCATCAAATCGGCTGCTTTTGTAAGCGTTCCTGCTGTATCAACCATATCATCAGCAAGTACTACATTTTTTCCTTCAACATTACCAATAAGTTCCATATGCGAAATAACATTGGCTTTAGCTCGTTGCTTATAACATATTACTACATCACTTTCCAATGCTTTGGAATATGCATAAGCTCTTTTAGAGCCTCCCATATCTGGTGACGCTATGGTTAGATTATCTAACCCTAAACTCTTTAGGTATGGTAAAAATATGGTTGATGCAAATAGGTGGTCTACAGGTTTTTCAAAAAATCCTTGAATTTGATCGGCGTGCAAGTCCATGGTTATAATTCTTGTTGCGCCTGCTGTTTCCAACATTTTTGCTACCAACTTTGCAGCAATTGGTACTCTTGGTTTATCTTTTCTATCTTGTCTCGCCCAACCAAAATATGGCATCACAGCTGTTATATGTCTAGCTGAAGCACGTTTGGCTGCATCTAGCATTAACAACATTTCCATTAAATTTTGTGGGCCGGGATTTGTAGAACCAATTATGAAAATTCTTGTTCCTCTTACCGATTCTTCAAACGAAGGTTGAAACTCACCATCGCTATAAGTAGATGTAATAACGTTACCCAAATCTTCACCATAAGCTTTAGCAATATTCTTTGCTAACTCAGTGCTTTGCGTACAGGCAAATATTTTGGCTCGTGTTTTTATTTTTGTCATGACTAACTGTTTGTTAATGAGTCAAAAAAGTCTACTTATTTTTAATGAGGTGCAAATTTAGGGATTTATTTGAATTCCAAAAGGATAAAAGCGACTATTTTAATAGTTAGGAGTTAAATTATTTTTTATTTTTGCAATCCGTTTTGCTCAAGTGGCGGAATTGGTAGACGCGCTGGATTCAAAATCCAGTTTCTTCGGAAGTGTGGGTTCGATTCCCACCTTGAGTACATATTAAAACCTCAACTATTAAATTACTAATATGTTGAGGTTTTTAATTTCATTCAAAATTTAGTTCTCCAAAAAATTCAGGTAAATGAAAGTTAGGTCTTGGATAATCAATAGGTGCCCATGTAAGCCAATGCGGATGTGAAGTTTTATCAGCACATTTATAAAAGTTTGCTCGCCAACTAACACCCGGTTCTGGTTGATCTACTTTCATATAATTTGATAAGATTGAGAAAGGTATTTTATATTCAATAGTCCAATTTTCTGGTTCCGTAGATTCTTGTTCTACATTTTTCTTAAGCGAATGCGAGATTGTAATTTTCTCACAGTCTTCAAGAGATACTTTTCCATTTGTTTCTCTATTGTTAAGATGATATCCGAGTAGAAAAACACCTTTGCAATTTGCTTCTAAATTAAAATAACCCATATCTGTATTTGTTCCAGGTGTAAAAAAGAACTCAACACAGCTGTCTTGCCAAACATTTCCATGTGTTTCAGTCGCTATAGCTTTTATGTAGTTATCATCAACACTAAAAATAACAAATATATTATCTTCATCATAACGTAACTTTACCTTGGTTTCTGGAAAGTGAGAGGGCTTATCTCCCATAAAGTTTTTTAAACCGATGGCTTTTGTATTTTTCCAAATATCCTTTTCCCAGTCTGCATTAATATCAAATAGTTGCGTAGATTTCTCAACCTTATAAGTGTATAATGTATTTTCCAAAGTCATTTCTGTTTTATTAGTATTTGTTTTTTTGCATTGTAGTAAAAATAAGGGTAATAATATGAGTAATACATATT